>NZ_JBHMCF010000039.1:0-72223 GCF_042428605.1 Nonomuraea salmonea
TGGTCCACCCGCACCGGCCACGGCGACGCCCAGCACCTCGGCGACTTCGACCCCGCCAGGTCCGGCCTCGAATACTTCAAGGTCAGCGAGTCCACCTCCCAGCCCGGCTCCCTCTACATCGACCCCCGCAACGGCGGGATCCTCTGGTCCTCTCCATCCGGTTCTGACAACGGCCGCGGCGTCGCGGGCGACATCTCCACGGTCAGGATCGCGAGCGAGTTCTGGTCGGCCGCCGACGCGAACCTGCGCAGCGTCACCGGCAACAACGCCGGCCGCAAGCCGTCCTCGATCAACTTCCTCGTCTGGTGGGACGCCGACCCCGTCAGGGAGCTGCTCGACCAGACCCGCATCGACAAATACGGCACCGACGGCGACACCCGCCTCCTGACCGCCTCAGGCGTCCACTCCAACAACGGCACCAAGGCCACCCCGTCCCTGTCGGCCGACCTGTTCGGCGACTGGCGCGAGGAGGTCATCTGGCCCACCAGCGACAACCGCGCCCTGCGCATCTACTCCACCCCCACGCCCACGGACCGGCGCATCTACACGCTGATGCACGACCCGCTCTACCGCGTCTCGGTGGCCTGGCAGAACACCGCGTACAACCAGCCGCCGCACACGAGCTTCTTCCTCGGCGACCGCATGCCCACGGCCCCCCGCCCCGACATCTACGTCCGCTGACCCCGAGGGGTGGCACCGGCCAGGCCCGGTGCCACCTCCCTCACGCCAGGAGCAGCATGACGGCCCAGATGGTGAGGGAGGACAGGCCGGTCGCCACCCACAGGCGGAAGCGGCCGGGGGCGGAGGCCCAGGCGGCGACCGTGTACGCGATGACGCCGCTGAGCGCGTACACCTCGAAGGAGAAGCGCCCGAGCGCCCACAGCGCCATCAGCAGCAACAGGCCGAGCACGGCGGTCGGCCAGGCCGGGCGGAAACCCAGGAGGTGCAGCAGCGGCCAGGCGAGCAGGGTCATGGCCCAGCGGCCTGTCCGCAACGACTCCACGAGCAGCCCCAGACAGCCAAAGTATTCGCCGCAGTACCGGGAGTCGGGGAAGAGGCGGGCTATCAGCATCGCGACCACCGCGAGCAGGGCCGTCAGGGTGAATCCGGCCAGAGCGCCGAGCAGGAGGCGTCGGCCCTCGGTCATGGATAAGCCGTCCATTTCCGCATGGTGACATGTCGTGATGTGCGGCGACCACGACGGAGATCAGCTTGATGCGAAGCCGTCACCCAGCTCGTCCCGCGTCAAGGAACCCACCCAGGCGTCGACCCGCCTCCCCCGGTGGAAGAGCCGCTTGCGCAGCGTCCCCTCCACCACGAACCCGGCCTTCTCGGCCACCCGCCGCGACGGCGAGACCGTCGCCTGGGACACCCACCCGGGCGACGGCAGCGTCTCGGAGGACGACTCCGTCGAGGAGATCCTCAGGGCATACCTCTACCAGGGCGCGGCCGTGGCCTACTGCTACGCGGGAGCGGGCCTGCTGCCGTCCGACGCCCGCTCGCTGACCGAGGAGGCCGGCACGTGGGTGACGCTCCCCGACGGGGAACAGCTCAGGAGGGAAACCTGAGATGGGACGGCGGCACGTGGTCCACCAGCCACACCCCGTTGACGCTGCGCATGAAGGTGTGCCCGTCGGCGTGCATCGCTCCCGACGCCACCACCAGCACCACCGGCACTCCTCGCCGCGCCCCCACCCGCGTCGCCGTCTCCCGGTCGGGCGACAGATGCACGTGGTGCCGGCTCATCGGCCGCAGGCCCTCCCGCCTGATCGCCGCCACGAACCGGCCGATGGTGCCGTGGTAGAGCGCCTCGGGCGGCTCCACGGCGGGCAACCCGAGCTCCACCGGCACCGAGTGGCCCTGGCTGGCCCTGATCCTGTCGCCTTCGATCGTGTAGCGGCGCTTGTCGTTGGCCGCGACGACCTCCCGCAGCTCCTCTGGCGTGATCGGGAAGCCGTGCGCGGCGGCGGCCCGCAGCAGCTCCCCGACGTGGGCCCAGCCGCCCTCGTCGAGGGTGAGCCCGATGCGGCCGGGGTCGTGGCGCAGGTGCCGGGCCAGATACTTGGAAACGCGGATCAGCCGCCGTTCGTCCATCAACGGCCATGCTGCCCGCTCCCAAGCGCCGTCCGCCAGCCGATTTCTTCGCTGTGAACGGTCGCAGGGGACGGAGGACGGTTTCACCTGGCCCCGCACCTCGCCGCCACCTTCGGCGTCACCCCCTTCACGCTGACGGGTGACATGGAGGTGCGGGGCGCCGGTGTGCTCAGCGGTGTTCGTTCTCCTTGAGCTCGATGACCCAGGCGCGGCGCTCGGCGATCTTCCCGTCCCGCAGGACGAACACCTCCGCCATCGACATCCGCATCTCATCGCCGTCCGCACGCCGTACCCACCCGGTGAGCTCCGCCATGACCACGTCGCCCTGCTCGACCATCCGCACGACCTCCAGGTGCGGCGGGTTGACGAACTCGGGTGGGCCGTCGATGGCCTGGTCGTAGGCGTCCTTGCCGGTCAGGTGGAAGGCGCCGAAGACGGTCCACTCGATGTCGTCGGTCAGGCAGGACAGGATCTGCTCGTGGTCGTTCTTACGGAAACCGTCCAGGTAGGTGTTGACGGTCTCGATGTTGCGTGACATGTCTGCTCCTTTCGCCGTAGGCGAGTCGGAGCGGCCGGAGCGTTCTCGACATCCTCCTCAGATCATGAGGGTGACGGCCACGGGGACGAGGTACAGGATCGGGAAGACGACGGTCTTGTACGACCGGGCGCGCAGCACGGTGACGACGGCGCCGAGGAAGTACACCACCAGCCCGATCCCGGCCAGCACGCCGATCACCGGCACGGCCAGACCGGCCAGCAGCCCCGCCGCCCCCGCGGCCTTGGCCGCGCCCAGCCAGGGCCACCACGAGGCGGGCACCCCGTACGTCCGCAGCGGTTCGACGACCCACGCGGCGCGGGTGAGGATCGCGTACGCGGAGAAACCCACCCAGGCGGCGGCCAGAACGGTGACGATGATGGGAAGCATCGGATGCTCCTTGCTCTCGAATGACGCCGGGCCGGTAGCGCCCGTCACCGCCCTGACCCGCCGCCGGACGGCGATGTGACCGGCGGCGGGAGTGACGTACGTCACCTCGTCAGCCGGGCACCGCCACGTCGAGCAGGCCGAGCCGCTCGGGCTCGGCGACGACGTCGATGGCGGTGATGAGCCCGTCGTCGACGGTGAAGGTGAGCGCCACCCGCAGCCTGCCCTGCGCCGCCATGACCAGGCCGACCGCGCCGTCGAGCAGCGCGGGACCGGTGAATCTGGCCCGCTGCATGGCGGCCATCGCGCCCTTGGCGACGGCCTCGGCCCCCTGGACGGTGACGGGCGCGGCGGTGAGCATGACGGCCGCGTCCGCCCGCAGGGTGACCTCGGGATGCAGCAACGTGATCAGCGCCCGGAAGTCCTGCCCGCGCGTCGCCGACAGGAAAGCCTCGACGATCTCCCGCGTCCGGCCCGGCTCACGGTGCGGCGCGGGCGCCCCCTTGACCCGGCGACGCGCCCGGCTGGCCAGCTGCCGGGTCGCCTCGGGTGAGCGTTCCAGCAAGGGGGCGATCTCCTCGAACGGCACCGCGAACAGATCGTGCAGCACGAACGCCACCCGCTCGGCCGGGCTCAGCCTGTCGAGCACCACCAGCAGCGCCACCCCCACCGAGTCGGCCATCTCCACCTCGGCCTCGGGGTTTCCCGCCGCCGGGCCGAGCAGCGGGTCGGCAGCCTGCGTGTCCAGCGGCTCCTCCTGGCGGTGGGCACGGGAGCGCAACATGTTCAGGCACACCCGGGCCACGATGGTGGTCAGCCAGCCGGCGAGGTTCCGCACCTCCGCGGTGTGGGCGCGATCGGCCCGCAGCCACGCCTCCTGCAACGCGTCGTCGGCCTCGCTGAGCGAGCCCAGCATCCGGTACGCCACCGCGCGAAGGTGCCCCCGATGCTCGGCGAACCGCTCCGCCAGCCACTGCTGTCCGTCCATGTTTCCTCCGTCAGGCGAGGTGAGCACGCTCATCCTCGCAAGCCCCGGAGGTGAGGCTATGTGCCGGTGGCGCCGTTGTGGCGGGCGTACTCACCGTTCATGTGCACGTACGCCCGCCGCAGGCACATCGGACTCACGGCACGACACTCAGGAACGCCATCTCATCCAGGGGCAGCCCCCGATCATTGACCTGCACTCCGCTGCTCTTGAGCGACTCGACCGAGACGATGACGTACGGCCACGCGGCCGACTCCAGCCAGATCTCAGACCGCTCGCGATCCGACACCCGCCAGCCCAGCAGCTCCAGCCGGCGCTCGATCGCGGCGACCACGCCTTCCTTCGCACTCCCTTCGAGGTGGACTACGAATTCGGTCACCTCGACATAGTTGTTCTCCCACTGGTGCATGACGAGAGTCTCTTCATGAACGACCCGGCCGACGCCCCGCACCTCGGTGAGCGCGGCCGCCTCCACCCGCGCCACGCGAGGGCTGAACTGTAAGTGCAGCGCAGCCACCGCCAGGAGCACGACGGCCGAGAAAGCCACGGGCAGCACCACGACCTTCTGGAAGCTCAGCCGCTTCTTCTCCTGCGGCGCCCTGGCCCGGCCCATGGGCCCTAGTCAAGCGCGCGCCGGCCCAGGACGAGGCGGCCAATGGGCGTCGTCGTCACCTCGACGTCCTCGAAGCCGCCGTCCCGCAACTCCGCGGCCAGTTCCTCCGCCGTACGGACGGGTGGGACGCCCCGGGAGTCGGCGACGAGCGCGTCCAGGGCGGAGTGCAGGCGGGCCTCCGGAGCGTCCTGTGCCGGCGGCGTCAGCTCCTGCACCAGGAGCAGGCCGCCAGGGACCAGCGCGCGCCGCGCGGCTTCGAGGGTGACCGCGCGGGCGTCGTCCGGGAAGAACGCCTGTGCCCAGTACGCGACCTCGTACGCCGCCTCGTCGTCGATCTCCTGGGCGTCGGCGCACCGGATCTCCAGGCGGGACGTCACGCCGGCCGCCTCGGCCCGCTCCCGCAGCTCCTTGACCACGTCCTCGGCTCGCTCGACCCCGACCGCCCGCAACTCAGGGAACATCGTCAGCGTCGTCAGCAGCGCTCCCCCGATGCCGCTGCCGATGTCGAGCAGCGGACCGCCCGCGGCCAGCCGGTCGCGGTACGCGGGCACCGCGTCGTACGCCATCGAGAAGATCGCCCGCGTGGCGGCGGCCGGCAGCATGCCCCAGTTACGGGCTACGACCAGCGCGTCCTGCTCCCAGGTCCGCCGCACGTCCGGCGAGAGCGCCGAACGCACCCGGTCGCGAGCCGCCGTGACCATGTCGATCGCGTCGTCCAGCCGCACGCCGGCGGGAGCCCCGTTCAGCGCCGCGAACTCCTCGGTGAGGACGTAAGCAGGCCCCTCCCCATCACGTACGACCCCCGCGGCCACGAACACCTCGACCACCCGCCGCGCCCGCTCGGCGGACACCCCACCGGCCTCGGCCAGCGCCTCGACGGTCGTAGGCGTGGTCAGCAGGTCCAGCCACCCCGCCCCGGACGCGGCACGCAGCAGATCGACCACCAGCCCGCCGTCCGCCCACTGCAGCAGCCGCGCGCGGGCCCCCAAGGCGGCCTGTACGGTACCGAGCTCTTCGTTCATCCTGATCCCCCATGTCGGTGTTCAGGAGGCTAGCCAAGATGGCGGGCGCGGTCAAGACCGAACGTTCTACCCACCTAGGCCGTGGCCGCCCGAACGCCCAGCACGACGAGCACCACCGCCGTCACCTTGCCCATCACGCGCCTGAACCGGGCCCTACGCAGGAGGCCCGCCCCTCGATGCAGCAGCGCCGTCCACCCCAAGAGCCACACGATCATGAGCAGAGCATGGGCACTGGCCAGGGCGAAGATCTGCCCGCCGAAAGGACGCCCGGGCGCGAGGAACTGCGGCACCAGCGTCAGGTAGATGGAGGCCGCCTTGGGATTGAGCACGTTCGCGAGCAGGGCCTGGGTGTAGGCGGAACCGGTGCGCTCCGGCGGATCATCCGGCATGGGAGGCCGGGAACGCCAGGTCCACAGCCCGAGGCCGATGAGATAGGCGGCGCCGGCGAGCTTGACGACGGTGAACGCCTGGCTGGAGTGCATGACGAGCGCCGACAGCCCGGCGACCGCGAGGGCGGCGTGGGCGTACAGGCCGGTGATGGTGCCGAGGACGACGGGTACGGCCTGGCGGCGGCCGCCGGTGGTGACGTGCTGGATCAGCAGGGTCAGGCTGGCGCCCGGCGTGGCGATGATCGGCAGGATCGCCAGGAGGAACCCGGCGACCGCGTACGGATGGATCACGGCAGCACGACGCGGTAGTGCGTGGTGAGGCGGAGGTCGTCGTCCAGGATGTGGAACGCGAGCCCGGGCGGCTGCTCGCGGTCGGCGGGCCGATCACCCTCCCAGGGCAGGCGCAACGTCCAGGTGACGGCCGGCCCGACGATCAGCGGACGTCCCCCGAACATCGACGCGGCCGCGGTGTGCGCATGACCGGTGAGCACGCCGACGACCTGCGGATGAGCGTCGAGCAGCGCGGCGAGGTCGCCGGGCGACTCCAGCCGGCCCGAGTCGGGCAACGGGTGATGCAGCTCGACGGGCGGCTGGTGGAAGGCGATCAGCGCGGGCGTGTCAGGGTCGAGGACGTCGTGCATCCAGGTGAGCGTCTCGGCGTCCAGCCGGCCCTCGTCGCGGCCGGGGATGGTGGCGTCGCACATCAGGATGGCGACGCCGCCGATGTGATGCACCTCATTGACGGGCTCGTCGGCGGGCGGCCGACCCAGCAGCGCCTTCCGGTACGCCGCCCGGACGTCGTGATTGCCGGGACACGTGAGCACGGGGAAGGGCGCGTCCAGGATGCGGGCGGCCTCCTCGTACTCGGCCTCCTCGCCATGGTCGGCGATGTCCCCGGTGACCAGCAGGGCGTCGACCAGGCGAGGCAGTGCCCGCAGATGGTCCATGACCTGGGTGGCGCGCCGGGTCGCCCTGTCGCTGCCGTCGAGGTGCAAGTCGCTGATCTGGGCCAGCAGCAGTCTCATCAGGCTCCTAACGGTTAAACTCAGCTTTAGCGTTAGGGACCATAAGCTACAAAGGACGGCATGAGCAACCGGGAGGTTCGAGTGGAGCGCTGGCCGGCTCTGGAACTGGCGAGCACGATCCGCCACGACGGCAACGGCGGCGTCGCCGACGACCTGGCGACCCTGGATGACGCGACCCACTGGCTCCACCAGCAGGTCGATCCCGCGGACATCACCGTGGACGAGCAGCTCAGAAGCGAACTCGTCGAGCTGCGCCGCGCCATACGAGCCCTGTTCGCGCACGCGGTCAGCCCCGCCCCTCCCAGCCGCGCCGACGCCAACCGCCTGATGCCCCTCGACCAGGCCATGACCCATCTCAACGCGGCAGCCGCCCGCGAGGCGATCGTCCCGCAACTGACCTGGCCGGAGGGCGGCACACCGCGTACGGACGTGCTGTCGACCGAGCCCGACGGGAACGTCCGCCTGATCGCCACCCTGGCCCGAGCCGCCATCGACTTCCTGAGCGGCCCGCACCGCGAGCAGTTGCGCGCCTGCAACGCACCCCGCTGCGTCCGCTACTTCGTCAAAACCCACGGCCGCCAGGAATGGTGCAAACCCTCCTGCGCCAACCGCGCCCGCGCCGCCCGCCACTACCAACGCCACAACACCACAGCCACCGGAGAACGCGGCCGTTCCTGACGCACACCAAAAAATCAGTTCAAGTCACCTGCAGGCGAGCAGAGAACGAAAAGCATTCCAAAGCCGGCAGCACCCCGGCCATCGCGGCGGCCGTCAACATCCTCATCAGGTTCCTCTTTTCCACGGGGAACCCAAAAGGTAGAAGTCCGTGCAGGCAGCACACAGGACACGATCGTCTGGCCTTCCCCCTGAGTTTCGTCAGGTGGACCCTCGTTCGTCACGGACCTGCATCGCACTTGCGTGTCGACACATGCTTCGTGGCTTTGGCCGCGCGCTTGGCGATGGGCAGGATCTCCTCGGCGGCCAGCGCGTACCCGCGCTTCGGATCCTGCTTGGTCGCGGCGACGACCATCCCCGCGACCGTGCCGCCTTCGACGAGCAGCGGGGCGCCGCTGATACCCGGGCGCACGTCGAAGGCGAGTTCGAGCACCGTCCTGGTGACCTGACGTCTCTTGTAGATGTCCGGCCCTTCCGCCTCGAACCGATCGAGGATCTCGACCGGCTGCGCGACGACGCCTTTCGCCCCCTTCGGATAACCGAGCAAGCGCGCATCGCCGAGCGACCCTCCGGGCACGTCCAGCCAGAGTGCAGGGGCAGGCAGATCAGGTACGTACAGGACCGCGACGTCGACATCAGGATCGAACGCCACGACACGCCCTTTATAGACCTCACCGTCAGCAGCCGTGACGCGGACGGACACCGGGCGGACACCGGCCACCACATGCGCCGGGGTCACCACCCGCTGGGGGGCGTACACGAAACCCGTCCCCTCGATCTTCTTGGCACACGACGGCGCCACTCCCGCCAGATGAACCACGCTCCGCTCCCCGACAGCGTCCCCCGGCGCGCCCGCCACCTCACTGGCAGCAGCCGTGGAACGGACGGGCACCGGCGCGGGAGGCGCGGTGGTGGCCGAGCATCCGGCCAGAACGAGAACGACAGATAACCAGCCCCAGCGCAGCACGCCTCGCCACTTCCTCTCATGGGGTCCACCGAGACAGCGTGGATCTTGCAGGATCCTCCCAGAGACGACCGCTTCCTGAGCCTGAGCAACCTTCCGCTCCTCCGGCGGCGTATGGACGGGTGACTGTCGCTCGAGGAAGGACCGTACATGGCGGATGGATCGGAGTACGACGCGTTCGTCGAGGCGTCGTGGCACCGGCTGCTCCGCACCGCCTACCTGCTCGCCCGTGACTGGGGAGCGGCCGAGGACCTGGTGCAGACGGCGCTGCTGAAGGCGTGGCAGGCCTGGCCGCGCCTGGGCGACGAGCGTGAGGCGTACGTCCGCAAGATCATGGTGAACCTGCACATCTCCTGGTGGCGGCGGCGCTGGAGAAGGGCCGAGATGACCAGCGAGTCGCCGCCCGACCAGGCGCAGGCGGCCGACCACATGGGACAGGCCGACGATCGCGAGCTGGTCTGGCAGGCGCTCGGCCGCCTGCCCGCCCGGCAGCGGGCCGTCATCGTGCTGCGGTTCTTCGAGGACCTGAGCGAGGCCCAGACCGCTGAGACGCTCGGCTGCAGCGTCGGAACGGTCAAGAGCCAGGCGAGCAGGGCGCTGGCCAAGCTTCGGGTGGACAAGTCGTTCACGTACGACAGGAGGGGGTAGCGCCATGCCCATCGACCAGCGAGAACTCCGCGACCTGCTCGACGAACGCAGCAGCCCCGCCCTCGACCGCCCGATCCCCTGGCACTCACTGCGCGCCAGGGCGCGCGGCGCGCGGCGGCGCCGGCTCGCGACCGTCGCCGCCGCTGTCAGTTTCGCCGTCGCGGTCGTCGCCGGCGGTACGGTCGTCAGCCTGCGCGGGCCCGATCAGCCGACCACTGCGAACATGACCGAAAAGCTCCCCAGCCGGTACGAGGAGTCGGACGGCACCGTCTACCGCAGGCTCGCCACCGCAACCTTCGACCCAGCGCGCCAGGCATCGGTGCTCTTCGAGGTGGAGGTGAGCGGCAAACCGGTGGCCATCCTGCCTGACTGCCCATCTCCCAAAGCGGCACCACCGCAGGTCATCGCAAGCGTGCCGGGCCTGGACAAGACCTTCACGCTGTCCCCGGCGCCCTTCCTGATGAACGCGTGCGAGCGCGGCAAAGCGGTCGACATGCAGCCCTTCCCCGCCGGGACGCGAACGGTGATATTCACCGTCAAGGGCTCCCCCGAGCGCACGGCTCCCGGGAAATGGCGGTTCGGCGTGTACGAGTGGACGCCGCCGGCCACGATGAAGCCCGCCTCGCCCCCGCCCGAGCCGCCCGCGAAGGTCCGGAAGGAGCTCGACCTGGCCGCCAAGGCCACCACCACCTGGCCCGACAGCCGCGAGGTGACGGTCACCGTGCCGAACAAGGGCCTAGGCCTGGCCGTCGCCACCTCCTGCGGAGACGGTCTCGGCGACCGGCTCAGCCAGAAGGTGTGGGTGAACGGACGCCTGATCAAGGGCAGCGTCGACTGCTCCTCCTCGCCGGTCGGGGGTGGGTTCCTCTACCTGGGCAAACGGCTGCTCAGCGGGAAGACGACCACGATCAGGGTCCGGCTGGAGACGTCCATCCCCGAATACCTGCGACGCCCCGGAACCCTGACGGTGGCCGTCTATGCCGGCGACATGTGACGAGGCATGAGCCCGATCTCAGCCTTGGAGGTCCGCCACCGTACCCGCAGGAAGCAGGCGATCACTGCATGGTGGCCTCGGTCGTCCGCCTGAGGTGCTCGTTACGCAGCAGGATCAGCTTGGTCATGTAACGGCGCAGGACGAGAGCCTCAGCGAGCGTGCCCAAGGGGCCGGCGGGCGCGGCGAAGTCGACGATGTCCTTCATGAGGGTCGCTTCGACGCCACTGTCGGCATCAGGCGTCGATTCGAAGGTGTGCTCGTGGCGCCAATACCGAAAGGGGCCGCGTACCTGTTCGTCGACGAAGTACGAGGGCCGGACATAGGCGCTGATCGTCGAGGTCAGGTGCCAGATGAGGCCGAAGTGCCGCGCTCGCCACCTGACCTGATCGCCCAGGGAGAGCCGTCCGGAATGGAAGAGGCGTGCAGCTCGACTGATAAGGACGCATCGAAGACGACCGGCAGCGGCGCGAGAACCAGAGTGGCCACCTCGAAACGAGACATGCGCGGATCCTAACCGCCGCCCGGCCGGTGGCCCGCGAAGGGCCACCGTCGCCTATACGGGAGAGAGCGAGTTCGGGACGCTAGCTGCCGTCTCGAAGGGGAACAGCCGGACGGGGCAGGACACGCAGCCCCGCAACGAGCAGCGCCAGACACAGCGTCGACAACGCCGCAGACTGAACGATCGCAGTGATGGCAAGCGACTGTTCGGGCCTTTCGACACCGATCAGAAAGACCGGTGACCGCTCAACGGCCATCGACGCCGCGACGATGGCGAGACCCAATCGCCAGGCCGGCGTGGTGTCGCGCACCAGGCACAGCAGGCCTGCCATCAGGAGCGCCGCCACGATCACGCCCTGCGGATCGATCCACATGGCCACCCACGCTGTCGGGTGACCAGGCGTGGCATTTGTGCCCGTGAGGTTGGCGAAGGCGAGCGCGATGGCGATGTACGCGGCGGTCAGCCCCAGCGGCAGTGCGGTCATCGGCAGGGAGCGCCGCACCGGCGCGTCCACGTGGTAGCCGGTCAGCAGAGCCAGGACGGGCACCATGGCGCCCAGGACGTGAGGTGCGGAGTCGATGACCGATCGAGGCCAGGTGAGGGCAGCGATCCCGACCATGACCAGCACGTGCACCAGGCCCAGCACGGCCAGGAGCTTGGCTGCCCGCACCTTGCCGAGCGCGAGCGCGGCGAAGGCGGCGACCTGGGCCAGACCCCCCGCTGTCGCCAGGAGCTGCGGCACCTGCCGGCCAGGGGTGACGACCAGCGATCGTCCCGGCAGGTAGCCCAGGGCGTGTAGCGAGAAGAGCACGTCGATCCAGCCGATCACAGCCTGGTAGCCCAACCCGAGCAGGGCCACCAGCCTGACTGCGTCACCGACGGCGCGGTGGCGGGGTGCGGCGCCGAGACCGCCGAGCCTGCTCCTGACCGCCAGCGCGGCGATGGAGACGGTCTCTCGCCAGCTCGGCCGCGCGTTGTCCTCGTCGCGATCTTGCCCGGCGCCTTGAAGGAATGCCTCGACCATTTCCTCCTCACGCTCGGCCCGGTAGGAGGCGGGCAGCATCTTGAGGATGAGGCGGTAGCGCTGCTCCAGCAGGCTCACGCCGAACCTCCAGCGATCGATGGCCGGCTGGTGAGGCTGCTCCGGCGGGCACCGAGTCGCTCGACGGCGATCTGGAGGGTGCTGTTCAGCCTGGCGAGCTCCGCCGCAAGGGCCTCCTCCCCCGCGTCGGTGATGCGGTAGTAGCGGCGCAGACGTCCCGAGTGCGCCTCTTCGTGGTCGAGTTCCACCAGGCCGTCGGCGGTCAACCGGTCGAGAACGCCGTACAAGGAACCGATCTTGAGCTGCACCGTCCCCGCAGACAGCCGGTCCACTTCCTGCACGATCCCGTAGCCGTGCCGCGGCTCATCGAGGAGTGCCGTCAAGGCCAAGAACATCGGCTCCGTCATAGTCATTTCACCACTATAACCTGTGTCACAAGATATAGGCGCATCCATGTTGCCCTCCCTGGCAAGGCATCGTGAACGGTTCTCAGGAGTGCCCAGCCGATGACGAGCGAGGTCCAGGGTTGGATCACCGGTTGAGGCTTGCCCGTTCGCCGTCCTGGCCGGGAGCGGTGAACGGCGCGAAGGTTTCCGGCGACGGTTCAACGACATCGTGGAACGCATGAGTGCTGACCACGACGAACGGTTCGGCGGCCCGTCATCCGTCCAGCCGCCAGGAGACGAGCGCAACTCCCTCGCGATCTGTGGAGGAGCGCGGAGCGTCCTGGAGGAAAGCCGGTGAACGCCCTTCCGCCCGCCACCCCACCCTCCACGCCGCCCTCCACCCCGCCCGCCTGGCGGGAGCTATTGGGCCGCGAGCATCTCGGCTCGGCAATCGTGCTGGCCGGCGGGGTGCTGGTCGGCGCGATCAACATCTACCTGGCCGCGAGCCTGCTGCCGACCGCGGTGGCCGAGCTCGGCGGAGCGAGCTTCTACGCCTGGAACATGACCGTCTACATCGTCGCCATGGTGGTCACGACGATGCTCACCGGCCGGTTCCTGACCCGGTGGGGCGACGTCGGCGCCTACCTCGCCGGCTTCGCCACCTTCGCCGCGGGCTCGCTGGCCTGCGCGCTGAGCCCGGCGATGACGGTGCTCCTGCTTTCGCGGGGAGTTCAGGGGCTCGGCGCGGGATTGCTGTCCGGGCTCGGATTCGCCGTCATCCGGTCGGCGCTGCCCTCCCGGCTCTGGGCCCGCGGCGCCGCACTGATGTCGGCGATGTACGGCGTCGGCAACTTCACCGGCCCGGCACTCGGCGGCCTGTTCGCCCAGTTCGGCTCGTGGCGGCCGGCGTTCGCGACGATGGCGCTGATCGGGGTCGGATGCTGTGTACTCGTGCTCCGTGTCCTGCCGCGCAGCCGGCGCAGCGGGGCGCGGGTGCCGATCCCGGCAGGGTCCCTGCTGCTGATCACGGCCGGCGCCGGAGCCGTGAGCGTGGCCGGGGTCGTGGCCGGCACGCTGCAGAAGGGCGCCGCCATCGCGCTCGCGCTCCTGCTGCTGGCCGGGTTCGTCGCGCATGAGCGGCGCAGTGAGCAGCGGGTCTTCCCGCGTACGACCTACCGGCGCGGCTCGCCGTTGAAGTGGATCTACCTGACGCTGGCGCTGCTGGCCTTCGGCGTCGCGGTGGAGTCGTTCCTGCCGCTGTTCGGCCAGCGGCTGGCCGGACTGCCACCGCTCGTGGCGGGGTTCTTCGCCGCGGCCATCTCACTCGGCTGGTCGGTGACCCAGATCTGCAGCTCGTCGGTGACCGAGCAACGCACGGTGCGCCGGCTGCGCGTGCTCGGGCCACTGCTGCTCGCCGCCTGCCTCCTCCTTCAAGGGCTGCTCCAGCGTACGGACACACCGGTCTGGCTGGTGGTCGTCTGGGTGCCGGTGCTGTTCGCCGCCGGGGCCGGGATCGGCCTCGCCTATCCGCACCTGTCCGTGGGGGCGATGTCCAGCACCCAGGATCCGGAGGAAGGCGGGCGGGCCGCGGCGGGCATCGCCACCGTGACGAGCCTGGCGATCGCGTTCGGCACGGCCGTGGCCGGGACGCTGATGAACCTCGGCGGGGACTCGATGCTCGACGCGGCACGGTACATGCTGTTCGGGCTCGGACTCATCTGTGCGATCGGCGCCCTCACCGCCCATGCCGCCAACCGCACGAGCCGGACGCAGCCGGACGCGGCCGGCTGATCAGGCTCCGCGCAGCCGAGCCTCGTGACCGAAATCCTCCGAAACGACGAGATCCCGCCCGATCGCGATGATCGGACGGGATCCCGTCAACTTCAGTCCGCCCGTCTCAAGAACGGCCCGAACAGGGGTATACGCGGACTACGTGCTGGAAGAACCCCTGGATATTTGTCCGCGACGTCGCTCAATCCCACATGGCGTACATGAAAGACGGCCATCCGGAAACCACCCCGCACTGACTTCCGAAGATGTCAGTGGCGGTGACGCGAGCTCGCGACCTCAATGCGGGGGCCCGGCTTTCCCGGGGCTGTGCCCCGGAGCCTTGCCGGCCGGAGCGGCGATCGGGCAGGACCGCCGCCCCGATGTCGCCGGCAGTTCAGACGATCCTGATCCCCTGGATGCGGACCCCACCGGGATGGTTCGGCCAGGTGAATACGGTCCACTTCGGGATCGGCTGAGCCGGCTGCCATCTTCCGTCCCCGTACCACTGAACGCGATTGTTACCGGTCGAGATCAGGGTGACCCACCAGACATCCTGGACGTACATATCCGTTCCGGCGTTGGCGTAACAGTAGTTGGCTGACGAGGCGCCGGTTGCGTGGATTGTGGCGCGTACGAGGTCGGACCGGCCGGCGCACGGGACCTCATTGATCGCGTACGCCGCCGTCGGGAGGGCGACGGTAAGCGAGGCCGTCACCGCGACGGACGCCAGAGTGGCCAGGGCCGCGCGTTTGGTGATGCGTTTCATGGACTTCTCCTTTGCAGGTGAGATTCATGCGGTGGAAAGGGAGCCGGACTATCCGCAGACTTGACCAGGAGATCTCTGGCCGCCTGCCGGGGTGGCTGTCTCGCTTCCGGTAGGAACACCACGGCTCACGACCGGCTGCGATGCCACGGGGTGTCAGATCTGCCTCAGACGGGCTGGCCGACCGGCCGGATGGTCAGGGTGTTGAGGTCGACGCCGGCCGGCCAGAAGGCGGTGCCGGTCATGCCGGGGTTGACGAGCGTGACGCCGACGCCACGGTTGGTGGCGTACATCCGCAGGTTCTCGGCCATGCCGGTGACGGCCACGCGTGGCCGCGGTCGAGGAGCAGCCGTGCGGTGTGGGCGCCGATGCCGCTGGTCGCGCCGGTGATCAGTACGGTCTTGCCGGTCATGGTCACTCCCGGGTGCTGGAGGTCCTGGTGGTGCATCACAGGAGGGCGTCGACGGTGATGGGCGGCCCGATCATCACTACAAAAGCTGGTCGGACAGGGTCCATCTCCGTGTCGCAGGTCGCGTTCGATTCGCTGATCCCAGGAAACCCACTTGGCCGGGCGCGAGACAGAGCGCATTTATAGGGGGATAATCGCACCCCCCTTACCGTCAGCGCCTGCGAAGCCCTGCGGTTACCGTGGGAGCATGGACGACCGGTCCGACAACCGCGACCAGATCCGAGATTTCCTCACCATCCGGCGCGCGAAGCTCACTCCGGAGCAGGTCGGGCTGCCCACCGGCGGTCGGCGCCGGGTCCCCGGGCTGCGCCGCGAGGAGGTCGCGGTGCTGGCCGGTGTGAGCACCGAGTGGTACACCCGGCTGGAGAAGGGCCACATCAGCGGCGTATCGGAAGAGGTACTCGACGCGGTCGCCCAGGCCCTTCGCCTGGACCAGGACGAACGCACCTACTTGTTCGACCTGGCCCAGGCCGCCCGGCCCGCCCGCCGCGCACCTTCGCGCCGCAAGGACGTCCAGGTCCCGCCGCGCGTCCAGTGGCTGCTGGACTCCATGACGATATCGGCGGCGTTCGTACGCAACGGCCGCCAGGACATCGTCGCCCACAATGCGCTGGCTCGCGCCCTGCTCGCGTCGGTCTTCGACAGCCCTGCCACCACACGTCACGGCCGCGCCAACCTCGCCCGCTACATCTTCCTCGACCCGGGCTCCCAGCGGTTCTTCGTCGACTGGGACGCGGCCACCGCCGTCAGCGCCGCGCTGCTGCGCGCCGAGGCCGGA
Organism: Nonomuraea salmonea; assembly: GCF_042428605.1. NCBI lineage: Bacteria > Bacillati > Actinomycetota > Actinomycetes > Streptosporangiales > Streptosporangiaceae > Nonomuraea > Nonomuraea salmonea. The sequence continues at coordinate 16,039 of NZ_JBHMCF010000039.1, forward strand.
CGCGAGCCCCACGACCGGGCGTTACGCGACCTCGTCGGCGAGCTGTCCACGCTCAGCACCGCGTTTCGCGGCCAGTGGGCCGCCCACGACGTGCGCATCCGCCACGCCGGCGGCAAGCGGCTGTGGCACCCGCAGGTCGGCGGCCTGGAGCTGACCTACCAGTCCCTTAACCTGCCCATCTCCAGCCAGGCTGTGTACGACCTCACCATCTACACCGCGGAACCGGGCAGCACCTCCGAAGAGCGGCTCAAGTTCCTGACCAGCCTGGCAGCCACCCAGCCGGCACACCCCACCAGCCAGCCGCAGCCGCGGCGCCGCCGGGCACCGCGCGAGTTGTAACGACGCGCTTCGGAAACGCGCCTTGGGGCCGGATGATGACGACCATGTCTGTGTCTGCGGAGAGCATGGTCCGGGGTGCGCTGAAGGCGGACGGGGTGGTGCACCGGAGAGTTTCACGCTGGCCACGTTCGATCCTGAGACCGGTCACCGGAGCGGTCCGGTCGATGCGCACGAGGTCGCGGCGGAAATCGCGGCGTCGGCGAGGTCGGCCAGTTCGCTGGAGGCCGAGGCGGGGTCCTGGATGCTGGAGTCGCGGCGAAGGACGTGCATGAAACAGCTCTCCCGAGCCGGTGGGGAACGAGCCCGACCGCAGCAGCGCCGACGGCTACTGCCCCACCCGCAACGCCGCCGCGCTGGCGGTAGCGCGCTGGCACGATGCGGACCTCGACACGGCCGTACGTCAATAGGCCGCCACTGCTCCACGTACCAGATCCCGACGCGAGAGGACGCGAACCGATGGGATGACTGGACCAGGACAGAGACGCACCGCACGCCGCCCAGCGCCGCCCGCAGGTCGAGGAAGCCCGGCCGGGGCGCCGCTGCCACCGCCGCGCCCGCTGGTGGACTCGGTCGGCGACATCGCCGGATTGCGGCCACGCCGGCGTTCCCGTGACGGCGGTGAGGTGCCCGGCGCCGACGTCGAACTCGTGGACGCGCTGCCCCGCGAGAACGACCTAGCGACCGGACCCTTCTCACCTGCAACTTCCTTGTGGGGTGTTCACGAGTACAGCTGACCTGCGGAGCAGTGGCGTCGTCAGAGATCGCTTCCCGGACAGGAGTTGATCGTTTCCCGGGCTGTCGGGTACGGCCGGGCGTCATCGGCGGGTCCTGCATGTGGGTTTCGCCGCATTCCGGCCACCTTTCCGAGCAAATACATCAACGGTGCGGGGGCGCCCGGGAGGGCCGCGTAAGCCCGCCAGGCCGGGCTCGGCGGCTCCGCGACGACCTAGAGATGAGCGTCCAGCTCCATGCCCCGGCCAAGGCGATTCCGGACAGGCCCGCTCAGCGATGACGGGTCATTTCACGATGCGGTAGAGCAGATGGGTGGCCAGCGGGGTGTCGACCACGTTGACCACCTCAAGCTGGATGTGGTCGCCCCCAGGTGGTCGAAGAGCCGCTGGCCCCCGCCGAACAGCACAGGCACCAGATGGATCCCGATCTGGTCGACCAGCCCCGCCCTCATGAACTGCCGCCCGAGGTCCGCGCCGCCCATCACGGCGACGTTCTTGCCGCCGGCGACCTCCCTGGCCTTGCCGCAGGGCGCTTTCGATCCCGTCCGTCACAAAGGTGTGGACGCCGCCCTCGGGCACGTCCTCGAGCGCCCGGTGGGGGTCCTTTCACGCGGCTGATAGACCTCTCGACCATCCATCTACGCGCCGAACGCGAGCAACCTGCTTGCCTTACGTGTCTGAACGACCCTCAGGCGGCTGACCAGCCAGTTCGCTTGACTACCCCAGATAACCGCAGGCCCACTTGACAAGGGCGCCCGCCATATCAGGTGTGCTGTGGCTCGGTGGCGCGGTGATAGCGGTCGGCGAGTGCACGCACGAGTTCGACGAGTTCCGCGGGCTCCGTCACGGTGAAATCGACGCCGAGCAGGCCGAGGTGAACGGCGAGCGCCTCGATGCTGTCCGCGCCGGTGTCCAGCAGGCAGCGGGTGTCGTCGACCGGCGTGATCGTGCCGATGGCGGCGTTGATTCGTTCGGCGAGCTGTTCGGCTGGTACGTGCACGACGACCTGGGCCCGGTATCGCCAGGCAGCCGACGACACGCCCCGGCGTACCTGGTCGATGGCCTCCTCGGGGAGATCGCGGGGGGTGAATCGGGGACCCGTCGGGGTGCGTGGGTGGAGCCGGTCCACCCGGAACGTCCGCCAGCCGGCCCGCTCGACGTCGAACCCGACGAGGTACCACCGTCGTCCCCAGTTGACCAGCCGGTATGGTTCCACCTCGCGCCGGCTCTCGGAGCCGTCGTGGCTTCGGTAGTCGAATCGCAGGCGCTCGTGATCCCGGCAGGCGGCGGCGAGGGCGCTCAGCGTGTCCGCGTCCACCCGTGGGCCCAGGTCGTCCCGGGGTACCGCGACGGCGTACCGCTGGAGGGCGTGGACACGGCGCCGGAGCCGGGTCGGTAGCACCTGCTCCAGTTTGGCCAGCGCGCGCAGCGAGGTCTCCTCGACTCCGGTGATCGTGCCCCCGGCGGCGGTGCGCAGTCCGATCGCCACCGCGACCGCCTCTTCATCGTCGAGCAGCAGCGGCGGCAGCGCGGCCCCGGCACCGAGCCGGTAGCCGCCCACCGCGCCTCGGTTGCCGTGCACCGGATAGCCGAGGTTTCGCAGGCGTTCCACGTCGTTGCGGATGGTGCGGGTGCTGACCGACAGCCGTTCGGCCAGTTCGGCGCCGGTCCACTCGCGGGGCGTCTGGAGCAGCGAGAGCAGGCGCAGCAGTCGCGCCGAGGTTTCCAACATTCTTCGAGTCTGCCCGTTCATTAGGAACGGGTCTTACCTAATTGGTTCCTACGCTGATGACCATGACGAACGACAGCACGATCGCCCCGTTCCGGATCGACATCCCTCAGGCCGAGCTCGACGATCTACAGCAGAGGCTGGCCCGGACTCGGTGGGCGGAGGAGCTGCCCGCGAGCGAGTCGGCGCCGGTCGGCCCGGTGCCGCCGGATTGGGAGTACGGCGTCCCGGTGGGCTACGTCAAGCAACTGGTCGAGCGGTGGCGCACGGGGTACGACTGGCGGGCCTGGGAGGCGAAGCTGAACGCGTACCCGCAGTTCACCACTGAGATCGACGGCCAGAACATCCACTTCCTGCACGTGCTGTCGCCGGAGCGGGACGCGACGCCGCTGATCCTGACCCACGGCTGGCCGACCTCGGTGGTCGAGTGGCTGGACGTGATCGGCCCGCTCACCGACCCGCGTGCGCACGGGGGCGACCCGGCGGACGCGTTCCATCTGGTCATTCCGTCGGTGCCGGGCTTCGGCTTCTCCGGGCCGACCCGGGAGCGCGGCTGGAATCGGTACCGGGTGGCCCGGGCCTGGGCCGAGCTGATGCGCCGGCTCGGGTACGACCGGTACGGCGCGGCTGGCAACGACGGCGGATCGCTGATCTCGCCCGAGGTGGGCCGGGTTGACCCTGGGCACGTCTGTGGAGTGCACGTGACGCAGGTCTTCTCGTTCCCGTCGGGCGACCCCGCCGAGTCGGCCGGTCTGTCTGAGGAGGAGCGCGGAAAGCTCGCGTTCGCCGAGTGGTTCACCCAGAACCGGGGCGCGTATGACAAGCTCCAGTCCACCGAGCCGCAGAATCTGGCGCACGCACTGGCCGACTCACCGGCCGGCCTGCTGGGCTGGCACGCGCAGCTGCTCGGCGCTTCGCTCGACCCGGATTTCGTGCTCACGAACGTGATGATCTACTGGCTGACCAACACGGCCGCTTCAGCCGCCCGGTTCTACTACGAGGACGCGGCGGCGGCCCCTGTACAGCAGAAGTCGAACGGCCGGGGCACCTCCGTGCCCGAGCCGACCACCGTGCCCCTCGGCCTGGCCAATTTCGCCTGGGACTTTCAGTCGATCCGGACGTTCGCCGACCGCGACCACAAAAATATCTTCTCCTGGAACGTTTATGACCGGGGCAGCCACTTCGCCGCTCACGACGCCCCCGATCTGCTCGTCCACGACATCCGGCAGTTCTTCCGCAAGGTTCGCTGACCGCCGCCGGTTTTTCGGCGGACCCCCCTCAGCCCTCATGTCTTCGCGCGAAAGGAAACACTCATGTATCTCGTCATCGGTGCCACGGCTCACTTCGGACGTCAGGCGGTAGAGGAGCTGGTCGCCGCGGGCGCGCCGGTGCGGGCGCTGACCCGTACTCCGGAGCGGGCGGAGCTTCCGGAGGAAGTCGACGTCGTCCGGGGCGATCTGACCAAGCCCGAGACGCTGCCGGCGGCGCTGGCCGGCGTCGAGGCCGCCTTCCTGGTTCTGCAGTACGGGATGGATGTCGCTCCGCTGCTGGCGGCCGCGGGCCAGGCCGGGGTACGGCGGCTGGTGTTCCTGTCCTCCGGGGCGGTCGTCCCAGGCGCCGAGCGGCAGCCCGACGTGATCGCCCAGTACCACCGCGATGTCGAGCGGGCCATCGAGGCGTCCGGGATCGAGTGGACGTTCCTGCGGCTCCTGTTCCCCGCCATCAACTCGTTGACGTTCGCGATGCAGCTCCAGGGCGGTGACGTCATTCGCGCGCCGTACGCCGAAGCGGCCTTCAGCGCCGTGCACGAGAGGGACGTCGCCGAGGTGGTCGCGCGGACGTTGATCGGCGGCGGGCACGCGGGGCGGGCCTACGACCTGACCGGCCCCGAGTCGCTGACCCAGGCACAGCAGGTCGGCATCCTCGGCGAGATGCTGGGGCGCCCGCTCACCGTCGAGGACCTCGACCCGGAGGCGGTGCTGGAGCAGATGAGCCGGTTCATGGACCCTGAGTTTCTGGCGGCGCTGTTCGGTCTCATGGCGCAGGCGGTCGGCAAGCCCGCGCCGGTCAACGACGTCATCGAGCAGATCACAGGGCACCCCGCGCGCGCCTACGCCCGGTGGGCCGCGGATCACCGGGCCGACTTCGGCGGATGATCAACGAGGCAGGGGCGGCATCCGCCGCGCCTGCCGGATGGACGGAGAGGACGGCACGGTGGCACAGGTGCTGAGGCGACGGGAGTTGGGACGAGCTCTGCTGGCCCGACAGTGGCTGCTGGAACGGGCCGAGGCGACCGCCGAGGAGACGGTCACCCGGCTGGTCGGCATGCAGGCGCAGGCGCCGTACGCGCCCTACTTCGGGCTCTGGAGCAGGTTACGGAAGTTCGGCACCGCCGACCTGGCGGACGCGCTGACCGAGCGCCGCCTGGTGCGGGTCGCGCTGATGCGCAGCACCATCCACCTGGTCACCACGGCGGACTACCGCTCGTTGCGGCCATGGGCGCAGCCTGCGCTCGACCGTGAGCTGGACACCGCGTTCAAGACGATCCTGACCGGTCTGGACCGTGCGGCCGTGGCGGAGTCGGGCCGGGCGCTGCTCGGCGCACGGCACCTCACCCCCAAGGAGCTCAGGGCGGCGCTGCACGAGCGGTGGCCCGATCGCGAGCCCCGTGCGCTCGCCACCGTCGTGCGCAACCTGGTACCGCTGGTGCAGGTGCCACCACGCGCCGTCTGGGGCGTCGGTGGCACCACCCGGTACGCGACGGCGGCCGACTGGACCGGAGCCGAGCCCGCCCCCGCCGCCGACTCCGAACACATCGTGCTGCGCTACCTTGCCGCGTTCGGCCCGGCCTCGGTCACCGACGTGCAGACATGGACCGGCCGAACCCGGCTGCGTCCCGTCCTGGAGAGGCTGCGGCCGCAGCTGGCGGTCTTCCACGACGAGCGCGGGATCGAGCTGTTCGACCTGCCGGATGCGCCACGCCCCGGCGCCGACGCCCACGCGCCGGTTCGCTTTTTGCCCGAATACGACAACCTGCTGGCCTCCCACGCCGACCGCACCCGCGTGATCTCGGAGCAGGACCGCAAACGGGTCATGACGCGCAACGGGATGCGCGCCACCTTCCTGGTGGACGGGCAGGTGACGGGCGCCTGGAAGCTCCATCTGGGCAAGGCATCAGCGACTCTGGAGATCGACCCGTTCCGGCCGCTGGCCACCACCGAGCGCGCCGAGGTCGAGGCCGAGGGCGCCCGGCTGCTGGAGTTCGCCGCGCCCGGCACCGACCACGACGTCCGCAGCGGCAGGGCCACGTTCATCGGCCGCGAGGATGCGGTGACCGGCGAGGAAACCGATCGGCACTGATCAAGCCCCGCTTGAGGAAGTACAGCCGCAGCCCGGGGCGTGGCAGGCTCGCAGCTCGGCGATACCGGGGCCGCCGAACAGGTCGACGGCCTGCTGGGCGATCTCCGCCCGGGCCGTCGCCATCAGGTCCGCCGGACTGTGCGCCCGTACCTGTGGACCTTCACCCCAGGTCAGCTCGCGCCCGCCTGTCGTATGACCCGGAACCACCTTCCCGGACACCTGCTCCGCGGCCCCCAAAACAGGACGAACCCGATTCGCAAACCCCTGAAACGCCGAGATCCCGCCTGATCGCAATGATCAGACGGGATCCCGTCAACCTCAGTTCAGCCGTTTCAAGAACGGCCCCTTGTGGAGATGAGGGGATTCGAACCCCTGACCCCTTCGATGCGAACGAAGTGCGCTACCGGACTGCGCTACATCCCCAAGGACTCGACTAGATTAGCAAACTCCAGAGGGTCCTCGCGCCACCGTTTCAGTCGCCCACCGCCCGCTTGGGTGGTTCGGCGTACTGGTCGAAGAGGACGTCGGCGTGCATCGGCGTGAAGTCGATGACTTCGGCCTCCGCCTCGGCGGCGGCGCGGCGCTGCTCGCGTAGCCGCCGCCGGCGCTCAGCGCGCGCCTGGCGGGCGCGTTCGCGGCGCTCCCTGTCCACCTGTACGGCGATGCGCAGAAACGCCATGTACGTCAGCGTGACGACGACGGACGGCGCCACCCCCCACCACGGGATCATCTCGACCGCGGCCGTCACGATGGAGGCCAGCACCAGCAGCGCGGTGAAGAAGAGCAGGCGGCGCCGGCGGGCGACGATGATGGCGCGGCGCCGGAGCCGGAACTGGCGGACGTCGACCTTCTCGATCTCGACCGGCGGTGTGCCGTCGTCCTCATCGGGATCGGATGGGGCGAGGTTGTCGAGATCGGGCAGTTGGTGCTCGCCGGTGTAATACTCTTCGAGCTCGGCCAGCTCGGCGAGATTCGTCTTGTCTCTGCGCAGCCACATCGGAATCAGGACGCAGAGCCACATGACGACGATGGCGAGATAGAGGAGGACGGGGCTCATGACCACCACCTCCGGGCAGCACAAAGACGCGGTTGTGCTCGTCGCGCCTTGAATGTGCTCACGTCACGCACCGTAAGACCGCGTGTCACTGATTGACGAGCATTCGGTGCGGTGTGTCGCGAGATCGTCAAACCTCTTCGACGGAGGACCCCCCGTGAGCCGCTGACTCACGCGCGCGACGCCATTGCACGAGCAGCCCGCCGGGAACGTCCTCGACGGTCAACGCGTAGCAAATGTGGTCGCGCCAGGCTCCGTCGATGTGGAGTTGGCGCCGCCGAATGCCTTCTTCCCTGAAACCGAGCTTCTCAACCACCCTACGGCTGGCGTGATTCTCGGGGCGGATGTTCGCTTCGAGCCGATGCAATCCGGTGGTGAAAAAGCAGTGGTCAACGGCCATCGCGAGGGCCGTGGGGGTGATGCCGCGGCCGGCCACGGCGCCGTCGATCCAGTAGCCGACCTGGGCAGAACGGGCGGACCCCCACACGATGGCGCCGACGGTGAGCTGGCCCGCGAAACGCCCGTTGTACGTCACCACCCACGGCAGCGCCAGCCCCTGCCTGGCCTCGCGCCGCAGGGTGCCGACCATGGACACGTAGGGGCCGAGACCGGTCCTGAACAGGGGCGTCTCGGGGTTGCTCGGCTCCCACGGGCGCAGCCAGTCGGCATTGCGCACTCGTGTCTCGCGCCATACGCGTACGTCGCCCAACCGTAGCGGCCGGAGGCCTACCGGACCTTCGCTGAGTGTCGCCGGCCAGCCACGAAGTCGATCCACATCTCTCATCATCCCCCTATCGGGCACGATGTCGCCACGGGGTGACCGACCGAATCCCCGTCAGCGCGGATGATCACCGCCGCGGATCTGATCGACGGCATGGCGGAGAATGGGCGCGAGTACGGCGACGCCATCGCGTACGCCACCGGAGGATCCGGGCAAATTTATGATCAAGGTTTCCCCTGCCTGTCCGGCCAATCCGCGCGAGAGGATCGAGGTCGGCACCTTCTCGCGATTAGCCTGACGAATTGCCTCCGCTATACCGGGAATTTCTCTAGAAATCACCCGCGCGGTCATCTCCGGCGTCAGATCCATCGGCGTCAACCCGGTGCCCCCGGTGGTCACGATGACGTCGTAACCACCCGCCACCCCGTCACGCAGCGCAGTCTCCACCGGCTCGCCGTCGGGCACCACCACGGGCCCCTCGACCTCACAGCCGACCTCGTCACGCAGCAACGACGCCAGCAACGGCCCGGATTTATCCGCATAAATCCCGGCCGACGCCCGGTTTGACACCGTGATCACCAAGGCGCGCATCATTCCCCGTCCCGCGTCCACCGGCCGGTCTTGCCGCCGAGCTTCTCCTCCACCCGCACGTCGGTGATCACCGCGCCGGGATCGACCGCTTTGACCATGTCGATCAGCGCCAGCGCCGCCACCGACACCGCGGTCAGCGCCTCCATCTCCACACCCGTGCGGTCGGCGGTCTTCACCCGGCACGTGATGGCCACGCCCCAGTCCTCGACGTCGAGCGTCACCTTCACGCCGTGCAGCGCGATGGGATGGCAGAGCGGGATCAGGTCGGGCGTACGTTTCGCCCCCATGATCCCGGCGATCCTGGCCACGCCCAGCGCGTCGCCCTTGGGCACCTCCCCCGACCGCAGCAGCGCCACCGTCTCGGCCGTCAGCAGCACGCGTCCGCTGGCGACGGCCGTACGGGCGGAGACGTCCTTGGCCGAGACGTCGACCATGCGGGCGGCGCCGGTCTCGTCGATGTGGGTCAGCTCGCTCACAGCCTGATCACCTCCACCGAGGACCCCGCTTCGACCTCGGTCACGTCTTCCGGCACCACGATCAGCGCGTTCGCCGCGGCCAGCGCGGCGAGCTGGTGGGAGCCCTGCCCGTGGGCGGGCGCCACCGTGCCGTCGTCGGCGAGGACACCGCGCAGATAGGACCGCCGCCCGGACGGCGACCGCAGCGGCCCCGCGGTGCGCGCGGTCAGCGTGCGGGGCATGCCGCCGGGCAGACCACGCATCTTGTCGAGAGCCGGGCGGACGAACAGCATGAACGACACGAAGGACGACACCGGGTTGCCCGGCAGGGCGAAGATCGGCACCTGGTCCTCCCCCAGCACGCCGAAGCCCTGCGGCATGCCCGGCTGCATGGCCACCTTCTCGAAGCGGACGGTGCCGAGCGGCGCCAGGGCCTCCTTGACGGGCTCGTACGCGCCCATCGACACCCCGCCGCTGGTGATGATCGCGTCGGCGCGTACGAGATGGGTGTCGAGGCGGTCGAGCAGGATGCCCGGATCGTCCCCGACCGAGCCGGCGCGGAAGCCGTCGGCTCCGGCCTGGCGTACGGCGGCGGTGAGGGTGTAGCTGTTGGAGTCCCAGATCTGGCCGGGCGCGAGCGTGCCGCCCGGCTCGACCAGCTCCGCGCCCGTGGAGATGACGACCACGCGCGGACGCGGCCGCGCCCGCACCCGCCGCCGCCCCACCCCGGCGATGATGCCGAGCTGGGCGGGGCCGATCACGGTGCCGGCCTTGAGCACGACCTCGCCGGCCTGCACGTCCTCACCCGCCCGCCGCACGGCGTTGCCGAGCTCGGCGGCGCGGTCGATGCGTACGGAGACCGTGCCCCCGTCCGTCCACTCCACCGGCACCACCGCGTCGGCGCCCGCCGGCAGCGGGGCACCGGTCATGATGCGCACGCTGTGGCCAGGGCCCACGGCCCGCAGCTCCAGCGACCCCGCCGCGACGTCGTCGATCACCGGCAGCGTCACCGGCGCGCCCGCGACGTCCTCGGCCCGCACCGCGTAGCCGTCCATGGCCGAATTGTCGAAGGGCGGCAGCGGCACCGGCGAGGAGATGTCCTCGGCCAGGGTCGTGCCGAGCGCCTGCTCCAGCTCGAGCTCAAGGGGGGCCAGCGGACGTACAGTGGCCAGGATCTCGGCCAGATGCGCGTCAACTGATTTCATCGAGGAACTCCCGCAGCCACGGCACGAACTCCGGCGCCAGATCCTCCCGGTTCGCCGCGAACTTCACCACCGTCCGCAGATAGTCGAGCTTGTCGCCCGTGTCGTAGCGGCGTCCCCTGAACAGCACGCCGTGCACGGGACCGCCCTCGTCGCGGCCGCGCTGGGCCAGCGTGCGCAGCGCGTCGGTGAGCTGGATCTCGCCGCCGCGCCCGGGGGGCGTGTTCTCCAGGACCTCGAAGACCGCGGGGTCGATGACGTAACGGCCGATGATCGCCCAATTGGACGGCGCCTCGTCGGCCGGCGGCTTCTCGACGAGGTCGGTCACGCGGACGACGTCGTCCTCGGCGGTCGCCTCGATGGTCGCCACGCCGTACAGCGAGACAGCCTCCTTGGGCACCTCCATCAGCGCGATCACGCTTCCGCCGAACGTGTCGCGCACCTCGATCATGCGGCGCAGCAGGTTGTCGCGATAGTCGATGAGGTCGTCACCGAGCAGGCAGGCGAACGGGTGGTCGCCCACGTGGTGCTTGGCGCACAGCACGGCGTGGCCGAGCCCCTTGGGCTCGCCCTGGCGTACGTAGTGCAGCGTCGCCAGCGAGGCCGGCTCGCGGACCTGGGACAACCGGTGCTCGTCGCCCTTCGCCTCCAGCGCCTCCTCCAGCTCGAACGCCCGGTCGAAATGGTCTTCGATCGAGCGCTTGTTCTTGCCGGTGACCATGAGAACGTCGAGCAGCCCGGCGGAGGCGGCCTCCTCGACGACATACTGGATCGCGGGCTTGTCGACGATGGGCAGCATCTCTTTGGGTGTCGCCTTGGTCGCCGGAAGGAACCGGGTGCCCAGACCCGCGGCGGGCACGACGGCTTTCGTCACAGGGTCGAAGTCAGCCATGAGTTAGACCCTAGTGGAGGGATCTGTGGACAAGTTGAACCTCCGTCGCGAGCTGAACGCGGCGCGTATCGCACTCTCCCCCGATCAAGTGCGGGCAAACGCCATCAAGGTCCGCGAAACACTGCTCGAACAACCGTGGGTGCAGATGGCCGGTCTGGTGGCCTGCTACTGGTCAACAGGGTCGGAGCCGGAGACGCACGGGCTGGTGTTCGCTCTCTGGAAACATGGCGCCACCGTCATCCTGCCGGTCCTGCGTGCCGACAATGACCTGGATTGGGCGGTGTACGACGGGCCCGACACGCTCGCGCCCGGCCGCTACGGGATCATGGAGCCGGTCGACACGCGGCGCGGCGTCGACGCCGTACGCACCGCCGCCCTCGTCATCGTCCCCGCCCTGGCCGTCGACCGCGTCACCGGCGTCCGCCTGGGGCGGGGCGGCGGCTCGTACGACCGCGCGCTCGCCCGCGTCGGCCCCAACGTCCCGACCGTGGCGCTGCTGCACGACGGCGAGCTGATCGACGGCGTCCCGCACGAGCCCCATGACCAGCGCGTACGCTACGCCGCCACACCCTCGGGCATCACTAGGCTGATGTGACGGCGGCGCAGGAGGAGGGGGCCAGATGACGCTTGACGTCTCGCTCCTCATCGGCGCCGCCGTCGTCATCGCGGCCATCGCGTCCGTACGGCTGGTGCACCGCACCGGCTTTCCCAGCCTCCTGGTCTTCCTCGGTTTCGGGCTGGCCCTGGAGCTCTCCGGGGTCGGTTTCCCCACCGAGAACCCACAGGTCGCCCAGCAGATCGGCCTGTGGGCGCTGGCGGTGATCCTCGCCGAGGGCGGGCTCACCACCAACTGGTCGCATGTACGCCGTTCCGTCCCCTTGGCCCTGGTACTGGCCACCGTGGGCGTGGCGGTGAGCATCCTCATCGTCGCGTTCGCCATCAAGGGGCCGCTCGGCTTCGACGTGAAGACCGCGCTGATCGTCGGCGCGGTCCTCGCCTCCACCGACGCCGCCGCCGTCTTCTCCGTGCTGCGCAGGCTGCCGTTGCCGCCGCGCCTGGCCGGCGTCCTGGAGGCGGAGTCCGGTTTCAACGACGCTCCCACGGTCATCGCGGTCGTCCTGCTCACCGGCGCTTCGCAGGCGTCGGCGGGCCTTGGAACGTTCCTTCTCGAGACGGCCCTGGAGCTGGTCATCGGCGCCGCGGTCGGGCTCGCCGTCGGCCCCGCCGGCGCGTACGCGCTGCGCCACGTCGCCCTGCCCGCCTCCGGCCTCTACCCCATCGCCGTCCTGGCCCTGACCTTCGTCTCGTACGGCGGCGCCGTCCTCCTGCACGGCTCCGGCTTCCTGGCCGTCTACCTCACCGGGCTCATCCTCGGCAACTCGCACCTCCCCCACCGCGCCGCGACCAGGAGCTTCGCGGAAGGGGCCGCGTGGCTGGCGCAGATCGGGCTGTTCGTCATGCTCGGCATGCTGGCCCACCTCGAGGAGCTGCCGTCGGCCGTCGTACCCGGCCTGATCATCGGCACCGTCCTCGCGCTCGTCGCCCGCCCGCTGTCCGTCGCCGTCTCCTCGCTGCTCGCCCGGGTGCTGCGGCTGGACCGGGTGACCTGGCGCGAACAGGCGTTCCTGTCGTGGGCCGGTCTGCGGGGCGCCGTGCCGATCGTCCTCGCGACCATCCCCTGGGCGGCCGGCATCGAGGGCTCCAAGGACATCTTCAACCAGGTCTTCGTGATCGTCATCGTCTTCACCCTGCTCCAGGGGCCGACCCTGCCGTACGCGGCGCGGCTGCTCGGGGTGAGCGCCCCCGCCGAGGCACACGATCTGTCCGTCGAGTCGGCTCCCCTTGAGGAGCTGCACGCCGACCTGTTGCAGGTCAAGATCCCTCCGGAGTCGCTGCTGCACGGGGTCGAGGTCTTCGAGCTGCGGCTGCCCGCCGGCGCCGGCGTGACGCTCGTCGTACGGGACGGCCGATCGTTCGTCCCCACCGGCTCCACCCGCCTGCGTACCGACGACCAGCTCCTCATCGTCGCCACCGCCGCCTGCCGCGACCAGGTCGAACGCCGCCTCCGCGCGGTCAACCGCCGCGGCAAACTGGCCGGCTGGTACGGAGAGCGGGGGCTGGAATAGGTGTTTGGACCTATCGGTTACCATTAGCAGTCGCATCGCTCGAGTGCCAAAGCTTGTAAGGAGGAGCGCGTGCCGACTTATCAGTACGCCTGCAACGACTGCGGTGAGCAGCTCGAGGTGGTCCAGAAGTTCACAGACGATGCGTTGACGGTCTGCCCGAGCTGCCAGGGGAACCTGCGGAAGGTGTTCTCCGCGGTCGGCATCGTGTTCAAGGGCTCGGGCTTCTACCGGACCGACAACCGCTCGTCGTCCTCGACGTCCTCTTCTTCTTCCTCGTCCCCTTCTTCGTCTTCTTCGTCGAAGTCCGGGGAGAGCAAGTCGTCGTCGTCGGACTCGGGGTCGTCCAGCTCGTCCTCGACCAGCTCCCCCGCTCCCGCCGCCGCTTCCAGCTGATTGCCGCAGGTCAGCTGACCCGCCGTCGCCCGCTTCCCCTGCCGGCCGCAGGTCAGCTGAACCTCCGCGCCTGATCCCCCGCGGCGTGGCTTGCCCGCGCCCGGTCGCTCGCCTGCGCTCTGGGGGCGGAACCCCGCTCTTTCGCCCTAGAGCCGCAGCACCGGTCGCGCACGTCCACAATGGATGCACCGGTCGCCCACGGCTCCTCTCTCCCCCGCACATTCTTCGCACCAGCCGGCGAAATCACCCCGCGGCCGCGTTATCCACAGAACCCCGTTCGGGTTCCATCGCCGCCGGCCACTGCGGCTACTCTCAGCGCCATGGTCACTCGCGCAGACATCGGCGTCATCGGCGGTTCCGGCTTCTACTCCCTGCTCGACGATGCGGAGGAGGTCGAGCTCGCCACCCCCTACGGCCCCCCGAGCGACGTCGTCACCATCGGACGCATCGGCTCCCGCACGGTGGCGTTCATCCCCCGCCACGGCAAGGATCACCGTTTCCCACCCCACCGCATCCCCTACCGCGCCAACCTCTGGGCGCTGCGCTCGCTCGGCGTCCGCCAGGTGCTGGCGCCCAGCGCCGTAGGGTCGCTCAAGGCCGAATACGGCCCCGGCACCCTCGTGGTCCCCGACCAGCTCGTCGACCGCACCTCCGGCCGCGCCCAGACCTACTACGACATCGACGGCGCCGTCCACGTCTCGTTCGCCGACCCCTACTGCCCGTCGGGCCGCGCGGTCGCCGTACAGACCGCCCGTTCCGGCGGCTGGGAGACGGCCGACGGCGGCACCCTGGTCGTCATCGAGGGCCCGCGCTTCTCCACGCGCGCCGAGTCGCAGTGGTACGCCGCCAACGGCTGGTCCATCGTCGGCATGACCGGCTTCCCCGAGGCGATCCTGGCCCGTGAGCTGGCCCTCTGCTACACCTCCGTCTCCCTGGTGACCGACCACGACGCCGGCGTCGAGGCGGGCCAGGGCGTCACCCACGACGAGGTGCTCGAGTTCTTCGCCCAAAACGTCACGCGCATGCGCACCCTGATCGCGCAGACCGTCGAGTCGCTGCCCGAAGAGCGCACGTGCTCCTGCGGCCGGGCGCTCGACGGCATCAAGCTCCCGTTCGAGCTGCCGTGATCGGAGCCTGGCTGTCCCGCTACGGCCGTCGCCGCCGCCTCATCGCGGCGGCGTTCGCCGCCGTCTCCGTCGTGACCGCCTACCTCGCCACCCGCCCGGCGCCCGCCGGCCCCACGGTCCTGGTGGCCGTACGCGACCTGCGCCCGGGCCCGCTCAGCGCCGCCGACTTCCGCCCCGCCGCCCTCGACCCCCCGCCTGCCGGAGCCGTACGCACCCTCGCCCCAGGCCAGGCCCTCGCCACCCCCATGCGCCGCGGCGAGCCGCTGACCGACGTCCGCCTCCTGTCCACCTACCCGTTGCCGCCCGGCCTGGTGGCGACCCCGGTGCGCATCGCCGACCCCGCCACGGCCTCCCTCCTGACCCCCGGCTCGACCATCACCGTCCTGGCCGCCCACGACCAGGCGGCGCCGGCCCGCGAGATCGCCACAGACGCCACGGTGATCACCATCCCTCGGTCCGCCCGCTCTGGCGCGTCCCAGGAAGGCGCCCTCCTCGTCCTGGCCACCACCCCGTCCCAGGCCGCCGAGCTGGCGACTGCCCAGGCCCACGCCCGCCTGTCTATCACCCTGCGCACTAACTTAGAGTAATCACTCGGATACGATTCCCTGTCATGACAGGTTTCCGGAAGTTCCTCATGCAGGGCAACGTCATCGACCTGGCGGTGGCGGTCATCATCGGGGCGGCGTTCAACGCGATCGTGCAGTCGTTCGTGGCCGACCTGCTCACGCCGCTGATCTCGGCGTTCGGCGGGCTGCCCGACTTCTCCTCGCTCAAGGTCACGGTCGGCCAGTCCAACTTCATGTACGGCAACTTCATCAACGCGGTCGTGTCGTTCCTGATGGTCGCCGCGGTGGTCTACTTCCTGATCGTGAAGCCGTACACCCACGTCAGGGAGCGCAACGCCGCCAAGATCGAGGCCACGACGCGCGACTGCCCCGAGTGCCTGTCGGAGATCCCCAAGGCCGCCTCCCGCTGCGCCTTCTGCAGCGCCGACGTGCCCGTGATCTGACGTCAGAGCAGGGTGTCGATCTTGGGGTCGTACTCCCAGTGCCACGGCTCGAACGGGCTGCTGTAGGCCCAGGAAGGATGGAACCACCCATACCGCTTGGAGTTCTTCTCCATCCACACGAACTCCGCCGACCCCGACCTCTCCACCCCTCCACAGAGGTCCACGGCCAGTCCGAGCCCGTGGTTGCTTCGCCCCGGCACCGCCGCGAACCCGGGCCGCCGGTAATAGACCGACTGCTGTTCGCCGAGGCTCCGGTACGCGTCCGTCACACACATCGGCTTGCCGAACCGCCGCCGGTACGCCTCGTTGAGGCTGACGAACGCGATGGTGGCGTCCGCCCGGAGACTGTGCCCCTTCTGCTGGAGCGGGCAGAGCATGCTCTGGGGGATGAGCCCGTTCGGATAGTGGTCGGCGTTGGCCGCCTTGAGCGGGTTGCACCCCAGGGCCGCCCGCCCCACCTTGTCGATCTTGATGCCCAGCTTCACCAGCGCCGCCGTGAGCGACTTCACGATCTTGTCCGACCGCTGCCGCAACGTGTCCACCTCGGCGGCCAGCTGCGCCTCGGCCAGCAGGTTGCCGGCCCGCAGCTCCTGCGCCTCGGCGGCCAGCCGCTCGGCCTCCTGGTAGAGCGCGCTGGTCTGCTCGACGGCCCGCTGACGTACCGACACGATCTGGTTCGCGTCCATGAGCGCTCGCAGCGTCTTCTCATCCGCGCTGCCCGACACGAACGGAATGATCCCGCCCGCCAGCAGGGGCTGCTGGTAGAGCAGCTCGGCCATCTGCGAGACGGGCTGCCGCATCACGGAGAGCCGGTTCTCGAGGCTCTGCAGAGCGGTCAGCTTGCTCTTGAGCGTCTTCTCGGAGGCCGCGATGTCGGCTCGCCGCTTCTCCAGGGCCTTGGTGGCGTCCTCCAACTCCTTGGCGGACCGCTCGGCTTCCTTCCGCAACTCCGTCAGATTGGACGGATCGGGCTTCACCCGCTCTTGCCTCACCTGCGTATGGGCCTGCGCAGGCGTCTGCCCCCCGGGCGTGAGGAGAGAAGCCACCGCCATGACGACCGCGATCAGACCCGCTGATCGAGGGGCTGGCACGTTCGACTCCTCCGTTTGCAAACTCGTTACCCGGGTCAGGCACGCACGTTACTACAGCCCCCCGAGTGCCCGGACCGAACTCCGAAGAGCTGTTATGAGACAAATAGCCCCCTTTGTACAGCCCTCCACCACAAACCTCCCGAGGATGCACGACCAACGCCTGGCCTCATGAGGAAGCGCGCGGCCTCATGAGGAAGTACGCCACCCCACCCGGGGAGGTTCACACCCCCGGCACCCAACTCTCCTCACCGGCCGCCTCCTCTTCCCGAACATCACCGGACTCCCGAGCCCGCTGCTCACTCTCCCAATCCCGACACAAATCCCCCAGCCACGTATCCACCCACTCCCCCGCGCACCCACCCGGAGCCAACTCCACCTCCTGTTCCGCAGCCGCCTCCTCCCGAGCCTCCTCAACAGACCGCTCCGGCACCCGAGGCTCCGATACAACCGGCGCACTCACCTCCTCCCGCACCCGAACCCGCACAACCCCCTCATACCTCCGCTCCGGCACCTCAGGAGCCGGCACCAGCCGCGGCTCCCAAACCACAGCAGCACTGACCTTCCGGGCAGGCGGCGCAACCCACGGCACCTCCACCTCCAGCCCCTGCACCTCCCCCGCCAACAACCCACCCGCAAGAATCGCCGGCGCCAGCAACGCACCGAACAACACCACAGGCCGCCGCCGAGCCTGCGTTCTACGGACCTGAGCACCACGCCTACGAGTCACAGGCAGAAGCTATCCACCCCCGAACACCCCGATTCTGATCACTTGTCATGCCTTTACCGCAGCTCAGAGCACCCATAACCAACGCCACCGAACTGATCGCCCCCTGACGTCGCACGCAGTGCCAGTCTTTCGCTAGGCTTACGAGAGTCCGCCTCCGTAGCTCAGGGGATAGAGCACCGCTCTCCTAAAGCGGGTGCCGCAGGTTCGAATCCTGCCGGGGGCACTCATCTCAACCAGGCTTTTCGCCCTCCGACCTGCGGTTTCTCAGCCGCAGGTCTTTTGCTTCCCAGGACCCTCCAAGGCAGCCGAGAGCAGCCATCTGCAGCCATAGGACAGAGTTCTGGGGATATATGGGGGATGATCTTGACGCTGCAGGTTAGGGACAGCGCCCCCGTTCTGGTCCGCCAGCCCTACAGAGGATGCCATGGCCACGGGCGGTTCGATCATCAATCGAACCGCTCTCTGCAGCAGGCGCCGCAAGCGCTTCGAGCTGGGACCAGGATCAGCCAGGGTCGACTTGCGGAGCCGAAACTCGTCCAAGGTGGGCCGGAAGCCGTGCCCATGACCAGCCTCCTGCCGGCGGCGGTGATTCGTGGCGCGGTTGACCGGCACCGTCCCTTCGACACCGTCGTTGAGCGTTCGCCGCATGTCTGGTGCAGGGAGATAGCACGCACTATTCTTCGTCTCCGAAGCTGAGGATGAGCGCTTTCCTCCCAGGATGGGGAAGTCATGAACAGGGGACGTCCGAGTTGGGGGCGGAGACTTCTCGTGCTCCTGGGCATGATCCTTTACCTGGCCTTACTGACCAACATCGCTCGATATATCAGCCCCTCCGCCGCGCTCGAAACGCTCTTGCTGACCGTCGCTGCCATCACTGGGGTCTTCATCGTGCGAGCACGACGTCGCGCGGCGATCCAGCGCGCCATAGCGGCGCGCAGACTGGCGGCAGCCCGCGACCGCGTTCTGCGCATCAACGACATCGTGTTGGACCCATCCCTGACGGAAGAGGAACGACTGCTCATCATCGACGGATTCATCCCCGAGTTCCGCGCTCAAGGTGTCCCCGATCCTCGGTACGGACCTCTGAATGACCGATTCGTTGTCGTGAGCGATCTGCTGCCCAAGTTCAGACAGGTCCTGGAGCGTGTCCGTAAGGCTGCCTCAATAGTTCACGCTTCAGACGTCAAGCGCTTGGGATTATTGGACGGCGTAGGCAATGACGTCATCCTTCCTCGCGAAACCTGGGAAATCGCCCGACTCTTGCTCAGGCAAACTTTGTTGATACAGCGCCAATCAGAGGCCCGTCGTGGTGTTGTGCTCACCCCCGAACTCAAGGCGGTCCTGGCTCCGCAGGAGGCGGCGTTGGTCCGCTCGTTCGAAGCGACGCTGCATCGAGTCGGCATCGTCGAAGAGTACGCCAGACGGGTCCAAGAGGCGGACGCCGCGCTCCGTGCTCAGGCGTTGCTGGGGGACAACGATCAGTACCGAGCCCTGCTGGCACAGACCGACGACGTCGAGGGCATGCGATACCTGAGCCAGCAGTCGCTAGCGGTGAGTGGGGTTCTCGCAAAGAGCGTCAGAGAGGCGGTCCAAGCGGGTCAGACACTCACCCTGCCGCAGGGTTCTGCCGGTCCGGCTACTGACGTAGGCGTATAGAGAGTCGGTCACCCGGTGCCCATCCGCAGGCCTTCCCCTCGTCGACGTCGCCTGCAGGGGGCGCACCTGAGCCTGCCGTAAGGCCTCGTTCTGAGGATCTTGATGCGGGGATCTTGCGACAGGCGGGAAGACAGGAGCTCGGTCACGTCGAATGCTTCTATTCAGGCCAGCTGAGCGC
The DNA here is from genome assembly GCF_042428605.1 of Nonomuraea salmonea. Classification (NCBI taxonomy): domain Bacteria; kingdom Bacillati; phylum Actinomycetota; class Actinomycetes; order Streptosporangiales; family Streptosporangiaceae; genus Nonomuraea; species Nonomuraea salmonea. The sequence continues at coordinate 35,420 of NZ_JBHMCF010000039.1, forward strand.
GGACGAGTTGCTGCTCACATACCCGTCTCCAGCAGTTTCGACAGAAACTCTTGCGTGTCCGGATCGACCGAGTACACGGCGGTGCCCATCATGCCGCGGGTCAGCAGCACCTTGTAGGTGTTGCGAATCAACTGGTCCGCCTGCTCATCACTCACGCCCTTACGCATCAGGGCCGGGTCCTTGCTGGCGCTGCGTACGGTGACCAGCTTGCCGTCACGGTAGACGAGATCTGGGCCGAAGATCACGCCGTTCCAGTCGTACTCGAAGCCCTGCGCTGTGTAGACGCACCCCACCTGCTCGAAACCGCCCGTTGCCGAGGCCCACAAGGCGCTGGCCGGCGCGTTCCCCACGGCCCTGTCGCCCTTGACGTTCCATGGCCTGGCCCAGTCGCCGATCCGGACGTCGGCGACGAGGCTGTCATCGTCGTTGGGGCTGCTCCAGGGCCAGCAGAATCCTGCCGTGATCCGTGCCGAGTAACCCGCCTCAAGCCGCGCCCGCAGCAGAGCCTCCAGCTCGTACGGGGATTCGGTGAGGGAGACGGCGAAGTGGTCGTCTCCCTTCCACACCTCTGGAGCCTCGCCGTCCAAGCCCAGCAGGCGCAGTACCCACTCCTCGTACTTGCGGCTCCCGCCGCAGCGGAATTGCGCGTCCAGATCGACCTGGTGCACGTCGAGGCCGAGCGAGTGAGCGTAGGCGGTGATGTCGGCGACACGTCCCATCTCGCCCGGCCGTACGACCTGATGCTCGTCGAGCAGGAAGACGGGCACCCTTGCAGCGCTGATCAGTTCATCCACCTGCGGCCGGCCCGTTCGCTGAGCAGCTTTGGTGAACCTGTTCTCTGAGGTCTCCCGAATGCGGTGTGCCTCGTCGCAGATGAGAACGTCCAGATCGTTGGGCGTGGCGGTCATGAAGTTGTTGAAGTACTTGAACATGGCCTTCAGCCGGCTCGACCCCTTGGCGACAACTTTCCTCATGGTCTCGGTGAAGGAGCGCGAACCAGTGGCGTGCAGGACCGTGTATCCGCGCTCGGAGACCTCGCCGAGCAGGGACAGCGCGATGACGCTCTTGCCGGAGCCAGGGCCTCCGGTGATGATGACGACCTGCTTGGAGTTGCTCGCACGAGCCTTCTCCACCGCGTGCATGACCATCTCGAAGGCTAGACGCTGCTCGGCCAGCAGGACGAACTGATCACGATTCTTGATCTCGCCGGCAGCAGCCTTGAGCAGTTGCTTGGACGGCCGGATAGAGCTGGAGAGCAGGCGATCGGCCGCGCCTCTTCCAGGCTCGGGTGCGAACTGCGCCTTCAGATAGTCAACGAACTGACCGCGGCGCGTCTTGCTGAAGAGTCGGGTGCGCTCATCCTCGACGTGGTCGTAGAGATCGTGGATGTCCAGGTCATTGGCGTTGTGCAGGTAGGCCACCCCGCGTACCGCGTTCCGGTGCTGGTCCAGCGCTCCGACGAAGTCCGCCAGGTATTCGCAGTAGCCGCGAACCTGCACAACCGGATGGAGCTTGGGCCGCTCAGCCATGCCCGGCACCAGGACGAGTTCGGCATCGTCCTCGTACAGCTCGGCATGGCTCCATTGCTTGAGTTCGACGATCAGGTAGGAGTCGGCTCCCGTGCGTCTGTCGCGGCCGGCCAGGATGACATCTGCTCGCTTGCTGGTTAACGGCAGCTGGTACTCGATGAGCATCTCGACGCCGCCCAGCCCAGCCTCGACCAGGTCCCGGGCCAGGATCGGGATGCTCCTGTCCCATGACCTGCGCTCTCCCTTACCCGGATTGATGCCCTGGCTGGCCCGCAGGTTCTCAGCGATCACATCGCTGAGGACGCGCTCAGGCACGGACTCAGACACCAACTGGACCAGGCTTTCCGCCGAATGCCGGAAAACGGCCACGGACCTACCCCCAGGCAGCACGAAAGACTCGTGCGGTATGGGGGCGTGTCCGCTACCGAGGCGGAAGCCCGTCGGGCCGCATCACCGATACGCCCCGAAGATTACCTAGATCTTGGGCGCTGCGCTGGGCCGAGGAGTTCGTGAAGCAGATCCTGCGATCGAGGAGGCGCATCACCTGGTTGTTTCTCCGACTGCTGCCAGCGGACGTCCCTATTTGGCTGCTACGCCTGCCCTGTCGAGACCGGACCATCCGCTGACTGCGGTTCGACAGTCGTGACGGATGACATGGCGAACACACACCTGCCTGCGACGGCAGGCGCAGCCGCCATTTCTACTTGTACGTACGGCATTCGAGCCCTGGGTCAAACGCATCGGGAGAAATCACAAGAAAGTTGGTTACAGGGGCAATTGACTCGCGCCGGGTTATCGTCAGTTGGGGCCCTTGACAGTTGCACGAGGAGAGCGGCATGCCCGGTCCTGATCGCGAGCTCATCCAGGCAGCGGTGCAACGCATCCAGAAGCTGTCCGACGACAACTGGTGGGCTTTGCATGCCTCCTGCCAGCTCATGGAAGCTGACGCATGGGTGGGGCCAACGGGTGACCGCTTCGGCCAGTCGGTGCACAACTGCCAGCGCGAGCTGCACATGATGCTCGCTCAGGCGGTCGCCATGGCCAGGGACGAGGCGGCGAGGGCGAAATGAGCTACAGCGGAGTCAAACTGCCGGAGTTCGACACGCTCGTCGCCCGCCACACGGCAGCTGCCACTCAGATGGAAGAGCTGGCTGCCCGTTTGTATCAAGAACTCACCGGCGCAGGTCTCGACACCACTCCGGCAGAGCGGATCAGGAAGCTCGCGGCACAGGTCGGTCAGGAAGCCGAAGACCTTCGTAAACGCCAGCGGATCGTCCGCGAGATGGAGCGTCACAAGATCGCCTTCGGAGCGTCCATCGCGACGGGATCCATCATTACGGTGCCGGACTCGCTTGCCGAGGCCCAAGGACTGCTCGATGGAACTCTCGCGGCCAAGGCGGCCAAGGCTGCGGCTGCCGGAGACAAGAATGCGTTGAAGCAACTGCAGGCGTACGCAGCGAAGACTCGGGATCCCTCATTCGCGAAGACCTTCCTCCGCCAGCTCGGAGCCAAGGGGGTCACGGAGCTGCCAGCCGCGATCGCCGCTCAACTGCGTGCCGACGCCGCAGCAGGAAGTGCCGGCGCCACGGCGAGGCAAGCCCAAGGAGCGATGCGATTACTCGCAGAGGCTCTGTCCAAGGGCACCAACCCAAACGATCCCGCGTACATGGGCGATGCCTTCCTCGATGATCTGGTGAAGCACGGACGCAGCGAATTCAAGGTGAACGGCATCTCCTACTTCGGCTACCAGTCTCAGGCACTGATCTGGCGGGCGAGCGAGGGGAAGCCTCCGTTCTCGGAGAAGTTCATGCAGGTCGTTGGACGAGACGCCATCGTCTTCGAGAAGGAGAAGTTCCAGGACCGTTGGGCAGCCTCCAAGGACGCCATCGGCAGTGCCTTGGGCAGCCAGCAAGTACCCATGGCAGACCTGGCCACCGTGCTCGGTGTCACCGAGTGGATGATCCCCGCAACAGCATCGATCGGCCCCGCGAAGCAGCCCGTCAATCAGTCGCCGCACCGGGTCGGCTCTGCAGTCATCGATGATCTGTTCCACGCGGCGTCGAGCAACGCCAAGTCCGCTCAGGCTCTGCTGAATCACACGCCGGCCGGGTGGAAGCAGTCCGTGTTGTCGTACATGCTGACGGACCGCCTCGCCGCGTTCCAGTTCCACGGCAACACCGACCCGTTCGCCGAGGCACTGCGCAAAGCAACAACCGGCAAGGACCCGGTTTCTCTGACCTTGACGACAGAGGCGTTGAACACTCTCAAGGTGCATGCCGACAAGGTGTTCCAGCCGGGTGACGACAATCGGCTCTCCATCGCCGACCGCAAGCTGTACGACCAGTTGAGCTTCCTCAGAGGGCCTATGGGCAGCGCCCTGGCCGCGCACATCGACCAGGTGTACGGCACCTACATCACCAAGTCCAAAGGGTTCGACGGATTGGACAAGGCTGATTTGGATCGACTGCTGGTGCTGGTAAGCAGCGACAGAGACGCTGCGGTCGAACTCCAGGCCGCTGAGGCGGCTCGTGTGGTCGATCGGGTCAACGCCCACTACCCGACGAGCAACGAAAAGGGGATCAAGGAACAGCTCATCCCCGAAGCCAAAGTCTTCGGCCATCTAGTGGAGGCACGCAGGCTGGCCTTGCTTGCCAACGCTTGGAACGAAGAGCAAGCGAAGAAGGATGTGAAAGATACGCTGAACTCCGCGTTCGCTCTGTTCACCTCGCCCATCGGTGCACTTGGCACCAAAGTCGCCGGCGAACTCGGCGGGCTGGCCGGCGGAAAAGGCGCCGAATTCACGTTCGATCGACTCTCGTCGTACATCGCCAATCATATGATCCAGACCAGTGTCACCTCAGGTGAGGCATTGAGCACAGCCTCGGACCAGAATGAGATGGTCGACTGGCTGATGCAGAGCGCCGTCATCAGCGCCAAGATCGCCACAGGTGAGTGGTCGGACGAGGCAATGAAGGATGCCAAGGGCTCCAGTTACGTTACCGACGATCAACCGCCGAAGCTCAAACCCATACAAGAGATCATTGCGAATCCCAAGACCTTCGACGACTTCATGGAATGGGCCCGCCGGCATTCCACCATTGAAAGCACCTCGAACGAGCTGGCGAACACCGTGCACACAGCCCGCGACAAAACGCACGACAACCTCAACATCACCGGATACTGACATGCCGTCTCTAGTTGCCCGACAATCCCGCAGCGCCGTCGCCGGCCTGACGCTGTTTCTCCTACTGACCGCTGGTTGCACCGGTGCCGATCCAACAACATCGCCCCGCCCAGAGGCCACGGCTTCGGTCAGCCCTGTCGTCGACTCCCCGCCCTACTGGTGTGACTTCCTCCCCCAGCAGGCAGTTCGCGAAATAACTGGCCTTAGTGCAGCGATTGAGGAGCGCAAGAGTGGCGTGCCTACGACTCATGGGCAGTGCGCGCTTCGCAACGACTACGACCGGCTCTCACTCGTGTGGTCGATAAGGGATGGCGACAACGTCCTGGACACCGCACGCGAGAATTTCGGCAAGCGCCAACTGGCTGGCCTACCCAAAGATCTCGGCACCGGACTCATCGCCTATACTGCGCGACTGCCGCGCACCAGGCCGTACTACACGATGATGTTGTTTCAATGCGGCGACGAGCGACCGTGGATCAGCGTTGACCTCTCCGAAGTTAGTGATGGGCGCGATCCTGTGAGCGACTTGACACAGTTGCTCACTATTGCCCGCAAACGCTACGGGGAACTCCACAATTGCACCCCCCGGGCAACCTAACGAGGTGGAAGCGACCCGGCGTCCGGTGTAAAACCGATCGAGGACAGCCGTCCTCTCATCTAGGTTTTGCCGTACAACGCTTTCGAAACGCTCGTCTACCCGGGACGGGACACACATTGCTACCCACATACGTACAGGGCTGACCATGCCGATCTTTCACGACGGCGCAGCCCGTTCAATAGTCGCGCACGACCGCTCGCTCGACCTGTTCGCCAACCGCTTCGAGCTGACCCGCCACGTCGTCACCCTCATCAACGACGACCCATCCCCGGAGCGGATCCTCTACCTGTACGGCCTCGGCGGCAACGGCAAGTCGCTGCTCCTCCGCCACCTGGAGAAACGCGCCTGCCTGTACACGGACCGCTGGGCGAACATCAGTGACGCCCCCGACACCGAACTGCTCGACCGCCTCGCCGAGCACGGCCAACAGGTGCCGGTGGGCAGGATCGACTTCGGCGCCCGGCCAGCCGGCGAGAACCGGCCGCAGGAGGCGTTCTCGGCGCTGTTCATGCTCAAGCGCCAACTGGCCCAGCACCGCATCGCCACCCCGCGCTTCGACTTCGCCGCCATCACGTACATGCACAAGCTGGGCTTCGACATCGCCCACCGCATCCCCGAGCTGTTCCCCCGCAGCGAGGTGGACATCGCGCTCGACATCGCCGACGCCGTACTGTCGCTGCCGATCCTCCGCGTCGGCCACCAGCTCCTGCAGCTGCTCAACTCACGCATGGACGAGACCTTCACCCGCCGCCGCATGCGACGCCGCCTCTCCCACGAGGACGCCGACCACATCCTGACCCTGGTCCCTGAACCAGACCTCTTGGACGAGCTGCCACGGTTGTTCGCCCAAGACCTCAACGACGCCACCGCCGACCATCCCAAAATCGTCCTGCTCTTCGACACCCACGAGGCATTCTTCGGCGAGGCGATCGGCGACGCGGACAGCCTCATCCATGCCGACAAGCTGATGCGCGACGAGTGGCTACGCTGCCTGCTCGGCCACCTCGACCTGAGCGCCGGCCTCGTCGCCATCGTGGCAGGCCGCACCCGCCCGCCCTGGCCAAATGCACCCGTCTTCCCCATCCCAGAGCAGTACATCGATCACCGCCTGGTCGGCCACCTCACCACCGCGGACGCGACGCAGTACCTCACCCTCGCCGGCATCACCGACCCCGCCATGCGCACGGCCCTCGTCACCTACGCCTCCACCGCACCGAACGAGGTACACCCTTACTTCCTCGGGCTGTGCGCAGACGTGGCCCTGGCCGCCGGCCCCCGCCTCAACCCCGGTGACTTCGCAACACTGATCGACAAGGAACGCGACCTCGCCCGCCGCCTCCTCCAGTGGACACCCGCCGAAGCCGAGTACGGCATCCTCGCCGTAAGCGCCTGCCGATCCTTCACCGCCGACACCTTCCACCACCTCGGCCAAGCGCTCGACTTCCCGTCCGACCGCAGCGCCTTCGCCAAGCTGACGGCCTACTCCTTCATCTCACCGATCCGAGGCGGTACGGCCAGCGGCACCGGCGCGTACACCATGCACTCCATCCTGCGACGCTCACTGCAACGCGTCCGCCCGGACGAGGTGCGCAAGGCCCACGAAGTCCTGGCCAGGCACTACGGGGAACGCCAGGAGTTCACCGCCGAGTTGGAAGCCGCCTACCACCTAAGCCAACTCGACTCCAGCGAAGGAGTGGCAGCCTGGGTCGCACTCATGGACCGCAGCCTCGCCACCGGCCGCTTCGACCGCTGCCGCGCCCTGGCGAACCTCCTCAGTGACCTGCGCATAGATCGCGACGAGGACAAAGGACGCTGCCTATACCGGGTGGCCCGCGCCCATCTCGGCCTCGGCAACTGGGCCCAGGCCGAAGCCCTGATCGACGGTCTTCCCTTCAGTTCAGCGCACGCCGTCCTGGTACGCGCAGAGGTCGCCTTCTGCCGCGGCGACTTCGACCACGCCGAACACCTGGCACACGCAGCCCTGGCGCTCACAGGCGAGGACGCCCGGGAGGGCTTCCTGTTCCGGCTGGCCGAGATCGAGCTGTACCGAGGACGCTTCGCGGACGGCCGCAGGAACGCCACCGAAGGCATGAGCACCTCCACCGACCAGGCGCCGTGGCAAAAGCTCCTCGGCGAGATCGAGTACTTCTCCGGCAACGTGGAACGAGCGGACACGCTGATCACTCAGGCCCTTTGGGACGTCGCCACTCGCCCCGTCCATCAGCGCGACCAGGCCCTGTACGCCGGCCTGCTCCAGGACGCGGCGCTCGTCGCCGAAGCCACCGGCACCTGGCAGACCGCCCTCGACAGCCAGACCGAAGCCCTCGCCATCCGCAAGGCATCAGAGGACGCCCGCGGCATCGCCCAATCCCTACACGGCCTCGGCAAGGCGCGATGCGGCCTCGGCCAGATGCGGGAAGCCGCACAAACCCTCGCCGAAGCCGGCCGCATGGCCCGCGACCTCGGCGACGGCCTCCTCGCCGCGAAGGTCACCCACAGCGAAGCCGACGTCCGCCGCGCCGAAGGTGACGAGACGGCCGCATGGGAGCTGACCGTACAGGCGCTGCAGGAGTTCGAGCACCACGGCACCCCCTATGACGTGGCCTCCGCTTGCCTCTCCCTGGCTCGCCTCGCCCCAAAGGGCCGGAAACGCGTCCAGTACGCCGACCGCGGCCGCCGCGCCATCGCATGGGGCGGCTTCGGCGTCCTCACCCAGCTCTTCCCGGACCAGATGGTCCCGCCCGCGCAGCGCATCCTCAACGGCCTTACCGGCTTCTGCTGCGGAGACGCCTTCGGCGTCCCCTGGGAAGGCAAACCACCGCAGGACATCCACCTCACCGAGACGATCGCCGCCCGAGGAGACTGGCCACTCGGCAGCACCTCCGACGACACCGAGCAACTCATTCTGCTCGCCCGGAACCTCATCAACACCGGCGGCTCAGAGGTGGCCTTCCTGGAAGCCCTGGCCGCGGCACTGCCAACGATGCGCGGCGCCGGACCCACCACGCGCAGAGCGGTGGAACGCTTCACCACCACCGGAGCAGCGACAGCCGAGGGCGGGGCAACCAACGGCGCCATGATGCGTGTGCTCCCCATCGGCTGGGCCATGCCCGCAACGAAGGCCGACCGCCGCCGCGAGCTGGCCATACGCATGACGAAGACCACCCACGCCGACCCGCGCGCCATCGCCACCGCCTGCGCAGTGGCGGCCATGGGATCGTGGGCGCTGGAGGGCTGCCCCGCCGAGGACCTCATCGCCGTAGCCTGCGAAGAGCTGGATCACTTCGCGATCCCCATCCCCACCGGATGGGTGCTCAGCCCAGGCGGGGTGTCACTGGACGTCATGGACACCTTGGGCGCGATCCTCCACGTACTGCACCTTCACGACGAACCGGTAGAAGCTATGCGGTATGCGGTCAGCCTCGGTGGGGACACTGACACCGTGGCTGCAATCGTCGGAGGCATCCTGAACTGCCGCCAGGACACGGCGGACATCCCCTGGACACCGCAAGTCGCGCTCCCACCAGAGCTGGAGACCCTCGCCGAAGGACTACGTGCCATGCGGCAGGCCGCATATGGCTGACTTCTGGATCATCGGCCCCATCGCCTGGGACCTGGCCCTGTACGTCGATCACATCCCACCCAGCGGCCATTTCGTCCAGGCCAGCGAGAGCGTCGAACGCCCCGGCGGCACAGGCGCCAACGTCGCCGTCGCACTGAGCCAGGCCGGGGGCCGAGTCCACATGGTGGGTTACATCGGAGACGACGCCGCCGGCCGCAACATGACGACGGCCCTGACGGCGGCCGGGGTCAATGTCGACCATGTCCAGGTCCTGCCAGGGCACACGTCCTCAGTGGTCCTGCTCATCGAACCCGACGGTGAACGAACGATCATTGGCATCCACCCCGACCTGTTGCACACCATCACCATCCCCACCGATGAGGTCGCCCCCGGAGACATCGTCTACTTCGCCGCCTGGCACGCCCCCTTCACCGTCCCGGCCCAGACGATGGCAGCCGCAGGAGCACTAGTCACCAGCGTCCCCCCGGGCACAACCCCAGCCATGCGTTACCTGATCGGATCCCGCAACGACTTCTCCGCCATCCCCGAGGACGCGACCGCGATCGTGACCGAGGGGCCCGAGGGCGTCACCGTCCACTCATCAGGCGAGCGCACCCACTACCCGGCCATCCCCACGGAGGCGGTGGACGTCACGGGAGCCGGCGACGCCTTCGCCGCCGGCTTCCTCTGGCAACTCGCCGAGGGACGGACCCTCGCGGAAGGCGTGAAGCTGGGCCTCACCTGGGCCGCAACCACCGTTCAGACGAAGTCTTCTATGCCAAACCGGACCTCGGTTCTCTGACGCGAGCACTACCAGTCCCAAAGTAGAAACTGCCGCGCCTTCCCACCGATGTCACTCGTTCGATGCGGCAAGTCCTACTTTCGCTCGGGCGTACTTGACAGCGGTGTGAAGAACGGGAGGCAAAGTTATCAAGGCCACGACGGCTTCACCGAGGCTGTTCTGCGCGATCTCCAGAACCACCCAGTTCACCAGGAGGACCAAAGGAGTCCACGTGCGCAGGTTGGAGCGCAGGATCCAGCGGGCAATCATCAGCAACCAGGGCGTTGCGATTCGATCTGGTGAGCGGCGCAGGAACAGGGCGAGCTTCGGCATCCCACAGAGCAGGCCGAGCACGAAGCGAGCACGAGCCTGACGGCCTCGCACGACATCCAGCTCACCCAACCATTCGTCGAGGTAACTTGTCCTCAAGGCCATCGGGAGAACGAGCGACCCTACAGCGAGCGCACGACCTGCGATGCCGGTTCCGCTCGGCAGGTAAAGGCGTGCGAGCGTTTCGAGTTCGTCGGCAATGGTCTCCAGGCCGAGATGCCTTGCGGCCGGCGCGATGACATCCAGCGTCTGTCGGCTCTTGAGCTGTTGCCTGTCATGCGTCAAAGATCGGAGGGTACGCATGTTGTGCAGTCGATCGAGTACCTTTAGGGCGAGGACACGATCGTCAGCGGCGTTAAGGACGGCTTGGTCGCCTTGACGGTCTAGGTCGATCATGCCTTGGACTAACCCGGCAACCTCGTAACCAAACTCAGCAGATAACGCCTCAGATGTGCATTCCGTGTCAGCAAGCACGTCATGAAGTAATGCGGCACAGACAAAATCGCAGTCCAACCCTACCTCGGTGGCTATTTCCGCAACAGCGACCGGATGAGTGATGTACGGATCGCCGCTCTTGCGCACTTGGCCCGCATGGTGGTGCGCGGCGAGCTGGTAGGCACGCTGGATCTTCTCTCGTTCCGCAGTTGTGAACCTGGCGCTCTGCTCGACCGACAGCGGCGCCGCTGGGAGGCTCATGACGTCGCCGTCCGGAGTTTCACAGCCGCTCGCTTCCACTTAGCTCGTTCAACGGCAGCGCGCGCTTTGACAGCGCCCTCGTCGGTCAGCAGGTAGTAGTGGCGAGCACGGCGGCCTTCGGCTAGATGCTCCGCAGGAGATTCCACATGACGCTCAATCCAACGGTATTTATGCTCCAACCGAGCCAGGATCAGGTAAACCGTACCGGGAAGCTGGTTAGTCTTTTCGCACAGTTCGAGTCCGTAACGGCGCTCAGTCGGATCAGACAGCAGCACTTGCAGCACCAGCATCGTCTGCAAGGTCATTTTAGGAGCGCCTACCATATGTAGAACATTAGATAGACAGCACGGAGCGTGACAGTATCGCGTCAGCGATACCAGCCTGACCTACTCTTCGGAAACGCGAAGCAGCCGCAAGCCGACTTCAGCCGAGTAGAGCACGGCACGCCTGGTTGCGGATCCGGTGCTCAGGACGGGACGGCGGGAACAGCTCATCGCACCTACCGGCGTACGGCGAGACCTTCCGCGGCTCATGGTGAACGTTCCTACGTTCCTCCGCGCGCTTGGGCCGAGGTTCCGGGTTTCCCCGTTCGACATGGCTGTTCACGGGAGGCGGAACCGGACGCGGCACAACCGGTACTGCTCGTCGCCGACGCTTCCTGTCGTTCTTCGACGCCTTGAGGCGCGGCTTGGGCTTCGCTGAGGGTGGCGGCGTTCGAGTCGCCAGGCTGGAAGGCGAGGAGGTTGGAGAGGGCGAAGGAGGAGGGACGACCACCTCAGCAGGGGGTGTCGGCATCGCGACGACCGTCGTACGAGGCGTGGAGCTGTTGGCGTGCCACGAGATCGACCAGACGCCCACGCTGATGCTCCCGAGCAGCCCGGCGACGATCGCGAACCGCGGCAGCCGAAGACGCCGGCCACGAGGAGCGGGCGGGACCGGGGTCGCGTACCGTCTCCAGCCGAGCGAGTCGGACGCGGCGGTGGATCGGCGGCGGTCGCGCATCGGCAGACCGTACGGCGGGCGCCCCACTCGGCGCGGCTCTTCGGAGGGGTTCTGATCGCTGTTCATGGTCCTCCTCTCGCGGCCCGTGCATGCCAGGGTGGCGCAACGTGACGGGCCCCAGCGGGAATGACTCGGGTGTCGAAGGTCAAGGCCCCGGCCACGCCGGGGCCGAACCTGATGAGAACGGGATCAGCTGCCCAGAGCGTCGTTGATCTTGCCGTTGATCTGGTCCTGCTGCCCGTCCATGCACTTGGCATAGACCCGCAGGAGGACATCGACGCTGTGCCCGGCACGCTTGGCGACCTCGACGGCCGGGACGCCCGCGTTGAGCCAGAGCGAGACGGCCGCATGGCGCAAGTCGTACGGACGGGCGGCGAGTGACGAGGCGACCTGTTCCGGGGTGAAAGCCAGCTTCCGCGCTTCCTGCCAGACGTAGGAGTGCGCCGAGCTGGAGTAGGTCCCGCCGGTGCTCGTACGGAAGATGCGCCCGTCTTCGGCGGTGCCGTACGTCGCGATGTGCTCCCGAAGCAGCTCGACCAGGACGGGCGGGATCGGGATTTCTCGCGTCTCCCTTTCGGCGCGGTGCTTGAGGCTGCGCGACTCGTGGGTCTCGCCGGAGTTCGTCCACCGCTTCGTGCCCTGCGGACGGGCCTTCTCCAGCACGATCAGCCCCCATCCCTCCTCGGGCAGCGTGCAGTTCCGCACCCGCAGATCGGCCGCCTCCTCAGGCCGGAGCGCCGCGTAGTACATGCAGGCGAACAGCGCCTTGAGCCTCGGGCCTCGCTTGCGGCCGACCTTGGGCACGGCGTCCAGGAGCAGCCGGGCCTGAGTGGGATTGACGACTGTCCGAGGATCGACGGACGTCACCGCCTTCGGCACCGACCACTTGATGCCGTCCAGCGGGTTGGTGTTGAACACCTTCTGCTCCACCGCGTGCTCCAGAAGGTGATGGAGAACGGCACGCTTACGCCGCACGGTGTTCGCCCCAGCCGGGGTGCCGGCGAACGTCACCGAGATGGCATCGAGCGCCGTACGCAGCACGTCGGCCTCCCCCAGCGCCGTCAGGGGCACCGACGCCCCTTCCAGCCAGCACAACGCCGCGGCTTGCGACGGGTTCAGCGCGGCGCGCCTGCCCTCCGGCAAGAGAGCGTGAATGCGCAGCACCTCGCGCAGCGCCTCGGCGGCGGGACGGCGAGGAGCGTCCTCGACCAGGGCGGGGATCAGCGTGAGGAGCGCGTACGCGTCCGTCTCGCGGGTCCGGGCCGCCGAGGAGTTCCAGCGACGCAAGACGTACGCCTGCCCGAACTCCAGGAACGACGGCCCTTCCGGTTCAGCCGCCACCATCGACACCGGCAGCCCGGTCGCGACGTCGAACTCCTCCCCCGCCTTCGCCGCCTGCCGCAGGTCCGAAAGGAAGGCGTTGGCCAGCCCTTTGGTGCGAAAGCTCTTGGACCTCCCCTTGCCGGCCACCCGCCAACGCGCGATGAAAGCGTTGGCACGCTGCTGCACCTGGCCGAGCTTCACGTCGTACGTGGTCTTCACTTGCCCTCCCGCCGCGCGTCGAGCCAGGTCATGAGGTCGCTCCGCCAGACGCGGAGTTCGTGATTGGGAAGCTGGACGCACACAGGCGCTCGGCCCAGCTCCCGCCAGCGGTAGAAGGTGCGGCGGGAGACTCCGCCGAGTTCGGCGCAGACCTCCGGGACGGTCATCAGCTGGTCGGATCTGGTCATCGACGACCACCAGCGCTCGGTAGAGGAACGCCGGACAGCGCCGCCGCGAGGAGCTGTTCGCCCAGGGACAGCCCTTGTCCGGCGTACTGCCAATGCGCGACGACCAGGACGGTGTCCTCGTCGAAGAGCGGCAGGCGCCCAGTGGTGATCTCCTCGGTACGCCGGTGCTCCTCGCGGGCGGCCCGCAGCGCGCCCAGGGTGGTGGAGTAGCGGCGGCTCTTGGTGGAGAAGTGGCCGCGGAAGCCGAGCATGTGAGCCCAGTGGGTGAGCCGGAGATCGGCCAGCCCGGGTTCGCTGCCCAGCCGCATGCAGGCGGCGATCAGACGCCGCGCGTGATCACGTACGGGAAGGGCCTCCAGGTCGTCGAGAGGTTGGACGCGGCGGTCCAGGGTGCCGACGCATTCGGCCGCCTTGGTCGCGTACTTGGCGATGTAGGCGGCTACGGCCTGCTCAGTGAGATCACCGTCCAGGGTGATGCTGCGGACGTCGAGCTGCGCACCCCAGCGGAAGGTCCGGCCCACTGGCTTGACCTCCGCCGTGACCACGTCCGCCGCATGGCGGACGGACTCTTCGAGCGCGTCGGCCATCGCCCACGGCGGCGGCGGTGAGTCCGGTCCGTCCGGACCGTCGAGCCGGATGACGGCGTGGAAGTGGACGACGCCGCGACGCTGGTATTCGGCGACCTTGGCGAACGCGATGCCGACGTGCTCGCGCAGCGCCCTGACGGTCAGCCCGTTGAGCCGCGCGAACCTGCGGCGCAGAGCGAGCGTGAAACGCCGCCACAGCTCGGGACTGATCGCGTTGAACAGCACCGAGCCGTCATAGTCGTAGCAGTCCGGGCAGAGCGGCTCACCAAGGCAGGGATCGTCGGCGCGGTGCCGCTTCGCGCAGGACATCGTCCGCCCGTGCGGACAGACCTCGGCGTCGCGGCGTGCATGGCAGGGCAGGACCTTGCCGTTCTTCTCCCGCCGCGCGTGGACCGTCCCGAACGACGGCGCGGTCAGGGTGACGAACAGGCACGGGTGCGTGCTGACCGTCTCCGGCACACCCTTGCCGCCGACGAGGCCGGCCCGGATGAGCTGGTACGTGTCGGCGCGGTAGACCTCGGCGCAGGCCGGGCACCGCGAGGCGCGGCGGGTCTTGCAGGCCACGCGCAGGACGCCGTTCGGCTCGTGTCGGGTGCTGTAGCGGTGGAGCAGCCGGCCGGTGGCCCGGTCGTAGTGCTCGACCTTGCCGCGCAGGTGGATGGGTTGACGGCAGCCGCCGGTGCGCTTGATCTGGCAGGCCCAGCGGTTGTATTCGGGGTCGTGAAGCCGGGAGATCATCCCAGCTATGGCGTGTGGGTGGTGCAAGATGGGATCCGTCCTGTCCGGATGCGATCTGGATGGGGATGGCCCCTCACCTGGCGCGGAACTTGGCGGTTGTGTGGCCAGGTGAGGGGTTCGTCGGCTAGGCGCCGTGGTTGTCGATGCCGGTGCCGTGGCAGTCACGGCAGGTCTGGTCGTCATAGAGGCCGGTGCCGTTGCAGGTGCAGCAGCAGCCCCGCTCTGGAGTCATGCGTCACTGGTCCTTGCGCGGGCTGATGGTCAGGTAGAGCCGGTAGTGCCGCGCCCGGTGCCGGGCGGGGTAGGCGCGCGACATGGAGGTGACGGTGAAGAGCTGGCGGAGGTGGATCATGCCGAGGGCGAGTTCGGCGCGGCTGCCTTCGAGGCGGATGCGCATGGTGCTGTCTCCTTACGCGTTGTCGATCTGGACGGAATCGCGGTAGCTGTTAACGGCGTCGTGGTGAGCGCGAGCGGCAGCGAGAATCGCGGTGAACTCGTAGCGGACGGGCCCGAACTCGATGGCCGTCTGGTAGTGGCCGTAAGGCGTGTGGGCGGGGTCGATCTCGGTACCGAGCAGGTCGGCGACCTTGTCGACCTCGGCGCGCATCTCGTCGTCGGGGCCCCTGTCGGGGAAGGCGTGGGCGACGACCGGCGCGACCGGTATGGGCAGCTTCGGGTTGGCCTTGAGGAGGCCGGCCAGGGCGATGAGACCGGCGATGAGAGCGTCTCGCTCGTACTGCATGACGATTGGCCTTTCAGATGGTGTGGAGCAGGTCGGCGGCGAGTTGGTCGGACACGCCCAGGCGGGCGCGCAGTACGTCCCGGGTGATCGGCTTGCCGTGCTTGGTGTGGTGCTCGTCGGCGACCCGGCGCGCGAAGTCGACGAGTGCCGGGGACGGTCCGGGCCGTTCGTCCTGGCCGGTGTCGAGAGCAGGACGGTCGGCCGCGGGGACGGCGGGACGAGGTTCAGGCGACTCCGTCTCAGCGGCGTCGGCTGGCGGTGCAGCCACCGCGCTCGACGCCCGGCGTTCGAGCATGGAGACGGCGACGAGGAAGGCGGCCGGTGGCGTCGCGGCGGTGATCCAGCCCCATACGGTCGGGTCGGCTTGCTGCAGGTTGGCGGCGAGGGACAGGACGATTCCTCCGCTCAGGACGAGGACGGGCCACGAGATCGGGCCGCGCCGAGAGCGGCCGGTCTTCTTGTCGCGCTGGCGTTCGCGGGCGGCCATGACGCAGGTCAGATCGATGCAGACGGCCACGGCCCAGGCCATCCAGCCGGATTGGCCGTGTTCGCGGGCGGTGTCGCGGATGTGGGTGAAGGAGCCCGCTCCGGCGATCAGGGCCAGGACCAGGACGGGGCCGGTGTCGATGAGCCAGCGGACCAGGCATCGCATCGGTCTCACGCCTTCCGCGGGTCCGGGATGGAGTCGAGGAAGTCGGCGAGATCGGCGTCGCTCATCCGCACGGCGTGGCCGGAGATGAGGTCCTCCCAGGACGGGGCCAAATCGGCGTACGCGGTGGCCGCGTGTTCTGCTGCCTGCTCGCTGACATAGAAGGAGCGGGCGCGGTACCACTGACCGTCCTGCGAGGCGACGATCGCGACGCCGGGTGTCTCGGCGGGGATGGCCCGCGCCGAGGCGAGGGCGGCAGGGTCGAGGTCACCGAGGGTCATGGTGGCGGTCTCGGGATCGTTGACGCGATGGCAGATCCGGCCGGAGCACTGGGCGCGCAGCGCGGTCACGCCGGGGCCGAGGTCGGAGCCGATGCGCTGACCGGAGCAGAACAGGTAGATCCCGAACGCCCGCCCGAGCTGCGCGACCCGCAGGAGCGCGGTGGAGGTCTTGGCAATTTCGTCCTTTTCACTCTTGTCGGCCATCAGGTACAGCTCCGCCAGCTCGTCCACCAGGACCACGACGGGCGTGGGACGCTGCTCGTCCGGCAGTTGCCAGATGTTGCGGGTGCCAGCCTCGCGGCACACGGCCATGCGGCTGGTCATGAGGCCGACCAGGTCATCGAGGAGGGCGACGGATTCCGTGCGGGTGGTGGCCAGCGCCGAGAGCCGCGGCTCGTACGGCGTGAGCTCCACCCCGCCCTTGAGGTCGAAGCCGACGAGGGCGACCGGCTGCGGCGCGAGGCCCTGCACCAGGACGTTCGCGAGGTTGGACTTGCCGGACTGCGTGGCACCGGCGTTGAGGTAGTGCGGGACGGTCCTGAAGTCGATCACCCACGGCCCACCGGTCTCCAGTCTGCCCACGGTGACCTTGAGCAACTCGGCCGAGGTGGGCACGGTATCGACCCGGACGAGCGGATCCCGCACCGTGGCGCACAGGACGACGCGCCCGGGGCGCGGCGAGGAGACGCGGACGGCGTGCACACCCCAGGAGTGCGCGAGGCGTTCAGCGGCGTCGGCGAAGTCGCCCGGAATCTGGCCTTCGAGGGTGTGCAGGGTGACCCGCCACCCGTACCGGGTCGGCATGGGCAGCCACATGAACGGCCTGGTGTCCACGGCTACCCGCTGGAACCTGCGCCTGACCCGTACGACGCCGGTCGAGGAGACCAGCCCCGGCACGGTGGTGAACCAGAAGCGCTGCCGCTTCTTCGTCAGCCCACAGCCGAGAGCGACCTTGCGCCAGGTGGCCCACACGCTGAGCGCGGTGAGCGGGAAGGCGACGACCAGCCAGTACGACCGGTAGTGCCAGCGGCGCCAGGCCCAGAGCCCGGCCGCCGTGGCGGCCAGGACTCCGAGCAGCAGGAGGTGCGCGTCAGACACGGAGGGGCTCCCCCGTGTCGGCGGGCAGGAGCGCCGCGGCGCGGTAGGAGATGCCCCACCGCCCGGCCATCTCCCATACGTAGCCGACCAGGCCGGTCGGGTTGACCTGCTGGCCGGCGGTGATGGGAGGTTCGCCGGAGGTGCCGATCCGGACGAGCTCGATCCGGCCGAACTCATCCTCGACCGACACGGTCACCTCGTACACGGTGTTGCCGTTCTTGTCGGTCTTGATCTCGCCCGTGTCCTTGTTGAGGAGCCGCGGCTTGGGCGACTTCACGCAAGTGATCACGAGCTTGGTGGTGTCGACAGGGATAGGGATAGTGCGCATGAGAGCTGGTCTCCTTGGAAGACGATGACTAGATACAAAGATACCTAGGTATCTAGATTCTGAAACCGAGTTAGCTGGACGGAGCTCCAAGTTTCCCGAGAGATTGCCCAGAGACCTAGGCATCTAGAACCGCTACTGTGGAGGTATGGCAACCACCGACCGGCGCCGGCCATACCTGAGGATCGCCGAGGACATCAGGCGCGACATCGCATCAGGCCGGTACGCGGTCGGCGAGCGCCTCCCGGTGGCCCGCGAGCTGGCCGACCAGTACGGCGTCGCCATGATGACCATCGGCAACGCCCTGGCCGTCCTCCGCGACGAAGGACTCATCGAGACCCGTCAGGGCGCCGGCAGCTTCGTCAGCCGTACACCAGACGACGACACCACCGCCGACACCACCCCGGACGGGCACAGCGAAGAGTTCCGCATCATCTCCGAGCAGCTGCGCGAGATTCGCGAGCATGTGGAGAGCCTGACGATCAGGTTGGACGAGTTGGACGCTCGGACGCGTCCCGATCGAGACGAGAAGTGATCCTGCTCGCGTGACGCTGAAGCTCGACCAGGTCGGCCGCGATCTTCGCCAGTTCGCGCAGCAGGACCTGTCGTTCTATCTCACTTAGACCCACGAGTTACTACCCCGTTCGTGAAGGCAGGACGCCGAAGCGACCCCGGGTTACCTGACGGGTGGGGAGCGATCTCGCCGACCAGCTGGTGAGCCGCGCCGGCGAGGCTGAGCGTTGAGGCGGTGAGCCTCATGTCGAGGACGTGGTCGCCGATCGTCTCGGCGGGTGTGGTCCAGGAAGGCCGCTGGATGCCAGGCTCGTCTATCGGCGACTCCCCCGTTACCGCCGTCATCTCCTCCGGCCGGACACGAGGAAGCATCACTCGCCGCCCTTGAGACCGCCCTCTTCTACGTGGGTGAGCGTCGCGGATCGCGCCGCACGCATCTCCGCCGTAATGAACGAGTACGTCGCGCGACCTCGCCGGTCAGCGCACAGCTTTCTCCACCCCTCGGCTCTTGCCGGCACCTGGACGAACGACGACGAGAGGGGCGTTACCAGCTCCGCCTTCGAGATGATGTTGACCGTCGTGAATGCGCTCCACTGGTCACCGCCCGGCGATGAGGCGGAACGCGCTCGTGCGGCCGTAGCCTGATCCCGCACCGCCGGGACCAGTCGGTCCTTCGTGCTCGCGTCGAGCATCCCGGATCTTCCTCTCACAGCTCGACAACCGCAGAGACGCACGGTCGTGCGAACAGCGAGGACAGGACTTTGTAGGGCCAATCGCAACTCCTTGCCGCGAACTCGTGGACTCGCCTGAGTAACGGTTCAGCTACTTTCCGCGTTCCCTGGTTTTCGCAGCTCAGAGGCTCAGTCACGGATCAGAGGAGGACGCCCACCGCCCGCGATAGCAATCAAAGCCTGCTATTACCGGCATCTCTTCTCACGAACACGCGGCGATGAACAGTGCATATCGCCACAGATTCCTAGCGGTGCCGCTGCTGCCGTGATTCACATCACATCTGTCGGCGAGGCCGATCACGCATAGCCTTCAGCGTCAATTGGCTTCGCCGGCCATGAGCTTCTGCCAGAGAAGCTGCGCCTCGGAAACCCTCACCCATGGACTGTCCATGACGACCGTCGCAGGCCCCGTACGGTCGTAGCGCCGCACGAACCCCAGCCCGCCGGCTACGCACTGCTCGAAAACCACAGGCGAACAATCGCAGGTGTGAGCACGCACCCGGACACTGCTCGCCCGCTTCCGCTTCCGTTCCCACTGCACCGGAACCGCGTCTGCGCGAGACGGGCCAAAGTGCGCGCCGTGATACTCACCGAATGCGGCCACCAGGCCACCGCCCTTCGCGCCTTGCCCATGGCCGCGCTCGTCGATCCACGCCGCCAAGAGCCACGGTTGCCGAGAGGGCGTTGGTGAGCGAGCAGCGGACGTCAGCCGCGTAGCGCGCCCTCGCAGAGCCAGCCAGAGAGCGCGGGAGAAGCCCCACCCGGAGGGGCTCTCGACCGGCGCTCACCAACGCCATACTCCGAGGCTAGCAAGCCTGTAAGTACCTGTCTACTCCATGCAGGTCCATGAAACTGCGTGATCCGGAAAGAAGGGCCGTGAAACACCCTCCTACTCTCATACCGTGGCCAGATATGTCGAGCACACGCGCACCTGGGTCTTCGACGAGGACCGCTCCCGCTGGGAACAGATCCTCGAAGTCCTCGTGGAGCGCATCGACTCAGCCGAGTGGGGCCCAAAGTTCAAGATCTCCGAGGTCAAGCTCATGGAGGAGTTCGGAGTCTCCCGCCCCACCATACGTAAGGCCATGGAACGCCTGAGAGCCGCGGACAAGATCTACACCGTCCCCAACCTCGGCAGCTTCGTCAAAGCTTCCGACTAGGTCGGCGACAGCACCCGCAGCGACGGCCCTGAGGGTTGAGCAGCAGCGAAACAGCTGCCCAGACGGCTACACCATCGAGCAGTGATCCGCCGACAACAGGCCAAGGAACCGCAGGTCAAAGCCATAGAACAGCCGGGATCAAGATCACTGGATGAGTACTTTCTTCACGTCTTTCAAGGCCGCCCGCCTACGGCGGCCGGCGCGTGAGGCGGTCTGCTGGCCGCGCTGCGGCTCTTCGGCCGGTCGCGGCCAGAACCGCCCACGCTTTCGGTAGCTGCACCAAGCAGCTGACCGTCTACGGCTATTCGAGGCGCGCTTCAACGATCAGGTGACAGGACAGCTGCAATCGTCCTGTTCGACATGTCCATGGCTACCGAGCATGCCGAGCGATTGAGGCCGTGACGATCGCCGACTTCGGCACTCGCCGTCCGTGGTCAGGGCGATCGGCTGCCGCGGACCTACTTCGTCGGTCCTTGCCATCGAACGACGGTGCTGGCCAAGTAGCTCTCCTGACCGAAGATCGCGAAGGGTGCCGGTGGCCATGCTGAAGGGACGTAACCTGTCCATGCGATGAATCAAGGAGGCGGGGGCAGTTGGCTCGGGGAACGAAGCCGGGGCGCATCATCCCGCTTGTTCATCTCCGCGAACACCGCAGGCAGCACTCGCAAGATCTCGACGCATTGCTCAGCCGTCGCGTCTTTCATAGCGAGTTCCGCGATTTCCTTGTGCTGCTTGTAACGAAAGCGCCAGCGGAGGTACGCCAACAAGCCAGTCAAGAGAGTGGTAGCAGGGATCAACCACTGGAGGATCACAGGCATCCGGTTCCGCCTCCTGCGCACCTCACCGCACCACCAAGAGCCGGACCGCCCCGACGAAAACTCCTAGCGACTTCGCGTGCGCACCGCTTGCTGCCCATGCCCATGGCAGCAGTCTCCACCAGCCGCACGAAACAATCCACTGTTGAAACGAATCGAAACGAAACGGCATGCTATGGGCACGACCCCCCTTGAAACTGCGGAGCGAATAGTCCCAGCTAGAGGCAGCCGTCACGTGATCGTTTCGCATCATTCGCGATCGTTCTCACTATGTTGTTATGCTTGGCCAGCCAGGAGCCGCTACCCTTTCGCGATGCAGAGGAGGTGCCTGTGAAGCCCAAACCCGTGCTGCCGCCCTCAGTCCAGGAGTTCGCCGAACGGCTTCGAAACCTTCACATCAGATCCGGGGCCCCGTCATACAAGAAGATCCAGAAAGCGGCTGACCAACACGGAGAGCATCCCCTGACTCCAAGCACCGTCTCCTTCGTGCTGAACGGGCACCGTATGCCCGGCCTAGACTTCACGATTTCATTCGTTCGAACTCTGATTCGACTCTCGGACCAGGCCTACGCAGACGATCATGTAGACCCTGCTGATGCAAACCATCCACTGGTCAAGGAGTGGAGAGAACGATGGGAACAAACGCAGCAGCTGGTAAGGGCGCAACTTAAGCCTGCAGGGGTGGACAGCGGCACAAGGGAGCTAGACAGAGTCCGTGGTGCCGTCCTAAGGCGGGACAAGCCACGACTACCCGATTCCATCGCTCCCGGCGCCGCAGCTGAAGAGCTTGTTCTCGGGGACCATGACGGACCAGCGTCGACCGACCTGCTCCAGAGTCAACCTCTCGAAAATAGAGTCTCCGTCCGACCAACAAAAGACGATCTCTTGCCGCCCCAAATTCGTTCATTCCGAGCACTGCTGAACCAAGCACTGTCAGCCACAGATGAGCAAGGGCGAGTTTGGGCGAAAGCACGAGTAGGCTGCTACGTCTTCTACGACTACGACGGCGAACCGCTTTATGTGGGCCAGACCAACGAAGCGCTTGGGACTCGTGTTCGCAGGCATCTCACCTTGCAACGTACCGATGCAGTAGCAATGCGTCTATTCGACGTGCAAGACGTTGCCGAGCTAGAGCTGTGGCCTCTATGGCACCTCGAGAATGCGCCGAGGATGGATCCCAGCGCGCGTCACGAACTCGACAGCCTAGAACGCGCTGTGCACTTGAAGGCCATCAGCGAGAGCCGTTTTCACATACTACTGAACGAAAGGCTCCCACCAGCTGGTGAGATCCTCCCCTTGCCACCATCTCGCCGCTTCGCGCTGGTGGATGAAAACATGCGAAGAGAAAAAGGGCATGCCGACGTCCGAATCGCACGACAAGCCGCCAATATCGCATACTTGTCCGCAAGGATACTGGAGCGAGGCGAAGCTAGCGAAGGCGTCCGTCGAAACCTGCTCGTTCAAGCTATACGCCTGACACATTTTGCCGCGACGAGGCTCGCCTACGCCACTGGCCGACCAGATCCATCCACTCGATGGATTGAGAGCCAGGAACTCTTTAGGCTTCTACACAAGTAAACCGCCCACCCGGGAATAAGGCACTTTCAGCGGCGTAGGTTTCGAAGCTCAATACAATGCCGATAATTCGGCTGACGGGATTCTTCTCCCCACTACTCCACCATATGGCCGCTTTGAAATACCACCGTCCGATGCCATGCGAAATATTTTTCTCGGGTGGGCGACCACCACGGCGTTGTGCGACCAGAGAGCCTGCCCGTAACATGGTTGAGCAGCGAGGGGGCTGTCCTAATCACATCACTAATCATAATTAGACCGCCTTCGCCTACTCCTACATAGCCCAACTCGTACAATACATCGCACCCCAACAGGCATGCGAGCATGCCCACATTGGCAAGATCTCTGCGCTCAAGATTACTGCAGTCCTTGCGGCGTTTGATATGGGCAGCAACTAGCATTTGAGGAGGAAGATCATATCCGCACAACGCACAAGTGCCGAACTGAACAGACGTGGGCAATAAAAGCATTCGAAGATTGGCCTGCTCGCCCCTCCTCGGCGCTCGGCCTAGCCTCTCCAGAACACCCAAAAAAGTTAATGACGGACTGACCGATGACCCGGGAAGGTTCTTAACACCGTCCGTCATATGAGCTAACGGCGGTTCGGCAAGATCTCTTTCAAGAGAAGCCGCATCTTGAGGCATGTACCCGGGAACATGGAGAAGCATCTTTATACGCTTCTGACGATTACCATCACCGTGGCTACCAACTCCCTTCTGTCTGCGCTTCATCTCCACAAAAACCTCCCCCAGGCTCGGCAGGTCCAACAAATGGACCCGGCCATCGAGAAGCCTCCGATCATGCTCCGGAGTACCCAGCCTTCGCGTGGCTCGTGAATCCACAAGAGCGTCCGTAATAGTGGCATTGAGATCGCGTAGACGGCTAAGAAGCAATATGAGAGCGGTGTCGTACTCTGCATTACGGGGCTGATCTTGGGGCGCATCCTTCGCCGGCGCGCCTCCACTGCTTTCTAGGTAGAGCGCCAAACCTTGCGGTTCTGACCTCATAAGAAAGATCGCGTTGACAGCTCTACCGAAATCATCTACCGGCCGCATCTGGCATCCACATCAACGCATCGACTCAACTTGCGATTCATAGATCCACCCCTAGCGCGCCACACAGAAGAAGAGCGACGCTGCCTCGGCCACTCCAGCACGAACTGTTTCGCTGCTCCTCGAAGCGCAACATCTTCCCACGAAGGTTGCATCCGAAGCTATACCTGTGACTGCCAGGGCGACTTTCCATCCTGACCCATCGCCGACAGAAGGCGAGGATCCTTCTGGACACTTGAGCAAATGCATAAACTTTCGCCGTACCGGCGATACAGAGACTAAGTTCAGAGATTCTCAGGGATCTCTACCTGAAGCGAGTGATCAGCCTCAGCTTTCTGAATTCGCCCGTTGTATTCTTCAAGTAGAATGCGCAGCTGCGTGCGAATTCCGCTCTTCGAAAACCCCGCTACCTCCTCTACGTTCGTTCCTACGAAATCTTCTATTGACTGAATCGCGATGCGCTCCGCAAAGCCGAGAATGTTAGCCATCTGAACGGCTGCAGCAAGCGCGTTCTCCGGGACAAGAACACGCGAGCGGAATCCTTGTGTCAGGTTATGTGCGCAGCGCTCTGCGAAAAGTCTTTCGCTCGGAGACATCGTCACATGAATAGCTGTGTCTCCAACCTGAAAGTCCCCGGCTCTACCCGTCTGAACATCAGCCGTCGTGTAGCTCTCGACATTGATACGCTCGGACGGAAACCTTATTTGCAGCTTCGCGCCAACAAGGTGCTGAGCAATAGCTCCGGCCGTAGTGCCGCCGCGCTCGCGTCCCGCTTGCATTAGGTTGGCCACCGTGGTACGTATTGAATTTTCAGGGTTGATCTCTGCGCTAATTTTCTGTTTCTCGAAATAATCATCACGCACTCGATCCACGAACCATTTTTGAAGGACGAAAGCGAGCGCTTTTCGCTCTGAGCCGGAGAACGAAGCAAGGCCTTCGGCCATACCTGACGCGTTGATAATCTCCGCTAGCTTATCGGCATGCCGAATAGTAAAGCGAGACGTCCTTCCGCCCTCGCGTGTGAATTTCCTCGTCTCACCGTGTTGAGCGAGCAGGCTTTTCGCTTTTGCCCCACTTGCCCCTTTAACCTGAGATTCAGCTGCGTATACCGCAGGAGTTAATGGAAAAGCTGTGGCGAGGAACTCTGTGATGTACATACCTGCGCACATTACATTCGAGTCGACGACTCCTCTTTTACGCTGACTTTCATACCAGGGTGCAATGGTGGCAAGCATCGCAACTGCTACTGCTTCCACATGTGGAGGGACATCACCGACGTCGAGCTTCACCATATTCGTCCCCATCGACGTTTATGCATACAGCAAGGTTCGTGTTGATTAGCACTGGCTTTAGCTCAGATGGCCAACTTACGCTCTCGCTCGTACTCGCTCCGCTCCTCCTCTTCGAGCAACGAAAGCTGTGTTACACGACCTTTCGTGATACTCCCATCACTCAGCTCGTGCAGGCTTACTGCCTGCCTAGCGGGACGAAGCAAAGAAAGGAGGCTTGGGGATGAATCATCTCGCTGAAGCTGGCCCGAAAGAAGGGGGCCAAGATAGTTCGAGGCGAGCCACTTAACCACGTCGACACAGACAGCGTCGCCAAAGCCCATGATCGACTGATTGCGCTTACCCGGCAGCACATAATCACCTGCGCCCATAAGCTTGGCATACTCACTGGCCGTCATCCAGCGGACTTGAAGAGGTACTCCCTTCTCGATCCGCACTACCGCCTGCTTCGATGAGCCACCGCGTGCAGTACGCAAACAGCCAGCGATATCGTCGGGGCGGACTTCCCATGCCGGCTTTCCACCGCGCGTCCGCCGGTACGCAGTGCGGTATTCGACTCGATCAGTGCTGCTGAGCAGCTCAATACGTGCGCGTTGGATTTCTGATAGCTCCGAGCAGAACTTCTCAGTGCGAACCTCATCCCACCATTCAACGCCTGGTGCGGTGTCAGAATCGACGATGCTGGACCAGCCACCAGTCAACAGCTCAGGTGGCTCGGGAATAAGGGCACGCTGAGTATGGAGCGCTGAATCATCTAGTACCGGGTCTAGCCAGCTAGGCCGGAGCTGCGTATTGCGGCGATCATCCTGGTCAAGCACTCTATGGGTACTAGCAATCAAAAATAGTCGAGGTCGCGACTGCGGTACGAAACGCCTTGCATCAAGTGTCAAGACGTCCACCCAGTAGCCCAACTTATTAAGTTTGCGCACCGCCACTTTGATGTCCTTGCCTCCACGGCTCGTGGCGAAGCCGTTGACGTTCTCCAGAGCGACGACTGGAGGCTTATCGTCTCCGAGCGAGGCAAGAATCTTGGCGAAATGCCAAAAGGTTACCGAATGGTCGCCTTTGAGGCCTTCGCGTCCTCCAGCAAGGGAAAGGTCAGTACAAGGGAACGACGCCCACGCGAGATCAAGGGACCTAGGTACGGCGAAGCGATCGATATCCTTAGCTACCTTCCGAATGTCAACCATCTGGTAGTGCTCAGGAGGATCTTCTTGGAAGTGGCCCTTGTAGGTTTTGACCTTGCCTTCGTCCAAGTCGTTCGCCCAGACCACTCGGAAGTTCGTGTTTTCGGCTGTCTCTAGCCCCACGCGCGCCAGGCCGATCCCCGCGAAGAACTCAGCAACGGCGTACGACCCGGTCGCTTCTTCGTGCTGTAGCGTCCTCCCAGGAGTCTCCTGGCTGGTCATGGCAACAGCTGGCTCATCAGACACAGCTCAGATACTAGGCCACTGCCATTGATCACGTCACGGCCCGACCAGCCTCGTCCGCTCGACATGCCAAGGCCTTATCGTTGTGGCGTGGGAAGCAGCCAAGCATCTTGGGCGTCCTCCGAGGCCGTCCGGGCGAGCATGAAGGCGAATCGCAGCCGGGATACCAGACCCGAACTAGCTCTACGTCGTGCTGTGCATGCCCTTGGGCTGCGCTATCGCGTCGCATCACGCCCGTTGCCTGAGCTCCGGCGTACTGCCGACATGGTCTTCACCAAGGCCAAGGTAGCAATCTTCATGGATGGATGCTTCTGGCATGGGTGCCCTGAGCACCACACAAGCGCCGTCCGCAACAGTGACTACTGGGCCCAAAAGGTCGCCAGAAACCGGGCGAGAGATGCGGATACCGACCAGCGACTACGTAGAGCCGGCTGGGTACCCATCAGGATCTGGGAGCATGAGGATCCGAACGCAGCTGCCCTTAAGATCCAGGCGCTGGTCAGAGCCAGAAGGACGCAGAACCCGAGCAACTAACGCGTCGCGTCCGAGATGCGGGGCAAAGTTGACGAGCGTAGCTTGCTGTGCTGAACCGTCGAAAGGCCGCACCAGGTAAGGACCTATGCTCGTGCCACGAGCACACACAACCGCCTGTCCAGGCCATCCGCGCCGAGACCGGTACCCTATTCACCGAAGGGCGTGACGTGGTCGAGGTCATCGAGGCCGTCGCCCCTCTCGGTGCCCGCCTGATCATCCAGACCGCCGTCGAAGCCGAGGTGGACGCCCTCCTCGGCCGCTCCCGCTACCAGCGCACCGCCATCGGGAGCCACGAGGAGGCCCTGATGCGCCCCGGTTGACACTGCCCGACCATCATCAAGACCACCTCTGGGCCGATCGCCATTGCCCGCCCCAAGCTGCGCGGCACCACCCAGAAATGCGCCTCCCGTCTATTCGGCACCGACGTCACCCGCACCCCCGCTCTCAAGACCCTCGTGATCGCTTCCTTCGTCCGCGGCCTGTTCGTCCGTGACGTCGAAGGCGCCCTGGCCGCTGCCGGATCTGAGTCCATCGACGTCTGGCATGATTCCCTGACCGACCTGGCCGACCGTAGCCTGCGCCCACCTCTGCTGGCCATCTCCGATGGCGCGCCCGGCCTATCAGCGACGCCGAACAGGTCTTCTCCCGCTCGCTGCGCCAGCGGTCTCTCATGCATCGCGCCAGACACGTGCTGGCCAAGGTCAGCGCCGGCGACCAGGCCGTAGGGAAGGCCGCCTACTGTCAGATCTTCACCTCAGCGACCCTGGTGACGACGTCACGGCCGGGCAGCAGCTCGTGGACTGGGTCCAGCAGCGCATCGACGCCTTCGCCGACACCTGGGCCAGCCGGTATCCGGCAGCGGTCAAATGCCTGCTCACTGACCGCCAGGGCCTGACCACCAACCTGTGCTTTCCACTCGAACACCACAGACGCGTGCGGCACTCCAACTTCATCGAGCGCACCTTCGGCGAGACCCGCCGCCGCGTCAAGGTCATCGGGCGCTTCCCCAGCGGAACTGCGTCTCCCTGGTTTGGACCGTCCTTGACCGAGCCGCCCGCTGCTGGCGCGGCTCCACCCATACCAGCAACGTCCTGCGCATCCTGCACGACCTCCGCCAAGCCCTGCACGACCCGCCCACTAGCTCCACCCGGCCGGCGACCCAGCCCTGGCCCCGTCAGCGAAGCCGCCTAAGACCCCTTCACGGCGCCTACCGCGTCGAGCTTTACCCCGCTCCGAAGACGCAACCGAGAGTAGTAGCTGACGCGACCAACCAAGAGCACCTGAGGATGACGAATCATACGGGTGAGTCGACAATAGCGGCAGAAGGCCGGCTGCTGTCCTTGGTCGTAAAAGTCACCAAGGGCCCATCATTGGGAAGTGCAGCAGTAGGAACGACCATGCGAAAGGCCATAACGACTTCTCCGGGGTCGACTTCCCCAGCGACGATTCTAGGAGCCTTATCCTTCGCAATCATCGGATACAGCAGAAGGGCCCCACGCCTGGACTTGGACGCGGGTTTCGGTGGCCGAGCAACCTTCTCGGCATCGGCTCTGCCGAACAACGTTGACCGCCCTTCGAGAATCCCATTAGGCGCTGCCCGGCGATGGAGACTGAACGGCCCTAGGCCTAGGACGTTGGCTTTATACTCGTCAGACTTAAGCTGTGGCAGGAATATCTGCCAGTCTTCAATATGCTCATCCTCTAGAGTATTCAGCCATGCAAGGTCTGCGTTGAAGGAGGTCGCATTGGACCATCGCAGACGGTTGAACATCTCCAGCAGTTGACGGTGGGAGTAAAGGCAGGCCCAGGCCTCGTGGCCGTCCCGATCCTGGCTCAGCGCGACCCGTCCCCGCGCGATCGCCCGCGCTAGAACCGGGCGGAATTGTTCGACGTTGTGTAGAATATCAGCCCTATCTGACAAGTTGGGATAGCCCGAACGTGGCTCCTTATTGGGAGTCCGGCGCTCAGCGAGCACCTTGTTGTAACTTTTGTTTGCGGCGGTTGGTTTGATCCTGGGCAGGTGAGAGCCAACCAAGGGCGGCACATCCTGAGGGGTCACTTGTGGCTTCCCACCAACAGGAGCAGCGTATTGCCTCAGTTCAGAGCGAAAGAACTCTTCGTCGCGGACTATTGCTTCGAAACCTTCGTAGAGCTCGACTGTGGTGTAGAGACGGACCAGGTCCTGGTAATTTTGCCGAAAGCCAAACCAGCGGCCCATTTGCATCATGGTGTCCGCCTGCTTGGCAACACGCGTGTAGTACGAAACAGTGAGGCCCTCGACGGTGAAACCACGAGCGAGCTTGTTTCCGCCGACAAGAATGCGCCAGACATGATCCGTGGTGTCGAAGTCAAGTTTCTCCTGGTCAGATTCGATCTTATCGCTGTTGACAATCAGGACCGGGCTCCGAGTGCCACCGATGCGAGCGATAGCCTTGGGCAGGTATGGCAGAATCTCATCGAACGAGTTCGGCGTAGGGATATCGCCAGCCCGAACACGGCTGACGGGACCGAGGTCTTTATCGAACAGGCCACGAAGGCGTGTGTAGGCCGTTGCAGAGTAGTAGCCCGACTTATTCCATAGATCGGTGATGCGGTCTGCTAGCTCCTTGTGGGCTGCAGTTCGCATTCCTTCGTGAACGAGCATCGTATGATGCCGGAACGCCTTAGTTCCGCGCGCTTCTCTGTACAGCTTAATGGCTCCTGAAAGCACGAACGCGTCTAGAGCCTCCAGCAAAGCTTTATTTTCTTTTTCGTACTGGCCGGAGACAAACCGGACATGAGCCTTTTGAACGGAGTTGGCGAAGGTGCGCTCCACTTGATCAAAGTCAATGTCGATATCATGAAAATCGGAAGCGCCCATGTATCCGGGCGGTCGCTGTAGCGAGATGAGAAAGTCTTTAGGGAAGATATCTTCCGCATCCCTAGGGTCGACAAACACGTTGGCGAAAGGCGTTGCGGTGTAGCCGACATACTGCGCACGCGGCAGAAGATTGAGTAGCTCGGATACCAGCCTATTGATCGCCGAACGAACCTTTTGGCCTTCTTCCCACTTCTTCGGATTGCTAGTATTGATCGAAGCCTGGTCGGACTCGTCGTCGATGATCAGTGTAGGGATCTCACTCACCCGTGCTTTTATGCGCTTCAGATCCATAACCAGACTTCTCAGAACTGAGCCGTTCTTCTTGACGACCGCAATGCGCGCGTCACCATGAAACAGATTCTCGGGATCATAGTAGGGAAGGCTTTTCTCCCGCTTCGGAAAATCGAGAGCAGCGATTCCCTGCTGCAGACTTTTATACTCGGACCGGTATGTGGTCAGCCTGTCGATCCCCGGCTTTCCTGCATCGGCAGGAACTACACCCAGTCGTACGAATTTCCCGCTCATCCATTCGGGGTCGTCCTGATAATCAACTTGGTCAAGGAGTTCTGCGTCATTAGGCGAAACTCCGCCAAGAATATTTTCGACTCCGATTAGTTCCTTGTCGAGACGCCGCTGCGTTTGAGCACGAAGGAGATCGGTCGTTCCGGTGAGCACGATGACCAGCCGATAGCCGGCATCGACAGCCTTCGCAATGACGCCTGTGAAGTTGGCTGTCTTGCCACTCTGCACGTAGCCGACGACTAGGCCCTTCGACTGGTACGCCTCCTGGCGCGTGGGCTCAGCTAGACGCCCGACCACTTCGCTCGTGGCATGATCCAGGTGCCGAACTGCATCGGCGCTCCAATCCTGGGCTAGAAGCAAACCGTGGTAGTTGTCCCAGTAGAAGCCCCGCTCTCTGCGAAGCTCATCCGTATACCACGGCTCCCAAGAGTCTGCGATGATTATATCGCCGTCGCGACCCGCAATAGGGAATTCCTCATGGAACAGCGCGATGGTCTCAGCATCAATCTTGAGCAGCTTATAGATTAGCTCCCTCCTGGCCACGGTACGTGGCTCGGTGCCTTCGGCCCAGACTGCATCGACGACATAATCCCAGGTGGCTAAGGCAAGCTGGAGTCGCTTCCTCAGCCTGTCGTCTGGGCCGGCGTTGCTGAGGTATTCCCGCAGCGCTTCGTCTCCGGCGCTTTCAGTCACCATCGTGGCTGCCAGATGCAGATTCCGCGGTGCCGTGGCCTCAAGCATGGCAAGCGCACCGAGGTACGCCTCGGCAATGGGGTTCATAGATCTTCTTCTCCATAGCGAAGAGCTTGAGCGAGGAAGGCAGGAACTGGGTCAGGTAGACGGTTGGAAAGATCGATCCTATACTTGACCGCGGAGAGCTGAGCAAGATTGATTTGAACCCCTCCAAGCCCCATTGGGGTAAGGCGCGGGAAATCACCACTGACCTCATAGACTCGAGGCTTATCTCTCAGCCGCCATAAAGTCCGGGTGTTCGGTTCGTATTGGTCCTGCCACCCGGACCGCTGCAAGCGAGCTTCAAAGGCGTTTCTCGCCTCTCCCATTCCAAGGAGTTCGCGTACGCCACCCACCAAAGCTGGCAGAGTGTTTCCATCACCAGGACCCGCCTTCGTGATCTGGAAGGACACAAGAAGGAGCGGCTGGCTCGGGTTGGGGACAAGCTGTGTGAGCGATCCAATCCAGTGCATCCGCAGGTCGGATGCAGTTGTCTTCACTTCAAGGTCAACACCCTCGAGTGCGAAGTCGTGCTCTTCCCCATCCGCACCCAGCCAGGCGGTAACGGCCTCGGTGTGATCGAATGTGTATAGGAGCCCTCTTAGAAGCAGCAGCTCGCCGAATAGCCCCACTTCCTGTTCCCTCGGCAGGGTATCCTCCCGTTCGAGGAGGCGCCCAAGGCTGCGCAACGTTTCCTGTAGGGCGACTTCCAGACTGTGCCCGTCTAGCTGAATTCGGTCTGCAACTGCCAGCAAAAACGGATAGGCGGCCAGGAAGAGTCGCTTCTCCGTGACGAGCAGGTCAAGATATCGCCTTCCACTTGAGCATGCTGCCTTAACATGAAAATGCTCAAGGCCGGTCACTGGCACAGCCTGGGCTGGCTTCCTTGGCACCCGAAGCCCGATGGCCGGGCGCTCCGGGTCAATCAAGAAATGCAGGCGTGGCTCGCCCTTCACTGGATACTCAAGCGGGACGCCACTGTCAAGGTACTCTTCGAAGCTACTGGCACTCAGGTGGCGATTGTTTGAGGGCGTCATTTCTCACTCTTAGCAGCCGCAGTGAGGATCTCTTGCCAGAGTTCCAAGTTGTCCTTATCTTTAGGACCGAGCCGCTCTCCCTGAAACATCTCCTCGAACTGCAAATAGAGAAGCGCCTTCACGAGTGGGGCGTCGTTGAGCCCCCCACGCCGGTTTCCTAGGAGCGCGCTCCGGTAAACTTCATTGATCCACAGCGTGCGCTGCTCTCGGTCGACTTCGAAGAAGTTCTCGCTGCCGAGTCGCTTCCAACGGACGTCTAGAGGATGATCGTTTTCGTGCGTGAAAGGAACCTCCACGCCTATGGACCTACGCACCATAGGCGCAAAACCCTTCCCGGGAGGAATCATCGCACGACGCTCCCGCCTACGCTTGCGCGAATCTTGGAAAACTCGTTCCGCATCCTCCAAGTAAATTGGGAACGTCGTGCCGTCTTTTGCAATCGCACTTTCGGCTACGCGCTTAAAATCCGAACCCACGATCACTCGTGATTTCTCAGGATTCATTCTAAAAAGGCTTGTAACATCACCATCAATGTGAAGCTCAACCCTGGCAACTTGAAGTCGTTTTGCCAGTCCCGCGATCCCGCCCCAGTCCCCACCGGCTTGGAGGAGTCGATCACGTCGGTATACGAAAAGGCCTTGTCGTCGTTCGGGAGCATCCGCGAGCTTAAACTCGATTGAACTCGAACGCCCCGGCCAGAGGTGGCAGGTAAAACCGATCTCTGCCCCCTCGTGATATGCTACTAATTTCTTAGGGTACCCCGCCAGCGCTGGACGCTTGTAACCGAATGGGTTTAGCGGGGCCACTTCGAATGGTGGACTTACCTGCTCTAGGTCCGCATCCTCTACATCGAGAAGGATCGAGACAGTTCCATGCTCGATGAGGCGATGGAACACGAGCCCGAGATGGTTTTGAACGTTCTGAGTGGTGACACTAATGAACTCTTCCACTCGTTCTGGTTCGCGGGTGAGCGGGAATCCGAACACATCGTCCCAGCGAATGAGAGTCCCTGTACCCGTCTGGGGGATGCCCCATTCTCGTTCGAATTCTTCGCAAGCAAAGTCGTCGGAGACGATCTCGGCCATGAAATTCTGATTGTCCAACAATAGACGCCGGCCTACTGGGCCATAGCCCACCGCACGGGCAATAACTGTCAGCGCGCGCGCCTGACTGAAGGACGCGGACTGCAACCCGATGCCGAAATGGCCGAGATCCTTCGATCCGTATGCGCGCTGACCTCCCACTGTCATAGCCGTATCTATGAAAGAGGGGGACATGCCTTTACCATTGTCGATCACATAAAGGCTGCGCAGCCGTCCTTTCTTACGGACAAGGCGGATGAGAACACAGGTCGCACCAGCATCGATCGAATTGTCCACCAGATCGGCTAGGGCGGTCTCTAGCGAATGGTTGCGGCCAAGCCCTTCCATCGCACGAGGGTCAGGAAGAAGCTGCACCGTCCCACTTGTGGGCACAGACTCCTGCCACCCTGACATTGCCGCGCTCCTCCGCCTCGACTTGTCCCGTTCCATAGGCTCTCACAGCAAGCAGCTTCGGCACCACTCAACCAGATAAGATCGGGTGCGGTCATTGGGGGACCCGGCTCTGATCCTGTCTAGGGGCGGCATAGATCGAGAGCGGCGTCAATCAGCGGGCCAATACTGATCTTGGCGCCGTCGATGCCCGGATCATCGGCCCACACCGGATCCGGCCGGGGCAACCCTTCATTCAGGGCGTTGCCATTGAGGCCATACGTGGTGCCATCAACGATTAGCTTGGCCTGCGCAGCGACGCGCGGACCGTCGCAACGAACTTGAGCGCTATCTGTGGTAAGCGGCCAGTTCTTGCCGAACTCAATCCTGGTAACTGTACGAACGTTGTCCGGCGAGGCACCGCCACTCGGGTAATCAGGTGGGGAAAGCCCGCATGAAGCTAAGGCCAAGAAGGGAACTATGGACACTAGTCCAGGACGCATAGGCGCTCCCAGCATTGCCAGCAGACATCTGCAAAATAACGGTACACTCCCTGCGAGCTCGTCGCAGCGATCCATGAGGCTTAGTCGCGGCTGGACCGCCTAGTGAGTGTGTGAGGTGCCTAGCAGATTCCGGACAGTCGGCTACATAAGCTGACAGAAGTCTGGGAGAGGTAAGTACGTGGCAAGGCGTCGCAGGCAGTTCTCGCCGGAGTTCAAGGAAGAAGCCGTCCGCATGGTGCTGGAGGGCGAGCGTACGGTCGCGTCGGTGGCGCGCGAGTTCGACATCAACGCCAGCACCCTGGGCAGCTGGGTGAATCGGCATCGGATCGCGAGTGCTCAGGAGGGGTCGCAGCGGCCGCTCTCGGGGCCGGAGCGGGCCCGGATCCGGGAGCCGGAGCGGGAGAACGCCGAGCTGCGCGAGAAGTTGATCTTCTTGAAAAAGCGGCCGCCTTTTTCGCGTCCGAGACTCGATGACGCTCGCCAAGTACGAGCTCATCGACGCGGAGAAGGCCCGTCACTCGATCGTGAAGATGTGTGCCTGGCTGCAGGTATCGCGCTCGGGCTACTACGATTGGCGTGACCGGCCGGCCTCGGCCACCGCGCAACGCCGGACTCTGCTGGCCGCGCTGGTCGCCGAGGTCTTCGCCGGCTCGCACGAGACCTACGGCTATCGGCGGGTGCACGCGGCCCTGGCCCGCCGCGGTGAGTACTGCTCGGCCGAGCTGGTCCGCGCCCTGATGCGCGAACAGGGCCTGATCCCCGCCCAGGTGCGGGCGTTCCGGCCGGCCACCACCCTCCAGGGTGACTTCCGCGGCATCCCCGACCTGGTCGGTCGTGACTTCACCGCCGAGCGGCCGGGCGCCAAGCTGGTCGGCGACGTCACCTACATCCGCACCTGGGAGGGTTTCCTCTACCTGGCCACCGTGATCGACTGCCACAGCAAGGCGGTGCTGGGCTGGGCGATGGCCGACCACTACCGCACCGAACTGGTCGCCGACGCGATCCGGATGGCCGCCGGCACCGGCCTGCTCCAGAGCGGTGCCGTGTTCCACAGCGACCGCGGCTCGAACCACTACACCAGTGATGAGTTCGGCCGGTTCCTGACCGGCCTGGACATCCGCCGCTCGGTCGGCCGCACAGGCGTCTGCTGAGACAACGCGATGGCCGAGTCGTTCTTCTCCGCGCTGAAGAACGAGTGGCTGCACCGCTTCGTTTTCACCACCCGGGCCAAGGCGAAAAGCCAGGTCATCCGCTATATCGAAGGGTTCTACAACCGCCGGCGCCTGCACTCAGCGCTCGGCTACCGACCGCCCCTGGAGGTCCTCAACGAGGCCCTTTCAGCCCAAAGGGCCGCATAGGCTGTACTCATAACACGGCTGTCCGGAATCACCAGAGCCCCTCAGTGGAAAAGATTGTGCACCTGTCTGAACCGAGCAAGACCATCGCAGGCCCGTGCAGTCAATCCGTGTCAGCGCTGCGGCTGTCTGTCGAGAACCCGCTCGCCTCTCCCAACGAGACCGCGTTCGCGGTGGTCACCGCCGAGCGCGTGTGCCACCCCAGCTGACGCAGCCCCTGCTCCTCGGAGATCAAGTCCTGGCAGCACAGCCAGCCGGCACTGACCCGCAATCTGGCCGACGCCGGATCACGGCGGGTCGAGATGCCCGTAGCGTATGAGCTCCCGCTGGCCAGCAAGCGCATCGACGTCGTCCTCGCCGAATACCTCCACGCATCGGCAGCGACTCATATGTCGTGGGTGAACGTAAACAATGGAGCCACACCGTCCGAGTTGGACGAGCATCTGGTCATCGTAGACGGCTTGCCGGGCGGCGAGCGGCTCAACCCCGCCGGGCAATCCGCCAATACTGCGAATGTATGCGCGGCTTCCTCGGGCGCTGCAGGGCAACTTGGACGCCGTCTACAGCGCCATGCACCTCCACAACGCCATAGACCTGGACATCGACGGCTTGCCCTACCAAGTTTGCGACGAATGCAGCAGCTTGTTCATGACAACGGCGCGGCGAGTTCCTCGGCTACCTGAGCGAAACGCCTCGCGGACACGTCCGACGCCGCCGATCGCCTCCTGCGCAGCGCGCTCGTCCCAAGCAAGCAGGTCATGACCTACTTCTCCGTGGACAGCGCTAACCGTTGCTACGGAGCACGCCGCCTCAGTGGCCGCCGCGCGGCCTCCTGGCGACCCGCTGATGGACCTATGGGCAGGTGTCTCCTTGCCAGTGAGTAACGCTGAGGCTGGTCTTATAAATACGGGGACGTTCGGGGGATGATCTTTCACATGGCCTGAACAGCGCCATGTATCTGCGCAGGTCAGAGCACATCACTGGACCGTACAGCCCTCACTCTCCTAAGACGATGACTCATTTGGTGAGTCGGCGGTAGCAGATGAGGGCTGCGGCGATGGCGGCGAAGGCCGCGAAGTGGGCGGCCCGGCGTTCATAGCGGCGGTGTAAGCGGCGGTAGCCGGCCAGCCACGAAACCGTTCGCTCCACCACCCAGCGATGGCGTCCCAGACGTTGACTGGACTCAACTCCGCGCCGGGCGATGCGGGGGATGATGCCCCGGCCGCGCAGGAAGGCGCGCAGGTGCGGGTAGTCGTAGCCCTTGTCCCCGTGGAGCTTGCCGGGCCGCCGCCGTCGGGGGCCGTGGCGGGAACGGATCGGCGGAATCGACCTCACCAGCGGTTCTAGCGCCAGGCTGTCGTGGACGTTGGCGGCGCTGATCGCGACAGCAAG
>NZ_JBHMCF010000004.1:0-127827 GCF_042428605.1 Nonomuraea salmonea
CGGACAGTGCCGGGCCAGGTGGTGGCTGAACATGATCGCCTCGACCTCGATGCCGTTCATCGTGATGATGCGGCACCGCGTGTACGGGTCGGCGTGGTCGGGATCGGTCGGCGTGACGTTCAGCTCCCGCCAGTTGCGCAGCTGTTTGTCCAGCGGGATGCCCCGCTCCTGCAGTGGGTTGAAGGTCATGTGCGTGCGCTCCTTCGCGCTGGGTTCGAGTGAGCAAACGTGGCTTGCCCGGCTACCCGAGGGCTTCCCGGCGCAATCTCTGCGCGCGCCCCGCTGGACCTCCGCGTTCGGTAATGATGCCCGGATACGGCCGGTACGGACGATCCTTGGCCCGCGCCGGATGCTCCCTTGACGGGCGGCGGGGCAGGTCCACCCCCGGACTCACCGCTACGGGAAGACCGCTACGGGAAGACAGGGCGTGGAAGGGACGACAGGTAGGGCAGTCAGGCCGGCCCGCGTGCTCGGCGCGCTGTCGCTGCTGGCCATGACAGCCGTGCAGGTGGTGTCAGGGCTGGACGCGCGGCCTGACCGGTACGTCACGGTCATCGTGGCGCTGCTCGCGGCGTCCGCGGTCGCCTTCGCGGCGGAGAGCTGGGGGGCGCGCAGGGCGGTGCGCGCCTTCGGGGCGGCGGTGCTGACCGGGTACGCGGCCGAGCTGATCGGCGTGCTGACCGGGTTCCCGTTCGGCTCCTACCGCTACACGGACGTGCTGTGGCCGCAGATCGGCGGCGTACCCCTGGTGGTGACGCTGGCCTGGGGCGGCATGGGGCTGGCGGCGTACGCGGTGGGCGCGGCACTCGCCACCGGCTGGGGCCGCGTGTGCGCGGGGGCGGGCGCGCTGACGGCGTGGGACCTGTTCCTCGACCCGCAGATGGTCAGGCTCGGGCTGTGGACGTGGGCCGAGGACGGCTTCTACCGCGGCATCCCGCTCACCAACTTCGCCGGCTGGCTGCTGGTGTCGGCGCTGGTCATGCTCGCCATCGGGCGCGTGGCCGGCGACCCGCCGCCGGTCGGCGGGCTGCTCGTGCTCTACACGGTCATGGCGGTGATGGAGACGGTCGCGTTCGCGGCGGTGTTCGTCCCCGCCGACCCGCTGGTGGCGGCGGCCGGCGGGATCGCGATGGGCGCGTTCGCCGCGCCCGCCTGGAGGCGGTCATGGCAGAGGTGACGGTGATCGGCGGCGGCGTGGGCGGCATGGTGTGCGCGCTGCTGCTCGCCAGGCAGGGCCACGAGGTCCGCCTGTACGAGCAGTCGCCGCGGCTCGGAGGCAAGCTGGCCGAGCATCACAGGGACGGTTTCACCTTCTCGCTCGGCCCTTCGCTGCTCACCATGCCCGGCCTCTTCCGCGAGCTGGGGCTGCGGCGCGAGCTGGTGGAGCCGGAGCCGCTGTGCCGCTACCGGTTCGCCGACGGAAGCGTGCTGGACGCGCGCCGGGACCCCGCGCTGATGGCCGCGGCCGTGGACCGCCTGGCGCCGGGCGAGGGGCGGGCGTGGCACGCCTTCCACGACTGGGCCCAGGGCTGCCTGCGGGCGGCCGGACGGACGGTCTTCGCCGGACCGCTGATCCAGTTGCGCGGCAGCGGGCGGGCGGCCGGGGAGGCGCGGCTGTCCGACCTGATGGCGGTGGCGCCGGGGCGGACGCTGGACGGGCTGGCCCGCCGCTTCTTCCGCGATCCCCGCCTGCGCCAGTACGTCGGCCGCTACGCCACCTACGCCGGGTCGAGCCCGTACCGCGCGCCCGCGGCGCTGGGCTGCGTGCCGGCGCTGGAGCACGGGCAGGGCGTCTGGTACGCGCCTGGCGGCCTCGCCCGGCTGGCCGACGACCTGGTCCTGCTGCTCAAGGCCGCGGGGGTGCGGGTGTTCCTGTCGGAGCCGGTCGCCGCCGTCGAGACGTCGTGCTCCCGCGTCACGGGGGTGCGGCTGGCGAGCGGGCGGCGGGTGCGGGCGGACGTCGTGGTGGCCAACACCGACGCCGCCGCCCTGTACGGGAACCTGCTGCCGGACCGCCGCCGGCTGCGCGGCATCGCCCGGCTCGGCCTGTCGTCGTCGGCGCTGCTGGTGCTGGCCGGGGTGGAGGGCCGCACGCCGGGGCTGCCCCACCACTCGGTGCTGTTCTCGGGCGACTACGAGCGGGAGTTCGCCGACATCTTCGACCGCCGGGTGCCGCCCCAGGATCCGACCGTCTACGTCGGCTGCTCGGCGGTGGACGACGCCTCCCAGGCGCCATCGGGCTGCGAGAACTGGACGT
Organism: Nonomuraea salmonea; assembly: GCF_042428605.1. NCBI lineage: Bacteria > Bacillati > Actinomycetota > Actinomycetes > Streptosporangiales > Streptosporangiaceae > Nonomuraea > Nonomuraea salmonea. Next base: position 2,258 of record NZ_JBHMCF010000004.1, read on the forward strand.
TGCTCGTCAACGTCCCCGCCCGCAACCCGGCGCGCTGGCCGATGCGGGTGGACGCGTACCGGGACCTGGTCTTCGAACGGCTGGCCGAGCGCGGCCACGACCTGTCCGGCCGGCTGCGGTTCGCCGACGTGTTCACCCCGGCCGACCTGCGCGACCGCTACGGCGCTTGGGGCGGCGCCATCTACGGCGCCGCGCACCACGGCCGCCTCGCCCCTTTCCGCCGCCCCGCCAACCGCGGCCCCCGGCGCGGCCTGTATCTGGTCGGCGGATCCACCCACCCGGGCGGCGGCCTGCCGATGGTGACGATGGGCGCGAGGATCGTCGCCGGCCTGGTCGCACACGACTTCCCCGGAAGCACGCGAGCCATCGCCGGCCCGGCCGCTGGCGGCGGGCGATGAGGGCGCTCACCGCCGAGCCGCCTCGGCGGCGGATGAGCAGGGCGCTCGGCGTCGCGCAGGCGGTCGCGGGGGCTGTCGTCGCGGTGCGGCTCGCGAGAGGGCGGCGGCGAATGGCGGCGCTCTCCCCGGTCACCAAGGTCGCTGGGACGATCTCCGTGGTGGTGCCGGCGCGCGACGAGGAAGGGCGCATCGGGCCGTGTCTGCGGGCCGCGCTCGCCGACCCGGCCGTGTCCGAGGTGATCGTGGTGGACGACGGCTCACGGGACGGCACCGCCAGGGTGGCCGCCGAGCTGGGCGCCAAGGTGATCACCGGGGCGCCGCTGCCGGACGGGTGGGTGGGCAAGCAGTGGGCGCTGCGCCAGGGCGTGTCCGCCGCCACCGGTGAGGTCGTGGTCACGCTGGACGCTGACGCGCGGCCGGCGCCTGGGCTGTTCGGGGCGATGGCGGCCGCGCTCGAACGCTACGACCTGGTGAGCGCAGGCCCCCGGTTCGTCTGCGACGGGGTGCTGGAGCAGGCGCTGCACGCGTCGATGCTGGCGACGCTGGTCTACCGGTTCGGCCCCGTCGGGCCGGCGACCCCGCCACCGCCGCACCGCGCCGTCGCGAACGGCCAGTGCCTGGCGTTCCGTCGCGGGCAGCTGGCCGCCGTGGACGCCTTCGCCCTCGTACGCGACCGCATGACCGACGACGTGGCCCTGGCCCGCTGCCTGGCCCGCCGCGGCTGGTCGGTGGGGTTCCTGGACGCGGGCGCGCTGCTGGAGGTGGACATGCACGACTCGGTCGGCGAGCTGTGGCGGGAGTGGGGACGCTCGCTGCCGCTGCGCGACGTGACCGGGCCGGGATGGCAGGCGGCCGACCTGGCCGTCCTCTGGCTGACCTGCGCGCTGCCGGCGCTGCGGGTGATCGCGGGCCGCCCGACCGGCCTGGACGCCGGGCTGCTGGCGATGCGGCTGCTGCTGGCGTACGCGCTGCGCGGCAGCTACCGCGACCCGGGCGCGGGCCTGCTGCTGTCGCCGCTGCTCGACCCGGCAGCCGCGGCCCGGCTGACCCAGGCGACGCTCAGCCCGGTCCGTACATGGCGCGGCCGCACGTACCCGAAGCTCACCGGCGGCGCCCGGCGAGTGCGGCCTGAGCGAAGCGCAGCCCGATGAGGCACATCAGCCCACCGGTCGCCGCCACCATCTCGACGGGCGCGAACAGCAACTGCAGCACCGGCACCCCGAACACCGCCACCCGCGCCCCCACCGCGAACGACCGCGCCGCCCACCCCACCACCAGCAGCGCCACGAGCCCCAGCAGGAACGCCGCAGGACAGATGACCGCCACCCCACCCGCGAACGTCAAGATCGACCGTCCGCCACGGAACCCGGCGAACACCGGCCACGCGTGCCCTGCCATCGCCGCCGCCGTGGCGAGGTACACCGGCGCCACGCTGTCCCCCGTGACCGTGCCGACCCCGGTGACGTGGGCCCCGCTGACCAGGAGCGCGACCAGCGCGGCCAGCGTCCCCTTCAAGGTGTCCCCGGCGAGCACCGGCACCGCCGCCCGTCGCCCGAGCTGCTCCTTGACGTTCCAGTACCCGGGGTTGCGGTCGCCCGAGCGGCGCGGATCGACGCCGTGCCCGCGCGCCACCAGCACCGCGACCGGCACAGAGCCGAGCAGGTAACCGGCGATGACCGCCACCAGCGCCTCACCCATCGCGTCGTTCCATCTCGTCCGGTACGCCGACGCGGGCGCGATGAGCCACATGGCCTTCGACCGGCCGCTGCTGCGCGCCACCCCTGGGCTGCGGTTCTGGCGGCTCCTCGGGACGGGACGCGGGCGGGCCATGTCGCTCGGCGCCGATCTGCGGCGGTGGGCGCTGTTCGCGGTCTGGCGCGGGGAGGCGGATCTGGAGGCGTTCCTGCGGACGTCCTCGATCGCCGCCCGCTGGCGGAAGGAGGCGCGCGAACGCTGGCAGGTTCGGCTGGCGCCGCTGTCCTCCCGGGGCACCTGGTCCGGCCACGACCCGTTCCCCGCCACCGGGCAGGCCGCTCGGAGCGGCGGCGCGGTGGCGGTGCTCACCCGGGCGTCGATCAGGCCCCGGCGGCTGGTCGCGTTCTACCGGTCGGTGCCGCCGGTGGAGGAGCTGCTGCGGCGGCAGGACGGCTGCCTGGCCTCGATCGGCATGGGCGAGTGGCCGGTGGCCAGGCAGGCGACGTTCTCGCTGTGGCGGGACGCGGACGCCATGCGCGCCTTCGCCTACCGGGGCGCCGCCCACCGCCAGGTCATCGACCAGGTACGCGCCCACGACTGGTACGCGGAAGAGCTGTTCGCCCGCTTCACCCCCTACGCCAGCGAAGGCGCCTGGGACGGCGCCGACCCCCTGCGCCTTCCCTGAGGCCGTCATGGGACCGGCTCACGGGCTGTGCTGTCGTGCCGGGCCAGGTCGCGGGCGACGACGCAGGCGCGGGCGATGGTGGCAGGGGGTGAGGAGCCGTGGGCGACGACGACCGTGCCGCGCAGCCCCAGCAGGGCCGCGCCGCCGTGCGTCTCGGGGTCGTAGCGGCGGGCCACCTCGGCCAGCCGCCCGGGGGACGCGATGCCGGCCTCGGCGACCATGGCCAGCGTCGTGCGTACGCAGCCTTCGACGTTCTTCAGCAGCACGTTGCCGGTGAAGCCGTCGGTGACGATCACGTCCACGACGCCCGCCAGCGCGTCGTGGCCCTCGATGTTGCCGTGGAAGCGCACCGGAAGGCCGGCCAGCAGCTCCTCGGCGCGGCGGGTCAGCCGGTTGCCCTTGCCCGGCTCGGCGCCGATCGACAGCAGCCCCACCAGCGGGTCCGGCCGTCCGAGCACCGCCCGCGCGTATCCCGCGCCCAGCAGGGCGAACTGGGCCACCATCGCCGGGCTCGGGTCGGCGGTCGCGCCCGCGTCCACCAGCACGCTCCCGCCGCCGCGCAGCGCGGGCAGCACCACGGCGAGCGCGGGCCGCAGCACGCCGGGGGCGCGGCCGATCCCGCGTACCGCGCAGGAGACGGCCGCCCCGGTGGACCCCGCCGTCACGAACGCGCCGCCCTCGCCCCGCCCGACCAGCGCGCATCCCACGGCGAGACTCGACCGGGTCAGCGCGGCGGCCCCCGCCCCGCTCCCGGCCATCGGCACGACCTCGTCGGCGTGCGCGACCGGCAGCTCACCGAGCGCCTCGTGTTTGCGCAGCTCCGCGTCGATGACGTCGCTCGCCCCGGCCAGCATGACCGGCACCCCGTGCTCGCGCCACGCCAGCAGAGCCCCCGCGACGGTCGCGACGGGCCCGTGATCGCCGCCCATCGCGTCGAGCACCACCGGCGGGTTCATGGGAGCGTCACCTGGACGCGGCGCTCGGCGCGGGCGGCCCCGGCGGAGGCCAGGAGGTGGCGGGCGAAGATCGCGCCCTTGCGGTGGCCGGGGACACGGACGCGGGCCGCCAGCACCTCGTACGATCGCCGCTCGATCTCGTCCAGGATGCCGCCGTAAAGCTCGAAGGCGGCGCGCACGCACGGTCGTGACGACGCGGTGAGCAGGCCGATCCCCTGGGCGGCGGCGCGGTAGTGGTCGCGGGCGCGCTCCGCCTCGTAGGCGAGCAGCTCGCGGACGGCGGGCCCGGCGCGGCGGGCGCCCAGCGCGTCCGGGCGGACGCCGAACTTGTCCAGGTCGGCCATCGGCAGGTAGACGCGGCCACGGGCGTGGTCCTCGCGGACGTCGCGCAGGAAGTTCGTGAGCTGGAAGGCCAGGCCGAGCTGGCGGGCGGGCTCGCGGGCCGCCTCGGCGCGGCCCGGCTCCGGCTCCAGCACGGGCAGCATCATCGTGCCGATCGCGGCGGCCGAGCCCGCCATGTAGCCGAGCAGGTCGTCGTAGGTGGCGTAGCGGGTGACGGACAGGTCGGCGCGCATGGAGGCGAGGAAGACGGCGACGTCGTCGTGGCCGATGCCGAACGAGCGCACGGTGTGCAGGAACGCCGGCAGCACCGGGTCGTCGGCGGGCCCGTCGCCGGCCAGTCCCGCCTCGACCCGGGCGGTCAGCCGGTCGAGCGCGCGGGCGCGGTCGTCGGTCATCGTGAACGAGTCCACGATCTCGTCGGCGTACCGGGCGAAGCCGTACAGGGCGTGCACGTGCCGCCGCTTCCACTGCGGCAGCAGCCGGGTGGCCAGGTAGTAGGAGCGGCCGTAGCGGGCGTGCAGCCGGCGGCAGCGCTCGTAGCCGGCGGTGAGCGTCACCGGTGCTCCTCCAGGATGCGCGCGGCGGCGAGCCGCCCCGAGATCAGCACCGGCGGCACGCCGACCCCCGGCGCGGTGTACATGCCGGCGAAGTGCAACCCGGGCACCCGGCGGGCCACGGCCGACGGGCGCAGCCAGGCGGTCTGGGTGACGCGATGGTCCAGCGCGAACGGGGTCCCGGCGCTGTGCCCCCTGGCGGCCCAGGCGGGCGGGTCGAGCACCAGCCTGGGCGCGTCCGCGAGGTCGCCGTAGCCGAGCTGGGCCAGGCGCTCGAGCAGCCGCCCCTCCAGCCGGGGGCGCAGCCTCCGCCAGTCGGTGCGGCGCAGGTTGGGCGCGGGTTCGAGGACGCTGAGCGTGGCGTGGCCGGGCGGCGCCGCCTCGCCGTCGGGGCGCGGGCAGGTGACCAGCAGGCTCGGGTCCGGCTGCGGCCGGCCCTCCTCCAGCGCCGTGAACGTCTGCCGCCAGGCCCGCCCGAAGTGCAGCGTGTGGTGCGCCTGGTCGGGCAGGACGCGGGCGAGGCCGGCGTGCAGCACCAGGCAGCTCGGCGAGTGGCGGGGCCGGCGCAGCCGCCAGTCAGCCGCCAGGGCGGGCAGCATCCGGCGGGCCGCCAGCCGGTCGCAGGCCACCACCACGTGGCGGGCGGGCAGCCGCTCGCCGTCCTCCAGCAGCACGCCGGTGACGCCGTCGCCGTCGGTCAGCACCTCCTGGGCGCGGACGCCGTACCGGGTGGTCGCGCCCAGCTTCTCCAGCAGGGACGCCAGGGCGAGCGGGATGGCGTGCATGCCGCCGCGCTCGGGGAAGTAGACGCCGCCGATCGTGTCCATGTGGGCGATGACCGCGTAGATGCCGAGGGCGCGCTGGGGTGACAGGCCGACGTACAGGGACTGGAAGGTGTGGGCCATGATCAGCCGCGGGTCGGTGAGGTGGCGGGCCGCCAGGCGGTCCAGCCGCCGGAAACCGCCCAGCGCGGCCAGCCGCAGCAGCGCGGCCGGCCTGGCGAGGGCGCGCAGCCTGGTCATGTCGGCGTCGATGAACGCCGGCCACTCCACCCTGAACAACTCGCCGAGCAGCCGGCGGTAGCGGGCGTAGCGGGCCGCCTCGGCGGGGCCGCACAGCGTACGGACCTGCTCGGTCATCGCCTCCGGCGCCGCCCGCACGTCCAGCCGCGACCCGTCCTCGAACACCATCCGGTACGCCGGGTCGAGGCGGCGCAGCGGCACCCAGTCGCGCAGCTCCTCGCCGGCCGCGCCGAAGACGTCGGCGAGCACGTCCGGCATGGTCAGCACGGACGGCCCCGCGTCGAACCGGTACGGCCCCACTCTGGCGACGCCGCAGCATCCGCCGGGCTCGGCGGTGGCCTCGACCAGGGTGACCTCCCGCCCCGCCGCCGCCAGCCGCACCGCCGCCGCCAGCCCGCCGAGCCCGCCCCCGATGACCACGACCCCGCTCATCGCCCCTGCCCTTCCTGCCGCGTCGCGGTGACCGCAGGCTCGCTCACCGCCGGCTCGGTCGCGGGCGCCGTAGCCGGCTCGGTCGCGGCCGGGGTGGCCGTCGCAGTGGCCGTCGCAGTGGCCGTCGCAGTGGCCGTCGCAGTGGCCGTCGCAGTGGCCGTCGCAGTGGCCGTCGCAGTGGCCGTCGCAGTGGCCGTCGCAGTGGCCGTCGCAGTGGCCGCCAGGTCGGTCAGGGCCTTCCTGGCCTGCGGTGGGAGGCCGGGCGGGTGGGCGAGGGCCGCGACCGCCTCGGCGGCGAGGCCGGTGATGCGCCGCTCCGCCGCGTCCAGGGCGCCGCACTCGACGATCAGCCGGCGGGCCGCCGCCACCCCATCTGCGTCCTTGATGTCGTCGAGCGCGTCCGCGCCGCCGGTGCGCCTGCGCGCCTCGGCCAGCAGGTACGTCGCCTTGCCCTGGAGCAGGTCGGCCCCGGCGGGCTTGCCGGTCTCGGCCGGGTCGCCGAACACGCCGTTGACGTCGTCCCTGAGCTGGAACGCCTCCCCCAGCGGCAGCGCGTACGCGCTGAGCAGCCGGCGCGTCGGCGCGCACCCGCCCGCGACCGCATGCCCGAGCAGCAGCGGCCGCTCGACGGTGTACTTGCCCGACTTGTAGAGCGAGATGAGCCGCGCCTGCTCCTCCTCGCCGCCTTTGGACGAGCCCTCCCCGCACGCCTCACGACCGGCGCGGGTCCCGGAGGCAGGGGTGTCCGCGCCGCGTTCCTCCCAGTCGGTGCGGGGACCGGAAGCGGAGGTGTCCGCCCCGCGCGCCTCGCGGGCGGCGCGGGGCCCGGAGGCGGGGCTGCCCGCGAGACGGGCGCCCCAGGTGCGGGTCAAGTCGAGGTACTGGCCGCCGATCGCTTCCACGCGGAGCCTGGTGAGGTGGTCGAGGGCGGCGGGCAGGTGCGGGCCCGACTCCAGGAGCGCCGCGTCGGCCCAGGTCAGCGCGAGCAGGGCGAGCAGCGTCGCCGCCGACTCGCCGAACCGGTCAGGGTCGCCCCGGCGCCCCCTCGCCCGGTGCAGGCCGGCCAGGGCGACATGGGCCGCCGGGCGGCCACGCCGGGTGCCTGCCTCGTCCATCATGTCGTCGAGCAGCAGCGCCGCCGCGTGCACGAGCTCCACGGCGCACGCCGCGGGCAGCACGTCCTCGGGACGCTCCCCGCCCCCGGCCAGGTAGCCCCAGTAGACGAACTCGGGACGCAGCCGCTTGCCGCCCCCGAGCACGAAGGCGACGAGGTGCTCGCGTATCAGGCCGGCCTCCTCCTCGCCCAGGAAGGCGAGCCGGCCGAGCTGCCGTTCGAGCAGGCGCTCCAAGTGCCGGTCGACCAGCTCCTTCACGTGGCCGGTCCGCGCCGTCACCGTGTCCATGCACACAGCTCCTTGTCGCCGTTCGAATGTCTTCAGGAGGAGCTGACTCCATCACGCAGAGTTATGACCCGAAGCAACACGGTAACCATCGGACGCCGGTTCCCAACCGGGACACGCCAGGAAAGGCGGCCAAGCATCCCTTATCGCCAGCCGACCAGAACCCGCGAAATTGCGAAATATCGCAATTCATAGGAAACTTATCCCCGTCCCCCTATGGCTCCCCGGCGAAAGGACGCGCGTGCCCATGTCGGTGCCCCTGTACGAAGCCAAAGCGGAGCTCTTCCGGCTGCTCGGGCACCCCGTACGCATCCGCGTCCTGGAGCTGCTGCAGGACGGCCCCAAACCGGTGCGCGACCTGCTGGCCGAGATCGAGGTCGAGCCCACCGGGCTCTCGCAGCACCTGGCCGTGCTGCGCCGCTCCGAGCTGGTCACCGCCCGCCGCGACGGCTCCACCGTGGTCTACGCGATGTCCGGCGGCGACGTGGCCGAGCTGCTGCGCGCGGCCCGCCACCTGCTCCAGGCCAAGCTGTCGGGCCGGCACGAGCTGCTGAACGAGCTGCTCGAGGCGGAGGCCGAGGAGAAGTGAGCACCGTGCTTTCGTCGGGCTGGGCCCGCCTGCGCTCGATCCTGCCCGCCCGCTCCGACCTGGCCGCCATGGGCCGCCACCCGCGCCGCGACCTGCTGGCCGGGCTGACGGTGGCGATCGTGGCGCTGCCGCTCGCGCTGGGCTTCGGCATCTCCAGCGGGCTCGGCGCGGCGGCCGGCCTGGCCACCGCCGTGGTGGCCGGCGTCCTGGCCGCCGCGTTCGGCGGCTCCGCGCTGCAGGTGTCGGGCCCCACAGGGGCGATGACGGTCGTGCTGGTGCCGATCATGCACGCGCACGGCACCTCGGGGGTGCTGACAGTCGGCGTGCTGGCCGGCCTGCTGCTGCTCGGCCTGGCGCTGGCGCGGGCCGGGCGGTTCATGACGCTGGTGCCCGCCCCCGTGGTGGAGGGCTTCACGCTGGGCATCGCCTGCGTGATCGGGCTGCAGCAGGTGCCCGCCGCGCTCGGCGTGCCGACGCCCGAGGGCGACAAGGTGCTCGTTGTGGCCTGGGAGGCGGTGCTCGCCTTCGCCGCCCGCCCGCACTGGACCGCTCTCGCCGTGTCCTGCACGGTCGCGGCGGTGATGCTGGCCGGCGGGCGGTGGCGGCCCTCGGTGCCGTTCTCGCTGCTGGCGGTGGCCGCCGCGACGATCGTCGCCGAGCTGGCGAGCCTGCCGGTGGCCCGCATCGGCACCCTGCCCGCCGGGCTGCCCGCCCCTTCGCTCGGCTTCCTCGACGTCTCGGCGCTGCCCTCGCTCATCGCGCCCGCGATCGCGGTCGCCGCGCTGGCCGCGCTGGAGTCGCTGCTGTCGGCCGCCGTCGCGGACGGCATGACCGTCAACCACAAGCACGACCCCGATCGGGAGCTGTTCGGGCAGGGGCTGGCCAACCTGGTGGCGCCGCTGTTCGGCGGGGTGCCCGCCACGGGGGCGATCGCGCGTACGGCGGTCAACGTGCGGGCGGGGGCCGCGTCCCGGCTGGCCGCGATCGCGCACGCGGTGATCCTGGGCGTGATCGTGTTCACCGCCGCGGGGCTCGTGGCGCGGATCCCGCTGGCGGCGCTGGCGGGCGTGCTGCTGGCCACGGCGGTGCGGATGGTCGAGGTCGGCTCCGTACGCGCGATGCTGCGCTCCACCCGCTCCGACGGCGTCGTGCTGGCGCTGACGGCGGTCGCCACGCTCGCCCTCGACCTGGTCGCGGCGGTCATCCTCGGCCTGATCGTGGCGGGGGCGCTCGCGCTGCGCGCCATCGCGGGCAACGTGCGGCTCGACCCCGTGCCGCTCCACCCCGACCTGCCCGGCGATCACGACGCGGAGGAGCACGCGCTGCTCGCCGAGCACATCGTGGCCTACCGGCTCGACGGGCCGCTGTTCTTCGCCGCCGCGCACCGCTTCCTGCTGGAGCTGTCGGAGGTGGCCGACGTCTCGGTGGTGATCCTGCGCATGTCGCGGGTGACCACGATCGACGCCAGCGGCGCGCTGGTGCTCGGCGACGCGATCACCCGCCTCGAGCGGCGCGGCGTCACGGTGCTGGTCTCCGGCATCCGCGACGACCACCACCGGCCGCTGCACGCGCATGGCGTCATCGCCCGCCTGGACGAGGCCGGCCAGGTCTTCGCCTCCACCCCCGAAGCCATCGCCGCGGCCCGCCACCACCTCCGCGAGACCGGCATCCTCCCCCCGGCGCCCGGCCCGACGTCGTCACAGCCCGAGCCCGCCGGCTAGGGCAGCGGCTCAGGCGGCCGGCCGAACAGAACGTCAGGGGTCAGGCGATCGCGTCGGCGGCGGCGCGGCCGGCCTGGCGGCCGGAGAAGAGACAGCCGCCGAGGAAGGTGCCCTCCAGGGCGCTGTAGCCGTGGACGCCGCCCCCGCCGAACCCGGCCGCCTCGCCCACCGCGTACAGGCCGGGGACGGGTGATCCGCCGGCCGCGAGCGCGCGGGAATCGAGGTCGGTCTGGATGCCGCCGAGCGTCTTGCGAGTCAGGATGTGCAGCTTGACGCCGATGAGCGGCCCGGCCGCCGGGTCGAGCACGCGGTGCGGCACGGCGGTACGGGTGAGCCGATCGCCGAGGAAGCGCCGCGAGTTGTGGATGCCCTGCACCTGCACGTCCTTGCTGTAGGGGTTGGCGATCTGCAGGTCGCGGGCCTCGATCTGGCGGCGCAGCTCGGCGGCGTCGAGCAGCGGCTTGTCGGTCAGGTCGTTCATCTTGGCGACGAGCTCTTCGAGGGTGGCCGCCACCACGAAGTCGGCGCCGTGCCGCTTGAACGCCTCGACCGGCGCGGGCGCGCCCTTGCCGAACACCCGGCTGCGCAGCACCGCCTTGCGGTCGCCGCTGGTGATGTCGGGGTTCTGCTCGGAGCCGGACAGCGCGAACTCCTTCTCGATCATCCGCTGGGTGAGGATGAACCACGAGTGGTCGTACGCGGCGATGTCAGGCGTGGTGCGCAGGTGGCGAAGAGTCGCGAGCGTGTCGTAGCCGGGCAGGCAGGGATCGGGAAGGCGGCGGCCGAGCGCGTCGAACCACAGCGACGACGGCCCCGGCAGGATGCGGATGCCGTGGCCGGGCCAGATGGGGTCCCAGTTCTGGACGCCTTCGGTGTAGTGCCACATGCGGTCGCGGTTGACCATGCGCGCGCCGGCGTCGGCGGTGATGGCGAGCATGCGCCCGTCCACGTACGCCGGAACGCCCGTGATCATGCTCTGCGGCGGCGCGCCGAGCCGCTGCGGCCACGACTGGCGGACGAGGTCGAGGTCGGCCCCGATGCCGCCACTGGCGACGATGACGGCCTGCGCGGTCAGCTCGAAGGCGCCGGTGACGTCGCGGTTGGAGGCGACCCCGCGCGGCGAGGAGTCGTCGGCCAGGACGCTGCCGCGCACCCCGGTGACGACGCCGTCCTGCACGATCAGCTCGTCCACCCGGTGGCGGTGGTGAAAGCGGAGCAGCCCGGCGTCGGCGGCCCGCTGCGCGGCGCGCACGAACGGCGCCACCACCCCGGTGCCGGTGCCCCAGGCCACGTGGAAGCGGGGCACGGAGTTGCCGTGGCCGTCGGCGCGCAGGCCGCCGCGCTCGGCCCAGCCGACCATGGGCGTCAGCTTGATGCCGTGGCCGTCGATCCAGGAGCGCTTCTCCCCCGCGGCCCACTCCACGTAAGCGCGTGCCCACCGCGCCGCCCACAGGTCCTCGTCGTCGAGGCGGTCGAAGCGGGCGCTGCCCTGCCAGTCGTTCCAGGCCAGCTCGAAGGAGTCCTTCACGCGCAGCCGGCGCTGCTCGGGCGAGTCGACGAGGAACAGCCCGCCGAACGACCAGTACGCCTGCCCGCCCAGGTTGGCCGCGCTCTCCTGGTCGACCAGCGCCACCTTGCGTCCCCTGCTGGTCAGCTCGTGGGCCGCGACCAGTCCGGACAGGCCCGCGCCCACGACGATGACGTCCGCGTCCATGGCGGAACTCCTTTCTCCAGCACCCAGGCGGCGTGCTGCTGCTGTGGCGAGGAAATCGTGACTCCTCCGCTCCCTGAAGGGAGCGGCTTCTCGCTAAGCCGCTTCCGCAGCCTGGCGAAGGGCAAGCCCTGCCCTGAGGACGTTGGTGGCCGCGTTCACGTCGGCGTGCGCGGCATGCCCGCACCCCTGACATCGGAACACGGCCTGGCTGACGCGGTTCTCCTTCGCACCATGCCCGCAGCGCGAGCACGTGCGGGAGGTGCCGGCGGGGTTCACCGCGATCAGCTCTCGACCGGCGCTTTCAGCCTTGTACGCGAGGACCGTCAGGAACACCCCCCAACCCGCGTCGAGAATGGACCGGTTCAGGCCGGACTTGGCGGCCACGTTCCGGCCGGGCTGGTCGATCGTGCCGGACGCACTGCGGGTCATGTTCCTGATACGCAGGTCCTCGTGCACGATCACGTCGTACCCGCGGACCAGCACGAGCGCGGCCTTGTGCGCGTGGTCCAGCCGCTGGCGGCGGACCTTGCCGTGCAGGGCGGCCACCCGTGCGACGGCCTTGCGGCGGCGCTTGGAGCCGCGTTTCTTGCGGTCCAGGACGCGCTGCGCTTCCGCGAGGCGACCGGAGGTCGTGGCGAGATGGCGCGGGTTGGCCAGATGCGCGCCGTCGCTGGTGGTGACCAGCGAGGCGACACCCATGTCGATGCCGGCCGTCGCGCCTGTGGCGGGCAGCGGCTCGGCGGGCACGTCGTCGCACGACAGGACCACATACCAGCAGGAGCCTTCCCGCTTGGCGCTGATCGTCTTGACCCGGCCCCGGATCGGGCGGTGCTGGTGGACGCGGACGTGCCCGACGCCCTGGAGCCGGACGTAGGTCGCGGTGGGGTGCTCGGGCTGGGAGTCCCACCGGCAGCCGTCACCGTCTTTCGGCCATTCCACGCTGTCGAACCGGCCCGGGCCCTTGAACCGGGGGAAGCCCGGTGTACGCCCGGCCTTGACGCGGTCGAAGAACGCGCGGAACGCCCTGTCCAGCCGCCGCAGCGTGGCCTGCTGAGAGGAGAACGACCACCGGCCCTGCCCACCGGGATCGTCGGCACGGATGTGCTTCAACTCGGCCGACTGGTCACCGTACCGGACGCTCACCCCGGCCTTGGCATAGGCCGTACGCCGGTGCTCCAGCGCGGCGTTGTACAGCGCGCGGTGATCCTCCAGACACGCCACCAGCGCGGCGGCCTGCTTGCTGGTGGGGCGCAGCAGGAACCTGTACGACCTACGCACGGCCACCACCCTTGGACGGCCGCTCGTACCACGTCTCGATGCAGCGCTGCACCGTCTCGGCCGACACCGCGCCCGGGGAAGTGCGCACCTGACGAGCCACACGATCATTATCACCGTGTCATCCATCCCACGCGCGACGAACGGAGATCTCTGATGCAGGGACCTGACGCGTCATTGCACGCTCGGGCCTTGACGGCGCTCCCGCCCCCGATTCCCCCGTCCGCTGAAGGCGACGGTCCCCTCGGGAGAGTCTGATGGCGTATCGGGGCGGCGTTCCCTGACGCGGGCGGCGACGGCCTGGCCGAGCTCGACGGTGGTGCCGTGGCCGCCGAGGTCGGGGGTGAGCGGCGCGTCGGCGGGACCGGCGGCGAGGACGTCCTCGATGGCGCGCAGCAGGTGGGCGCCGGCGTCGGGGTGGCCGAGATGGTCGAGCATCATCGAGGCGGACCAGATCTGCCCGACAGGGTCGGCGATGCCGCGGCCCGCGATGTCGGGGGCGGAGCCGTGGACGGGCTCGAACAGGCTCGGGTGGGCGCCGTCGGGGTTGATGTTGGCGCTCGGGGCGATGCCGATGGTGCCGGTGCAGGCCGGGCCGAGGTCGGACAGGATGTCGCCGAACAGGTTGCTGGCCACGACGACGTCGTAGCGGTCGGGGTGCAGCACGAAGTTCGCGGCCAGCGCGTCGATGTGGCACTTGTCGTGCCTCACCTCGGGGAACTCGGCGGCCATCGCCTCGACGCGCTCGTCCCAGTAGGGCATGGAGATCGAGATGCCGTTGCTCTTGGTGGCCGAGGTGAGGTGGCGGGCGGGCCGCCGCTCGGCGAGCCTGAAGGCGTAGCGCAGGACGCGGTCGACGCCGACGCGGGTCATCACGGTCTCCTGCAGCACGGTCTCGCGCTCGGTGCCCTCGAAGATGCGGCCGCCGATCGAGGAGTATTCGCCCTCGGTGTTCTCCCTGACGACGAGGAAGTCGACGTCGCCCGGCTCGCGGCCGGCCAGGGGGCTGCGCACGCCGGGCATGAGCCGGCAGGGGCGCAGGTTGACGTACTGGTCGAACGTGCGCCTGAACTGCAGCAGGCTGCCCCAGAGCGACACGTGGTCCGGCACGACGTCGGGCCAGCCGACGGCGCCGAAGAAGAGGGCGTCGTAGGAGCCGAGGACGTCCTGCCAGTCGTCGGGCAGCATCGTGCCGTGGCGCTGCCAGTAGGTGGCGCTGGCGAAGTCGAAGTGGTCGAAGCGCAGGTCGAGCCCGAAGACGGCGGCGGTGGCCTCCAGCGCGCGCAGCCCTTCTGGGACGACCTCCGTGCCGATGCCGTCGCCGGGGATCACCGCGATGCGGTGGGTCATGCCTGCTCCTTTCGTGGCCGGGTGCGCAGCGCCGCGAGCCCGCCCTGGGCGTCCTCGATGACCAGGCGCTCGGCGGTCGCGGAGTCGCGCTCGCGCAGGGCGCGGACGAGCGCGCGGTGGGTGGCGTAGCGGTCGAGGCCGAAGCGGTGGTCCTCGGCGATGCGCTCCAGGCGCAGGGCGCGGCGCTCGGAGCGGGAGAAGACCTGGGTCTGCTCCAGCAGCCTGATCAGCACCGGGTTGTGGGCGCAGGCGTTGACCGTGTCGTTGAACTCCTGCATGCGGTCGAGCAGCGCGCTCAGGTGGCGCTCGACGTCCTCGCCCTTGCCGTGCCGGGTGACGATGACGATGAGCAGGTCGTCGGCGGCGTCGAGGATCGCGTCGAGGGCGTCGAGCTGCTCGGGCGTGGCGTTCCTCGCGGCGAACCTGGCCACCAGGCCGCGCAGGCCGATCTCGACCTCGGCGAGGTCGTCGATGGCGCGCTCGGCGATCTCGGCGACGACGACCGTGCGGGGGCCGGTGCGCTCGATGAGGCCGTCCTGCTCCAGGCGGCGCAGCGCCTCGCGCACGGGGGTGGGGCTGACCGCGAGCCGCTCGGCCAGGCCGCGCTCGGTCACCTTCTGGCCGGGGCGCAGCGCGCCGCTGCCGATCGCCTCGCGCAGGGCCTGGTAGGCGTGGTCGGCCCGCGTCTCGGCACCGGTGGTCGCGTTGACCTTCATGCGATCACCCTAACATCGCTATGGCAAAACCAAATGCCATCGTTGACATTTTTGCTATAGCAAGTCATCGTGACTCCTGCCCCCACCCCCCGAGGAGGACGTCATGGCCGGCGTCACGCGAGCCGAAGGCCGTCCCACCAGCACCCGAAGAATCACCTTTTATGTGGCTCTAGCGGTCTTCGCGCAGGAGTCCACCTGGAACTTCTACGACAACCGCGTCCCCGAGCTGCTGCGCGACCACGTCGCCAGCGCCGCCGTGATCGGCCTGCTCATGGGCATGGACAACCTGCTCGGCGTCTTCATCCAGCCCTACATGGGCAACAGGTCCGACAACACCCGCACCTCCTGGGGGCGCCGCATCCCGTACCTGGCGGTGCTGATGCCGGTGGGCGCGGGGCTGTTCCTGCTCATCCCGCACGCCACCTCGCTCGGCTGGCTGATCCTGGTGATCTTCCTGTACGCGCTGGTGATGAACAGCTTCCGGCCGGTCAGCGAGTCGCTCATGCCGGACTTCATCGCGCCCGAACGCCGCAGCAGGGCCAACGCCGCCGTGAAGACCGCCTCCGCGCTGACCACGATCGTGGCCGCACTGGTCAGCCTGCTGCTGGTGGACGACCATCCGAAGCTGGCCTTCGCCGTCCCCGCCGCGCTCATGCTGATGGCGGCGGGCGTGCTGGTCTGGCGGGTGCGCGACAGCCGCTCCCCCGCCTACCAGGCGGCGCTGGCCGAGGACGCCGAAGCGAGCAAGGCGGCGAACGGCGAGGCGGCCGTCAAGGTGCGGATGTGGTCGATCATCCGTGACGTCCTGGTCGATCCCGACCGGAGCCGGGTGCTGCTGATCGTCGCCGTGTTCGTCTTCGCCTCGGCCTGGTTCTCCTCGCGCTCGCTGCTCACCCCGTACGGCGTGCAGGTGCTCGGGCTGTCCGACGGCGAGGCGGGCGGGCTGACACTGCCGAGCGGCATCGCGTACATCGCGGCCGCCTTCCCCGCCGCGTTCCTCGCCGAGCGGTTCGGGCGGCTGCGGGTGATCGCCGCCGGGATCGCGGTCTTCACCCTGGCCCTGGCCTTCGCGTCCCTGTTCCGCGACCCCACGGTGACCGTGGTCGCGATGTGCGTGGCCGCGGCCGGCGCGGCGGCGTTCACCATCAACGCGGTCGTCGTGCTGTGGAACCTGGCGCCGTCGAGCCGCGTGCTCGGCACGTACAGCGGCCTCTACACGGTCGGCTGGGCGAGCGGCGGCATCGCCGGGCCCGGGCTCGTCGGCCTGGCCGTCGACCTCACCGGCTGGCACCTGCTGCTCCTGCACATCGCGATCCTGTCGGCCGCCGCCGCCGTGCTGGTCGTCCACATCGACCGGCGGCGGCGGGCGGCGGGCCTACAGGAAGGCGCACGATGAGCACGATCCTGATCACCACCGACTACCTGGCGCCCGGCGACGAGGTGGACCTGTTCCTGGGCGCCGCGGGCCACACCACCCGGCACCATCCGCTGCGCGGCCCCAGGAGTGCGGACGAGCTGGTCACGATCCTGGCCGGCTGCGCGGGCGCGCTGATCGCCAACGAGCCGATGACGGCCGAGGTGTTCGCGCGCGCGCCCGCCCTGCGCGCGGTCGTCCGCACCGGCGTCGGGTACGACTCCGTGGACGTCGAGGCGGCCACCCGCGCGGGCGTCTCGGTGAGCAACCTGCCCGGCGTCAACGCGAACGCGGTCGCCGAGTACACGATGGGCCTGCTGCTGGCGCAGGCGCGCCGGCTGGTCCCCGTGGCGACCGGCGTCCAGCAAGGCCGCTGGCCCCGCGACGACGGTCGCGAGCTGCGCGGCAAGACGCTCGGCCTGCTCGGCTACGGCGCGGCGGCCAGAGCCGTGGCGCCGCTCGCGCGGGCGTTCGGGATGAGCGTGCTCTGCACGACCGGCGTCAAGGACGATCTCGACCCCTCCGTACGCTTCGTGGCCCTGCCCGAGTTGCTGGCCGAGTCGGACTTCCTGTCCGTGCACACCGCACTCACCCCCGCCACCAGGCACCTGATCGACGCCGCCGCGCTCGCCCTGATGAAGCCCACCGCGCACCTCGTCAACACCGCCCGCGGCCCCATCGTGGACGAGGCGGCCCTGGCCGCCGCCGTGGGCGCGGGCCGCCTCGCCGGCGCGGCGCTCGACGTCGCCGAGACCGAGCCGCTCCCGCCCGGCAGCCCGCTGCGCGGCGTGCCCGGCATCACCGTCTACTCCCACCTGGCGGGGCAGACCGCCGAGGCGCGCAGGGCCGCGGGCGTCGACGGCGCCCGCGAACTCGTGGCCGCGCTGCGCGGACATCCCCGTTCCTCGCTCAACGCCCATGTGCTTACAGAAAGGACATCATGACGAGTACCGAGGCGATCAGGGTCCTGGCGCCCAGCGGAATGCTGGGGGCGGGATTCCCGCCGGAGTCCATCGACCGCGGGATCGAGCTCGGGGCCGACGTGATCGCCCTCGACGCCGGCTCCACCGACTCGGGCCCCTATTACCTGGGCTCGGGCACGCCGAAGACGACCGCCGCGGCCGTCGCCCGCGACCTGCGGATCCTGCTGCGCGCCGCGGCCGGCGCGGGCATCCCGCTGATCGTCGGCTCGTGCGGCACCAGCGGCACCGACTCGGGCGTGGACTGGGTCGCCGGCATCGCCGGGACGATCCTGCGCGAGGAAGGGCTGAGCCTGAAGGTGGCCCGTGTCTACAGCGAGCAGCGGGCCGACGCGCTGAAGGAGCGGCTCAACGAGGGGCGCGTCCATCCGCTGCCGCCCATGGGCGACCTGGACGCCGCCACGCTCGACGGCTGCACCCACATCGTCGGCATGATGGGGCACGAGCCCATCGTGGCGGCCCTGGCGGCGGGGGCGGACGTCGTGCTCGCCGGGCGGGCCACCGACACCGCGCTCGCGGCGGCGTACCCGCTGATGAAGGGCCTGCCGGCGGGCCCGGCCTGGCACGCGGCCAAGATCGTGGAATGCGGCGGGCAGTGCACCACGAACCCGCGCTCCGGCGGGGTGCTCGCCACCGTCGATCACGGCGGCTTCACGATCGAGCCGCTGGACCCGGCCGTGGCGTGCACGCCGACGTCGGTGGCGGCGCACATGCTGTACGAGACGGTGGATCCGTACCGGATGCGGGAGCCCGCGGGGACGCTGGTGGTGGACGAGGCCACGTACACGGCTCTGGACGACCGCCGGGTGCGCGTGGAGGGGTCGCGCTTCGAGCCCGCCCCGCACACGATCAAGCTCGAAGGGGCCCGCGTCACCGGCTACGAGACCATGTCGTTCACCGCGATCCGCGACCCGCTCATCCTCGGCGACATCGACGCCTGGCTGGCGCTGCTGCACGAGGTGCTCACCGCCCGCGTACGCCAGACGCTCGGCCTCGACCCCGACGCCTACGTCGTGGACATCCGTCCCTACGGCTACAACGCCGTGCTGGGCGACCTCGACCCCTCGTCCGCGCCGCCCCGGGAGGTCGGGGTGATGCTGCTGGTCAACGCGCCCGACCAGGCGACGGCCACGGCCATCGCCAAGGTGGCGAACCCGCTGATGCTGCACCTGCCGACGCCCGGCATGGACTACCTGCCGAGCCTGGCCTTCCCCACGTCGCCGGCCGAGACCGAGCGCGGCCCCGCGTACGCGTTCGTGCTCAACCACGTGGTGGCCGTGGACGATCCGACCGAGATGTTCCGCATCGAGCTGCTCGAGGGGGTCTCCCGATGACCGACGACCGCAGGCCCACGCTGGGCGACCTCGCCCTGGAGGTGCGCTCCAAGAACGCGGGCCCGTTCTGGGTGACGATGGAGCTGTTCATGCGCGACGCGGCGGGCTACGCGATCGTCGCCGACGAGGGTTTCCTCAACGAGGAGGTCATCGCCCGCCTCTACGCCCTCGTCCCGGCCGACGTGCGGATCTTCCGCATCCCGGCGCTGAACGTGGTGAAGATCTCCTTCCCCCGCCCGACCCCGCAGGGCAGCCCGCTGGATCGCGACATCCACGCGGGCCAGCATCACGTGCCGCTGGCGGCGCTGGTGCCCTGATCGCCGGGCGGCGGGTACGTCAGCAGCCCGTCGCGGACCCGCGCGTGCTCGTTGAGCTGCGCGGGTCGCACCGACGTGGCGGACATGAGGTGCACGACCTCGACGCCGGCCACGATCAGCGCGTCGGTGATCAGCCGGCGGTGGCAGCGCCATGGCACGGCCTCGCTGCACATGATCGCCGGTCGTTCGTGCTCGGCGAGCCGGAGCAGCTCGTCCAGGCCGCGCCGGAACTCGGGGGTGGCCATGTGGTCGGCGTAGTCGCGGAACGCCTTGACCTCCCACGCGCCGTTGGGGCTCGGGACGCCCTGCGGCGTGTGCCGCCGCCCGCCCAGCTCGCGGATCCAGCGGTAGCCGATGTCCGGGGGCAGTGCGGCGGTGATGGCGGGCTGGTTCCACTGCGGGAACTTGCGCGACGACGGGTACGACCTGACGTCCACCAGGCAGGTGACGTCGTGGGCGCGCAGCATCTCCAGCACCTCGCCGAAGGTGCGGTTGGAGTGGCCGAGCGTGCGGACGCGGTTCGTCATCGTGTCGCCTCCCCCGAGGAGCACACCTCCACGCTAGCGCGGGGGCCCGATCAGGCCACGTTCCAGGGCCACGACCACGGCTGCGGCCCTGGTGTCCACGCCGAGCTTGGCGAAGACGTGCTTGAGGTGGGTCTTCACGGTCGTCTCGCTGATCAGCAGGGTCCGCGCGATCTCCTTGTTGGCCGCGCCCCGCGCGACCAGGCGCAGCACCTCCAGCTCGCGCGGGCTCGGGTCCTGCGCGGGCGGGCGGCCGATGAGGGCGGAGGCGACCGAGGGGGCGAGCACGGCGCCGCCGGCCGCCGCGGCGCGCACGGCGCGGTGCAGCTCGTCCCTGGGCGCGTCCTTGAGCAGGTAACCGGCCACGCCCGCGGCCATGGCCCGCGCCACGTCGGCGTCGGTGTCGTACGTGGTCAGCACGATCACCTTGATCTCCGGATGGTCGGCGCGCAGCCGCTGGATCGCGCCGAGGCCGTCGAGGCCGGGCATGCGCAGGTCCATCAGCACGATGTCCGGCCGGGCCCGCCTGGCCATGGCCAGCGCCTCGAACCCGTCGGCCGCCTCGGCCACCACGTCGATGTCGGCGATGCCGTCGAACATGCCGCGCAGGCCGTCGCGGACCACCGGGTGGTCGTCCACGATCATCAGTTTGAGGGGATGCGCAGGCACAGGGCCGTCCCTTCTCCCGGGGCCGACTCGACCGTCAGCATGCCGCCCACGCCGTCGGCCCGCTCGCGCATGGCGGCCAGGCCGTAGCCCCGCGTGCCTGCTTCTGGGTCGAAGCCGGTGCCGTCGTCGTACACGTCCAGCGTCACCTCGTCGTCCATGTAGGTCAGCGTGATCGCCACCCGGCCGGCGCGGGCGTGCTTGGCGGCGTTGGCGAGGCCCTCCTGCGCGGTGCGCAGCACGGTGGCGGTCACCTCGGGCGGCAGCGGCCTGGGCGTGCCCTCGACGGCCACGCCGGCGGTCGTGCCGTGGGCGCGCGACCACCGCGCGGCGACCTCCGCCAGCGCCGCCTCCAGCGAGGCGTCCTGGAGCGGGCCTGGGCGCAGCGCGTCGACCGAGCGGCGGGCCTCGCGGAGGTTGTCCCGCGCGAGTTCCTTGGCGAGGGCGATCCTGCGGCGTACGGCCGGCAGGTCGGGGGTGTCCTCGATGGCCTGCTCGGCGGCCTCAAGCTGGGTGATGATGCCGCTCAGGCCCTGGGCGATGGTGTCGTGGATCTCCCTGGCCAGCCTGGCCCGCTCCTCCAGGACGCCGACCGTGCGGTTCTGGGCGCTCTGGCGGGAGACGTACGCGACGAACAGCCCGATCGCCACCACCAGGCCCGAGCTGCCGGCGAGCTGCCACAGGGCGCCGGGGTCGTCGAGGTAGCCCCTGGCGGCGAACGTGCACAGGATCGTCGCCACCGCGCCCGCGTAGGACCAGGGCGCGGGCAGCATCAGGTACGGCTGCGGCATCAGCCCGAAGATCACCACGTCGAACGAGCGGTCGGCCGTCACCAGCGCGACGTACAGCCCGCAGAGCACCGCGACGTGCAGCGCCATGGGGTTGAGCCGGCCGAGCCGCTCGGGCCTGCGCCCGACGAAGAACCAGTGCCAGCCGGCCAGCGCGGCGAGCAGCGCCAGCGGCAGCGGGCCAGGGGCGGAGCCGGCCCCGAGCGACAGCACCAGGCCGAGCGCCAGGCAGGCGTAGAACAGCACGTGGAAGGCGCGCAGCCAGCGCGCCTCCCAGACGTTCACCTCGTCACTCCCATCGGAACAGCGCCGCGGCCGCAGCCGTGCCCGCGACGATTATCCCGGCCAGGATCATCATCGGGAAGAGCGCGGCGGTGCCCGACCAGGCGCTGGTGAGCGCGTCCACGCCGGGGGTCAGCGGCAGGAAGTCGCCGATCTGCCGCAGCGAGTCCGGCAGCGCCCTGCGCGGCACCGCCGCGCCCGCCAGGAAGATCATCGGAAACATGACCAGCATGCCGACCAGGTTCGCGCCTCTGGCGTTGCCGACGACGGCGGCGATGACGAAGCCGAGCGCGCACACCGTCACCGAGCAGAGCACGAACGCCAGCGCCAGGAGCGGCACGCTGCGCGGCGCCGCGGCCCCGAACGCGGTGATCGCGGTGACGATGAGCAGCGCCGACCCGGCGAGCGCGGCCGTCACCTGGGCCACGAGCTGCGCGCCGAGCAGCAGCAGCGGCGAGACCGGCGTGGTGGCCAGCCGCTTGAGCACCTTGCGCTCCCGGTAGGAGGCCACCACCCCCGGCAGCGCCCCCATGCCGCCGATGGCCGCGATCATCGCGACGTAGCCGGGCACCGCGCCGCTGTCGCCGCGCTTGAGCACCAGCAGCATCAGCGGGAAGGCCATCATGAAGAACACCGAGGCGGGGTCGCGCAGCAGCAGCCGCAGCTCCGTCGTGACCAGTGCGGTGAACGCTCTCATCGGTCCGCTCCTTCCAGCGCGAAGTACGCCTCTTCCAGCGACCCCGTGCCGGTGGCCGCCATGATCTCCGCAGGGGTGCCGGTCGCCTGGACGCGGCCGCGCGCGAGGATCGCGAGACGGTCGCACAACGCCTCGGTCTCGTCGAAGTAGTGGCTGACCAGCACCACCGTGGTGCCGGACGCCCGCAGGTCGTTCACCAGCCGCCAGGTCTCCCGCCTGGCCACCGGGTCGAGGCCGGTCGTCAGCTCGTCGAGCACCACCACCTCGGGGTCGCCGACCAGCGCCAGGGCCAGCATGAGCCGCTGCTTCTGGCCGCCCGACAGGTCGCCGTACGCCTGGCGCGCCAGCGGGCCCAGCCCCCAGCGCTCCATCACCTGCCGCCAGTCGGCGGGGGCGCGGTAGAAGGCGGCGTACGCCCGCAACGCCTCGGCCACCTTCATCCGCTCCGGCAGCGCGCTCTCCTGGAGTTGCACGCCGATCCGCTGCGCCACGGCGCGGCGCCGGCGCGCCGGGTCCTCCCCCAGCACCCGCACGCTGCCCCCGTCGGGCCTCCGCAGGCCGATGAGGCATTCGACGGTGGTCGTCTTGCCCGCCCCGTTGTGGCCGGCGATCCCGAAGATCTCACCGGCGTGGACCGTGAACGTCACGCCGGCCACGGCCGGGGTGCTCCCGTACACCTTGCGCAGGTCCTTGACCTCGATGGCTTCCATGCCTCAAGGCTCCCGCCGCCCCGCTCGCGGCGGCATCGCCCGTCACGTCACCCGGCATCCTCCGTTCGGGTGAGTTGACACCTGGAGGGGTGACCGCTATTTCTTGGCTAACCGTTAGGGGGGTAGGCAAAATGTCGCATTTCTCCTGCGGATCTTGTCGCCGGATGAGTGAATAGGGACCTGTGAGTTACGACAGCTACGAACCGGAGCCGTCCGGACGGCCGGACGACGCCCAGGAGCGGCCCCGGCCCGCGGCGCGTCAGAGCAGGCGGCGGCGCCCGTCCAGTCGCCGCCCGTCCACCCCACCTACGTCCGCCTCTCCTGCCTCCGCCCCTGGTGCGTCCCCTGGTGCGTCCCCTGGTGCGTCCACCTCTCGCGCGTCCGCCCCGAGCCGGGCGGACGCGGCCGGCTCGGAGCCGCGGCAGGGTGACGGTGGCGGTGGCGGGCGGCGGCGTACCGGGTGGCGGCGGTTCGTGCCCGGGTGGAAGGCCGTGGTGCTCGGCATCATGGTCCTGGTGACCGGCCTGTTCGGGATGATCATGGTGGCGTACGCGAACACGCCGCTGCCGACCGACACGCAGGAGCACGCCACCGAGCAGGGCAGCATCCTCTACTACCGGGACGGCAAGACCGAGCTGGCCAGGCTCGGCACCAAGCGCGAGATCGTCCCCATCTCGAAGATCCCCCGGCACGTCCAGGACGCCTTCATCGCCGCCGAGAACCGGTCGTTCCGCACCGACCCCGGCTTCTCGATCTCGGGCATCATGCGCGCGGCGTACAGCACGCTCACCGGCCAGCAGGTGCAGGGCGGCTCGACGATCACACAGGAGATGGCGCGCGGCTACTACGACGGCCTCAGCCAGGAGCGGACCGTGCAGCGGAAGGTCAAGGAGATCTTCGTCTCGATCCGCGCCAACCAGGAGATGTCGAAGGACGAGATCCTCGCCAACTACCTCAACACCATCTACATCGGGCGGGGCGCGAACGGCATCCAGGCCGCCGCCCAGGCGTTCTTCGACAAGGACGTCGACGAGCTGACCCCCGCCGAGGCCGCCTACCTGGCCGGACGCACCCAGCAGCCGGACCGCTTCGACAAGGCCGAGCAGGAGAAGAACTGGGCGCTGACGCGGGAGCGGTTCGCGTACACCATCGACGGCATGGCGAAGGTCGACCCGGCGCGGTACGGCGACCTGCCGAAGACGGCGAAGTTCCCCAAACTGGCCCGGCAGCAGAAGGTGGAGACCTTCAAGGGCATCAAGGGCTACATGGTCGACATCGTCCAGCGGGAGCTGGCCTCGCGGGGCATCGACAAGAAGGCGCTGAGCATCAGCGGCTACCGGGTGACGACCACGTTCGACAGGAAGCTCATGCTGGCCGCGAAGAAGGCGGTGGAGAGCAACCTGCGGGCGCTCGGCGACAAGCACATCCGCGCGAACATGGCCGCCGTCGATCCGCGCAACGGCCGGGTGATCGCCTTCTACAGCGGCCACGACTACCTCAAGAGCTTCACCAACAACGCCTTCGACGCCTACAAGCAGGCGGCGTCGGCGTTCAAGCCGTACGTGCTGGCCGCCTGGCTGGAGCGGGGCTACAGCCTCAAGAGCCGCGTCTCCGGCAAGGGCCCCGTCACGCTGCCCGGCACCAAGCCGATCCGCAACTCCCACGACCTCGGCGCGGCCGTGACCATCGACCAGGCCACCGCCCAGTCGGTGAACACCGCGTTCGCCACCATGGCGCAGGAGGTGGGGCTCGAACAGGTCGCGAAGATCGCCGAGGACGCCGGGATCAGCGAGAAGAACCTCGAAGAGGCGATCGAGACCCACGCGTACGGCATGTCCATCGGCGCGGGCCTGGTCACCCCCGTGCAGCAGGCGACGGGGTACGGCATCTTCGCCAACGGCGGCGTGCACCACGACGCGCACGTGGTCGTCGCGGTCAAGACGGCCGACGGGAAGACCGTGATGAAGGAGGTCGACCCGCCCAAGCCGGTCATCAGCCCGGAGAGCGCGGCCGACGCGACGTACGCGATGCAGCAGGTCGTCAGGTCGGGCACGGCCAGGGGCACCGCGCTGCCCGGCGGCCGGCCGATCGCCGGCAAGACCGGCACCAACAACGAGAACAAGGAGGCGTGGTTCGTCGGCTACACCCCGCAGCTGTCCACGGCGGTCGGGATGTACAAGGAGGTGCCGCAGACGAACCCGAAGACCGGGAAGGCCCTGCGGGATCCCAACGGGTACGTGCTGCAGCGCGAGGTCTCGCTGGGCAGCATCGAGGGGGCCGGCACGCCCACCAAGGTCTGGCGGGACTTCATGGCGGTGGCGATGGCCGGCAAGCCGGTGGAGGAGTTCCCGCCGCCGTCGTTCACCGGGCAGGAGCACGACCTGGTGACCGCGCCCGACCCCAAGCCGACCAAGGACCCGTCGGACGAGCCCACCGACGGTCCTGACGACGGCGTGGACGACGGCGTGAACGACTCCGTGGACGACGGCGTCCAGGACGACGTGGACGACGGCATCGACGACGCCCCCACCGACCCGGCCTGCGCGGACGACCCGGCCTGTTCGGGTCAGCCCGACGACACGCCGACCGACCAGGGCGACGATCCGCTGAACGACAGCGGCGATCCCGCGCTGCCCGAGGACTCGCTGGGCGAGGCCGGCGGCTGAGGTCAGGCGGTTCGCCGGCCGGCCGTGGTGTCGAGCAGGGCCCGCAGGGCGCCGGCGACCGCCGGGATCTGGCCGGCCTCCCGGTGATAGGTCAGGTGCAGGGTGCGCGGGCGGAGCTGGAGCGCCGGGCGTACGGCGACGCCGGGGTGGAGCGCGGCGTCCAGGGCGAGCTGGGGCAGCAGCCCGACGGCCAGGCCGCGGGCGATCAGCGCCTGGGCCGCCACGTAGTCGTCCGTGCCGTGCCGCACGTCCGGCGCGAACCCGGCCGCGCCGCACGCCTCGCGCAGGTTCGCGGCGCACCGCTCGCACCCGGCGATCCACTTCTCCCCTGCCAGCACTTTCAGGTCGACCGGCGCCCCGGGCGGGCCGGCATGGGGATGATCGTCAGGCAGCACGAGCCGCACGGGATCACCCCCGACCACCACCCGCACCAACCCGGGCCCCGCGCCCTGCTCCCCTGCGATCGGGTCGGCGGTGTGGGTGAAGGTGACGGCGACGTCCACCTCGCCGGCTTCCAGGAGCGCGAGGGCCTGGGGCGGCTCGGCCTCGCGCAGCCGTACGTCGATGCCGGCGTGGCGGCGGCCGAGCAGGCTGATGGCGTCGGGCACGATCGTCGCCCCCGCGGAAGGGAACACCGCCAGCCGCACCGTGCCGGCCCGCCGCTGGCCCAGCGCGTCGAGGTCCTCCTCGGCCGCCTGCAGCCGGGCGGCGATCGCGTCGGCGTGGCGCAGCAGCGCCCTGCCCGCCTCGGTGAGCTGCACCCCGCGCGGGCGGCGCAGCACGAGCGGCGCCCCCGCCTGTCGTTCGAGGTGGCGCAGGTGCTGGCTGACGGCAGGCTGCGTCCACCCGAGCGCCCTGGCGGCGCCCGCGATCGACCCGGTACGGGCGATCTCCCGGAAGATGAGCAACCGGTTCGCGTCCATGCCTTAAGTATTACTTGGGTCAGCGCCAAGAAGTTCAAGCCTTCCTAAGAGCAGGAGCACGCGGCAAGGTGGGACGCGTGATGCGAACCATCGGCCTGATCGGCGGCATGAGCTGGGAGTCCTCCGCCGAGTACTACAAGATCCTGAACGAGGAGACCCGCCGCCGCCTCGGCGGTCACCACTGCGCGAGGAGCGTGATGCTGACCGTCGACTTCGCCGAGATCGAGGCGATGCAGCGCGAGGGCGCGTGGGACCGCGCCGGCGAGCTGCTGGCGGGGGCGGCCAAGAGCCTGGAGTCGGCGGGCGCCGACCTCGTGCTGCTGTGCACGAACACCATGCACCAGGTGGCGGACGCCGTCGAAGGCGCCGTCGGCGTGCCGTTCCTGCACCTCGTGGACGCCACCGCGCGTCGCGTCGCAGCGGCAGGTCTCACCAGGGTCGGCCTGCTCGGCACCCGCTTCACCATGGAGATGGACTTCTACCGGGCGCGGATGCGCGATCACGGCATCGACATCCTGGTGCCGGACGAGCCGGCCCGCACCCTCGTCCACGACGTCATCTACCAGGAGCTGACCCTGGGCCGGGTGGAGCCCGCCTCGCGGGCGGCGTACCGGGAGATCATCGCGGAGCTGGCCGGGCGCGGCGCGCAGGGCGTCATCCTCGGCTGCACCGAGATCACCCTGCTGGTGGGCCAGGACGACAGCCCCGTCCCGGTGTTCGACTCCACCCGGATCCACGTGGAGACCGCCCTCGACCTGGCCCTGAGCGAGCCGCCCGGCTAACCGAGCGCGGCGCGCGAGCGGGCCGCCTGGTCGCGGGCGCGGGCCGTCCAGACCGGCTCGTTGAGCGGGTCGAGCCGGTCGAGGCAGGCAGTGAAGTGCGCCAGCGCGGCCCGCTCGTCGCCGCGACGGCGGCTGATCTCGCCCAGCGCGTACGCCACCATCGCCTGCCCCTGCGCGTCCCCGGCGTCCTCGAACATCTCGGCGCACCTGGCCAGCCGGGCGACGGCGGTGTCGTAGTGGCCGAGCGCGGCCTCGGCCTGGGCCAGCCGGCGCAGCGTCACCCGTTCGCCGTAGCTCCAGCGCAGCTCCCTGCTGAGGTCGATGGCGGCCCGGTAGTGGCCGATCGCCTCGTCGGCGCGGCCCGTCTCGTAGCAGGCGATGCCGAGCGAGCGCAGGAACCGGGCCCGATGGACGGCGCTGTGGACGGCGCTCTTGACGGCGCTCTTGATGGCGCTCTTGACGGCGCTGTGGCCCTCGGCCCTGGCCAGGGCCCGCCGCAGGGTCGCCGCCGCCGCGTCGTAGCGGGACAGGTAGAACTGGATCCCGGCGATCTCGGTCCAGGCGGCCAGCAGGCCGTGCTCGTCGCCGAGCGCCTCGAACCGCTCGGCGGCCATCGTGGCGGCGGCCAGCGCGGAGCCCAGGTCGGACTCCAGCGTGGCGGCGACCCCGAGCAGCGCGTACGCGGCGGCGTGCCGGTCGCCCGTCTCCGAGCCGCGCGCGAGGAGCATCCTGAACTCCTCCGCGACCGCGCCCGCTCGCCTGCGGTCCACCTCGGCGTCGCCGCGGATCAGGCGCATCCTGATCTCGGCGGCGGTGTCGCCGGCCTCGGCGGCGGCCTCCGCGACCGTGCCGAGCAGGCGTACGGCGTCGTCGTGGAAGCCGCGCACGATGAGGAACGGCGCCAGCGCCTGGGCGAGCAGGGCCGCCTCCCGGACGAGGCCGGTCCGGGCCGCGGCCACGGCCAGCGCGACGAGCACGGCACGTTCCGCGGCGAGCCAGGCGCCGCCCTCGGGGCAGGGCGGGGTCCTCGCGGGCAGCCCGGGCGGCGGCGGGGCGAAGGCCGGCGGCAGCTCGCGGGCCGCCTCCGTGGTGCGCGCGCACGCCTCGGCGGCGGCGCGGCGCAGCGCCGCCGTCCTGCTCCGCGCGCTCTCCTCGGTCGCGAACAGCTCGCCGGCGAAGCCGCGCAGCAGGTCGTGCATGCGGTAGCGGGGGGCGGCCGCGGCGTCGCCGTCACCGGCGGTGATCAGGCCGGCGGCGGCCAGCTCCTCCAGGGACGCGTCCACGTCGTGCGCGGAGACGCCGGCCAGCGCGGCCACCGTCCAGGCCGCCACCCCGTCCGCCGGCACCGCACCCAGCAGGCGGAACGCTCTGCGCGCGGGCTCGGACAGCGCGGCGTAGCTCGCCTCGAACGTGGCGCGCACGTCCAGGGGGCCGGAGCGCAGCTCGTTGAGCGGTGAGGCGGTGCGGAGCCGGCGCGCCAGCTCGGCCGGCGGCCAGGCGGGGCGGGTGGCCAGGCGGGCGCCGGCGATGCGCAGCGCCAGCGGCAGCCGCCCGCAGGAGCGCACGATCGCCTCGGCCGCCTCGGGGTCGCCGGCCATGCGCTGCGCCCCCGCCACGCCGGCCAGCAGGTCGCGCGCGTCGGCGAGCGGGGGCACGTCCAGCGCGTACGACGTCGCGCCGGGCAGTGCGGGCAGCGGGCCTCTGGAGGTGACGAGCACGGCGGACCTGGGTGTCCCGGGGATCAGCGGCTGCACCTGGTCCTCGGCGGCCGCGTCGTCGAGCAGCACGAGCACCGCGCGGTCGGCGAGCCTGGCCCGGTAGAGCGCCGCCCGCTCCTCGACGCCGGTGGGCAGGGCGGCGAAGTCGGCGCCGAGCACCCGCAGCAGCTCGGCCAGCAGGTCGGACGCGTCGCGCGGAGCCGCCGACGCCCCCGCCAGCCGCACGAACAACTGCCCGTCGGGATACCGCTCGCGCAGCCGATGCGCGACGTGCACCGCCAGCGTGCTCTTGCCCACGCCCGGCTGCCCCGAGACGGTGACGATCGGCGGCGCACCCCCACCACCCTTGAGCGCCGCGACCAGCTCAGCGCTCTCCCGCTCACGCCCGACGAAGTCAGCGATGTCCGCAGGAAGCGAGCAGGCCCCCGCCCAGGAGGGCTCCCGGCTCAAGGAAACGCCTGCGTCGCGGGAACGGACGACACCACCATCCTCGCCAAGGGCGCGGCCGGCACCGCAGGAAGCGCCCGCACGGTGGCCGGCGGCGCCCCCAGGCTCACCGGCCTCGCCAACGGCGCGGACGGTGCTTGGAGGCATGGGGTCGGTGTCGTTGAGGAGGGCGGTGTGGAGGGTGCGTAAGTCGTGGCCCGGCTCGATGCCCAGTTCGTTCACGAGGGTCGAGCGGGCGCGGCGGTACGCCTCCAGTGCCTCGGCGCGGCGGCCGGCGCGGTGCAGCGCGAGCATCAGGCGGTGCCACAGGCGTTCGTTGAGCGGGGCGCTGTCCACCAGCGGGGCCAGCTCGCCCACGAGCTCGTCGTGCAGCCCGAGCCGCAGGCGGACGTCGATCCAGGCGAGCCTGGCGTTCTCGCGGCGTTCCTCCAGCTCGGCGATGCGGGCCTGGACGGTCGCCGCCAGCGGCACGTCCTCGGCGGGCCGGCCGCGCCACAGCGCCAGCGCCCGGCCGAACAGGCGGTGCGCGGCCGCCAGGTCGCCGCGGGCCGCCTCCAGCCGCGCCCGGTGCGCGGCCTCGTCGAAGGTGAGCAGGTCGAGCCGGTCGGGGTCGAGCCGCAGCAGGTAGCCGTACGGCGCCGACTCGACGCCGATCCCGGCGCGGCGCAGCGCGGTCACGTACTGCTGCAGGTTCGGCACGGCGGAGCGGGGCGGGTCGTCCCACACCGAGGCGATCAGCCGGTCCCTGGACAGGACGGTGCCCGGGTGGAGCAGGAAGACGCCGAGCACGGCGCGCGCCCTGGCGGCCAGCCGGATCGGCCGTCCCTCGTCGAGGACCCTGACCGGTCCGAGGATCGTGAAGTCCACCGTCCTCCCTGCCACGATCAGCCGTTTCGTCCTTCTCTATGGCGACTTTATGGGCTTTCTGTCGGCGAGAGGAGGAAGTTGATCGACGACATCCCGCCGGGGAGCCAGGAAGGAGGTGCCGTAGATGAAGATCGAGGTTCGCAAGGTCGAGGCCGTGAAGGCGACGCAGTTCGTGACCTGAGGCATCGCCTCTCAGCCGGCCGGGAGGCGGTCCGCCGCCTCCCGGCGGCTCCATCCCGACGACCGATGACGGCCGGCCGAGCTGCCGCCGGCCGATGACGAACGATCCGGTGGGAAACGATGCGGGTGATGGTGAAGGAATGCGCCTGGGAGTCCCTGGGCGACGAGCTCGTGGTCGTGCACGACCCGCGCGAGGCGTACACGCTGGCCGACCCGGGCGGGCGGGTCGCGGCGCTGCTCGATGAGCTGGCCAGGGGGCCGGCCACGGCGGACGAGCTGAGCGCGGCGCTGACCGCGCGCGGCGTCCCCGTCACGGCGGACGACGTGCGCGACGGGCTGGCCGGGCTCGACTCCCTGGGGCTGGTCGAGGACGCCGACGAGCGGCTGCTGGGCGATCCCGAGGCCGACGAGCGGCATTTCTCCAATCTGACGTTCTTCGGGGCGTTCGCCCGGCTGGGGACGTCGCGGGCGGAGTTCGTCCGGCGGCTGCGCGCGTCCCACGTGCTCGTGCTCGGCGCGGGCGGCGGCGGCTCGGCCCTCGTGCAGTGCCTGGCCGGGCTCGGCGTCGGCGCGCTGACGCTGGTGGACCGCGACGACATCGAGCCGCGCAACTTCGCCCGCCAGTTCCTCTACCGGCGCGCCGACGTCGGCCGGTCGAAGGTGGAGCGGGCGGCGGAGTGGGTCCGCGAGTACGACCCGGACATCGAGGTCCGCGCCGTGGACCGGTGGATCTCCGGCCCAGACGACCTCAAGGACCTGACCGGCGACGCCGACGTGATCGCCGGCGGCCTGGACGGCGCCCCCGACGCGAACCTCTGGGTCAACGAGGCCGCGTTGCGCGCGGGCGTCCCGCTGGTGGCCGGTGGCATGACGCGGACCCAGCTCATCTACTTCTCGGTCGATCCCGGCAGGAGCGCCTGCCTGCGCTGCGACGAGTCCGACCTGCCTAACCCCGGCGAGCGGACGACCGCGGCGGTGGCCCAGCGGCTCACCCGCGGGCTGCGGCTGGCGAACGGGCTCACCGGCCCGATGGCGATGCAGGTCGGGTCGCTGGTCGCGTACGAGGTCATGCGGTATCTGACGAAGGTCGAGCCGCCGCGGGCGGCGGGGGCGCGCGTGGTGCTCGACCTGCTGGACGGGCTGGTCCCGGTGCGGCAGCCGTTCCCCCGCGACCCCGCCTGCCCGGCGTGCGCGGCGGCCCCGCAGAACGACGCCGGGCGCGTCCCGTGACCACCGTACGGCTGCGCCCGCTCACGGTGGTCGGGGAGGGCGAGGAGGTGCTGGTCGGCGACCCGGCCACCGGCATGTTCGTGGCGATGCCCGCCGTGGGCGGCGTGGTGGTCGCGGCGCTGCTGCGCGGCGCGACCGAGGAGGAGGCCGCCGCCGAGGCCGCCGCGTTCGCCGGCGAGCCCGTCGATCTGCCCGCGTTCATGGCGACCCTGGCCGAGCTGGGGTTCCTGGACGACCGGCCGGACGACGAGCGCCGAGCCGTCAGGACCGCGCCGATCCAGATGCGGCGCTGGCTGGCGGGGGTGAGCACGCGCGTGGCCCGTCCCTTCTTCGGGGAGGTCGCGTGGGCTTGTTACGTCGTGCTCGCGCTGTTCTGCCTGGCGGTCTTCATCACCTCGCCGTCGCTGCTGCCGGACCCGGCCGAGGACGCGTTCGTGCTGGACGACGTCGGGTTGAGCGCGCTGCTGCTGATGCCGTTCGTGCTGGTCTCGACGGCGCTGCACGAAGGCGGGCACTGGCTGGCCGCCCGTGCGGCGGGGCTCACGGCCAGGTTCGGGGTGGACCGGCGGATGATGCTGCTCGTCCTGGAGACCGACCTGTCGCAGTTGTGGTCGGTGCCGCGCCGCCGCCGCTTCGGGCCGCTGCTCGGCGGGATGGCGGTGGACGTGGTGGTGCTCGCCGCGCTGCTGACCGCCCGCCTGCTGATCCAGAAAGGGGTGTGGTCGCCGGAGCCGGTGGTGGACGCCACGCTCGCCGCCTGGGTGTTCGTGAAGCTGGCGGGCCTGCTGTGGCAGTGCATGATCTTCCTGCGCACCGACCTGTACGGGGTGCTCGTCCACGCCCTCGGCTGCCGCGACCTGTGGCGGGTCAAGACGTTGCTGCTGCGGCACGCGTTCGGCCGGCTCACCCGGGCGCAGGCGGCCGAGGTGGTCCGGGCCTCGCCCGCCGACCTCAGGGTGGGGCGGTGGTTCCGGTGGGTGTGGCTGGCGGGGTTCGCCGTGGTGCTGGCCTGGTTCGTGGTCTTCGTCCTGCCGGTGGTGGTGAGCGTGCTGGGGTGGGCGGCCGGCCGGTTCGTGCTCGGGCCGCTCGACCCCGCCTTCTGGTACGCGCTGCTCTGCGTCGCGCTGCTGCTCGGCCCGTACGTGCTGGCGGCCGGCCTGGCGGTCCGCGAGCACGTACGGCGCTGACCCCCGGGGGTCGGCGGGGGTCAGGTGTCGGCGAGCAGGATGGCCGGGTTCTCCACGCAGTCGGCGACGTGGCGCAGGAAGCCGCCCGCCGCTCCCCCGTCGCAGACCCGGTGGTCGAACGTCAGGGAGAGCTGGGCGATCTTGCGGGCGGTGACGACGCCGCCGTGCACCCACGGGCGGTCGATCACCCGGCCGACGCCCAGCAGCGCCGCCTCCGGGTGGTTGATGATCGGGGTGGAGCCGTCCACGCCGAAGACGCCGTAGTTGTTGAGCGTGAACGTGCCGCCCGTCAGCGACTCGGGGGGCAGCTTGCCCTCCCTGGCCAGGCCGGTGAGCCGGGTCAGCTCGGCGGCGAGCTGGGCGGTGGTCATCAGGTGGGCGTCGCGGACCACCGGGACGACGAGGCCGCGGTCGGTCTGGGCGGCGAAGCCGAGGTTGACGTGGCCGTACCTGACGATCTCCGAGCGGTCGGTGTCCACCGTCGAGTTCAGCTCGGGGAAGCGGCGCAGGCCGTCCACGCAGATGCGGGCGAGCAGGGCCAGCAGGCCGATGCCGAGCTGGGGGCGGGTGCGGCGGAGCGCGTCCCTGGCCGCGACCAGGTCGGTGGCGTCCACGTCCACCCAGGTCGTGGCGTCGGGGATCTCGGTGCGGCTGCGGCTCATCTTCTCCGCCACGGCCCGCCGGACGCCGCGCAGCGGGATGCGCTCCAGCGGTCGCGGGGTGGCGGGGCTCGCCGCGCCCGCTCGCTCGATGGCCTGCTCGACGTCGCGGCGCAGGATCACCTCGCGGGGGCCGGTGGGGGTGACCTGGGCGAGGTCGATGCCGTGCTCGCGGGCGATCCTGCGCACCAGCGGCGAGATGACCCGCGGCGCCTGCCCCGGCGTCCTGGAGCTCGCCGCCTCCTGCCTCAGCGGACGCGGGCCCGCCGAGGACGTCTTGAGCGGGCGCGCGTCCGCAGCCGAGGGCTGAAGCGGGCGCGCCTCTCCCGCGGCACTCCTGAGCGGCCGCGCGTCCTCAGCCGGCGCCTTGAGCGGGCGGGCGTCGGGGGCCGGCGCCTTGAGCGGGGCGGGGCGGCGACGGCGGCGGGAGGTCCCGTGGTGGCCGGTGCCGTAGCCGATGAGGACGTTGCCGCTGCCGGCCCGCTCCTCCTCGCGGTACCGGGACGCCGCCGGGTCCTCGGCCGGTGCTGCGCCGCCGATCTCGATGAGCGGCTCGCCCACCGACAGGACGGCGCCGGGGGCGGCGTGCAGGGCGAGGACGGTCCCCGCGTACGGCACCGGCACCTCCACGGCCGCCTTGGCCGTCTCGACCTCGACCACGATCTGGTCCACCTCGACGGTGTCGCCGACGGCGACCTTCCAGTCGAGCACCTCGGCCTCGGTCAGCCCCTCGCCGAGGTCGGGCAGGCGGAACACCTGCCGCGTACCGGTGGCCGTCATCAGAAACCTCCGGGGAAGCCCCCGCCCGCAGGCGGGGAGGGAATTGGATGCTTGCGGAACAGGACGGGGAGAGGCGATTGGCTGCCGGACAGACCGGAATCATCGAACACGCGCGCGATCGGTGGCTGAAGATGGACGCCCCGTCGGACATCGTGTGGTCGCGCCCGCTGCCGCAGGGCGGCGAGCCGTCCACGGTGACCGTGTCGAACGTGCTTGCCGCCGGGCTGGTGGAGAGCTGGAACTCCTGTGGAGCTGGTGTAAGACCTCGACGAGAGTCCTCTCGCGGGCGACCGGCTGTGAAGCGGGGAAGACCCATGGGCGACCGTGGGACTCCCCCTCCTTCGAGAGCGGGAGGATGTCAAGACGCCTCCCTGCTGAGGTGCAGCAGGTCGGGCCGGTCGTCGAACTGGAGCCGGTCCACCGCGTCGAGCACCCGGTCCACGTCGGGCAGGTGGGTGTGCTCCAGTTTGGGCGGCGGGTACGGGATGTCGAAGCCGGTGACCCGCAGCACGGGCGCGGCCAGGGAGTGGAAGCACCGCTCCTGTACGCGGGCCGCGATCTCGGCCCCCACCCCGGCGAACCCCTGCGCCTCCTGGATCACCACGCACCGCCCCGTCCTGCGTACGGACGACACCACGGTCTCGTCGTCGAACGGGACGATGCTCCGCAGGTCCACCACCTCCAGCGAGCGGCCCTCCGCGGCGGCCGTCTCGGCGGCCTGGAGCGCGACGGGCACGCCGGGCCCGTACGCGACGAGCGTGGCGTCACTCCCCTCGCGCCGCACCACGGCCCGCCCGAAGCCGGGGGCGCGGCGCTCGGCGGGCGAGAAGTCGTCCTTGGCCCAGTACAGCTTCTTGGGCTCCATGAAGATCACCGGGTCGGGGTCGTCGATGGCGTCGCGGAGCAGCCAGTACGCGTCCTCGACGGTGGCGGGCGTGACGACCTTGAGCCCTGGGGTGTGGGCGTAGTACGCCTCGCTGGAGTCGCAGTGGTGCTCGACCCCGCCGATGCCGCCGGCGAACGGGATGCGGATCACCATCGGCAGCGACACCCGGCCGCGGGTGCGGTTGCGGGTCTTGGCGACGTGGGAGGCGATCTGCTCGAAGGCCGGGTAGGCGAACGCGTCGAACTGCATCTCGACGACGGGACGGAAGCCGCCCATCGCCATCCCGACCGCGAGACCGACGATGCCGGACTCGGCGAGCGGGGTGTCGAAGCAGCGTTCCTCGCCGAACTCCCCGGTCAGCCCGTCGGTGATGCGGAACACCCCGCCGAGCGGCCCGACGTCCTCGCCGAAGACGAGCACCCGCTCGTCCTCGCGCAGCGCGTCGCGCAGGGCGGCGTTGAGTGCCTGGGCCATAGAGGTCGGCTTGGACGCGGCGACGGGTCCTGGTGCGGACACGGGCATGGCGGTCATCGTCACTCCTCCGTGGCGCTCAGCTCGGCCCGCAGCAGCTCGCGCTGCTCGCGCAGCTGCGGCGTGGGCTCGGCGAAGACGTGGTCGAACAGCTCGAACGGGTCGGTCTCCGGGTCGGCGTTCATGCGGTCGCGGACGCGGGCGGCGTAGGCGTCGGCGGCCTGCGCGGCGGCCGCGACGCCGGCGTCGTCCAGCAGGCCCCGGCCGCGCAGATAGGTCTCCAGGCGGGCCAGCGGGTCGGCCGACTCCCACCGCGCGGCCTCCTCGGCGTCGCGGTAGCGGGTGGGGTCGTCGGCGTTGGTGTGCGGGTCCATCCGGTACGTGTGCGCCTCGACCAGGAACGGGCCGCCGCCCGCTCGGGCCCGCCCGACGGCCTCGGTCAGCACCGACAGCACGGCGACCAGGTCGTTGCCGTCCACCTGCTCGGACGGCACCCCGTACCCGACGCCCTTGTACGCCAGCGCGGGCGCGGCGGTCTGCCTGGCCAACGGCACCGAGATGGCGTACTTGTTGTTCTGCACCAGGAACACGACCGGGCAGCGCAGCACGCCGGCGTAGTTGAGCGCCTCGTGGAAGTCGCCCTCGCTGGTGCCGCCGTCGCCGATGAAGGCCAGCACGACCGCGTCCTCGCCCTTGCGGCGCAGCGCCTCGGCCATGCCGACCGCGTGGATGGTCTGGGTGGCGAGCGGCGTGCACTGGGGGGCGACGCGGACGGCGGCGGGGTCGTAGCCGCAGTGCCAGTCGCCGCGCAGGAGGGTGAGCACCTCGACGGGGTCGAGGCCGCGGGAGACGAGGGCCACGCTGTCGCGGTAGGTGGGGAACAGCCAGTCGTCGTCGCGCAGCGCGAGCACCCCGCCGATCTGGCAGGCCTCCTGTCCCAGGCTGGAGGGGTAGACGGCGAGGCGGCCCTGCTTGGTCAGCGCGGTCGCCTGGCGGTCGAAGCGGCGGCCGATGACCATCCGGCGGTAGGCCTCCGTGAGCTGCTCGCCGGCCGGCATCGGGTACGCGGCGGGGGGATCGACGGCGGTGCCGTCCTCGGCGACGAAACGCACGGGGACGGGCGCGGGGAGGAGACCGTCGACCACCTGGGGATGAGACATGGCGACGCTCGCTTTCTCTGGACGGTGGACAAGAGAAGCGTCCGCGTAGCGAGCCATTCGTTCAAGACATCGGCGGCGATAGGCGACAAATGGCTGCAAACCACGCTTCTCACGGCCATTTGTCGATTTGGCCAGCGGAGGAAGCTATGACCAGCCGGACGTTTTGCCGCCACCCGCGCCACCCCTGATCCACCGGCCCTCACCCGCCGCCCTCGTTACCCCCGGGCTCGGCTCCAGTGGGCGCCCTGGCCGCGGGCCTCGTCGAAGACGAGCCAGGTCCGGGTGGCGCGGACGCCCGGGATGTCCTGGATGCGTTCGAGCACGACGTGCCGCAGCGCCGCGTTGTCCGGCGTCCTGACCAGGGCCAGCACGTCGTAGTCGCCGCCGACCATGGCGAAGTGCTCGACGTAGGCGATCTCGCGCAGCCGGGCCGACACCTGCCGCCAGGAGTTCTGCTCGATGGTGATCGACACGTACGCGCTGGTGCCCAGCCCGGCCTTGGCCGGTGCGATCTCGGCGGTGAAGCCGGTGATCACGCCGTCCTCCATGAGCCGGGTCAGCCGCGCGTACGCGCTGGCCCGGGAGATGTGCACGTGCTCGGCGAGGGTGCGCACGGACATGCGGCCGTCGCGCCGCAGCTCGGCGATGATCGCGCGGTCCACGTCGTCGAGCGCCGCGGCGGCCCGTTCTGGCCACTCCTCACCGGCCGGAACGCTCGTCGCCGTGGACGGATGGCTCTCCATGCCCCTCACTCCTTGCCGAAGGTCTCCAGGTGGCCGCCTGCCGAAGCGCTGCCCCGGCGAGCGGCCGTCACTCAGGCCGTGGCCCGGACGGCGGCCCAGGCCGTGGCTCGGACGGTGGGGTCAGCGGCCGTCGAAGGCGGGGCGGCGTTTCGACAGGAACGCCGCCACGGCGCCGGCGTGGTCGGCCGTCAGGCCCAGGCGGGCCTGGGCGCGCGCCTCGGCGGCCAGCGTCGCCCCGAGGTCGCGCCCCCACGAGTCGGCGATGAGCCGCTTGGACTCGGCGTACGCGAGGGTGGGCCCGGCCGCGAGCCGTTCGGCCAGCTCGCGCGCGGCCGGAGCCAGCTCGTCCTGCGGCACCAGCCGCCCTGCGACGCCCCACTCGACGGCCTGCCGCGCCGTGAACGGCTCGGCGAGCAGCACGAGCTCCCTGGCCCGCGACTCGCCGACCGACCGGGTGAGCGTGGCCGACAGCCCGGAGTCGCAGGTCAGCCCGATCGCGCCGAACGCCGTGCCGAGCACCGCGTCCTCGGCGAACACCCGCAGGTCGCAGGCGAGCGCCAGGGCCAGCCCGGCGCCCACGCAGGTGCCGCCCACGGCCGCGACGACCGGCTTGGGCATCGTGGCGAGCAGCCGCACCACGGGCGCGTAGTCCTCCTCGACGGTGTCGAACGCGTGCGCCGCGTTCTCGCGCAGCGCCGCCGCGTGCTCGGCCAGGTCCTGGCCGGCGCAGAACGCCCGTCCCGCCCCGGCCAGCAGCACCGCGCGGACGGACGCGTCACCGGCGACGTCCTCCAGCGCGAGGCGCAGCTGCAGCTTGGTCTTGGCGTCCAGCGCGTTGCGGCGCTCGGGCCTGTTCAGCGTGACGGTCGCCACGGCGCCGTCGCGTTCGAGGAGAACGGCGGCGCCGTTCACCGGGCGTCACCGTCCCAGGTCTTGGCGACCAGGGTGAGCACGTCGTACGTGGCCACGGGCTGCCCCTCCTGGTTGGTGACGACGGCGTCCCAGCGCACCTCGCCGTAGTCGGCGTTGCTGCGCGGCGTGATCTGCTTGACGGTGAGCGTCACCGCGATGCCGTCGCCGGCCTTGACCGGGGTGAGGAAGCGCAGCGCGTCCACGCCGAAGTTGGCCAGCACCGGGCCGGGCGCCGGGTCGACGAAGAGCCCGGCGGCCAGCGAGACGACCAGGTAGCCGTGCGCGACGATGCCGCCGAACAGCGGGTTGCGGGCGGCCGCCTCGGGATCGGTGTGGGCGTAGAAGGTGTCGCCGGTGAACTCGGCGAAGCGCTCGATGTCCTCCCGTGTGACCGTGCGCGGCGCGGAGGCGATGGTGTCGCCGATCCGCAGCTCGGCCAGCGACTTGCGGAAGGGGTGCACGTCGCTCGCGGCGCGGGCGGCGCCGGTCGTCCACCGTCCTGTGACGGCGGTGAGCAGGTCGGGCGAGGCCTGGACGGCGGTGCGCTGCATGTGGTGCAGCACCCCGCGGATGCCGCCCAGCTCCTCGCCGCCGCCGGCCCGGCCCGGCCCGCCGTGGACGAGGACGGGCAGCGGCGAGCCGTGCCCGGTGGACTCCTTGGCGTCGTCGCGGTCGAGCACCAGGACCCGGCCGTGCCACGGCGCGAGCCCGAGCACCACGGACCTCGCGACCTCGGGGTCGTGGGTGGCGACGGAGGCGACCAGGCTGCCGCGCCCGCGGGCGGCCAGGGCGACGGCCTCGTCCAGGCCGTCGTAGGCGAGCACGGTGCTGACCGGCCCGAACGGCTCGACGTCGTGCGGCTCAGTGGCACCCGGCCTGGCCCGCAGCAGGAGCGGGGTCATGAACGCGCCGCGGGTGGCGTCGCCGTCGAGCAAGGCGCCGCCCGCCGGCTCGCCGTACACGACGTCGGCGCTCGCGCGCAGGGCCTCGACGGCCTTGCGCACCTCCTCGCGCTGGGCGAGCCCGGCCAGCGCGCCCATGCGCACGTCGGGGTTGCGCGGGTCGCCGACGCTCACCTTGGCCAGGCGGGCGGCCAGCGCCTCCTCGACCTGCCCGGCCATGGCCGAGGGCACCAGCACCCGGCGGATGGCGGTGCACTTCTGCCCGGCCTTGACCGTCATCTCGGTGACGACGCCCTTGATGAACAGGTCGAACTCGGGGTCGTCCGCGCGCACGTCGGGGCCGAGGACGGAGCAGTTGAGCGAGTCGGCCTCGACGCCGAGCACGACGCCGCCGTCCAGCACGTTGGGGTGGCGGCGCAGGATGCCGGCGGTGTGGGCGGAGCCGGTGAAGGCGACGGAGTCCTGCACGGTCAGCTCGTCGAGCAGCCCGCCCGCGCTGCCCGCGAGGAGCTGCAGCGCGCCCTCCGGCAGGATGCCGGACTCGATGATCATGCGGACGGCCAGCTCGGTGAGGTACGCGGTCTGGCTCGCCGGCTTGACGATCGAGGGCAGGCCGGCGAGGAAGGCGGGGGCGAGCTTCTCCAGCATGCCCCAGACGGGGAAGTTGAAGGCGTTGATCTGCACGGCCACGCCCGGCCGCGAGGTGTAGAGGTGCTGGCCGACGAACGTGCCGCCCTTGCCGAGGCGTTCGAGGCCCCCGTCCAGGAAGACCGTGTCGTTGGGCAGTTCGCGCACGCCCTTGCTCGCGTAGCTGAACAGGGTGCCGATGCCGCCGTCCACGTCGATGGCGGTGTCGCGAGAGGTGGCGCCGGTGCGTACGGACAGGGCGTACAGCTCCTCCTTGCGCTTCAGCAGGTGCTTGGCGAGCGCCTTGAGCAGGGCGGCGCGCTCGTGGAAGGTGAGCGCGCGCACGGCGGGACCGCCGGTCCGCCTGGCGTACGCGACCATCGCGCCGACGTCGAGGCCGCGGCTGGAGATGCGCGCGACCTCCTCGCCCGTGGCCGCGTCGAGCAGCGGCTCTCCCTCGTCGGCCGCGCGGAACCACCGTCCCGCGGCATAGCTCTCCAGCAGCGTGCTCACACTGTCTCCTCTCCCCGGGCGCGACCTTGCGCGGGCACCCCTCTGTGTGCGACCTTATTACTGACCGAGCGATAAGTAAATGAGCCCGAGGCGTCGGAGGAAAGATGACGACCACCCCAGCGGAGCCGGACCTCGAGGCCCGCCTGCAAGCCGGGTTCGACGCGACCATCGCCCGCCACGACCGCATCGAGCCGCGCGACTGGATGCCCGACGCCTACCGCCGGACGCTCATCCGCCAGATCGCCCAGCACGCCCACTCCGAGATCATCGGCATGCAGCCCGAGGGCAACTGGATCGGCCGCGCCCCCTCGTTGCGCCGTAAGGCGATCCTGCTGGCCAAGGTGCAGGACGAGGCGGGGCACGGGCTCTATCTGTACTCCGCGTGCGAAACCTTGGGCGTCTCCCGGGCCGAGCTGACGGAGTTGCTGCTCAGCGGCAAGCAGAAATACTCCTCGATCTTCAACTATCCGACGCTCTCGTACGCCGACGTCGGCACCATCGGCTGGCTGGTGGACGGCGCCGCCATCTGCAACCAGGTGCCGCTGTGCCGCACCTCCTACGGCCCCTACGGCCGCGCGATGATCCGCATCTGCAAGGAGGAGTCGTTCCACCAGCGGCAGGGGTACGAGCTGCTGATGACGATGATGCGCGGCACCGACGAGCAGCGGGCCATGGTGCAGGAGTCGGTCGACCGGTTCTGGTGGCCGTCGCTGATGATGTTCGGGCCGCCGGACGACCAGTCGCCCAACAGCGCGCGCTCGATGGCCTGGGGCGTCAAGCGCAACTCCAACGACGAGCTGCGGCAGAAGTTCGTGGACATGACGGTCCCGCAGGCCGAGGCGCTCGGTGTCACGCTGCCCGATCCCGATCTGCGCTGGAACGAGGAGCGCGGCCACCACGACTTCGGCGAGCCCGACTGGGAGGAGTTCGCCGCCGTGCTGCGCGGCGACGGGCCGTGCAACGCCCAGCGCATGGCACACCGCAGGGCCGCCCACGAGGAGGGCGCCTGGGTACGCGAGGCCGCCATCGCCTTCGCCGAGCGCTCACAGCAGGAGGTCGCCCGATGAGCGCCGACCGCCGGGAATGGCCGCTGTACGAGGTGTTCGTCCGCGGCAAGCGCGGGCTCAACCACGTGCACGTCGGCTCGCTGCACGCCCCTGACGACCAGATGGCGCTGCGGCACGCCCGCGACGTCTACACCCGCCGCAACGAGGGCGTCAGCATCTGGGTCGTACGGGCCGACGCCATCACCGCCTCGTCCCCCGACGAGAAGGACCCGCTCTTCGCGCCCAGCGGCGACAAGGTCTACCGGCATCCGACGTTCTACGAGATCCCGGGCGACGTCCCGCACATCTGATCGGACCTGCTCATGAGCGACGAACCCCGCAGCGAACCCCGGAGCGGACACAGCAGTGAACACAGCAGCGAACACGGCAGCATCTTCGACGGCCTGATCGAGGGCGGTGACTCCGCTCAGTGGGCTTTCGGCACCGACTTCGAGGACCCGCTGGCCGGGGTCGACACCACCGTGCCCGAGGGGGTGGACCCGGCCGCGCTGGCCGCGTACTGCCTCATGCTCGGCGACGACGCCCTGGTCCTGTCGCAGCGGCTGTCGGAGTGGTGCAGCCGCGCGCCCGACCTGGAGGAGGACATCGCGCTCGCCAACATGGCGCTCGACCTGCTCGGGCAGGCGCGGCTGCTGCTAGCGCGGGCGGCGGCGGCCGACCCCGGCGTGGTGCCGGCGCTGCCCGACGGCTCGCCGGTGCCGGCCGAGGACGCGCTGGCGTTCTTCCGCGACGACCGCGACTTTCGCAACGTGCGGCTTTGTGAGGTGCCGAACGGGGACTTCGCGCACGTGGTGGTGCGGCTGCTGCTGTTCTCCGCGGCTCGGCTCGCCCTGTTCGAACGGCTGCGCGCCAGCCGGGACCAGGTGCTCGCCGCCGTCGCGGGGAAGGGCGTCAAGGAGGTCGCCTACCACCGCGACTGGGCCGGGCGCTGGTTCCTCACGCTGGCGCGCGGCACCGAGGAGTCGCACCGCAGGCTGCTGGCCGCGCTCGACGCGCTGTGGCCGCTGCGGGCCGAGCTGGTCACCGCCCACCCGCTCGAACGGGTTCTGGCCGACGCCGGGGTGGGCGTGGACCCGTCGTCCCTGGCGGGCGAGGTGGACGCCGTCCTGGACCAGGTGCTCGCGGTGAGCGGCGTCGACCGTCCCGAGCGGGCGCCGCTGGCCGGCGTCGCCGGACGCACCGGCAGACACGGCCTGCACACCGAGGCCCTGAGCAGACTGCTCACCGAGATGCAGGTGGTCGCCCGCGCCCACCCGATGGGGCGCTGGTGACCCCCGCTCGGCCCCGCGCGGGGTCCACGCCGGGCGACGGGCCGCCCGCTGGGCGGGCGCGCGAGGATGCGGCCACGCGGCAGCCTGCCGAGACGGCCGAGCGAGCGCGTGACAGCGCGGCCACGCGGCAGCCTGCCGAGACGGCCGAGCGAGCGCGTGACGGCGCGGCCGCGCGGGCGGACGCGGCGGTCGAGGTGGCGAGGCAGGTGCGGGATCCTGAGATGCCGATGCTGACCCTCGCCGACCTGGGCGTGTTGCGCGGTGTCGAGGTGACGCGGGACGCCGGTGGCGGCGGCGGCGAGGTGGTGGTCGCCTCGATCACGCCGACCTACACCGGCTGCCCGGCCATGGCGACCATGCGCGACGACCTCGTCCACCGGCTCAAGGACGCCGGGTTCGAACGGGTGGAGGTGCGGGTGGTGCTGGATCCGCCGTGGTCGAGCGACTGGATCTCCGAACGCGGCCGGGCCGCCCTGCGCGACGCCGGGCTGTCGCCGCCCGGCCCCGCGCCCCGGCGTACCGGGCCGGTGCTGCTGACCCTCGGCCCCAAGCGCGCGGCACCGCGCTGCCCGCGCTGCGGCTCGGCGGACACCCGGCTCACCTCCGAGTTCGGCGCCACCGCCTGCAAAGCCCTCTACCGCTGCACGGGCTGCCTCGAACCGTTCGAGCACGTCAAGGAGATTTAACGATGACCATGCCGGCGACCGCGCCGTCCAGGGCCGCCGTCTTCCACCCGCTGACCGTGGCGGCGGTGGACCGGCTGTGCGACGACGCCGCCGCGATCACCTTCGAGGTGCCGCCCGAGCTGCGCGACACGTACGCGTTCAAGGCCGGCCAGTCGCTCACCCTGCGCCGGATGGCCGACGGACGCGAGGAGCGGCGCTCGTACTCGATCTGCGCCCCGGCGGGCGCCGCGCCGCGCATCGGGGTCAGGGAGATCCCCGGCGGCCTGTTCTCCTCCTGGCTGGTCCACGACGTACGGCCGGGCACGGTCATCGAGGTGCAGCCGCCCACCGGCTCCTGGCAGGCCGACCCGGACGGCGGCGAGCGCCACCTGTGCGTGGCGGCCGGCTCGGGCATCACGCCGCTGCTGTCGATCGCCTCGACCGTCCTCACCCACCCCCGCGCCCAGGTCTCCCTCCTGTACGGCAACCGCACCAGCCGCACGGTCATGTTCGCCGAGGAGCTGGGCGACCTGAAGAACCGCTACGGCCCCCGCCTCCAGGTCGTGCACGCGCTCTCCCGCGAGCCGCGCGACGTCGAGCTGCTGTCAG
Organism: Nonomuraea salmonea; assembly: GCF_042428605.1. Classification (NCBI taxonomy): domain Bacteria; kingdom Bacillati; phylum Actinomycetota; class Actinomycetes; order Streptosporangiales; family Streptosporangiaceae; genus Nonomuraea; species Nonomuraea salmonea. Next base: position 46,084 of record NZ_JBHMCF010000004.1, read on the forward strand.
GAAGGCTCGACGGCGACCGGCTGCGCCGCCTGCTCACCTCGCTCGTCCCGGTCGAGGTGTTCGACCACGTGTGGCTCTGCGGGCCGCTGGAGATGATCGAGCAGGCCAGGCCGGTGCTCGCCGAGCTGGGCGTGCCCGCCGAGCGGGTGCACGTCGAGCTGTTCTACGCCGACGCGCCGCCGCCCCCGCCGCACAGGGACGACTCGGCCCCGCCCGGCGCCACCACCGAGCTGACGACCGTGCTCGACGGGCTGCGCACCACCTCGACCGTCTCCCGGGAGACGACGCTGCTCGACGGCGCCCAGGCCACCCGGGCGGACCTGCCGTTCGCCTGCAAGGGCGGCGTGTGCGGGACGTGCCGGGCCGTCGTACGGTCGGGCGAGGTGGACATGCGGCGCAACTACGCGCTCGAACCGTCCGAGCTGGCCGCCGGATTCGTCCTGACCTGTCAGACGTATCCGGTGGGCGAGCACGTCACCGTCGACTACGACGCCTGAACAGGAGCCCACGTGACAACTTCCAGCTGCGGGGAGCGGGCATGAGCGGGCCGAGTCTTCTCATCGAGGAGGGCGCGGACCGGGTGGTGTGGCGGCTCAACCGGCCCGAGGTGCGCAACGCCATCGACCGCGAGCTGGTGGCCGCGCTGCACGAGGCGTGCGCCGCCGTCGAGGCGGACCCGAAGGTCGTGCTGCTCGTCGGCGAGGGCGGGACGTTCGCGGCCGGCGCCGACATCGCCCAGCTGCGTGAACGTGGCCGCGAGGACGCGCTGCGCGGCATCAACTCGAAGATCTTCGACCGGGTCCACCGGCTGCCGATGCCCACCATCGCCCTCCTCGACGGGTACGCGCTGGGCGGCGGCGCCGAGCTGGCCTACGCCTGCGACTTCCGCATCGGCACGCCCCGCACCAGGATCGGCAACCCGGAGACCGGCCTCGGCATCCTCGCCGCCGCCGGCGCTGCCTGGCGGCTGGCCGAGCTGGTGGGCGAGCCGCTGGCCAAGGAGATCCTGCTCGCCGGCCGCGTACTGACGGCCGAGGAGGCCAGGGACGTGCGGCTGCTGCACGAGGTCGCCGAGCCGGACGACCTGCTCGCCGCCGGGCACCGCCTGGCCGACCGCATCGCCGCCCAGGCCCCGCTCGCGACCCGCCTGATGAAGGCCGTCTTCCACGCGCCGCGCCAGGCGCACCCGTTCGTGGACGACGTGGCGCAGGCGGTGCTGTTCGAGACCGAGGAGAAGTACGCGCGCATGACGGCGTTCCTGGAACGCCGCGAGCGGAAGGGACCGCGCCCATGACCACCGACCACCCGGACCACGCCCACCCGCCCACCGACCGGCCCACCGACCGGCCCACCGACCGGCCGACCGACCGGCCCGGCGCCTTGCCGGGTGACGTCGGTGTCTTCGGCGGGGGCCGCATGGGGGCGGGCATCGCGCATGCGTTCCTCGTCGCGGGCAGCGCCGTCGTCGTCGTGGAGAGCGGCGAGGAGACGGCCGCCGCCGCTCGTGCCAGGGTCGAGGGCAGCGTGGGCAAGGCCGCCGCCAAGGGCACGCTCGGTGAGCCGCAGAAGGCCGTGCTGGCCCGGCTGCGGATCACGACCGACCCGGGCGACCTGGCGGGCTGCCATCTGGTCATCGAGGCCGTGCCCGAGGATGCCGCGCTCAAGGCGGAGGTGCTGGCCGTCGCCGAGAAGCGGGCGCCCGGCGCGGTGCTCGCCACGAACACCAGCAGCCTGTCACTGACCGGGCTCGCCGCCGGGCTGGCCGCCCCGGAACGCTTCCTCGGCCTGCACTTCTTCAACCCGGTCCCGGTGAGCGACCTCGTCGAGATCGTCGCCGCGCCCACGACCGAGTCCGGGTTGCTGACCCGGGCCCAGGGCTGGGTGGCGGCGCTCGGCAAGACGCCCATCACCGTGACCGACTCGCCGGGCTTCGCCAGCAGCCGGCTCGGGGTGAGCCTGGCGCTGGAGGCCATGCGGATGCTCGAAGAGGGCGTGGCGAGCGCGGCCGACATCGACACCGCGATGACACTCGGCTACCGCCACCCGGTGGGGCCCCTGCGCACGACGGACATCGTGGGGCTCGACGTGCGGCTGGCCATCGCCGAACACCTGGCCCGCGAGCTGGGCCCGCGCTTCGAGCCGCCCCGGATCCTGCGCGACCTGGTCGCCGCAGGCCACCTCGGCCGCAAGACCGGCCAGGGCTTCTACACCTGGTGACACCGCCTGACCAGGCCACTCCCCTGGTCAGGCCGGCCGGTCAGGTTTCGTGCTTGGCCAGGCCGTCGAAGGCGATGGAGGTGATGGCGGCGGCGACCATCGCCTGGTCGTAGGCGCCGTCGGGGCGGTACCACTCGGCGAGCGAGTTGACCATGCCGAACAGCAGGCGGCTGACCAGCGCGGGCGGTACGTCGTCGCGCAGCGCGCCCTCGGCGACCGCGTCGGCCACCAGGGCGGCGAGCCGGTCGTCGAGCCAGCGGCGCCGTTCGAGCGCGGCCAGCTCGACCTCGCTGTTGCCCCGGACGCGCAGCAGCAGCGTGACCGACGGCTGGTGCGCGACGAGCACCTCGACGCTGCGCCGCACGACCTCGCGCAGCCGCTCGTACGCGCTGCGCCCGCCCGGCTCACGGGACGCCTCGGTCACCACGGCGGTCAGCTCGTCGAGCGCGTCGTCGAGCGCCTGGCCGAGCAGCTGCTCCTTGCTGGTCACGTGGTGGTAGATGGCCGGCTTGGTCAGCCCGAGTTCCTTGGCCAGGTCGCCCATGCTGGTGGCGTCGTAGCCGCGGCGGTTGAACATCTCGACGGCGGCGCGCAGGATCGCGGACTGGTCATAGCCGGGACGGCCCCGCCGGCGGCGTGGGGCCGGTTCGGCCTGCTCAGTCGTGGTCACAAATGCAGCATCTCACGCGTCCGCCCCACGCATCGCCGGGACCGCCACGTACGGACACCGTTCTCAATCACTTGATTTACTTAAGCGGATTGACTTAGCTGGGCCTCACAAGCACCTCTGGGAGGACGTGTGAGCGCGCAGCAGGTTCCCGACTACCCGTTCGCCAACCCCACCGCCCTGGAGCCGCCGCCCGAATGGGCGGAGCTGCGCTCGGGCTGCCCCGTCGCCCCGATCAGGCTCGCGAGCGGCGACCAGGCGCTGCTGCTGACCAGGTACGACGACGTCAAGCAGGTCCTGTCGGACCCGCGCTTCACCCGCCAGCTCGACGCGCCGGACGCCGCCAGGGTGACCGCCAACGAGTCGGGCGGCGTGTTCGGCAACCGGGGCAGGAGCATGACGGGCGATGAGCACCGCGCCTGGCGGCAGCTGGTCGGCAAGGCGTTCACCGCCAAGCGGGTCACCGCGATGCGGCCGCGCATCGAGGCGATGGCCGAGCACCTGGTCGAGGAGATGATCGCGGGCGGCGCGCCGGCGGACCTGGTGTCCGCGCTGGGGTTCCCGCTGCCGGTGTGGGCCATCTGCGACCTGCTCGGGGTGCCCGACGCCGACCGCGCCAGGTTCGCGTACTGGTCGGACACGATGCTCAGCATGACCAGGTTCACCCAGGAGGAGATCGACGCCGCACAGGCCGACTTCGACGCCTACCTGGTGGCGCTGGTGGACGCCAAGCGGAAGGAGCCGGGCGACGACCTGATCAGCGAGCTGCTCGCGCTCGTCGAGGGCCTGGACGGCAGGCTGACCGAGCAGCTGCTGATCGGCACCGCCAGGGGCCTGCTGGTGGCCGGGCACGAGACGACCGCCAATATGATCGGCAAGATGATGTCGATGCTGCTGGCCGACCGCGGGCGCTGGGAGGCGCTGCTGGCCGACCGCACACTGATCCGCTCCGCCGTGGAGGAGGCGTTGCGCTTCGACGCCAACCCCGGCTTCGGCATGCCCCGCTACCTCACGGAAGAGGTCTCCGTGAGCGGCCAGACGCTGCCGAAGGGCACCACCGTCGTGTGCAGCATGGCCGCGGCCAACCGTGACGAGCGGCAGTTCGACGAGGCGGACGAGATGCGGCTCGACCGCTCACCCAACCCCCACGTCGCCTTCGGCGCCGGCCCGCACTCCTGCCTCGGGCAGGCGCTGGCCCGCACGGAGCTGCAGGCCGTGCTCAAGGTGCTGCTGGACCGGCTGCCCGGCTTGGAGCCGGCCGTCCCCGCCGCCGAGCTGCGCCGTCGCGAGGGGCTGGTGGTCGGGGGGCTGGAGGAGGTACCGGTGCGATGGTGACGTCCTCGGGGCCCGCGCCCGAGCGCCGCGGGGTGCGGGCCAGGGACACGCGCGAGGCGCTGCTCGACACGGCGGAGCGGCTGTTCGCCGAGCGCGGCGTCGGCGAGGTGTCCAACCGGCAGATCAGCGAGGCGGCGGGCCAGGCCAACAACTTCGCGGTCGGCTACCACTTCGGGTCGAAGGCCGGTTTGGTCCGCGCGATCGTCCGCCGCTACACCCACGACCTGGAACGGCGGCGGCTGCGGCTGCTGGCCGAGATGGGCGAGTCGGGTGAGCTGCGCGACTGGATCTCGTGCCTGGTCCGCCCGGCCACCGACCACCTGGCGGCGCTGGGCGTGCCGAGCGTGCGAGCCCAGTGCATGGCGCAGATCAACACCGTGCCTCCGATGCGGGAGATCGTCATCGACGAGGCCGTCTCCACGCCGTCCATGCGGACGAGCCTGGCCGGCATGTTCCGGCTGCTGCCCGGAGTGCCGGAGGGGACGCGCCGCCACCGCGCCGACATGAGCCGCCTCCTCCTGGTGCACGCGCTGGCAGAGCGGGAGCGGGCGCTCAACGAGGGCGACCCGCTCAGCCCCACCTGGGACGCCACCGCGACCAGCCTCATCGACGCCCTGACTGGCCTCTGGACGGCTCCCGCCACCGCTCCGGCCCCACCCGCCGCCATGGAGGCCACCGGCCCCACCGGCCCCGCCTGACCCGCCTGACCCGTGAGGCGTCAGCGGTTCCGGAGGCCCACGTCGGAGACCGGGCCGAGGTGGTGCAGCTTGTCGGGGTTGGCGACCGAGTGGATCGCCTGCACGTACCCGTCCGCGATCGACAGCTCGACCACGCTCGCCACCCGTCCCTCGGCGTCGTGCAGGACCGCTCCCGGGCGGCCGTTGACCCAGGCGAGACTGAGCGTGACGCCGAGCGCCCTGAACCGGCGCAGGCCGCCGAGGAGCAGCCGCGCGACCCGCAGGCGGTCGGTCGCGGGCCACGAGAGCGCGGGCACCTTGCCGCCGCCGTCCCCGTGCAGCACCACGTCGGGGGCCAGCATGTCGAGCAGCGCGTCGAGGTCGCCGCCTGACGCGGCCTCGAAGAAGCGCTGGGCCAGCTCGGCGCCCTCCGCCCGCCGCGCGGGGGCGAGCGGCCCGCCGGGTTCCCGTGCCCCCTCGGCGATCCTGCGGCGGGCGCGGGCGAAGATCTGCCGGCAGTTCGCCTCGGTCTTGCCGGTGACGCGGGCCACGTCGGGGTAGCCGTACCCGAAGACCTCGCGCAGCATGAAGACCGCCCGCTCCACCGGCGAGAGCGCCTCCAGCAGCACGAGGAACGCCATCGACAGCGAGTCGGACAGTTCGGCGTGCTCGGCGGGCCCAGCGGCGGGGCCTGAGGTGAGCCCCGCACCGAGGCCGGGGACGACGACCGGCTCGGGCAGCCAGTCCCCCACGTACGTCTCCCGCCGTACCCGCGCCGACCGCAGGTGGTCAATGCCGAGCCGGGTCACGGCCGTCGTCAGGTACGCCTTCGGCTCGGCGACCGTGGTGCCCGCCTGGCGGGCCCTGGTGAGTCGGAGGTAGGCGTCCTGGACGATGTCCTCGGCGTCGCCGACGGATCCGGTCATCCCGTACGCGATGGAGAACAGCAGGGGCCGGTAGCCCTCATCGTCCGCTCGCGACATATCCGTACCCTTCCCGAAATGTCCGGTGCTCACCAGGCCACCGGTCCCAGGCGGTCGATGAAGACGCCGCTCGGCCCGTCGGCGTCGAGGGTGGCGAGCCTGATGATCGGGTCGCTGCCCTGGGTGACGGTGAGCGTGCCGGTGTGGTGGTTCATGTCGGTGGCGGTGTAGGCCCGGTTGACGATCTCGCCGGGGGTGAGCACGTTGAACTTGATGTGCGGCAGCGCCTGCGCGTACCGAACGGTGATCATGTTGAGGGCGGCCTTCGACGAGCTGTACGCCAGCTCGTGCATCTTCGAGACCGGCTGGCCGGGGTCGGTGACCACGCCGAAGGAGCCGCCGCCGCTGCCGACGTTCACCACGCGCGGGTTGTCCGACGCCTCCAGCAGGGGCAGGAAGGCGTGGGTGACGCGGACCGGCCCGTAGACGTTGGTGTCGTAGACGGCGTGCAGCTCATCGGCCGTGGCCTGGGCGGGCGGCAGCACGTTGCCCGGCGCGCCCGCGTTGTTGACCAGCACGTCCAAGTGATCGGTGTGCTCACGGACCAGGCTCACGGCCGCCGCGACCGACTCGTCGGAGGTCACGTCCAAGGGAATCACGACGACCTCGATGCCGTCGGCGGCCAGTTTCTCGGCGGCCGCGCGGCCCCGTCCTGCGTCGCGGGAGCCGAGGAAGACCTGCCAGCCCATCTCGCCGAGCCGCCTGGCCGTCTCCAGGCCGAGCCCCTTGTTCGCACCGGTGATCACTACACTCGTTCGTTCCATGCACTCAAAGACGAGATGGCCCGCCCGGTTGTGACGGCTGTGAGTGAGGTCACCCGGCTGAGGAGAGATCGTGACGCTGCCGCCCGTACCGAAGCTCGACGTCCAGCAGGCCCTGCGCGACCTGCCCGTGCCGCTCGCCTACGAGGGGCCGTGCCCCGGCGGGCAGGTAGGCGCGGCCTACGTCCGCTGGCCCGACGGCCGCCGGTCGGTCCTGACCCGGGGGCCCGACGTCGGCCCGCTGCTTGAGGTGGCGCGGGCGGCGGGGGTGCCGGCGCCCGCGTACGAGCTGGTCCACCCACCCCTCCTGGTCCAGGAGCTGCTGCCGGGCCGTGTCCCGGAGAAGGCCACGGCGGAACTGGTCGAGCAGATGATCGAGATCAACCGGCGGTGCCGGGGCGTGCTCGCGGGCCGCTCCGACCTGCCGCCGCTACGGTTGTTCCTGCTGGAGGACGGGCCCGGCTTCTGCCTGCACGGCTCGCTGCGCTCCTACGACGGCCGCACCCGCCGCCTGCTCGACCAGATCGAGGAGGTCGGCAGGGCGTTCCCCGGCGACGTCCTCGACGGCGACGACCTCGTGCACACCGACTTCCACCCGGAGAACGTCCTGGTCGACGCGGACGGCGTCATCACCGGCGTGATCGACTGGGACGGCGCGACGCGCGGCGACGCCGGCTTCGACCTGTTCACGCTCCGCTTCGACCTCGCGCACCGGGCCCCCGGCCTGCACGTGGACGTGCCCGAGCGGGTGGCGCTGCGCTGCTGGGCGCACATGAGCCTGCGCCTGGTGGACTGGGCGATCCGCCACTTCAGCGCCTCCGAGGTGACGCGGTGGCTGGAGGTGGCCGGGCGGCTCAGACCCTGACGAAAGTAAGGGTGCGTGCCCGTCTTTCGAGCATGTCGAGCGGCCTGGGCCCGTCCGTACCGTACTCGCCATGAACAGAACCACCGTTGCCCTGCTCGCGCTCACCCTGCCCCTCACCGCGTCGGCGCTCCCCGCGCAGGCCGCCGGCACCGCCGAGGTGACCTTCGCGATTCCCCGGCCGACCGGCGCGTACCAGGTCGGGCGGGACGTCCTGCACCTGCAGGACACCGGGCGGCGCGACCCCTGGATGCCGTCGGCGCGCTCGCGCGAGCTGATGGTCTCGATGTACTACCCGGCACGTTCCGGCGGCGGCGCCGCCCCTTACATGACGACCGCGGAAGCCGCGGCGCTGCTCAAGTCACAGAAGCTGGACCAGGTGTTCAAGCCGGAGCAGGTCACCGGCGTGCGCACCAACGCGCGGACCGGCGCCCGGCCGGCCGCCGGACGGCACCCCCTGGTGGTGCTGTCGCCCGGATTCTCGCTCAACCGGGCAACGCTGACCATGCTCGCCGAAGAGCTGGCCTCGCGCGGCAACGTGGTCGCGCTGGTGGACCACGCCTACGAGTCGTTCGGCACGACGTTCCCCGGCGGCCGCACCCTGACCTGCGCCGCGTGCGACGCGGTCGAGCAGGCCCCGTCCGACGCGGCGAGCAGGCGCATGATGGCCAAGGTCGCCACCGGCCGGGCGGCCGACCTGTCGTTCGTGATCGGCCGGGTCACCCGCGCCTCCGGGTGGAAGCGCGCGGCGATGATCGACGGGAAGCGCATCGGCGCGGCAGGACACTCGATCGGCGGCAACGCCGCCGCCCTCATGGCCGCCGACCGCCGGGTGCGCGCCGGGGTGAACATGGACGGCACGTTCTTCGCGCCCGTCCCCAAGAGCGGGCTCGCCAAGCGGCCGTTCCTCATGCTCGGCACGAAGGCGGGGCACTCCCCCGGCTCCACCGACACGTCCTGGCCGCGCGACTGGCGGCGGCTGGACGGCTGGAAGCGCTGGCTGACCGTGGCCGACTCCGGCCACTTCACCTTCATCGACGTGCCCGTGCTGGGCGCTCAGGCCGGGATCACCGACCCGGAGGCGCCGCTGCCTGGCAAGCGGTCGGGCGAGATCACCACCTCGTACGTGGGCGCCTTCTTCGACCGTCATCTGCAGGGCGCGAAGCGGCCGCTGCTCGACGGGCCGACCGCCGCCAATCCCGAGGTCACCTTCCAGAACCCGTGATCTCCGCTCGTTTCCCTGACCGGAACACTTTCCATGTCTGCTGATAGGGCCATCTGGAATCAGGGAGTGTGGTCGCATGCCGTACGGACCAGAGGACCTGCCGGGCAGGCGCGCCCTGCTCCGCCCGCTCCCCGCACCGGCGGCGTACCGGCTGCACGGCAGGTCGTGGTCGGGCCGCGGCCGGATCACCCGCGTCCAGGCCGCACGGAGCTGCTGGCCCGCGCCACCGACTCGACCGGCGCCGTGCAGCCCGTAAACCACGCCCTTCAATACCTTGGGGTACCTGTTCGGCGCGATCGTGTCCCATCCGGTGCAGGTGATCTGAGCCGGCGCGGGCAGCCCCTCAGGCACCGCCCCGCCCGAGCCGGGTCAGCCGAGGAAGCCGATCAGATGGGGTGCCAGGACCTCCCAGGAGACGTTGTGGTCCTGGCCGTCGAGCACCGTGTGCCGCGCCTCGGGCAGCGCGTCCAGCAGGGCGCGGGCGGCGGCGTCCGCCCAGGGGCCGGTGCGGGAGCCGGTCAGCACCAGGACGGGCGCCGTGACGGCGGCGAGGCCCGGCGGCAGGCCGCCGTCGCCGAGGACGGCTGCGTCGTACGCGAGCGTGGGCGCGATCTGTTCCATGGACGGCCACATGGGAGCGCGACGCATACCCTCGATCGCCTCGGCCGGCATCCCGACCGAGCGCAGGAACAGCGCCATGGCGTCCCCCGGCCGCCCGCCGTCCAGGCAGGCCGCCAGCTCGTCCGCGTACGCGCGGGCGCGGGCGGGCGCGCCGGGGTCGAGCTGGAACGGCGGCTCCCACAGCGCGAGCCTCGTGATCGGCAGGCCGGCCGCGGCGGCACGCACCGCCAGCACCGCGCCCGACGAGTTCCCGAACACCGCCGCCGCGCCCCCTGCCGCCTTGATGACCGCCGCGAGGTCCTCGACCTCGCGCTCCACCGCGTAGGGCGAGGGGTCGCCGCTGTCGCCCCGGCCCCGCCGGTCATAGTTGATCACCGCACGCTCGCCGGCCAGCAGCCGGGCCAGCGGCTCGTGGACGCCCCTCGTGCAGGACGCCCCGCTCACCAGCACGACGGGCTCCCCGTCGCCCATGACGTCGAACGCGATGGGGGTGCCGTCGGCCGAACGGGTGGTCTTCATGGTCATGCCTTTCATAGAGGACGACTGTTTCCGCCCTGCCTACGAACGGGAACCGCCCAGACGGACACCCCTCCCGGAAAAGGTTCGTGCAGGCGGCGGATCGCGTGCCGCTCAGACGTGCGCGACCTCCCCGAGCCGACGGGTCAGGTGCCGTCGCTCGGGGCCGTCGGGGGCCAGCTCCACGGCCCGCCGGTAGTGCTCGGCGGCCTCCTCCGCACGGCCCAGGCGGCGCAGGAGGTCGGCGCGGGCGGCGTGGAGCACGTGGTGGCCGTCGAGGCGGGCTCCGAGCGGCTCGGTCATGGCCAGGCCACGGGCGGGGTCGGCCATGCCGGCGGCGATGGCCCTGTTGAGGCGGACGATGTCGGAGGGGACGTGGCGTTCGAGCGCGCCGTACAGGGCGGCGATCTCCGTCCAGGGCGTCTCGGCGAACGACGGCGCGGTCGCGTGGCAGGCGGCGATGGCGGCCTGGATCCGGTACGGCCCCGCGCCCGCGCCGCCTTGCCGCAGCACCTCGTCGAGCAGCGCCACGCCCTCGTCGATCTGCTCGCGCCGCCACCGTGAACGGTCCTGCTCCTCCAGCGGCACCAGTTCCCCGCCGTCCTCGCGGGCCGCGCTCCTGGCGTCGTGCAGGAGCATCAGCGCCAGCAGCCCGCCCGCCTCAGGCTCGCCCGGCAGCAGCCCGTGCACCAGCCGCGCCAGCCGGATCGCCTCGTCCGTGAGCGACCGCCTGATCGACTCGTCGCCCGCGCCGGCCGCGTACCCCTCGGAGAAGAGCAGGTAGAGCACGCCGAGCACGGCCGGCAGCCGCTCCGGCAGTTCCTCGGCCGGCGGCACATGAAAGGGCAGCCCCGCGTCGCGGACAGCACGCTTGGCGCGGGTGATCCGCTTGGACATCGTGCCCTCGGACACGAGAAACGCCCGCGCGATCTCCGCCGTCGTGAGCCCGGCCAGCGTCCGCAGGGTGAGCGCCACCCGCGCCTCGAACGGCAGGCGCGGATGACAACACGTGAAGATCAACCGCAACCGATCGTCCTCGACGACGGTCCCCGGGCCGCCGCCGCGCGAACCGGCGGGTCCGCCGGAATCGAGCAGGGTGGTGGCGTGCAGGGCGGCCAGTTCGCGGAGCTTCGCGGCGCCTGTCGAGGCGCGGCGGAGGCGGTCGATCGCCTTGTTGCGGGCCGTCGTGGTGAGCCAGGCGCCGGGGGCCGGCGGCACGCCGTCCGCCGGCCAGCGGGTCAGCGCCTGGGTGAAGGCGTCCTGGGCGCACTCCTCGGCGAGGTCCCAGTCGCCGGTCTGCCGAATCAGGGTCGCCACGACGCGGCCCCACTCCTCGCGGAACAGGGCCGCCACCGTCTCTTGGACGCCCGCCGACGCCGGTTCCTGTGGCGTCACGGTTGGAGGGCGCGGAGTTCTATCGTGCCGTGGCGGGCCACCGGGTGGGTCCGCGCGGCCTCCATGGCCTCCTCGCGGGACGCGCACTCGATCAGGCTGAACCCGGCGACGACCTCCTTCGACTCGACGAAGGGACCGTCGGTCATCAGCACCTCGCCGTCGCGCACCCGCACCGTGGTGGCGTCGGCCGGGGGTTCGAGGCCTCCGGTCGCGATCAGCCCGTCGCCGCGCGCCGCGGCCCACGCCTTGCAGTCGGGCAGGAAGCCCGGATCGGCCAGCATCGCCTGGTAGGACTCTTCGTCCCCGCAGACCAGCAGCAGGTACTTCATCCGGTCAGCCTAAAACCCCCGGCCGCCCGCCGGGGTCAGCGGAAGTCGGAGATGCGCAGCACCGCCAGCATGTCCTTGGCGCGGGAGCCGTCCGTCGAGAAGGACGCCTCGGCGCCGACCCAGCCGCGGAACGCCCCCGAGTCGTCGATGATCTGCATGAGCGGCTTGACGTGCGAGTTCCCGGTGTAGCAGAACTGGCCCCGCTCCATCGCCAGGCAGGTGCACCAGTGCCAGAGCGTGTCGCGGCGGTCGGTCTTGGAGATCATCGTCAGGTAGTACTGGATGGAGGAGATGTTGGCCTTCGTCCCGCCGCCGTACCTGGGGCAGCCGCCCTCCTTCTGGCAGGCGCTGTTGGACGAGGGCTGCAGGTACGTCAGGCACGAGGTCGTGCCGGAGCACTGGCGGAACGACGAGAGCCCGAACGGCTGGTTGGCCGACCTGACCAGCTTGCCGCCCGCCCAGCTCGTCAGGTCCTGCCTGAGCGAGCTGGGGAACGCCTTCACCGAGCTCATCGCGCGGCGGGTGGCGTAGGAGGCGTTGCTGCCGTAGCCGTAGCCGTGCGTGGCGAGCGTGCTGCGCTTGAGGTCGAGGCGGGCGAGCTTGCCGTCGGGCGACTTGCGGACGTACCACTGCTCGGTCCAGGTCTGGGCGATCTTCCACTTGATGGTGAGCACGTCGCCCGCCACCGAGTACGTCCCGGTGCGCCGCTCGCTCGGGCCGCCGGTGAAGCCGCCGGCGGTGAGCACCTTGCACCCGCGCACCCGGGTGGACTTGCCGCCGGCCTTGGTGCTGCAGCTCGCGTCGGGGGCGGTGCCGGTGCTCTGCCTGGCCTTCGGGCTCCGCTGCCACCACAGGTAGAAGCCGGCGTTCACGGTGCCGTTCCTGGCGAAGGTGTAGTTGCCCAGGCGTAGCCAGTTCTGCTGGGAGGCGGCCTTGAGATGACCCTGCGAGACCACGAACGTCGACTTGCCGCCCGGCAGCGCCGTGGCGGCGGCCGCCGGGCCGGAGGGGAGAAGGGTGAGGCCGAGCAAGAAGGTGAGGATCGCGGCTGCGATGCGCATGTGGCGTCTCCGGGGGGTTACAAGGCGTGTCCGGCTCAGCACGACACGGTAATAGGCCTGGACCGGATATGTCATCGAAACACCGCCACAAGTCCCGCTCGTCACCTCCCCAGCTCCCGCCCGCCCGCTGCGAGGGTGGGGGGCGGGGGTGAGGGTGGGCGACGGCCCCATACCCGGCGCCACGGACGGGCGAGCGCATAGCCGGCGCCACGGACGGGCGAGCGCATAGCCGGCGCCACGGACGGGCGAGCGCATAGCCGGCGCCACGGACGGGCCTGCGCATAGCCGGCGTCTCGGGCAGGCGTGCCCCTCGCCCCAGGCAGGCGGGCGCGGGGTGGTGTCATGTGACGGCGGGGTCGGACTCCGATTCCGTGCCGGGGAGCAGGTCGTCGCCCGGTTCCGGGGGCGGGGGCGCGACCGGGCGGACGTGGCGCCGGCGGCCGCCGGCGAGGCGGGTACGCCAGCGCAGGCCCGCCCGCCGCCTGCCGGGCGCCGGTGTGGCGGCGGGGGCGGGACGCGATTCCGGGGACGTCGCGGGTGCGTGGCCGTTGTCGGGCTCGCCGTCCTCGCCGTGCCAGTGGGCGAGGCGGCCGCCCCTGCCGACGGCGCGCAGCCGCCGCTCGACCTCGGTACGGGTGGCGGGCGTGGTGACGATGAGCACTTCGTCGCCCTCCCGCAGCCGGGTGTCCGGCTCGGGGACGAGCGTGTCGCCGCCCCGGATGACGAGGGTGACGATCGACGGCTTCGGCAGCCGTAGCTCGAAGATCTCCACGCCGTGCAGCTTCGAGCCCGGCGGGACGGTCAGCGTGAGCAGCTCGGCCGCGAGGACGTCGAGCGGCGCGGCCTCGATCTCGACCTCCTTGGCCTGGTGCGGCTGGATGACCTTGAGCAGCCTGGCCACCAGCGGCAGCGTGGGGCCCTGCACCAGGGTGTAGAGGATGACCAGGACGAACACGATGTTCAGCAGGTGCCTGCTGCCCGGCACCTCGGCCACGATCGGGTAGGTGGCCAGCACGATGGGCACCGCGCCGCGCATCCCGGCCCAGGCGATGAACGCCTGATGCCGCCAGCCCGTACGGAAGAAGGTCAGGCACGCGGCCACGGACACCGGCCTGGCGACCAGCATCAGCACCAGGCCGATGACGACGGCCGGGATCAGCGCGCTCGCCAGCTCGTGCGGGGTGACCAGCAGGCCGAGCATGACGAACAGGCCGATCTGCGCCAGCCAGCCGATGCCGTCGGCGAACGACCGGGTGGCGGCGCGGTGCGGCAGTACGGCGTTGCCGAGGACGAGCCCGGCCAGGTACGCGGCGATGAACCCGGAGGCGTGCACGGCCCCGGCCGCGGCGAAGGCGATGATGCCCATGCCCACGGTGGCCAGCGGGTACAGGCCGGTGGCGGGCAGCGCGACGTAGCGCAGGGCGAGCGTGCCCGCCCAGGCGCAAGCGAGCCCGATCGCGGCGCCGACCGCCAGCTCGTACGAGATCTGCGTGGCGATCGAGGCGGGATCGGGCAGGTCGGTGAACGCCGTCGAGAACACCAGCACCAGGATGACCGTCGGCGCGTCGTTGAAGCCCGACTCGGCCTCCACCATCCCGGCCACGCGGCGCGGCAGCGGCAGCGCGCGCAGCACGGAGAACACGGCGGCGGCGTCCGTGGAGGACACGATCGCGCCCAGCAGCAGCGAGAGCTGCCAGTTGAGGCCGAGCAGGAAGTGCGCGCCCGCGGCGGTGATCGTCACGCTGACCGCCACGCCGAGCGTGGCCAGCAGTCCGGCGGGCACCATCAGCCGTTTGATGTCGGACCACCGGGTGCTCAGACCGCCCTCGACCAGGATGACGCCCAGCGCCGACGTCCCCAGGGTCTGCGCGAGCTGCGCGTCGTCGAAGTCGATGCCCAGCACGTCTTCGCCGAGCAGCACCCCGAGCGCGAGGAACAGCAGCAGGCCGGGCAGACCGAGCCGGCTGGCCGTGCGCGCCGCGGCGATGCTCGCCAGCAACACCAGGCCACCGGCCAGTAAAACCCCGTAGAGCTGCTGCAGACTCATCGTGAACCCCCACATGGCATCGTTGGAGCAGTTATGTGGCGATCATTACTCATTGCACGCAAATCATGCTGAATCGGCGGACTCCTCCTGTCGCAGGGACGGCTCCTCCATCTTCACGGGCGGACCGGCCGGTGGGGGTGCGGCGCGGCCGGTGCATTCGCGTGTCGATGGGCGCGGGGTCTGTCGTACCCCGAAAAGACGTCCGAAGCTCCGGAAATCGCACCTGCCGTCCACTTACGCGAATCTGTCATCCTCGGAAAGGATCGTTCTGGGACGCCCGCGCCACGCGCCGGAGCGCTCCCGAACGGTGCGGCGCAGGACGGACGTGAGGTGACCGGTGGAGATCGAACAGACAGCGTTGCCAGGAATCGGACTGCGGCACGAGTTCACGACGAGCTCAGGGCGGCGCGTCGCCGTCGTCTCCCACCGCACCGGCCGCCGCGACCTGGTGATCTACGATCCACACGACCCCGACCAGGCGTGCGAGACCGTCACGCTCAACGACGACGAGGCCGACGCGCTGGCCGGGCTGCTCGGCGCGCCGCGCATCATCCGGCGGCTCGACGACCTGCACCGGGAAGTGGAGGGGCTGGTCAGCGAGAAGTTGCCGATCGGCACCGAATCGCCCTACGCGGGGCGGCCGATGGGCGACGCGCAGGTGCGCACCCGCACGGGGGCCTCCATCGTGGCGGTGGTGCGCAAGGCGCAGATCGTCGCCAGCCCGGCACCGGGCTTCGTGCTGGACGCGGGCGACGTGGTGGTCGTGGTGGGCAGCGCCGACAGCGTCCAGGCGGTCGCCGGCATCCTCGCCGGCGGCTGAGCGCGCCAAGGCGTCAGCCTTCGGGCGGGTGGTGTTCCTCGGACGCAGGCAGGCGCAGGGTGGCGACGGCGCCGCCGTCGGCGGCGTTGGTCAGGGTCAGCTCGGCGCCGATCACGCGGGCCTGGCCGGCGGCGATCGTGAGCCCGAGCCCGTGGCCGTGCCCGCGTTCCGCGGCGCCCGTACGAAAGCGGCGCGGCCCCTCGGCCAGGAGTTCGGGCGGGAACCCCGGCCCCCGGTCGCGGACCTCGATGACGTGGTCCCCCGCGACGATCTCGACCGGCGGGGCGCCGTGGCGGTGGGCGTTGAGCGCGAGGTTGGCGAGGATGCGGTCGAGCCGGCGCGGGTCGGTCCTCGCCTCGGGCCGCCCCTCAGCCAGCACCCGCGCCTCCACGCCCACCCGGGCGGCCGACTCGGCGGCCAGCTCGGCCAGCGGCACGCGGACGCGGTCGGCGACCTCCGCGCCGGTGTCCAGGCGGGAGACCTCCAGCAGGTCCTCCACCAGCGAGCGCAGCACCTGGACGCGGTCGCGTACCAGATCGGCCGCCTGGCCCTCCTCCAGCAGCCCGGCGGCGGCGACCAGCCCCATCAGCGGGGTGCGCAGGTCGTGGGCGACGTCGGCGGTGAAGCGCTGCTCGGCCTGGAGCCGGTGCTGGAGCGCGGCCGCCATGGAGTCCACGGCGGCCGAGATGTCGGCGATCTCGTCCCGGCCGGACCGGCGCGGCGGGCCGGCGGTGATGCGGGCGTCCAGGTCGCCGTCGGCGATGCGCCGTGCGGTACGCGCGACGCGCCGCAGCCGCCGGTTGGCCAGCTCGGCGAGGCCCACCGAGACCGGCACCACCCCGGTCAGGGCGAGCAGCGCGGCCTTGATCATGTCGCGGTCGAGCGCGTGCAGGCTGAGCAGGTCGGAGCCCATCGAGATCTGCGCCAGCACGGCGTTCTCGCCGTCGCCGTACGGCTGGACGGCCCACATCCAGGGCTCGTCGCGATGGTCGGTGCCGTACCAGGTGACGCGCCGGCCGGGCCGCACCTGGGCGGCGAGTTCGCGGGGCAGCCCGGCGACGCTCACCAGGTTCGCCGCCGGGTCGGCCAGCGCCTGGTCGAGCGCGATCTCGGCCTCGCCGCGTCCCGTCGCCAGGGAGCGGTCCCAGGTGGCCTGGTGCACCAGCAGCCCGACCACGAGGGCGACGACGGCGCAGGCGAGCGTGACGAGGGCGGCGATCTTCCAGCGCAGCGAGGCGGGGTTGGCGATCCGCCAGGTCAGCGCGGCCCGGTTCACGTGGCGCTCAGCTTGTAGCCGAACCCGCGTACGGTCTCGATGCGGTCCGTGCCGATCTTCCTGCGCAGCCGCTGGACGCACAGGTCGACCACGCGGCTGTCGCCGTCCCAGCCGTAGTCCCAGACCGTGCGCAGCAGGGTGGCCCGTTCCAGCACGATCCCCGGATGCGCGGCGAACTCCAGCAGCAGCCGCAGCTCGGTCGGCGTCAGCTCGACCCGCTCGCCGGCGCGCCTGACCTCCAGCGCGGCGGTGTCGACGGTCAGGTCACCGAAGCTGAGCGGGGCAGGCCGCCCACCGGCGGGCTCGGGCTCCGGCCGGGCGGCCGCGGCCCGGCGCAGCAGCGAGCGGATCCTGGCCACCAGCACCGGCAGGTCGATCGGCTTGACCACGTAGTCGTCGGCGCCGCCCTCCAGCCCGGCCACGATGTCGAGGCCGTCGCCGCGGGCCGACAGCATGAGGATCGGCACCTGGCTGGACTCCCTGACCCTGCGGCACAGGCTGATGCCGTCGAGCCCGGGCAGCATGACGTCCAGCAGCAGCAGGTCGTGGCCGCCCGCCAGGGCCGCCTCCAGGCCGCTCAGCCCGTCGGCGGCGGTGCTCACGCGGTAGCCGTAGCGCTCAAGGGCCAGGCCGACCGACTCGCGGATGACGGCGTCGTCCTCGACGAGCAGCAGGGATGTCATGAAAAAGCACGATATCCAGCGAAGTGCACTGTTCTCAGCATCGGCTGCCGCTCGGCCCCGTATCGGCGGTGTATCGGCCGTGTATCAGCGGCCTCCCCCGCCCGGGCGGCCATGCTCCCCCGGCAGGGGGAGGCGCCACCCGCTCCGCGCCCAGGAGCCTGTCCTCATGACCATGACCTCCACGGCGATCCGCCCGGTGCCGCACTGGGCGGCACGGGCCGCGCACGCGATCGCCCTCGTCACCTTGCCGTCAGGACTGTGGCGGGTCGCCCTGGTGACAGGGCTGCCCATCGGGTACGTCGCCGGCCGGCCCCCCATCCCCGCCGGCGAGTCCGCGTACATCATCGGCCTCAGCGTCGTCAGCGAGCTGGCCGCCCTGCTGACGATCGGGCTGGTGAAGCCCTGGGGCGACGTGCCGCCCCGGTGGGTGCCGCTGGTGGGCGGCCGGCGCATGCGCCCGCGCGCCGTGCTCGCCGCCGCCTACACCGGGGCCACGCTGATCACGCTCTTCTGCGGGTACGCGGCACTGGCCGCGATCCTGGGGCTCGGCTCGGGTTTCCCGTTCCTGTCGGCCACCGGGCACGCGATCCTGATCGTCTGTTACCTGCCGCTGCTGGCGTGGGGGCCGCTGACGTACGCGGTGGCCTTCTCCTACCAGCGCCGTCACCGGCCCGTCCGCTGAGCCGTCAGAGCGGGTCGAGGCGGCGCCTGAGCAGGCAGAAGACGTTGCCCTCCGGGTCGGCGAGCACGTGCCACGGCTCCTCGCCGCTCTGGCCCACGTCGGCGCGGCGGGCGCCGAGCTTCAGCAGGCGTTCGAGCTCGGCGTCCTGATCGCGGTCGGTGGCGTTGACGTCGATGTGCAGCCGGTACGTGTGCGCCGGCGACAGGTCCTCCTGAGGGCTGAGGATGATCGTCGGCTGCGCCCCGCCGAACCCCTCACGCGGCCCGATCTCGATGGCGCCGTCGTCCTCCCGGTCGAGCACCACGAAGTCCAGCACCTCGCACCAGAACCGCGCCAGCAGTTCGGGATCGCGGCACGCGAGCACCAGTTCGCTGATCCGTGACGCCACGCGACAACACCCCACCTTCGGTCAGAGACCCCCGAACAGTCCGTTTCCTGGCCTTCGGGCGTCAAAACGGTCCGGGGATCGTAGCGGAGCGGCCCGCGCGGACGCGACCGGAATTGCGGCGGAAGTAGCGGCCAGACCCTGTCCGCTACCCCTGGAACGGTGGTCACACCAGCAGGAACGAGCGACGAAGGAACGTCCATGTCCATCGATGTTGTGACCCACCTGAACTTCCGGGGCGACGCCCGCGCGGCGCTCACCTTCTACCAGTCGGTGTTCGGCGGCGACCTGGCCGTGATCACCTATAAGGACGCCGGGAACGTGACGGAGGAGGCCGAGGCCGACCAGGTGATGTGGGGGCAGGTGAGCGCGGGCAACGGGTTCCGCGTGATGGCCTACGACGTGCCGGGGCACCTGCCGTACGAGCCGGGCGAGAAGCCGTTCTTCGTCTCGGTCAGGGGCGGGGACGTCGAGGAGATCAGCGGCTTCTGGGAGAAGCTCGCCGACGGCGCCACCGTCGTGCAGCCGCTGGGGCCCGCCCAGTGGGCGACGGTCTACGGGATGGTGAAGGACCGCTTCGGCGTCACGTGGGTGCTGGACGTCCTCCCCCCTTACATCCCCTCCTGACCACGGCTTCCAGGGCCGGCGGGCGTCCCCCCGCCGCCCTTCTTCACAAAGGACACAAGTGATGAGAACGCGACCCCTGGGCCGTACCGGCATCCAGGTCTCGCCGTACGCGCTGGGCACGATGATGTTCGGGCAGACGGGCAACCCCGATCACGACGCGTGCGTCCGCATGATCCACCGGGCGCTGGACGCGGGCGTGAACGTCATCGACACCGCCGACGTGTACGGGCCCGGCGGCGAGTCCGAGGAGATCGTCGGCAAGGCGCTGCAGGGCAGGCGGGCCGGCGTCGTGCTGGCCACGAAGGTCAACGGCGTCATGGGCGAGGGGCCCAACCGGGGCGGGAGCTCGCGGCGGTGGATCGTGGCCGAGGTCGAGGAGTCGCTGCGGCGGCTGCGTACCGACCACATCGACCTCTACCAGATCCACCACCCCGACCCTGACACCGACATCGAGGAGACGCTGTCCGCTCTGACGGATCTGGTGCGGGCCGGGAAGGTGCGGGCGATCGGCCTGTCCAACACGCCCGCGTCGGAGATCGTCGAGGCGCAGTGGACGGCGGAGCGGCGCGGGCTGCACCGGCCGCGTACGGAGCAGGCCACGTACTCCATCCTCAACCGCGGCATCGAGCGCGAGGTGCTGCCCGCGTGCCGCCGCCACGGGATGGGGGCGCTGGTGTGGAGCCCGCTCGCGATGGGGCTGCTCACCGGCCGCTACCGCAAGGGCGGTTCCGGCCCTTCGGGGGCGCGGCTGCGCTGGGTGCCCCGGCACATGACCGACGAGCGCAAGCTCGACGCCGTCGAGCGGCTCATCCCGCTCGCCGAGGAGGCCGGGCTGCCGCTGACGCATCTGGCGATGGCGTTCGCGATCGCCCACCCCGGGGTCAGCTCGGCGATCATCGGCCCCCGGACCATGGAGCAGCTCGACGACCTCCTGGCCGGCGCCTCGGTCACTCTGGGCGACGACCTGCTGGACCGCATCGACGAGATCGTCCCCCCGGGCACCGACCTCGGCCCCATCGACGTCGCCCATCCCCCACCCGCACTCACCGACGCCACCCTCCGCCGCCGCCCCGAAGCCGACCGCCCAGCCGCCTGAGGCACGTGAAAGGAGGGGAGCGCCCGGAACTCCCGCCCTGAGCCGGCGCGTCTTGGATTCGCTCGCCGCTGAACCCGCCCGCGGTCCCCGGAGGGGCGGGTCAGTTCGGGTTGGGGCGTTCGCTGTCCAGGGCGGCCATGAGGGCTGTGGGGTAGCGGTCGCCCTTGGCGGCGTTGCGGGGGACGAGGTCCTCGATCAGGGCGAGTTCCTGGGCGGTGAACGTCACCGCGTCGGCGGCGATCATGGTGGTGACCTGGTCCGGGGTGCGGGAGCCGACGATGGGGACGATGTCGTCGCCCTGCGCGGCGACCCAGGCGATGGCGAGCTGCGCGACGGAGACGCCCTTGGCGGCGGCCAGGTCCTGGAGGCGGCCGGCGAGAGCGGCGTTGTGGTCGAGGTTGGCGCCCTGGAAGCGGGGCGAGCCGGCCCGGAGGCCCGCGACGGTGCCGCTGCCGCCGATCAGGCCGCGCGACAGCACGCCGTACGCGGTGACGCCGATGCCGAGCTCGCGGCAGACGGCCAGGATCTCGTCCTCGACGCCCCGGCTGAACAGCGAGTACTCGATCTGGACGTCGCAGATCGGCGCGACGGCGGCGGCCCTGCGGATGGTCCCGGCGCCGACCTCGCTGAGCCCGATGTGCCGCACGTATCCCTTCTGGACCAGCTCGGCGATCGCCCCCACCGTCTCCTCGATCGGGACGGACGGGTCGAGCCGGGCGGGACGGTACACGTCCACGTGATCGGTGCCGAGCCGCTGCAACGAGTAGGCCAGGAAGTTGCCCACGGCGGCAGGACGCCCGTCGATGCCGCTCATCTGCCCGGACGGGTCGCGCATACCGCCGAACTTGACCGACAGCACGACGTCGTCGCGGTCCCGCTCTCCGAGCGCCCGCCGGATGAGCAGCTCGTTGTGTCCGGAGCCGTAGAAGTCGCCGGTGTCGAGCAGCGTGCCGCCGGCGTCCAGGTACGCGTGCACGACCCGGACGCCTTGGCGGTCGTCCACAGGACCGTAAGAGCCGGACAACCCCATGCAGCCGAGCCCCGGCGAGGTGACAGTAGGACCGGTACGGCCGAGCCGGCGCGTACCGAGGTGAGTCGTCGTCATGCCTCCACTGTCCTCCCGGGCGAGAAGCGCGTTCCAGGCACTGTCAATGCCATGACGGCCGGTCACAGGCCCGGCCGGAGGGGGCGGAATGAACCGGCGGCGAGGCGTGCTGTGACGGGTGCAGCCACAGAGGAAAGAAGGCGTTTCGCATGTCAGCGCAGGCCACGCAACGGACGGCGGCCCAGCTCATCGTGCAGGCTCTGGAGGCCGAGGGCGTCGAATACGTCTTCGGCATCCCGGGCGAGGAGAACATCCATTTCGTCGACGCGCTCAACGACTCCTCCATCCGTTACGTCCTCGTCCGCCACGAGCAGGGCGCGGCGTTCATGGCGGAGATCTACGGCAGGCTGACCGGCAAGGCCGGCGTCGCGTCGGCCACGCTCGGCCCCGGCGCGATCAACCTGCAGCTCGGCGTGGCCGACGCCACGACCAACAGCACGCCGGTGGTGGCGATCACGGCGCAGGTGGGACTCGACCGCATCTACAAGGAGTCGCACCAGGTGGTGGACCTGGTCTCGCTGTTCAGGCCGATCACGAAGTGGTCGGAGCTGGCGCCGTCGCCGCAGGCGCTGCCCGAGCTGATCCGCAAGGCGTTCAAGACCGCGCAGACCGAGCGGCCGGGCGCCGTCTACCTGGCCATCCCCGAGGACGTCGAGTCGGCGCCGCTGCCCGAGGGGCTCGCGCCGCTGCCGCTCAACGTCGTACGCCCCCAGGACCCCTCACCTTCGCAGGTCGCCCGCGCCGCCGAGATCCTCGCCACC
Source organism: Nonomuraea salmonea (assembly GCF_042428605.1). Lineage (NCBI taxonomy): Bacteria > Bacillati > Actinomycetota > Actinomycetes > Streptosporangiales > Streptosporangiaceae > Nonomuraea > Nonomuraea salmonea. The sequence goes on from NZ_JBHMCF010000004.1 coordinate 68,215, forward strand.
GCGCGCCGCCCGATCGTGCTGGCCGGCCACGGCGCCACCAGGGCGGGCGCGTCCGACGCGCTGGTGCGGTTCTCGGAGAAGCTGGGGCTGCCGGTGGCGACCACGTTCAACGGCAAGGGCGTCTTCCCCGACGACCACCGGCACGCGCTCGGCGCGGTCGGCTTCATGCGCCACGACTACGTGAACTTCGGCTTCGACGAGGCCGACGTGCTCATCACGGTCGGCTACGAGCTGCAGGAGTTCGACCCGGTCAAGATCAACCCGGCCCGCGACAAGAAGATCATCCACGTGCACCGCTTCCCCGCCGAGGTGGACGACCACTACCCGGTGGCGGTCGGCGTGCACGGCGACATCTCCCGCTCGCTGCACGCGCTCGGCGACGCCGTCCACCGCCGCTTCACCATGAACGGCACCGGCGAGAAGATCCGCCGCATGCTGCGCGAGGAGCTGGAGGAGGGGCGCGAGGAGGACGGGTTCCCGCTGTCGCCCCGCCGTGTGGTGAGCGACATCCGCGCGGCCATGGGCCGCGAGGACATCGTGCTGGCCGACACGGGCGCGGTGAAGATGTGGATGGCGCGCATGTACCCGACGTACGAGCCGAACACGATGCTGGTCTCCAACGGGCTGTCGTCGATGGGGTTCTCGGTCCCCGGCGCGCTGGCCGCCAAGCTGGCCCACCCGCGGCGCAAGGTGCTGGCGGCGACCGGCGACGGGGCGTTCCTGATGAACTCGCAGGAGCTGGAGACCGCCGTGCGCGAGCGCATCCCGTTCGTGGTGCTGGTGTGGGAGGACGGCGCGTACGGGCTGATCGAGTGGAAGATGGACCTCGAGCTGGGCCGCGACTCCCATGTGGCCTTCGGCAACCCCGACTTCGTCAAGTACGCCGAGAGCTTCGGCGCCCGCGGCTACCGGATCTCCAGTGCGGGCGAGCTGCTGCCGACGCTGCGCAAGGCGCTGGCCGACGACGTGGTGTCGGTGATCGCGGTGCCCGTCGACTACTCGGCGAACCTCGGGCTGACCGACAAGCTGGGCGAGCTGACCGGACCCTTCTAAGATCGTCCGGGTGAGCCTGCCCGCCGTATCCGCCGCGGGGGCGCCGCCGGTCGAGCCGGCGCGCGACCCGTACCACGTCTATCTCGACTCCCTGACCAGCCCCGAGTCGCGCCGCACGATGCGCGGCTGCCTCGACCGGCTGGCCCGCATGCTGACCGGCGACGAGCACGCCACGGGCGCGGGCCAGCCGTGGCATCTGCTGCGCTACGAGCACACCGTGCGCATCCGGACGATGCTCACCGATCAGGGCTGGTCGGCGGCTTACGTCAACAAGCACCTGGTGGCGCTGCGCCGGGTGCTGAAGGAGGCGTGGCGGCTCGGGCAGACCAGCGCCGAGGACCTGGCGCGCGCCTCCGACCTGGCTCCGGTGCGGCAGAGCCGGCTGCCCGCCGGGCACCACGTGCCGCCCGAGGTGGTGGGGGCGGCGCTGGCGGCGTGCGACGACTCCCCGGCCGGCAAGCGCGACGCGGCGCTGATCGCGGTGCTCTACTCGACCGGGTGCCGCCGCGCCGAGCTGGGCGGGCTGTCGCTGGCCGACTACGACCCGGGCGCGCGCTCGCTGCGGGTGCGCGGCAAGCGCGACAAGGAGCGCCTGGTCTACCTGACCGCCGACGCGATCGGGCTGGTGGAGCGGTGGCTGGCGGTGCGCGGCACCGCGCCGGGGGCGCTGTTCAGCCCGATCAGCACCGCCGGGCGGCTGCGGATGCGCGACGGGCGGCCGGTGGGGCTGACCGGGCAGGGCATCTCCGACATCCTGACCCGCCGGTTCGGGGCGGCCGGCGCGGCTCGCCGCACGCCGCACGACTTCCGCCGCACGTTCATCGGCGAGCTGCTGGACGCCGGCGTCGACCTCGCCACCGCCCAGGCCCTGGTCGGCCACGCCAGCCCCGCCACCACGGCCCGCTACGACCGCCGCCCGGAGCGCACCCGCCGCGAAGCCGTCGACCGCCTCAACCTCCCCAAACCCCGCCCCCTGGCCTGAACCACGCTTTCCCCCTGAACGGGTCAGGTGGCTCGGGGGCGGTCGAAAGCGCGCGCCCGCCGGGGGCTGGGCGGGCGCGGGAGGGTCAGGAGACGGCGGTGGCCTCCAGTTCGACCAGCAGGCCAGGGAGGGCCAGGCGGGTGACGCCGAGCATCGTGGTGGCCGGTGCCACGCCCGCCGCGCCGAGGCGGCCCGCCAGGACGCCGTAGTGCTCGAAGAGGCGGTCGACGTCGGTGGTGTAGACGTTCAGCCGGACGACGTCCGCCAGCGACATGCCGGCCTCGGCGAGCACCGCCTCCAGGTTGTCGAGGCTGAGCGCGAGCTGTGCGTCCATGTCATCGGCGTGCTGCGGCTTGCCGTCGGCGTCCATCGCGGTCTGCCCGGAGCAGTACAGCGTCCTGGTCTCCCCCGAGACGATCTCGCCCTGGTTGTAGCCCAGGTTCAGCGACCACGGCCACGGGTTGACCGCCGTGCGTTCCATCGTGGAGTCAGCTCCTTCTACAAGATCGGCCGACGCGGGTGAGCGCCGGCGCGGTTGTTCGCGTCAGTGATCAGCTTTCCGGCAAATCACGACATCTTGTGTCGTGTATCTCTGTAGGGTTTCGGCGTGCGTGCCGACCGCTTGGTCTCCCTGGTGTTGCTGCTGCGGCAGCACGGCCGGATGTCCGCCGCCGCGCTGGCCCGCGAGCTGGAGGTGTCCACGCGTACGGTGCTGCGGGACATCGAGGCGCTGTCCGCCGCCGGCGTCCCCGTCTATGCCGAACGCGGCCGGCACGGCGGCTTCGCGCTGCTGCCCGGCTTCCGTACCGAGCTGACCGGCCTGAATCATGACGAGGCCCTGGCCCTGCTGGTCGCCGGGTCGCGGCGCGGCGCACAGGCGTTCGGGCTGGGCTCGGCGCTCGCCTCGGCGATGCTCAAGGTGGTGGACGCGCTGCCCGACAGCTACCGCGACACCGCGGCGGGCGCGGCGGAACGCCTGCTCATCGAGCCGGAGACCGACCTGCTCGCGCGCCGTCAGCCCTCCGACGAGGTGCCTGACGCGGTGGTGGCGACGGTGCTGCGGGCGGTGTTCGGCGGGCGACGGCTGCGCCTGCGCTACGCGCCGCCCGACCGGGAGCCGTCGTGGCGCACGGTGGACCCGATCGGGCTGGTCACCGTGCGCGGGCGAGGCTACCTGCTGGCGACCCGGTCGGGCGAGGACCGTACGTACCGGCTGTCGCGGGTGCTGGCCGTCGAGGAGCTGGCCGAGCCCGCCCAGCGGCCCGACCGGGTGGACCTGGACCGGGCGTGGCAGGAGCGCAGCACCCGGTTCCGGCATGGCGACGACCAGGTCGGCGTGGTCGTACGGGTGCATCCCGAGCGGCGCGAGGAGCTGGTGGGCACCGCCCTGTCCGTACGCAGCGAGGAGACCGGCGAGGACGGGTGGCTGCGGCTGGAGGTGTCCTTCCAGGACCGCAGGCACGCCGTCTGGGCGCTGTGGCAGCTCGCGGCCGGGGCGGAGGCCCTGGAGCCGCAATGGCTGCGGGACCTCCTCCACGCCCGCGCCACCGCCATCGCCACCCGCTACCAGCCCCGCGCCTGACCCATCCCGCACGGACCCGCCGTCCTGGACGGCCGAAGCCCGACTGGGCCAGGCCGCCTGGACACCCGCTGGCCGCACCGGCTGAACATCGCCCGGCGCGGGCCGCGCAGGGAGTCAGCCGGCCAGGCGGGGGACGATGCCGGTGGTGTGGAGGCGTTCGCGGGCGGCTGCGATGGCCACGTCGGTGGTGGCGAACACGCGGCTCGCCTGGTGCAGCCGGCCGATCACGCCGAGCGCCTCGAGCGGCCGGTGGTGCCCGTCGGGGATGCCGGACACGTACACGGCGATGCCACGCTGCTCCAGCCGGGCGACGGCGTCACCGAGCACGAGCGCGCCGCTGGCGTCGATGGTGGTGACCCGGCTCATGCGCAGCACCACCACCGACACGCCGGTCACCGCCGACACCTCCAGCAGGAAGCGGTGGGCGGCGGCGAAGAACAGCGGCCCCTCCAGGCGGTAGGTGACGATGTGCTCGGCCAGCAGGGCGTGCTCCTCCACGGTGTGCTGCGGCTGCAGGTCGTGGCGGAGCGGCTCCTGGTCGAAGCGGACGTTCCCGGCGATGACCCGCAACGCCAGCGCCCCGGCCACGACCAGCCCGAGGATGACGGCCCACACGGTGTCGAGGGTCAGCGTGGCCACGGCGGTGAGCACGAGCACCACGGCGTCGGCGCGGGTGGAGCGGACCATCGCGCGTACGGCGCCGACCTCGATCATGCGGACGGCCGTGGCGAGCAGCACCCCGGCCAGCGCGGCGAGCGGGATGCGGGCGACCAGGCCGGCGGCGGTGCAGACGAGGGCGCCCAGGATGAGCGCGTGGGCCAGCGCCGCCAGCCGGGACCTCGCGCCCGAGCGCACGTTGACGGCGGTGCGCACGGTGGCGCCGGTGCCCGGCATGCCGCCGAACATCGGGGCGACGAGGTTGGCGACGCCCTGCCCGAACAGCTCGCGGTCGGGGTCGTGGCGGGTGCGCCCGGTCATGCCGTCGGCCACGGTCGCCGACAGCAGCGACTCCAGCGCCGCCAGCGCGGCCACGGCGACGGCGGGCGCGAGCAGGGACGGCAGCGCGGCCAGGTCGAGGAAGCCGAGCGAGGGCGCCGGCAGCCCGGCGGGCAGGGCGCCGATGCGGGCCAGCGGCAGCCCGGCCAGCTCGGCGACGATGGTGACGGCGGCCACGGCGACCAGCGAGAACGGCACCGCGGGCCGCAGCGCGGCCCCGGCCAGCAGGGCGACGGCGACGGCGAGCGTGGTGCCGAGTGCCCACCAGTGCGGTGTGGCGAGGAAGCCGGCGACGGCGTGCCAGGCGATCACGGCCACCTTGTCGCTGTCGTACGCGGGCACGCCGAGCGCGTGCGGGAGCTGCTGCAACGCGATCACGCAGGCCATGCCGACGGTGAACCCCGCGACGACGGGGGCGGGAACCATGGACACGTGGCGACCGGCCCCGGCCAGGGCGAGCCCGAGGAGCAGCAGACCGGCCAGCAGGCCGACGGTGAACACGCCGGTGGCGCCGTGGGCGCTCATGATCGGCATGAGGATGACGGTCATCGCGCCGCTCGCTCCCGACACCTGCACCGCGGACCCGCCGAACAGCGCGGCCAGCGCCCCGGCGACCACGGCCGTGGCCAGCCCCGAGGCGGCGCCCAGCCCGGAGGAGACCCCGAACCCGAGCGCGAGCGGCAGTGCCACGACGGCCACGGTCAGCCCGGCCATCAGGTCGGTACGCGGATGACGCCGCATCTCCGCCAGATCGCCGCGCCGCGGCAACAACGCCCGACCGCGCCGAAACACTGCGGATTCCCCGCAATACGCCAGCATGCGCCCGAACAACCCGCCAGGCCGACGGCGGAACCCCACCCGCACGCGCCCGAACAGCCCGGCGGACAGGCGGCGGGATCGCGCGGTGCGGCCGCCGCCCCCGGGCTCGGCCATCACGTCGAGTTACCGATCGGATCGTTGCTGTGACGGCATTGGCGCGCGAAAGAACCGCTCACGCTCACTCCCTCCGAGTGCCAGACAACCCCGCGAATGTCCCGAATTGCAGAGGTTTGCAATCGGTCAAGAGGTTGTCAGAATATCAACTACACCCCCTCTCACCTGCTTAAACGTCACCCCAATCGGGCATCGCGCGAGTAAGCTCTCGGCGATCACGCGGGCAACAGGGCGAAGGCGCGCTCGGCGGCCCGCACCGCCTCGGCCTCCACCTCGGCCAGCGGCCGGCCGTCGGCCAGCATCGCCCAGTTGCGCCGCGCCAGCACCCGCTGGGTGGACACCAGCAGCCCGGCCAGCAGGGTCGCGGTCAGCTCGTCGGAGGTCTCGGCCAGTGCCTCGGCGAGCAGCTCCTCGTCTCGCGCCATGTGCTGGTGCAGCCGGGCCAGCAGGCCGGGCGCGGTGAAGAAGACCATCCGGTGGTACGCCACCACCTCGGGCTCGTCGTTGAGCCCCGTCACGGGATCACGCCCGGCCAGCCCGTCGAGGAAGTGCCGGCGCAGCGCCCGCACGGGCGACTCCCCCGAGACCCGCTCGCGCACGACGCGCGCGGACTCCCCCAGGTGGTCGGCGATGCGGTGCAGGACCAGGTCCTCCTTGGTCGGGAAGTACTTGAACAGCGTCGGCTTGGACACCCCCGCCGCCGCCGCGACCTCCGTCACGGGCACCTCGTCGAAGCCGCGCTCCAGGAAGAGCGTGATGGCGGCCGAGGAGATGGCCTCGCGCACCCGCTGCCGCTGCAGCTCCCGCAGTCCCGTCATGAAGCCCACCCTAGCAAAAGTGTTAACCTGGTTAATCTCTTAACCGAGTTAACACTTTTGGGAGGTGTGATGGCGACGCTCGACGAGGAGCGCGCGTACGTCGAACGCTGCAAGGACGGCCTGCGCAGGATGCTCAAGGACGCACGGGACAACGTCATCGTGGGCGAGACCGTGGCCGGCGACCGCTACAGCGCAGAGCGGCTGGGACGCCACCTCAAGAGCCTGGCCAAGGAGCTGAGCGAGGCGCCCGAAGGCCCGCCGTTCTTCGGCCGGCTCGACTTCGGCCACGACCCAGGCGAGCATCGGGGACGCGCGTACCACATCGGCCGCCGCCACATCGCGGGTGAGCACGGCGGGACGCCCGTGGTGGTCGACTGGCGCGCGCCGGTCGCGCGGGCCTTCTACCGGGCAAGCGCCCGCGACCCGCAGGGCGTCGCCGTACGCCGCCGCTTCGGCTGGTCCGGCACCACCCTGACGAGCTTCGAGGACGAGCGGCTCGGCCAGGGCGAGCAGGGCGAGAGCAGGATCCTCGCCGCCGAGATCGAACGCCCCCGCGTCGGCCCCATGCGCGACATCGTCGCCACCATCCAGCCGGAGCAGGACGACCTCGTCCGCGCCGGCCTCGACACCTCGCTGTGCGTCCAGGGCGCGCCGGGCACCGGCAAGACCGCCGTCGGCCTGCACCGCGCCGCGTACCTGCTCTACGCCCACCGCCGCAGGCTCGAACGGTCGGGCGTGCTCGTCCTCGGCCCCAACCGCGCCTTCCTCGGCTACATCTCCGCCGTCCTGCCCGCGCTCGGCGAGATGGACGTCGAGCAGACCACACTCGAACGGCTGCTCGCCACCGTCCCCGTCACCGCCGCCGACGCCCCCGCCACGGCCGCCGTCAAGCACGACGTCCGCATGGCCGAGGTGCTGCGCAAAGCGCTCTACGGGCGCATCGGCAAGCCGGTCGAGCCGGTCGCCGTCCCCGACGGCTCCTACCGCTGGCGGGTCTACGAGGACGAGCTGCGCCGCATCGTGGACGACACCCGCCGCGCGTCCCTGCCGTACGCGGTCGGCCGCGAACGCGTGCGCGCCCGCGTCGTCGAGGCCGTCCGCCGGCAGGCCGAGTCGCGCGGCGCCATCCCGAACGCCGCCTGGCTGCGCAAGATCGGCCGCGCCGTCACGACCTGGCTCGACACCGTCTGGCCGGCCGTCAAACCCGTCCAGGTCCTGTACGAGGTCCTGCGCGGCCCCACCGGCGACGCCCCCGATCCCGCCCGCGGCCTGCTCACCGACGCCGAACGCGAAGCGCTCACCTGGGCCAGGCCGCCCCGGAGCGTGAAGACCGCGAAGTGGTCGGCGGCCGACCTCGTGCTGCTCGACGAGGTCGCCGGCCTCATCGACCGGCCGCGCGGCTACGGTCACGTCATCGTGGACGAGGCCCAGGACCTGTCGCCGATGGAGTGCAGGGCCGTCGCCAGGCGCAGCGAGCACGGCTCGCTCACCGTGCTGGGCGACCTGGCCCAGGGCACCACCCCGTGGGCGGCCACCTCGTGGGAGGACCGCCTGGCCCATCTCGGCAAGCCGGACGGCCAGGTCGTCGCGCTGACCACCGGCTTCCGGGTGCCGGCCGCCGTGGTGGACCTCGCCAACAGGCTGCTGGCCGCGCTGGAGGTGCGGGTGCCCGAGACGCGCTCGTACCGGTCGGACGGGCGGCTGCGCGTCACCCCCGTCACCGGCCTGGGCAAGGGGGTGGTCGCGGCGGTGCGCGAGGCCATGACGTTCGAGGGGTCGATCGGGGTCATCGCCGCCGACGCCGACGTCCCCGCACTCACCGCCGCGCTCAGGGACGAGGGCCTCGACGAGGACGAGCGCCTGAGCGTCATGCCCGCCACGCTGTGCAAGGGCCTCGAGTACGACCACGTCGTCGTCGCGGAGCCGGCCGCCATCGCCGAGGCCGAGCGGCGCGGGCTCAACCGCCTGTACGTCGCGCTCACCCGCGCCGTCTCCCGCCTCGACGTCCTGCACGCCCGCCCGCTCCCTCGGCAACTCGCGGCTTGAGACGGGCGGATGCCGGGAACGAACAGACCGTCACCGCCTTGAGAAGAGCCGGCAATGACCTCACCTCATGACCCGCCCGACGGCGCCCCGCGCACTCCGCCCGACGCCCGGCCCCGCGCCGGCGACCAGATGCTGTCCATCATCGGGTTCGCCTGTGCGGCCATGGCCCTGCTGTTCATCCCCATCCTGTTCGGGCTGGCCGGGGTGGTGCTCGGCATCGTCGGGCACACCCGCGGCGAGCCGCTCGGACGGTGGGCCGCCACCGCGGCGGGTGCGGCCATGCTGATCGGCACCCTGCTCGGCATCATCCTGACCACCACCTGACCCGGTCCGGGCGCCGCAACGGGCACCGTGAGGCGTGAGATCCTTGACGGATGCTTCCGCCCATCGACGAGCTGCGTCCGCAGGTCACCGCCCGGCTGGCCGCCTTCGGGCGGCGGGAGGTCCCGGTCGCCGACGGGCTGCGCAGGGCCGGGGTCACGGTGTGCGTGCTGGAGGACGCCCGCCGCAGCCCGTACGTCGTGGTGATCCGCCGTGCGGCGGCCGGGCGCAACGCCGGCCAGTGGGCGCTGCCCGGCGGGCGGGCCGACGACGGCGAGCGGCCGGAGGCGGCGGCGCTGCGCGAGCTGGCCGAGGAGACCGGCGTCACGGGGGTCGAGGTGGCCGGGCTGCTCGACGACTTCGTCACCGACTCGGGGTTCGTGATCACGCCGGTGGTGGCTTTCGGCGGGCGGCAGGAGCCGGTGGGCGATCCGCGGGAGGTGGCGTCGGTGCACGCCGTCCCCTTGGAGCGCTTCCTCGCGCCGGGGGTGCCGCGCTGGCGGGGCGACCTGCTGCAGATGCCGCTGGGCACGTCCATCGTGATCCACGCGCCGACGGGGGCGATCCTGTGGCAGTTCGCCGAGGTGGCGCTGCGGGGCCGTGAGCAGCGCGTCTTCGACGTCGCCCAGCCCCGCTGGACCCGCACCTGACCGATCTTCGCACACCGCCCGATTCCGGGTGATTCGGGACGGTACGGAGTGCCTGGTCAGAGCCTCGGGACCCCTTCCCAACAGGCCCCCAAGAGCGCGCCACGATTACCTTCAGGGCCCCCTGGTGTGCTTAACTCAAGACTGCCGATGTGGTTTGTGTCCCCCGGGCCGCAAATTACCGCCTTCACGGAATACCGTTCGGCTGGAGCCGTGTTGTGCACCTCGCCGAGGAGGCGACCGCCACATCGGCCTAACACCTTCCCAGGCGCCCCGCACACCCGCGGGGCGCCTGCTTTATTGTGGGGTGGCCGTCAGCCCGATCATCAGGAGAGCTCGTTGCTTTACCACGTGGCCAAGTTCGCCTCGACGCCACTCGTCCATGCGATGTGCCGTCCGCACATCTCCGGCGCCGCCCACGTGCCGCGCACCGGACCGGCGATCCTGGCCGCCAACCACCTGTCGGTGCTCGACTCGTTCCTGCTGCCCGCGCTGCTGCCACGGCACGTGACGTTCACGGCCAAGAACGAATACTTCTCCGGCAACCCCGTCTCGGGCTTTTTCATGCGTCTGGGCCGCAGCCTGCCGATCGACCGCGAGAGCGCGCACGCCGCGCAGGCCATGCTGGAGGAGGCCGCCGCGCTGCTGGAGCGGGGCGAGCTGTTCGGCATCCACCCCGAGGGCACCCGCTCCCCCGACGGCCGCCTCTACCGCGGCAAGATCGGCGTGGCCTGGCTGGCGCTGCGCACCGGCGCCCCGGTGCTGCCCGTGGCGCTCAGCGGCACCGAGAAGGTGATGCCGTTCGGCGCGAAGGTGCCGCGGCCCGCGCCCATCGGCATCGCCATCGGCGCTCCCCTGCGCTTCACCGGCGACCACACCAAAGCGCAGGACCGGCGCCGGGTCACCGACGAGATCATGGCCGCCATCCAGCGGCTCTCCGGCCAGGAGTACGTCCCGAAGTACGCGGCCAGCGTCAAGGCTGAGAATGGTATGTCCTGATTGGGAGCTCCCGCTAGGCTCGGAAGCTGTCGTCGAGGAGCAGGGGGCTGATCAGTGGCGCGGGGCCGTACCATCGCGATCGTGTCCGTGGCGTCGGTGCTCGCGGTGGGGGCCGCGGCCGGGGGCGCCTACTATGTGCTGCACACCCGCGGCACGCCGGCTGAGACCGCGCAGCGGTTCGCTGCGGCGTGGCAGGCGGGCGACAAGGGCGCGATGACGAAAGAGCTGGCCAAGGCGCAGCCGCTCACCGCCTACGACCAGCAGCGCAGCGCGCTCGCCGTCGAGTCCACCGCGATCGAGCTGGGCCGGGTCACCGAGGGCGACGGCCGGGCCAGCGTCCCCTACACCGCCAAGCTCGAGCTGAAGAACATCGGTAAGTGGACGTACGAGGGCAAGATCGACCTCGTGGTGGCCGACCGTACGTGGAAGGTCGACTGGAAGCCCTCGACGCTGCATCCGTCGCTGACCTCCGGCGCCGAGTTCTCGCTCAAGACCCGCTGGCCTGAGCGCGCCGCGATCACCGATGCCGAGGGCTCGCGCATCGACGACGGCACGGCCGGCGGGTCGGTGCAGCAGCTCGTGGGCTACCTGGTCAAGGCGACCAAGAAGGACGTCGCCAAGCTCGGCTCGTCCTACAAGGTCGGCCAGGCGGTCGGGAGCCACGGGCTGCAGGCGACGTTCCAGAAGCAGCTGGCCGGCACGCCCACGACCGAGATCAAGCTCGGCGACAAGACGCTGAAGACCATCGAGGGCGCCGAGGGCGAGCCCGTGGAGACCAGCCTCGACCCGCGCGCCCAGGCCGCCGCGGTGACGGCGGTCAAGGACATGAAGAAGCCCACCTCGCTGGTCGCGATCAAGGCGTCGACCGGCGAGATCCTGGCCGTGGTCAACAACGTGGGCGGGTTCAACCGGGCGCTCGACGGCCGCTACCCGCCCGGCTCGACGTTCAAGGCGGTGACCGCGATCGGGCTGCTCGCCGCCGGCGTGTCCCCGCAGGACAAGGTCACCTGCCCCATGTACGCCACCGTCGGCGGCCTGAAGGTCCGCAACTCCGACAAGGAGGAGTTCGGCTCCATCTCGTTCCTCGACTCCTTCGCCCACTCGTGCAACACCACGTTCGCGCCGCTCGCCCAGTCGAAGCTGGGGGCCGCGAAGCTGCTCGACGCGGCGGAGGACGTCGGCTTCAACCAGCCGCTGACCATCGGTGTGCCGGCCACCAAGGCCAGCTTCCCCAAGGCGCAGTCCGACGCCGAGCTGGCGGCGGAGTCGTTCGGGCAGGCCAGGATCACCGCGAGCCCGCTGTCGATGGCCTCGGTCGCCGCCGCGATCGCCGACGGCACCTGGCGCCCGCCGACGCTGGTGCCGTCGATGAAGCAGAAGCTGTCAGAGCGCGAGCTGCCTGCCAAGGTGAAGGCGGGGATGCACCAGATGATGTCGGCCGTGGTGACCAAGGGCACCGCTCGCTCGGCCGGCCTGCCCGCGGGCACCCACGGCAAGACCGGCACGGCCGAGTTCGGCACCGGCGAGAAGCTGGAGTCGCACGCCTGGTTCATGGGCTTCAAGGGCGACGTGGCGTTCGCGGTGGTCGTCGAGGGCGGAGGCGGTGGCGGCGCGGTCGCCGCCCCCGTCGCCGCCACGTTTCTGAAGAACTACTGATCGGCCCGCTCGTCACCGATCCTTGAGGAAGCGGCGGATCTCCTCGGCCGCGCGGCCGGGCCGGCCGCGGTCGGCGGTGTTGGAGGTGGCGCTGTGGTCGAGGCCCTCCATGAGCACCTTGGTGGCGTGCGGCAGCACCTCCTCGAGACCGGCGAGGGCCGCGCGCAGGTAGGGGCGGGTCCTGGTGCCGCCGAGCAGCAGCACCTCCTGCCGCACGGCCCGATACCTCTCCAGGTCGCCCGCCGCCTCCCTGGCGAGCTGGAGGTCCTGGCGCAGGGTGGGCGCCAGCTCGGCGAACGTCGCGCCCGGGCCTTTCAGCATCCTGCGGGTGAGCAGTTCCAGCAGCTTGCGCGGCACCAGGTTGAAGACGGGCGGGCCGAGCTCGGCCGCCTTCATGCCGGTGACCAGTGCGGCAGGGACGTTCCCCGCGGTCAGCTCCTGGTCGAGGCGGCTCAGATGGACGTCCAGGGCGGCGCCGTCGGGGAGCAGCGGCGGCTCGAAGACGACGGCCCCGTGCAGGTCGGGACGGACGGGCAGGGTGCGCAGCGTGATGATCGCCCCTGAGCTGACGCCCGCGACGTGGCGGGCGCCGGTGGCCTCGATGAGCGCCGAGAGGTCGGCCACCTCCCGCTCCAGCCCGTACGCGGTGCCGGCAGGACCGCTCGAGCCCCTGCCGCGCCGGTCGGGCAGGTAGCAGGTGAAGTCGGCCGACAGGGCCTGCGCGAGGTCGAGCTGGCTGCGGCCGGTCTGCATGGCGCCGTGCAGGATCACCAGCCCTGGGCCGCGGCCGACCTGGTGGTAGCCGATCGTCGCGCCGTCATCGGACGTCACGGCGCCTGTGGTGGTCATGATCATGAGAGCTCCCTCATCGGTCGGTGAAGGGGAGCCCGGCTATCGTTGTCGATGCCTTCTCGTGGCCGGGGCTCCGCTTCGGGTGCGAGATCCGCCCGGCGGCGGTGTTGCAGCACCGCCGCCGGGCCTGTCCGGTCAGTCGTCCTGCGTGCCTCGGGCGGCCAGGTCCTCCAGCCCGTCCGGCAGGTCGCCTGTGCGGTGGAAGGCCCGCCACTCCTCGATCCCGGGGAACGTGCCCCCGTCCAGCTCGGCCACCAGCGAACGCACCCAGGCGGCCTGGGCTGCGCGCATCGCCAGCGCGTACTCCGACTCGACGACGAAGAGGCGCGGCAGCTCCGCCCGCTCCGCCTCCAGCGCCCGCCGGTCGGCCTCGATCTGCTCCTCCAGCCGGGCCAGCCGCTCCCGCAGCAGCGCGCCGACCTCGTCGGGACCGAGCCCGCCCATCACGGACAGGCCGGCCTCGAACGCCGTCGGCTCCCTCTCCGGCGTGGACAGCAGCTCGCGCGTCCAGTCGGCGGCTTCGTGGCGGCCGGCGTCGGTGATGCGGTAGACGGTCCGCTCGGGCCGCGCGCCCTGCCGCCCGCTCTCCACCGCCTCAAGGAAGCCGTGTTTGTGCAGGTTGCGGACGACGGTGTAGAGCGAGCCCCACTTGATGGGCATGTCCTGGTCCTTGTCCCGGGCGCGCAGGACGGAGGCCATCTCATACGGATGCATGGGGCGCCGGCCGACGACGGTGAGCACGGCCAGCGCCAGCAGGTTCGTCACCGGTCGCCGCTTCGCCATGACCCGCTCCTAGCCATCGAATACTCGCCTGCGAGTATACGCACGCGAGTAACCGAGAGACAAGGACGCGCGTCGGCCTCTGCTCGCGGTTCGACACGTTCGCCCTGAGCCCTGACACACCCCGAGCGAGAGCGGACTTCCCCGTCCGGAACGAACCCTCGGTTCGCCTCGCCGGCTGAGGCGAAATCTCCGCGGCGCGTGATTGTGCGGCTTTTCCGGGCAGACCCCATCCCGTGATCGCCGGAAACGCACAAGAAGAGGCGACGAGCACGGAGGCTCGACGCCGGAGATCTTCGTGTGGGCCGTCCGCGGCCAGGGCTCAGAACATGGTGGACAGAGCCATGGCGGCGGCGGCTTCGTGGCGGAGAACCATGATCAGCAACGTGGCGACCAAAGTGGCGATCAACACCCAGCTGATCAAAATGATGACCGTCGAGCGGCGCGGCCCGCGCTTGGGGCCCGATTGCCCCGTGGACCTCGCCTCGCTGCGACGAACCCGCTCGTTGAACGACTCAAGCCGCGCCACAAGTCTCGGATCGTCGTCGACGAGGTGCTGCTCGATCTGGGCCAGCATCCGCTCCTCGTCCTGCGACCAGGCCATAGGTGCACCTCCCGAACGCAAGCTCCGTGGCGTCTTTCTGCCCAACCATGAAGATCATTAGCCCCAAGCTGACCATGTAATTGCGACGTCTTTCAGTTTGCGATCAACCTCGAATACTTGTTCTAATCATGGGATGCGCTGGGACAACCTGCGCCTGGCCGAGCCTGGCCGGGACGATCCGGCCGTGCCGCTGTTCGCTCGCGGCGCGGTCACCCGAACGTTCGACACGCCTGAGTTCCGCGGCATGACCTTCTACGAGATTCAGGCCCGATCCATCGTCAACCGCGTGCCCGCCGCGAGCCGGGTGCCGTTCGAGTACACGATCAACCCCTATCGCGGGTGCACCCACCGCTGTATTTACTGTTTTGCCCGAAAAACGCACGAATATCTAGATTTGGATGCCGGGGCTGACTTCGACTCGAAGATCGTGGTCAAGGTCAACGCCGCCGAGCTGGCCCGCAAAGAGCTGGCCTCACCGCGCTGGGGCGGCCATCACATCGCCATGGGCACCAACGTCGACTGCTACCAGCGCGCCGAGGGCCGCTACAAGCTGATGCGCGGCATCCTCGCCGCGCTGCGCGACGCCGCCAACCCGTTCTCCATCCTCACCAAGGGCACCCTGATCCTGCGCGACCTCGACCTGCTCACCGAGGCCGCCGAGGTGACCGAGGTGGGCGCCGACGTGTCGGTCGGGTTCGTCGATCCGGAGACGTGGCGCGCGGTCGAGCCGGGCACGCCGCACCCGGGCCGGCGGCTGGAGACGTGCGCGACGCTCAACGACAACGGCATCGCGTGCGGGGTCCTGATGGCGCCGATCCTCCCCTACCTCACCGACTCGCCCGCCCAGCTCGACCGCACGGTCAAGGAGATCGCCGCCGCCGGCGCCACCCACATCTCGCCCATAGTGCTGCATCTGCGTCCTGGCGCGCGGGAGTGGTGGCTGTCGTGGCTGTCTCGCGAGCACCCGCGGCTGGTGCCGCGCTACCTGGAGCTCTACGGCCGCGGCTCCTACGCGCCGAAGGCGTACCAGCAGCGGGTCGTCGGCATGGTGAAAGAGCTGGCCCGGCGCCACGGCGCCGGCCGCGCCACCCCCGCTGTGGCCCGCCGCCTCCCACCGGCCCGCCCTGCCACTCCCCCTGAGCCGCCCGAGCCCGAGCAGCTCCGCCTGCTCTAGCGGGAAAAGGGTTGGCGGCGGCCGTCCGGCGGATGGCAGGATGGCGGGCACCCCGACGTCGAAGATCAGGAGTTCGGAATGAGGTGCCTCGGAGTCTCCCAGCGCCCTGTTGGCTCGAGAGTTTCCCGAGGGTTCCTCAACCGTGCACATCCTGAACATCGGCATCCTCGCGCACGTGGATGCGGGCAAGACCAGCCTGACTGAGCGGCTGCTGTTCGAGACCGGCGTCATCGACCGGCTCGGCAGCGTCGACACCGGCAGCACCCAGACCGACACCGGCGAGATCGAGCGGCGCCGCGGCATCACCATCCGCGCCGCCGTCGCCTCCTTCACGCTCGGCGATCTGCGGGTCAACCTCGTGGACACGCCGGGGCACGCCGACTTCGTGGCCGAGGTCGAGCGGGCGCTCGACGTGCTGGACGGCGCCGTGCTGGTGCTGTCGGCCGTCGAAGGGGTGCAGCCGCACACCCGGGTCCTCATGAAGACCCTGCGCAGGCTGCGGCTGCCGACGCTGATCTTCGTCAACAAGATCGACCGGGCCGGCGCGCGCGAGCACGAGCTGCTGGCCGAGATGCGGCGGCGGTTGTCGCCGTCCTGCGTGCCGATCACCACCGTCGAGGGCATCGGCGGGCGCGCGGCCGTCACCCGGCCGCTCCCCTCGCTCCGGCCGGCCGCCGAGGTGCTCGCCGAACGCGACGACGACCTGCTGGAGCTGCTGGTCGAGGGTGGCGAGCCGGGCGCCGGCCAGGTGCGCGCTGCGCTGGCCCGCCAGTGCGGCGCCGGTGAGGCGTATCCGGTGCTGTTCGGCTCGGCGATCACCGGGCAGGGCGTGCCCGAGCTGCTCGACGGCATCGCCGAGCTGCTTCCCGCCGTGCCCCAGCCCGCCGAGGGCGGGCGACCGGGCGGTCCTGTGTTCGCGGTCGAGCGGGGCCCGTCCGGGGAGAAGGCGGCGTACGTACGGGTGCGCGAGGGCGTGCTGCGCACCCGCGAGAAGATCGGCTTCTACCGGGACGGGACGCACGCCTACGACGGGCGGCTGACCGCGCTCGCCGTGGCGGGCGCGCCGCAGCGGCGCACGGCGCTGGCGGGCGACATCGTCAAGGTCTGGGGCGTGCCCGAGCTCCGGGTCGGCGATCACCTGGGCGGGCCTGGGTCGTCGGGGCGGGCCCACTTCACCCCGCCGAGCCTGGAGACGGTGGTCAGGGCGCGCGTGCCGGGCGAGGAGCCGCGCGTGCACGCGGCGCTGCTCGCGCTGGCCGAGCAGGACCCGCTGATCGGCACGCGCACGGTGGCGGGCGGCGAGACCTCGGTCCTGCTGTACGGCGAGGTGCAGAAGGAGGTCATCGGCGAGACCCTGGCCAGGGAGTACGGCGTGGAGGCGGTGTTCGAGCCGAGCCGCCCCGTCTACTTCGAGCGGCCCGCCGGCACCGGCGTGGCGCTGGCGGAGATCCAGCGCCGCGGGCCCAACGAGTTCATGGCGACGGTGGGGCTGCGGGTGGACCCGGCGCCGCGCGGCTCGGGGGTGGGCTACCGGCTGGAGGTGGCGCTCGGGTCGCTGCCGCTGGCCTTCCACCGGGCGATCGAGGAGAGCGTGCGCGCGGCGCTGCACGAGGGGCCGCACGGCTGGCCGGTGACCGACGTGACGGTGACGCTGACCAGGACCGGCTACAGCGCGCCGGAGACCGTGGCGGCCGACTTCCGCGGCCGTACCCCGATCGTGCTGGCGCGGGCGCTGCGCCGGGCGGGCACGATCGTGCACGAGCCGTGCCACCGGTTCGAGGTGGAGGTGCCGCTGGAGACGTTCGGCCCGGTGACCGCGCAGCTCGCGGCGCTGGGCGGCGAGCTGCGCGACACGGCGCGGCGCGCGGACACGTGGGTGCTGGGCGGGGAGATCCCGGCGGCGGCGGTGCACGTCTTCGAGCGGCGGCTGCCCGGGTTGTCGCACGGCGAGGGGGTGTGGTGGTCGGAGGCGTCCGGCGACCGGCCGGTCCGCCAAGGGGTCGCGAGCGGCCGTTGACGGACGTCGGTGAGCGATTTCGAGAGCTGCGTGCCCGAGTAGCTAAGGGGTTACGAAGAGTACATAAGAGGCATGTCGGGTTTCGTCGTTCGATGGGTATTAAGGGGCTTGGTGTACCAATCAGGTGCATCACGTCCGTACAGGGGGGATGATCTCCATGGCTGACACGAAGAAGAAACCCACGGCCAAGTCCGGCAAGTCCAAGAAGCAGGCCATCAAGACCAGCCGGCAGGCCAAGGAGACCAAGCGGGAAGGCACCAAGCCGACCGGCGAAGAGTGATCTTCCGGGCAGCCCTCCCAGGCTGCCCGTCCGGTGAGCTGATCGGACGGCCGAGGCTGGGGGCCTCGACCGTCCGATCGACTGTGGAGCTGCGCTCATGTCGGCTTACCTGCGCTTCCCCGCCGTGTTCCAGGACGTGGTGGTGTTCGCCGCCGAGGACGACCTGTGGATGGTCTCCGCCCAGGGCGGACGGGCGTTCCGGCTGACCGCGGGGCTGGCCGAGGCCGGCTACCCGCGCATCTCACCGCGCGGCGACCAGCTCGCGTTCGTGGGGCGCGAGGAGGGTCCTGAAGAGGTGTACGTGATGCCGGCCGGCGGCGGCGCGGCCCGCAGGGTGACCTTCCACGGCGCCCGCTGCACGGTGACCGGCTGGGACCTGGACGGCCGCATCCTGTACGCCAGCGACCAGGGCCAGCCCTTCGAGGGCCGCAAGTGGCTGCACCGGGTGGCGCCCGGCGGGGTGCCGGAGCGGCTGCCGTACGGGCCGGCGAACTCGATCGCGTACGCTCCGGGCGGCATGATCGTCCTGGGCCGCAACACCGCCGACCCCGCCCGCTGGAAGCGCTACCGCGGCGGCACGGTCGGCGACCTGTGGATCGACCCGCGCGGCGACGGCGAGTTCCGCCGCCTGATCCGGCTGCCCGGCAACCTCGCCTCGCCCTGCTGGAGCGACGGCCGGGTGTGCTTCATCTCCGACCACGAGGGCGTCGGCAACGTCTACTCGTGCACCCCCGACGGTGACAATCTGCGCAAGCACACCCATCACGACGACTATTACGCCCGTAACCTGTCGGGCGACGGGCATCGCCTGGTCTACCACGCCGGCGCCGACCTGTACCTGCTGGAGCCGGGCGAGCGTGCGCGCCGGCTGGAGGTGCGGCTGGCCAGCTCCAGGACGCAGCGCAACCGCAGGTTCGTGGACGCCGCCGAGTTCCTCGACAGCGCCACCCTCGCCCCCGACGGCAGCGCGGTGGCGCTCACGACGCGCGGCAAGGCGTACGCGATGGCGAACTGGGAGGGCCCCGTGCGGCGGCACGGCTCCACCGACGGCGTCCGCTACCGCTTCCTGACCTGGCTGAACGATGGCGTCAGGCTCATCGCGGCAGCCAGCGACGACGGCGACGAGGAGCGCCTGGTGGTCCTGGAGCCGGCCGACGCCGGCGCGAGCGCCGCCCGGGAGGCGAAGGCGGGCGCAGGAGCAGACGCGGGGGCGGGCGCGAGGGCGGACCCGGCTGCGGGGGCGGGTGCTGGGGCGGGTGCTGGGGCGGACGCGGGTGCTGGGGCAGACACGAGGGGGGACGCAGGTGCGGGGGCGGGGGCCGGGGTCGAGGTGGCACGGCTGGGGCGGATCAACGAGCTGGTGCCCGACCCGGCACACGACCGGGTGGCGATCGTCAACCACCGCCACGAGCTGTACCTGCTCGACCTGTCCCAGGGCCGGTCGGTGCTGGTGGAGGCCAACCCGCACGGCGCGCCGGAGGATCCCGCCTGGTCGCCGGACGGGCGGTGGCTGGCGTACGCGAGCCCGCTCAACGCCCAGACCACCGCGATCAAGCTGCACCACCCGGAGACCGGCCGCACGGTGCAGGCCAGCGAGCCGGTGCTGAAGGACTCGATGCCGGCTTTCGACCCGGATGGCCGATACCTGTACTTCGTCGGGCAGCGCGTCTTCTCGCCGGTCTACGACCAGCTCCAGTTCGACCTGGGTTTCCCGCTGGGCACCCGGCCGTACGCGGTGGCGCTGCGCGCGGACGTGCCCGACCCGTTCGTCCCCCGGCGGCACCCGCTGACGGACAAGGACGACGAGGACGACGAAGAGGAAGAGCACGAGGAGCCGCTTCGGGTGGACCTCGACGGGCTGGCCGGCCGGGTGACCGCGTTCCCGCTGCCGGAGGGCCGCTACGAGCAGGTGGCCGGGCTGCGCAAGGACAAGGCGCTGCTGCTCACCAGCCCGCTGGAGGGCGACGGCACGCTGCACCTGTTCGACTTCGCCAAGGGCGAGAGCGAGACGTTCGCCGAGGGCGTCACCGCGTTCGAGCTGGGCCGCGACCACCGCACGCTGCTGTACCGCGCGGACGACCGGCTGCGCGTGGTCAAGGCCGGCGAGGTGCCGGGCGACGGCGACACGCCGGGGCGCGACAGCGGCTGGATCGACCTGTCGCGGGTCAAGGTGCCGGTCTGCCCTGAGGCGGAGTGGCGGCAGATGTTCCGCGAGGCGTGGCGGCTGCAGCTGGAGAACTTCTGGACCGAAGACATGGCGGGCGTGGACTGGGCGGCCGTCTACGACCGCTACCAGCCGCTGGTCGACCGGGTCACCACCCGCGGCGAGTTCTCCGACCTGCTGTGGGAGCTGCACGGCGAGCTGGCCACCAGCCACGCCTTCGAGAGCGGCGGCGAGTACCGTCCAGGGCCCGACTACAGCCAGGGCAAGCTGGGCGTGGACTGGGAGCACCGGGACGGCGTCTATCACATCCGCTCGATCGTGACCGGCGACCGGTGGGACCCGAAGGCCACCTCGCCGCTGAACCGGCTCGGTCTCGACGTACGGCCGGGCGACGCGGTGCTGGCGATCAACGGCGCGCCGATCGGCACGGCGGCCACCCCGAACGAGCGGCTGGTCAACCAGGCGGGCGAGGAGGTCGAGCTGACGCTG
This sequence comes from Nonomuraea salmonea, assembly GCF_042428605.1. Classification (NCBI taxonomy): domain Bacteria; kingdom Bacillati; phylum Actinomycetota; class Actinomycetes; order Streptosporangiales; family Streptosporangiaceae; genus Nonomuraea; species Nonomuraea salmonea. Next base: position 88,608 of record NZ_JBHMCF010000004.1, read on the forward strand.
CGGCGCGGCGAGCGGATGTTCACGGTCACCGTACGCGCGCTCGCCGACGAGCGCCCGGCCCGCTACCGCGACTGGGTGAACCTCAACAGGGCCCGCTGCCACGAGCGCTCCGGCGGCCGGGTGGGCTACCTGCACGTGCCCGACATGGGGGCCGAGGGGTTCGGGGAGTTCCACCGGGGTTTCCTGGCCGAGTACGACCGGCACGCGCTCATCGTGGACGTGCGCTTCAACGGCGGCGGGCACGTCTCGGCGCTGCTGCTGGAGAAGCTGGCCAGGCGGCGGCTCGGCTACGACTACCCGCGGTGGGGCGACGCGGAGCCGTACCCGCCGGAGTCGCCGCGCGGCCCGCTGGTGGCGGTCACCAACGAGTGGGCGGGCTCCGACGGCGACATCTTCAGCCACACGTTCAAGCTGCTCGGCCTGGGCCCGCTGGTGGGCAGGCGCACGTGGGGCGGCGTGATCGGCATCTGGCCGCGCCACCAGCTCGCGGACGGGACGGTGACGACGCAGCCGGAGTTCTCGTTCGCGTTCGACGACGTGGGCTGGCAGGTGGAGAACTACGGCACCGATCCCGACATCGAGGTGGACATCACCCCGCAGGACTACGCGAGAGGCGTGGACACGCAGCTGGAGACGGCCATCGACACCGCTCTCGCGCTGCTCGCCGAGCATCCGCCGCACACCCCGGACCCCCGGCACCGGCCCGGAATGCAACCTTAGTCACCTCCCCGGCGTCTAATGATCATAGGTGGGGAAAGCGCACAGGGGATGAAGGACGCGTATCCCGCCGAGCACGACCGAGCCGGTGGTGAGGCTGACGCCCTCACCACCGGCGATGTGTATGTCCAGCTTTTTTGACGCTGATAGGAGACATGACAGGTGCGCGCACTGGCACGCAAGGGCAAGTCGGCGATGGTCCGGCTGTATCGGGGGTACGACCGGCGCAAGGCACGCACCGCGCCGCCGCCCTCGACCAGGCGGATCCGCATCCTCCTCCTGCACGCGCACGGGATGGGCGGCACGATCAGGACCGTGTTCAACCTGGCCGGTCACCTGGCCGACGAGCACGAGGTCGAGATCGTCTCCGTCCTGAAGGAGGCCGAGCAGCCGTTCTTCCCGGTCGACCCGCGGGTGACGTTCCGCTATCTGGACGATCGTCTCAACCCCGGGCACGACCCCGTACGCGCGATGTTGTCGAAGCTGCCTAGCCGGCTGATCCCGAAGGAGGAGTCGGCGTACCACCGGTTCAATCTGTGGACCGACCTCAAGCTGGCCCGGTTCATCCGCTCGCTGGACGACGGCGTGCTGATGGCCACCCGTCCCGGGCTGAATCTCGCGGTCGCCCAGTTAGCGCCACCGGGCGTCATCACGATCGGGCAGGAGCACGTGGCCCTGGCCACCCAGCCGGAGCCGGTGCAGGAGCTGATCAAGTGGCGCTACCGCCGCCTGGACGCGCTGGTCACGCTCACCAAGGCGGACCTGAAGGACTATCAGGACACGCTGAAGAAGGCGCCGCGCAAGCTGGTGCGCATCCCGAACGCGGTGCCGCCGATGAGCGGCGAGGTGTCCAAGCTCGACGCCAAGGTGGCCGTCGCGGTCGGCAGGATGACCCGGATCAAGGGCTTCCACCGGCTGATCACCGCCTGGGAGACGGTCGCGCAGGCGCACCCCGACTGGAAGCTGCGCATCTTCGGGGCCGGGCCGCAGGAGGAGAACCTGGCCAGGCAGATCGCGGAGGCCGGTCTGGAGGGCAAGGTCGAGCTGCCGGGGCCCACCACCGACGTCGGGGCCGAGCTGGAGAAGGCGTCGATCTACGTGATGAGCTCACGTCATGAGGGCTTCCCCATGACGATCCTGGAGGCCATGGCGAAGGGGCTGGCCATCGTCAGCTTCAACAGCCCGCACGGGCCGAAGGAGATGATCAAGAACGAGGCGGACGGGCTGCTGGTCAAGCCGCGCACCAACGCGAACCTGGCGGCCGCGATCATCCGCGTCATCGAGGACGAGCAGTTGCGGCGTGACCTGGCGGCGGGGGCGCTGGAGAAGGCGGAGAAGTACGACGTGCACGTGATCGGCCAGAAGTGGGACAAGCTCCTCGCCGACCTGCTGACCCACCGCGAGGCCCGCTACCGCAGACAAGTGGCCGCCCGGCAACCGGCATCGCCCACCGCCACGTGAGCTCGCAGGGGTGGTAGCGGGGGCCCGCCACCGTCAGGGGCTCCCGAACGCCCAGCGCACGGTCAGGCAGCGCACGGTCAGGCAGCGCACGGTCAGGCAGCGCACGATCGCCGGGAGGTCCGAAGCCGCCGCCGGCCTCCTGCGGTCAGACGCCGGTGCCGGTGAGTTCCACCGGCTCGGCGATGACGTCCACCAGAGCGCCGTTGCGGTGCACGGTGATGGGGAGCGGGCGGCCGATGGCGTCGGCGAACATCAGCCGCTGGAGGCTCTGCGCGTCGCCCACCGGGGTACGGCCCGCGCTCAGCACCAGGTCGCCCGCGCGCAGCCCGGCGCGTTGCGCGGGCGAACCGGGCACCACCTCGACCACGCGCAGCGCGCCGTCCTGCCCGGTGCGCCGGCGCAGCGGCTCGGGCAGCGGCGCCGGCGAGGTCACCAGGCCGAGGAACGCCCGCCTGACCCGGCCGTCCCTGATGAGCGCGGCGATGATGGACCTGGTGGTCGCGTTGACCGGCACGGCCAGGCCGACGCCGACCCCTGCGACGGCCGTGTTGATGCCGACCACCCGCGCCTGCGCGTCGGCCAGTGCGCCGCCCGAGTTGCCGGGGTTGAGTGCGGCGTCGGTCTGGATGACGTCCTCGATCAGCCGCATGCCGGCCCCGCTGCGGGCGGGCAGCGAGCGGCCGAGACCGGACACCACACCGGCGGTGACCGACCCGGCCAGCCCGAGCGGGTTTCCGACGGCCACCACGAGCTGCCCCACCACGAGGTCGTCGCTGTCGCCCAGCTCGGCGGGCGGCGGGATGGGGGTCTGCGCCCTGATGACCGCCAGGTCCGACAGCGGGTCGCGGCCGACCACCTCGAACCCGCCGGAACCGCCGTCGGCGAACGCGACGGTGCCGGACCGTGCGGTGCCGACGACGTGCGCGTTGGTCAGCAGGAACCCGTCGGCGGTGAACACCACCGCCGACCCGCTCCCCCGGCCGGCCCGCACACTGGCCACTTTCGGCAGCACCTCGGCCGCCACGGACGACACGACGCGAGAGTAGGCGTCGAGGGGATCCGCCATCACGCCCTCCAGGAGATGATTACGTGCTTACACGCTAACTCCCGGAGCGCGCCTCACGGGCACGGCCGGGGCGGAAACAACCGGGCGGTCAGACCAGGGCCTGGGCGGAAACAACCGGGCGGTCAGGCCAGGGCCTGGGCGACGGCCATACCGCAGTAGGCGGCGCCGAGACCGGCGACCACGCTGGCCAGCGCGCTGGCGATCGCATGGAAGCGGGCGCCCTCCTCGGCCAGCCGGACCGTCTCGTACCCGAGCGTCGAGTACGTCGTCAGCGCCCCGCAGAACCCCGTGCCCGCCAGCGCCATCACCGAGCCCTCCGCGGGCAGCGCGGCCAGGAAGCCCAGCAGCGCGGACCCGGCGACGTTGACGCTCAGCGTCCCCCAGGGGAAGGCGGTCTCGTGCCGCGCCTGCACGGCCCGGTCCGCCAGGTAGCGCAGCGGCGCCCCGACGGCCGCCCCGATCACGATCAGCAGCACCGTCATCGGGCTCGCCCTCCGGCCACCCGGCGGGTGAGCCACATGCCGGAGGCGACCGCCAGCAGCGCCGCCGCCATGGTGGCCGCCAGGTAGACCAGCGCCGTCACCGGCGCGCCGGCGGCGACCGTACGCTGCGCGTCCACCACGTACGTGGAGAACGTGGTGTAGCCGCCCAGCACCCCCACCCCCAGGAACGGCCGCACCAGCCGGTGGGCCGTGCGGACCTCCGTGATGACCACCATGAGCACCCCGATGAGCAGGCAGCCCGACACGTTGACGAGGAACGTCGACCACGGGAACCCGCCGGGCGGCGTCGGCAACAGGGCCTGCAGCCCGTGGCGGGCCAGCGCCCCCAGTGCCCCGCCGGCCGCGATCACCGCGATGACCGGCCAGTGGAGCTCGGCGCGCTGGGCGGGGACGTGAAGATCGACGTCAGGATCGATGGGACGATCAGTCACATAACCCTCCCCGTGTCGAAATACCGCGCGCCGGGAATCTCTCTAGACAACCCGGAGCTCATGGAGGTCTGCTTGAGCACCAAGGACGCCATCGCCGTCCTCGCCGGAGCCATCATCGTCGCTTCCTTCGTCGGCACTGCCAGAACCCCGCCCGCCACCGCGGCCAGCCCGCTGGGCAACGTCAGCGGCACGTTGCCCGGTTTGGCCCCCATCATCTCGGACGCGGAGAAGGGCGAGGCACGCGGGATCATCAAACGGCTGCGCACGAAGGGCTTCGGCCCCAACACCGGCTACGCCCGCACCCGCTACGGCGGCAACTGGGCCGACTCGGCCATGGGCGTCCCGTACGCCCGCAACGGCTGCCGCACCCGCGACGACCTGCTGGCCCGCGACGGGCGGAACGTGAAGTACCGCAAGGGCTCCGACTGCGAGGTCGTCTCCATGGAGCTGACCGACCCCTACACCGGCCGGGTGATCCACTGGCACAAGGACAACGCCGACGAGGTGCAGGTCGATCACGTGGTGCCGCTCAACTACGGCTGGCGGATGGGCGCGCCGCGCTGGTCGATGTCCAAGCGGCTCGACTTCGCCAACGACCCGCTCAACCTGCTGCCCGTGGACGGGCACGCCAACGAGCAGAAGGACGCCTCGGGGCCGGCGAGCTGGCTGCCCCCGAGACGCGGCATCCGCTGCGCCTACGTGACCCGCTTCGCGCAGGTCGCGCTCAAGTACGACGTGCCGGTCCGCCCGGCCGACAAGAAGATCATGCTGAAGCAGTGCCGGTAGGTCAGCGCGGGTCGAGCCAGCGGAAGCCCCGCCGGTACGTCTGCTCGGCCAGCACCCGCTGTCCCTCCGAGTTCGGGTGGAAGTAGTCCCAGCGGCTGACGTGCTCCAGCGTGAACGGGTAGGAGAACACCGCTCCCCCGTCGGTGCGGCAGCCGGGCCCGTACGCGGCGCACGCCGCGGCGGCGGCCCTGTTGTAGGCGATGACGCGGGCCCGCACCCTGGCCCGGCGCTGGTCGTCGGCGCGGCGGGTGGAGGCGGGGTTGTCCAGCATCGACTGGCAGATGCGGCCGGCGCCCCAGAACGTCCTGGCCAGAGCGCTGGACTTGCCGACCTGCCACAGCCGCCGCAGGTCGGGAACGCTGGCGAAGAACACCCTGGCCCCCGGCATGCCGGCGCGCAGCTCGGCCAGGGCGGCGTCGACGCGGCGGCGGTAGGTGGCGACCGGGGTCATCTGCTGCTCGGTGCGGACGCAGGCGTCCTGGGCGCCTATGAGGATCGTCACATAGTCGGCCTTGGCCTCGACCGCCTTCTTCACCTGGCCGAGCAGGTCGGCGCTGGTCGCGCCGGGCTTGGCGAAGTTCAGGTTGTTCTTCTGGAGCGTTCCAGACAGCTCGGACAGGCGCAGGTAGTGGCTGTTGACGTCCTTGTTGTCGCCGGACGACCAGGAGCGGGCGGTGCAGGAGACGTACCAGCCGCAGGCGTTGAACCCGGTCGAGATGGAGTCGCCGAGCGCGGCCATGACCTGCGGCACGGGCTGGGCGAAGGGGGCGGCCCGCACGGCCGTGCCCGAGGCGGTGAGAACGACGGCGGCGGCGAGCACGGAGCCCAGGCGAGCGATCATGGGCACCAAGGTAGGGACGCGATGACCGGCCTGCCACGATCTCGAGGCGCGTACTGCCTGTTCAGGACCATCTTCATAGGGCGGCTTGACAGCGGGGGCCGGCCGGGGCGGTGCACAACAGCGGGCGGCGGCCGGTTCTTTCCCGGTTCTTGACGGGTAACAATGCATTCACGGGGGTCCGAGTCGAACGTGTTCAGTTCCCGCATAGAGTGTCTTGAGTGAGTGTCGCGCTCGGAACAACCCGCCCGCTGCCGGTTCGCACCACCCCTGTAGGCGACCCCGGTGACCTGCTGGCGTCCCTCCCCCACACGGCCCCCTACGCCTGGGTCAGGAACGGAGAGGGCCTCGTCGGATGGGGTGAGGCCGCCAGGGTGGCCGTCCCTCCGGGGCCAGGACGGTTCGCTTGGGCCCGCAAGTGGCTGGCCACCGTCTTCGGTGAGGCGCAGGTCGACGACTCCGTACGCACGCCGGGCTCCGGGGCGGTCGCCTTCGGCAGCTTCACCTTCGACGAGGACGCCCACGGCTCCGTGCTGGTGGTTCCCCGGGCCGTGCTGGCCCGCAGGGGCGGCCGGGCGTGGCTGACCACGGTCGGCGAGTCGCCGCTGGAGAGGTTCACACCCATCCGCGACCCCGGACGCATCAGCTATGGCGACGGCAGCCTGTCCGCGCCCGAGTGGGAGCATGTGGTGGCGCAGGCCGCCAAGCGCATCCGCGAGGGCGAGCTGGAGAAGGTGGTGCTGGCCCGCGACCTGGTCGCCACCGCCGAACGGCCGATCGACGTGCGGCTGCTGCTGTCGCGGCTGTCCGCCCGCTACCCCGAGTGCTACACGTTCTCGGTCGCGGGGCTCGTCGGCGCCACACCCGAGCTGCTCATCCGCCGCACGGGGCAGGAGATCGAGTCGCTGGTGCTGGCCGGCACCACCCCGAGGGGCACCGGCCCGGCCGACGACCTCGCCCGCGGCGCCGCGCTGCTCGCCTCGGCCAAGGACCGGCACGAGCACGAGTGCGCGATCGCCTCCGTACGCCAGACGCTGGCCCCGCTGTGCTCGTCCCTGACCACGCCCGACGAGCCCGAGCTGCTGATGCTGCCCAACGTGCAGCACCTGGCCAGCCACGTCACCGGGCGGCTGGCCGACGGGGCATCCGTGCTCGACGTGGTCGCCGCCATGCATCCGACGGCGGCGGTCGGCGGCACCCCGACCTCGACGGCGATCCAGGTCATCCGCGAGCTGGAGGGCATGGACCGCGCGGGTTACGCCGGTCCCGTCGGCTGGATCGACGCGCACGGCGACGGCGAGTGGGGCATCGCGCTCCGCTCGGGCCTCGTCCAGGGCCGCCGGGCCCGGCTGTTCGCGGGCGGCGGCATCATGGGCGACTCCGACCCGGCCGCCGAGCTGGCCGAGGCCCAGGCGAAGTTCCGCGTCATGCAGTACGCCCTGGAGGGCTGACCGCCCGGGTCAGGCGGGGACGTGGAGGGGGTCGCCGAGGTCGACGCGGGCGCGGCCGGCCGTCAGCGTGGCGACCCAGTCGGTGAAGGCCGCCACCTCGTCCTCCCCCACCGCGACGGCGAAGGTCACCTCGCCCGCGTACGTCACGTCGCGCACCGCGTGACGGGAGGCCCGCAGGTCGTTCTCCACCCGCCCGGCCTGGTCGTGCGCGACGGCGACGTGGACGAGCCTGGCCGGCACCATCCGCACCGGCTCGGCCCGGTCGAGCGTCTCGGTGACGGCCGAGCCGTAGGCGCGCACGAGCCCGCCCGCGCCCAGCAGGGTGCCGCCGAAGTAGCGGGTCACCACTGCCACGATGTCGCTGAACCCCCGCCCCACCAGCGCCTGCACCATGGGTGTGCCCGCGGTGCCGCCCGGCTCGCCGTCGTCGTCGCCCTTCTGGATGCGCTCGCCGATGACGTAGGCGGTGCAGTTGTGGGTGGCGTCGGAGTAGAGCCTGCGGCGCTCGGCGATGAACGCGGCGGCCTCGTCGACGCTGCGCGCCGGGGCCAGCGCGCAGATGAAGCGCGAGCGCCGCGCCTCGGTCTCGTGCTCGACGACGGTGTTCAGGGTGAGGTACGGGGCTGGCACATCCGACAGGGTAGTCCCCCGCCGCGCGGCCCCGGCGAGAGCTAACATGCCGTCAGGTCGTCAGGACCGGGAGGGGTCTCATGGACAGTCCCAACGACACCGCGACCGCCGTCATGCCCTACGTGACGGCGGCGATCGACGCCTACGGCACCGGCGTGCTGGCCAGGACTCGCGAGCTGGCCGCCGACACGGAGATGGCGAGGGGCGCGCGCATCCTGCAGCGGGTCTTCGGCCGCGGCGACGCCGCCTCCCGCGAGGTGATCGGCCGGGTGGCGGGCGCCAAGCCCGACGACGAGACCTGCCGCACCGCGCTGAGGCTGGCGCTCGCGGCAGAGCTCCGCGCCGACCCCCTGCTGCGCTTCGAGGTGGCGGCCATGCTCCCCCGCACGCCCGCCTGACGAGGGGCGCGGCGAGCGAGGCCCCCGCCTTCCGATCGGGAGCGTGACGGCCTTCCCAGCACCCCCATCCTCGCCCCCGGCCTGAGGGGCGGTGCGGGGTGCACGGGTGCGGAGTGGCGGGTGTGCGGGACGCACAGGACGGCGGCGCGGGCTTCCGCGTACGGTGCGGCACATGAGTTATCGCGTCGCCATGGACATCGGCGGCACCTTCACCGACGTCGTCTGCTACGACGACACGACGGGTGCCGTCACCGCCTCGAAGGCGCCCACCACGCCGGGAGACCTCGCCGAGGGCGTCTTCGCCGCGCTCGGACGGGTGATGGACGACCCGTCGGAGATCTCGTTCTTCGTGCACGGCACCACCCAGGGGCTCAACGCGCTGCTGGAGCGCAAGGGCGCGAGGGTGCTGCTGCTGGCGAGCGGCGGCGCGCGTGACGTCTACCGGATCGCGCGCGGCAACCGCGACCGCATGTTCGACCTGCGCTACCGCAAGCCGGAGCCGCTGGTGCCGCGCCGCGACGTGATGGAGGCGGGCGGCCGGCTGGACTACCGGGGCCGCGAGCTGCAGCCGCTCGACGAGGAGTCGGTACGCGCGGCGGGCCGCAGGGCGCGGGCCGAGGGGTTCGACGCGGTGTCGGTGTGCCTGCTGTTCTCCTACGTCAACCCGGACCACGAGCTGCGGGCGGGCCGGATCCTGCGCGAGGAGCTGGGCGACGACGTGCTCGTGGTGCTCTCGCACGAGGTGGCGCGCGAGTGGCGCGAGTACGAGCGCACCTCGTCGGCGGTGCTGGAGGCGTACACGGGGCCGGTGGTGCGGCGCTACCTCGCGGGCATCGAGCGGCGCTTCTCCGAGCGCGGGCTCGGCGTGCCGGTACACGTCATGCAGTCGTCGGGCGGGCTGGTCAACGCCTCGTACGCGATGCGCAGGCCGCTGCAGACGCTGCTGTCGGGGCCGGTCGGCGGGACGATGGGCGGCGTGGCGGCGGCCCGGCTGCTGGGCCGCGACAACGCGATCTGCATCGACATGGGCGGCACCTCGTTCGACGTGTCGCTCGTGGTGGACGGCCGGCCCGACGTGAGCGCGGAGGCGAGCATCGAGGGCCATCCGGTGCTGATGCCGATCGTCAACCTGCACACGATCGGCGCGGGCGGCGGCTCGATCGCGTACGCCGAGGCGGACGCGCTGCGCGTCGGCCCCGAGTCGGCGGGCGCCGATCCCGGGCCCGCCTGCTACGGCAGGGGCGGCACGCGGGCCACCGTCACCGACGCGAATGCGGCGCTCGGGCGGGTGGATCCCGCCTGGTTCGCGGGCGGGCTGATGACGCTGGACGCCGAGGCCGCGGGGGCGGCGGTGGCGGAGCTGGCGGGGCGGCTGCGGCTGGACCCGCTGGAGCTGGCCGAGGGCGTCTGCGCGGTGGCCAACGCGAAGATGGCGCAGGCCATCCGCACACTCACGGTGGAGCACGGGGTGGAGCCGCGCGAGTTCGCGCTGGTGGCCTTCGGTGGTGCGGGGCCGATGCACGCCGCGTTCATCGCGCGGGAGCTGGGCATCTCCGAGGTGGTCGTGCCGCGCTTCCCCGGCGCGTTCTCCGCCTGGGGCATGCTGGAGGCGGACGTGCGCAGGGACCTGACGGACCCGTACTTCCGGCCGCGGGACGTCCTCGACGGTGGCGACATGTCGCAGCGGCTGGTGGCCCTGGAGCGGGAGGCGCTCGACGCCCTCGACGCGCAGGGCGTGCCCGAGGAGCGGCGCCGCGTGGAGCACGCGGTGGACATGCGCTACGAGGGCCAGGACTACACGCTGACCATCCCGCTGCGCGACGCCACCGAGCCCGCCCAGGCCGGGTTCCTGGAGTGCGTGGCCGCCCGCTACGCCGAGGCGCACACGAGCCGCTACGGGCACGCCACCCCGGAGGCGCCGGTGGAGTTCGTGATGCTGCGCAGCACCGGGTTCGGTTCCTTCCCCCGCACCGCCGCCCCCGCGGCCGGGGCCGAGGCGCCTCAGGAGATCGGCGTACGGGATGTGATCTTCGACGGTGAGGTGCACCGCACCCCCGTGCTGCGCCGCGCCGGCCTGGACGGCGAGCTGGCCGGGCCGGCGATCGTGGTGGAGGAGACCGCGACCACGGTCGTCCCGCCCGGCTGCCTGGCGAGCGTGGACGACAACGGCTTCCTCATCATGAAAGTGAACACGTGATCGACCCCGTCACCACCGAGATCATCCGCTGCGCGCTGCTGCAGGCGGCGGAGGACATGAACACCACCCTCATCCGCAGCTCCTACACCCCCGTCATCTACGAGGCCAAGGACTGCGCGGTCGCGCTGCTCGACCGCGACCACAACGTCCTCGGCCAGTCGTCCGGGCTGCCGATCTTCCTCGGCAACCTGGAGGTGTGCACCCGCGAGACCGAGCGCCTGTACGGGCCCGAGGTGTGGCGGGAGGGCGACGTGTGGGTGCTCAACGACTCCTACATCGGCGGCACCCACCTCAACGACGTCACCGTCTACGGGCCGATCTTCGCGGGCGGCGAGCTGGCCGGGTTCGCCGCGTCGCGCGCCCACTGGCTGGACGTCGGCTCCAAGGACCCCGGCGGTTCCATGGACTCCACCTCGATCTTCCAGGAGGGCCTGCGGATGGGCCCCGTCAAGGTGTACGAGGGCGGCGAGCCCTGCCGTGACCTGCAGGAGCTCATCGCCCGCAACGTGCGCTTCCCCCACGCCACGCTGGGCGACCTGCGCGCCCAGGTGAGCTGCGCGATGACCGGGCAGCGGCGGCTGAAGGAGATCGTCGACCGGTGGGGCCTCGCCACGCTCGCCGAGGCGCGCGAGCAGATCTTCGCCCAGACCGAGCGCATGGAACGCGCGGCCATCGCGGCCATCCCCGACGGCGTCTACCGGGCTTCGGGCTTCCTCGACAACGACGGCATCGACCTGGACACGCCGCTGCCGGTCACGGTGGCGGTCACGGTGTCGGGCGAGAGCATGCACGTGGACCTCACCGACTGCGCCGACCAGGCGACCGGCCCGGTCAACTGCGGCGCCGCGCAGGCGGTGGCCGCCGTGCGGGTCGGCTACAAGCTGCTGGTCTCCGGCGACGTGCCGTTGAACGGCGGCTCGTTCCGGCCGCTGTCGGTGCGCACCAGGCCGGGCTCGATGCTGGCCGCCGAGTCGCCGGCCGCCTGCCAGTACTACTACTCCCACCTGGGGCTGCTCATCGACCTGGTGGTCAGGGCACTGGCGCCGGTGCTGCCGGGCAAGGCGGCCGCCGCGTCGTACGGCGACTCGATGATCGTGCAGTTCACCGGCACCGACCCGCGCACCGGCAAGCTGTACGTCTCCCAGGAGGCCACCGTCGGCGGCTGGGGCGCCTGGGAGGGCGGCGACGGCGAGAGCTGCCTGATCAACAACGTCAACGGGTCGCTGCGCGACATGCCGATCGAGGTGCTGGAGACGTTGTTCCCCGTCCGCGTCACCCGCTACGAGGTGCGCCCCGACACCGGCGGCGCGGGGCGCTGGCGGGGCGGCAACGGCGTGGTGCGCGAGTACGAGTTCTGCGGCGACACCTCGCTGTCGCTGTGGTTCGAGCGGTCGGTGACGCCCGCGTGGGGCCTGGCGGGCGGCGCCGACGGCGCGCCGCCGCACGTCACGCTCAACCCCGGCACGCCGGGCGAACGGCACATGCTCAAGGTCAACGCGCTGCCCGTCAAGGCCGGTGACGTGCTGCGCTGCGAGTCGGGCGGTGGCGGCGGCTACGGGCCGCCCGAGGAGCGCGCGCCCGAGGCGGTGGCGGAGGACCGCGCGGAAGGCATGGTCACCGGATGAGACCCGCCCGCCGTCCCGGTGCTTTCCCCTGGCATCGGGGCGGCGGGCCTCCCCCTTCCACGCCTCGCTCTTCTACGCCTCCCCCTTCTGCGCCTCCGGCAGCACGTCACGCAGCAGCCGCCGGCCGCCGGGACGGCGTTTCCACTCGCGCGGGTAGCCGAGCGACACCTCCTCGAAGCGCACGCCGTCGTGGCGGGTGACGCGCGGGATGTGCAGGTGGCCGTAGATCATCGCGGCCGTGGGGTGGCGTACGTGCCAGCCGGCCGTGGCCGTGGTGCCGCACCACTGGGCGAACTCGGGGTAGCGCAGGATGTCGGTCGGCTCGCGTACCAGGGGGTAGTGGTTGACGAAGACCAGCGGCACGTCGTCGTCCAGCTCGGCCAGCCGGCGCTCGGTGCGCGCCACGCGCTCGCGGCACCAGGCGTCGCGGGTGGGGTGGGGGTCGGGGTGCAGGAGGAACTCGTCGGTGCAGACGACGCCGGTGCTGTGGGCGTAGGCGAGCGCGCTCTCCTTGGTGGGGTGGCCTTCGGGGAGGAACGTGTAGTCGTACAGGAGGAAGAGCGGCACGACCCGCACCGGGCCGCCCGCACCCTGCCATAACGGATAGTCGTCCTCCGGCGTGACGACGCCCAGCTCACGGCAGATGCGCACCAGCTCGTCGTAGCGGGCCACGCCGCGCAGCTCGGGCGGGTCGCCGGGCGGCGTCCACAGCTCGTGGTTGCCCGGCACCCACACCACCCGCTCGAACCGGCCGGCCAGCAGGCCCAGGGCCCACCTGATGTCGGCCAGCCGCTCGCCCACGTCGCCGGCCACCAGCAGCCAGTCGCCGGGCGCGAGCGGTTTCAGCTCCTCCACGATGGCGCGGTTCTCGGGGTAGGCGACGTGCAGGTCGCTGACGGCGAGCAGTCTGGCGTCCGGCAACGGGGGTCTCCTTTCCTGCTGCTCTCAAGAGGATGTCACGTCGGGCGTCCCCGGTGATCGCAGCAGCACGTGGCAGGCGAGCTGCAGGGCCAGCCTGGCGGGGGCGTCGTCGAGGTCGAAGCCGGCCGCCTTGATGCGTTCGAGCCTGGTCGTGATCGTGTTGCGGTGCACGCCCAGCCGTTCGGCGGCGCGCAGCGCGCCGCCCTCGTCCAGCACCGCGGACAGCGTCTCCAGCAGCGTGCCGTCCTTGTCGACGGCCAGCAGCGGGCGCAGCACCACCTCCGCGGGCGCCCGCAGCCCGCCGACCGGCAGCGCGCCCAGCAGCTCGGCGGGGCCCATGCGGTCGGCCCGCGCCACCGTGCCGGGCGCGGCCACGAACGCCGCCGCCTGCGCGCCGAGCAGCGACTCCTCCGCCGCGGCGAGCCCGTCCACCTGGGCTCCGACGCCCGCGGCGGCCGGCCACGGCATCGCGGGGAGGCAGCGCAGCAGCCGTTCGGCGACGTCCTGCGGCGGCAGCGCCGACCAGCCCGCCCAGCCGCCGGCCCGCACCAGCACCGGCACCTGACCGAGCGCGGCAGCGATCAGCGTGCCGGCGGGCACCGGGTCGGCCGGCGCCTCGGCCAGCGGGCGCACGTGGTAGGCGGTCAGCGGGCCCCGCACCGCCCAGCCCAGCGCGACCGCCGCCGCCTCCTCCTCTTCCTCGATCGGCGCGCCCGGCCGCTTCGCCTCCCGCAGCAGCCGCTCGGCCAGCGACGTCTGGAGGGCGAAGTCGTGCGAGGCGCGCAGCCGCTCGCCGGCCGCCCACGCGGTCAGCGGCGCCACCGCGAGCCCCAGTACCGTGCGCACCACGGCGGGCCAGCCGGGCGAGCGGGACGAGCCGGCCGCCACCAGCCGGCCCAGCGCCTCGCCCGCCAGGTCGGGCACCTCCACCTCGGCCGACCACCGGCCGCGCCCGGTCTGCGGGTCGAGGGCGTCGCGGCGGCCCGCGAGCGGCAGGCCGTAGCGGTCGAGGAAGGCCACGGCGGTGCCGGGCAGCTCGGCGTTCAGCACGCCCAGCACCCGCCGCGGCGAGGTGCCCGCCTCGGCCAGCCGGGTCGCGCAGCGGGCCACGAGCTGGGTGCGGGCCGCGTCGGGACGTGCCGCCGCCGACGCCACGCGTACCGCGACGAGCAGCGGGTCGTCGTCCACGAAGACCAGCGTGACGCCGAGCCGCTCGGCCAGCACCTCGCCCGAGCCCTCGCTGAGCCCGCCCGACGGCGCGATGACGCACGCGGCGGCCTGCTCCCAGGCCCGGCGCATGGCCATCTCGACCGCCCAGCCGCCGCCGGCCGCCGCCCCGCTCAGCACGACCGCCGTGTGCGGCGTGACCGTGGCGAAGACGGCCAGCTCGTCCACGATGCGCACGCCGCGTACGGGATGCTCGCCCGCGCCGTACATGCGGGCTCCCGCCAGCGGCCCCGCGTTGACCAGCTCGGCCACCGTGACGGGGGCCTCCCAGCCGGCCGTCCGCACGTCGCTCACAGCGGGATCCCGAACGCGCGCGGCCCGCCGAGCGCGAGGCCCCGCTCCGTGTGCCACACCGGCGCCGCCCGCACCACCATGATCTCCACCTCCAGGCCGGGCTCGGCCTTGTCCACGTCCACCACCATGCCGTCGAGCAGCGAGATCATGCAGATCTGGTCGGGCACGACGGCCACCACGGCGCCGTCGGCGAGCGCCAGCACCACCTCGTTGTGCGCCTCCAGCCGGACCAGCCGGCCGAGCCCTTCCGACTCGCGCAGCACGATGGACGACGGCTGCGACGGCAGCCCCATGTCGGAGCCGTGCCCGGTGCTGCCCTCCACCGCGAGTATCCGGCCCCGGCACAGCGTGCGCGCGCCGTACGGGGCCGCCGCCGCACGCGGCACGCCCGGCTCGCCCGCCCGCATGAGCAGGCTCACCGTGCCGGGCACCACCACCCGCGCGAGGTCACGGGCCGTCATCGGGTAGCAGGCGGCCACCGCCCAGCCGCCGACCGACAGCACGACGGGCCGCAGCAACTCCTCCACCCGGTCGGCCGCCGTCTCCAGCACCACCAGCTCCCCCGAGCCGCCGGCCAGCGCCAGCGGCGCCGCGCTCACCCCGCCCAGCCTGTACGTCGTCTGCTCCACCAGCGGGAACACCCGCCCCGTCCCGTCGCCGTCCACCAGCGGCACGCCCAGCGCGGCCGCCGCGATCAGCGGGACCAGCGCGTTCTCCGCGGCCAGGTTGAGCGCCACGACCGCGCCCACCCGCTCGCCCAGCCGCCGTTCCAGTGCCCGCACCGCCCGCTCGGGCTCGTCACCGGCGGGCAGCTGCTCGCCCAGCGCGGTCGTCGAGCCGACCAGGCTGACCGCCACGCACACCGTCTCATCGGGCAGCTCGCCGGCCGCCGCCAGCTCCACGCCGCCGCCGACCACCGAGTGCGCCCAGTCCAGCGCCAGGTTGTACGACGACTCCGCCGCTCCCGTCGCGAGCACCCGCGACCCGGCGGAGAGGCGGTCGAGACCGGCGGGGTCGATCAGCCGGACCACAGCTGACCGCCCGCCGTCACCCGCACCCGGTAGAGCCCGTCGGGCAGGTACGACAGCGGGTTCACCGTCGTCTCCGCGATGCGGGCCGACCCCGGCGCAGCGCCCGCGCTCACCACCCTGGTCAGCGCCTCGTCCCTGGCGTCCTGCAGTATGCGGTCCAGCTCGGCCCTGCCGCGGGCCTGCACGATCCGCTCCACCTGGGCGGCCGGCTCGCCCAGCAGCGCCCCGTACGCCGCCGCCACTCCGTCGGGCACGTCGGGGCCCAGCTCCGCGCGGCCCCGCGCGGAGCTCGCCGTCGCGCCCAGGTCGCAGGCCAGCGGGAAGCGCCGGAAGTAGTGCGCCGACACCACCCCGCCGCCGGAGCGCGCGAAGTAGGCCGGCACGCCGGGCAGCTCCCTGGCGACGTCGTCGGCGATGCGGTCGGCCTCGGCCGACAGGGCGGCGTTGCGGATGGTCTCGGCCTCGCGCTCGCGCAGCCCGGGATGGCCGAACTCGTACGACAGGGTGATGCGCGCGCCCGGCACCTCGGCGGCGATGATCGCGGCCACCTCCAGCTCGTGCTCGGGCAGGACCGGCGAGCCCGTGGCGGTCACCGCGAAGTCGAGCAGCCCGCACTCCGCCGCGAACCGGCGTACGGCCTCGGTGTCGAGCGGCGCCAGCCGCCGCCCCGTCACGCTGTGCCCGCCGCGCACGATGGTCGCCACGCCGGGGTCGGCCACCGGCCGCAGCGCCTCGGGGCAGCGGCCGCCCACCCGGATCGCGGCCACCGGCGCCACCGGCGCGCCGGTCAGGTCGAGCGCCACGCACACGCGGGCCGCCGTGCGGGCCGCCGCGCGCGACACCGGCCACACCGGACCGCCCTCGTCCGCCGCCACCAGCATCGGGGGCGGGCCCGGCCCGCCCGCCGCCTCCAGCGCGACGCCGAGTATCACTCCAGCTCGCGCCCTTCCGTCTCGGGCAGCGGCAGCGCCAGCAGCGCCGTGGCCACCATGAACGCGTTGATGATCAGCATGGTAGCGGTGAAGCCGGTGGCGCCCGCGAGCAACGCGCCCACCGCGGAGGGCGCCACGGTGGTGGCGACGAGCTGCGCGGCCGTGGCCCACGAGTAGCCGGTGCCGCGCAGGGCGGTCGGGTAGAACTCGCCGTTCCAGGTGTTCCACACACCCCACGCGCCGAGGCTGAAGAACGACAGCACGAAGTTGCCGAGGTAGAGGCCGGTCGTGGAGGAGGCGGTGGCGAACCACAGGCCGCCGAGGGCGGCGGCGACCACGTACACGAGGAAGACCTTCTTGCGGCCGTAGCGGCCGGTCAGCCAGGAGGCGCTGACGTAGCCGGGGATCATCATGAGCGCGCTCAGCGCCGCGAACCCCAGCGAGGCCGACAGCGTCAGCCCGCGCTCCTGCAGCAGCGTCGGCAGCCACGTCTGCAGCCCCCAGTAGCCCCAGTTGAAGACGAAGTTGAGCGCCAGCATGGCCAGGGTGATCCGGCCGAGCCCGCCCTTGAACAGGTCGAGCGGCCGCCCGACCCGCTCGCTCGCCACGGTGAACGTGGCATCGGCGTCGGGGCTGCCCAGCTCGCGCAGCACCGCCCGTGCCTCCTCCTGCCGGCCGCGCGCGGCCAGCCAGTACGGCGACTCGGGCACCCAGGCCCGCACCGCGAACGCCCACAGCCCGGCCACCGCGCTGGCGATCACCACGACGTGCCAGCCGAGGTCGCCGAGCAGCACGGACGCGCCGATGGCGGCCAGCATGCCGATGGGCCACCCGATCGACAGGTAGACCGCGGCCCGCCCACGGTGCCGGGTCGGCAGCAGCTCCAGGAAGAACGGGAACGTGATCGTGTAGACGCCGGCCAGCGCCAGCCCCGACGCCACCCGCAGCGCCACCAGGGCCTCCGCGCCGGTGGCGAAGGCCGAGGCCAGCGCGAGCACCCCGTAGGCGAGCAGCGACCAGAACGCGGTCGGCCGGCGTCCGATCCTGTCGGCCACCGGCCCCCAGACCAGCACGCCGGGGATCATGCCGAACGCCACCGCCGACAGCACCACGCCGATGCCCGCCTCGCCGATGCCCAGCTGAGCGCCGAGGTCGCCGGAGACGTAGACGAGCGCGAGCTGCTCCCACGACTCGATGACGAACGCGACGAAGAGCGCGAGCGCGATGAGCACGTGCCGGCGGGTGAACGGCATGCGGTCGAACGCCGCGCCGATGGGCAGCGTCCGCGCTTGGGTGGCGGTCATGGATGCTCCTCGGAGGGGGGCGGAATGCTGGCGGCACCTTACGTCCGGCCTGTGCCGGCGCGGCTGTGCGCGCCGCCTTATCCGGCCTCCGCGACCTGTGCGGACCGCCCTCCAGGAGCGGTCCGCCGCATCGGTCGCCCGGGTAATAACGGCCCCGGGGGTGGCCCCTGCCACAGGGTCATGCCGGCCGCCCTACCGCGGAGCTTCCAGCCACCGGCGGAGCTTGCCGGTGGCCAGCGCCATGGCGGCCCCGGCGGCGTTGGTGTCGCGCAGCACGTCGAGCATGACGAAGTCATGCACCATGCCCGCCATCCGCACGGTGGTCACGTCGCCGCCCGCCTCGCGCAGCCGGGCCGCGAACGCCTCGCCCTCGTCGCGCAGCACGTCGGCCTCGTCGGTGATGATGAGCGCGGGCGGCAGGCCGCGCAGCTGCTCGGTGCTCGCCCGCAGCGGCGAGGCGTGCGGGTCGGCCCGCTCGGCCGGGTCGGTGGTGTACTGGTCCCAGAACCACTTCATGCCGTCGCGGTTGAGGTAGTAGCCGGTGGCGAACTGCTGGTAGGAGCCGGTGTCGAAGGCCGCGTCGGTGACGGGGTAGAACGCGAGCTGGCCGCGCAGCCGTACGTCGCCGTGCTCCTTGGCCATCATGGCCAGCACGATCGCCATGTTGCCGCCGACGGAGTCGCCCGCGACCGCCATCCTGGAGGCGTCCAGGTGCTTCTCCGCGCCGTGCCGCATCACCCACTGGGCGGCGGCGTAGTTCTGCTCGATCTGGGTGGGGTACTTCGCCTCGGGCGCCCGGTCGTACTCGGGGAAGACGACCGCGGCGTGGACCCGTGCGGCCAGCTCGCGGACGAGCCGGTCGTGGGTGCGGGCGGAGCCGAAGACCCATCCCGCGCCGTGGATGTAGAAGATGACCGGCAGCGTGCCGGTGGCGGCCTTCGGCCTGACGATCCGCACCGGCACCGTCCCGGTGGGGCCGCCCTCGACCTGGATCCACTCCTCGTCGATGTCCGGCTTGTGCACGCCGGTGCCGGACTGGAGTTTCTCCAGCAGGTCACGGCCCTGCTGGGGCGGCAGCTCGTAGATGAAGGGCGGCGTGGCGGTGCCCTCGGCGAACTCCTGGGCCGCCCGTTCCAGCACGACCTTGCCGGTGGCGGTCGTCATGGCGATCACCTGCGCCTCTCGTGTTCGGCATGCCAGATGTCTCTGCCTGCCTTTTCCTCCAGGCGATCGCCCTATCGCGTCAAATGTCTCCCAAAGGTGGTTCGCGGCGCAGCTCGTGCTCCAGCTCCTCCAGCTCCGCGCCGCCCGCCATGAGGGCGGTCAGCTCCTGTGGGGTGATGTCCGCCCTGCCGTACTCGCCGATGGCGGTCCCCCGGTTGAGCAGCAGGAACCGGTCGCCCACCGGGTAGGCGTGGTGCGGGTTGTGGGTGATGAAGACGACGCCGAGCCCCCGGTCGCGGGCGCGGGCGATGTAGCGCAGCACCACTCCCGCCTGCTTGACGCCGAGCGCCGAGGTGGGCTCGTCGAGGATGAGCACGCGGGCGCCGAAGTACACCGCCCTGGCGATGGCGACCGACTGGCGCTCGCCGCCCGACAGCGTGCCGACCGGCTGGTCCACGTCGCGGATGTCGATGCCCATCGCGCGCAGCTCGTCGCGCGCCACCCTGCGGGCCTTGGCCACGTCGAAGGCCAGGCCCTTGCGCGGCTCCGAGCCGAGGAAGAAGTTCCGCCAGACCGACATGAGCGGGATCATCGCGAGGTCCTGGTAGACGGTGGCGATGCCGCGGTCGAGCGCGTCGCGGGGGCCGGTCAGCCGCACCTCCGCGCCGTCCACCAGGTACGCGCCCGCGTCGTGCTGGTGCACCCCCGACAGGATCTTGATCAGCGTGGACTTGCCCGCGCCGTTGTCGCCCAGCACGCAGACCACCTGGCCGGCCGCCACGCTCATCGACACCTCGCGCAGCGCCAGCACCGAGCCGAACGTCTTGCCGATGCCACGGGTCTCCAGGATCGGGGTCAATGCCGCACCTCCTCGGCGTAGCGCCGGACCAGCCGGTTGGCCAGCGTCGCCAGCAGCAGCATCGCGCCCAGGAAGAAGGTGAACCAGTCGGCGTCCCAGCCGAGGAACACGATGCCCTTGTCGGCCATCCCGAAGATCAGCGCGC
Organism: Nonomuraea salmonea; assembly: GCF_042428605.1. Classification (NCBI taxonomy): domain Bacteria; kingdom Bacillati; phylum Actinomycetota; class Actinomycetes; order Streptosporangiales; family Streptosporangiaceae; genus Nonomuraea; species Nonomuraea salmonea. The sequence goes on from NZ_JBHMCF010000004.1 coordinate 108,588, forward strand.
CGATGGCGGCGCCGATCGCGGAGCCGTACCCGCCGGTGAGCAGGCAGCCGCCGATGACGGCCGCGATGATGTAGATGAACTCCTGGCCGATGCCGATGTTGGCCTGCACCGACGTGTAACGCAGCGCCAGCATCGAGCCGACCAGCCAGGCGGCGAACGCCGTCGTCATGAACAGCGCGATCTTCGTACGGGCGGCGGGCACGCCCACCGCCCGCGCGGCCTGCTCGTCGCCCCCGACCGCGAAGATCCAGTTGCCCGCCCGCGACCGCATGAGCACCCAGGTCGCCACCGCCGTCACCACGATCCACCACAGGATCGCCACCCGGAACGAGGTGCCGCCCACGTCGATCGTGCCGGCGAAGATCGCGTTGGCCGCCTCGAAGCCCTCGGCCCTGCGCAGGCCGCTGACCTGCACGGTGCCGGTGATGGCCTTGGTGACGCCCAGGTTGACGCCCTGCAGCATGAGGAACATGCCCAGCGTGACGATGAAGCTGGGCAGCCGGGTCCTGGTGACCACGAGCCCGTTGGCGAACCCGACCGCCAGCGCCACGACCAGCCCCACGAGCATGGCGGTCCAGACGTCGAAGCCGAACCTGGTGGCCAGCGTCACCAGCACGAGCCCGCTCGTCCCGGTCAGCACGCCCGCCGACAGGTCGAACTCGCCGCCGATCATCAGCAGCGCCACCGCGACCGCCATGATGCCCAGCGTCGCGGCCGGGTCGAGCCAGTTGGCGATGCCGTCCGGCGAGCGGAACACCGGCGACTGCGCGGCGAAGAACACGAAGACCGCCACCAGCCCGACCACCGCGCCGAGCTCCGGCCTGATGAGCAGGCGGCGGGCCAGGCCGACCCGGGCCACCCGCTCGTCCGCCGCCACCGTCATCGCGTGCCCGCCTCCGCCAGCTCGGCCACCTGCGCCGCGTTGTCCTTGGTGACGAACCCCGGCCCGGTGTTGACCGGCAGGCCGCCGCCGACCGTGTTGAGGTTGGACTTGTAGAGGGTGAGGAACGTGATCGGCAGGTAGCCCTGGAGGTATTGCTGCTGGTCCACGGCGAACAGGATCTCGCCGTCGTTGATCGCGCTCACCACGTCCGCCGACAGGTCGAACGTGGCCAGCCTGGCCGGTGAGCCGGCGTCCCTGATGGCGTCCCTGGCGGCGACCGCGACGGCCGGGTTCAGCGCCAGCACGCCGTTGACCTGCTGGTCGGTCTGGAGCTTGGCGGCGACCTTGGAGGTGACGTCGGCGAGGTTGCTGACGTTGACCTGCAGCCGCTCGACCGTGCCGCCGAGTGTCTCCTCCGCTCCCTTGCAGCGCTGGTCGAGCCCGACGTTGCCGGCTTCGTGGATCACGCACAGCAGCTTGGTGACGCCGGCCGCCTTGAGCTGCTCGCCCGCGCCGCGCCCTGCGACGTCCTCCGACTGGCCGACGTGGGTGAGCGCGCCGAACTCCTTGGAGGAGTCGGCGCCGGAGTTGATGGTGACCACCGGGATCTCGGCGGCGACGGCCTTGCCGATGGACTCCTTGAGCGCGTCGGGGTTGGCCATGGAGACGACGATGCCGTCCACCTTCTCCGAGACGGCCTGGTCGATGAGTTGCGACTGCCTGGCCGGGTCGTCGTCGCCCTGGTAGCTGACGGTGACGCCGTACTGCTTGCCCGCGGCCTCGGCGCCGTTCTTGACGACGTCCCAGAAGGAGTCGCCGGCGGCGGCGTGGGTGATGACGGCGTAGCGGCCGTCGCCCGCCTGCGCCGCCGTGGCGGGTGGCGCGCTGCTGCTCTCACCGCCTCCGCCGCCTGAGGAGCAGCCGCTGAGGGCGAGCGTTCCCAGCAGGGCCAGCACGATCGGGGTACGTCTCACGAGACACCTCCAGAACCATCGGGCTCGCCCTGGTTGTACCTCAATATCAACTTTATGTATAGACATGCTGACCAATGCCGTCAGCGCGCCCCGCCTATGCCCTGGTACGCGCCCTGAACGTGCGCCGGTAGGCGTCGGGAGCCACGCCGACCGTGCGGCCGAAGTGGCGGCGCAGCGTCGTCGCGGTGCCCATGCCGGTGGCCGCCGCGATGCGCTCCACGCTGTCGTCGGTGACCTCCAGCAACTCCTGGGCGCGGCGGACGCGCTGGGTCAGCAGCCAGCGCAGCGGCGTGGTGCCGGTGACCGCCCTGAAGTGGCGGCCCAGGTTGCGGGCGCTCATGTTGGCCCTGCGGGCCAGGTCCTCGACCGTCAGCGGCTGGTCGAGCCTGGCCAGCACCCACGGGAACAGCTCGCCGAGCGGGTGGTCGCCGCGCTCCGGCACCGGCGTGGTGACGAACTGGGCCTGGCCGCCCTCCCGGTGCGGCGGCACCACCAGGCGGCGGGCCACCGCGTTGGCGGCCGACGAGCCGTGGTCGCGGCGTACGAGGTGCAGGCACAGGTCGAGGGCGGCGGCCTTGCCCGCCGAGGTGAGCACGCTGCCGTTGTCGACGTACAGGACGTCGGGGTGCACCTCGACGCGGGGGTGGCGGGCGGCCAGCACGCCGGTGTGCGCCCAGTGCGTGGTGGCCCGCCGCCCGTCCAGCAGCCCGGCGGCGGCCAGCACGAACGCGCCCGTGCACAGCGAGGCCACCCTGGCGCCCGCCTCGTGGGCCGCGCGCACCGCCGCGACCAGGTCGGCGGGCGGGTCGACGTCGATGTCCGCCCAGCCGGGGACGATCACGGTGCCCGCCTGGGCCAGCGCGTCGAGGTCGCGCTCGGGCTCCACCAGGAACCGGCCGACCCTGACCGCCTCCTGGCCGCACAGGACCAGCTCGTACCAGTCCTCGGCGGGGCCGCCGCCGAAGACCTCGTACGCCAGCGACAGCTCCAGGTGCAGCATGCCGTCGGTGACGGCCAGCGCGACGGTGTGCATGTCCGAAAGTGTACGGGTGACGGCGTTCCCGACACTCGTGCCCGGCGATCACCGGCGCCAGGATGGTCACCGATGACGAACGAGGAGGACATCATGGCGGTGGCGGTCTACGGCGCGTACGGGCACACCGGGCGTTTCGTGCTGGCGGAGCTGAAGGAACGGGGGCTCGTCCCGATCGCCTTGGGGCGCGACGCGATCAAGCTGAAGGAGCTGGCGGCGGCCGACCCGGGGCTGGTCACCCGGCAGGCGTCGACCGACGACCCGGAAGCCCTGGACAAAGCCCTTGAGGGCGCCACGGCGGTGATCAACTGCGCCGGGCCCTTCGCCACGACGGCGGCGCCCTTGATCGAGGCCGCGCTGCGGGCGGGCATCCCGTACGTGGACGTGGCGGCCGAGATCGAGGCCAATCTGGACACGTTCGCGGACTTCGCCGAGCGCGCCCGCGCGGCCGGCACCGTGGTGCTGCCCGCGATGGCCTTCTACGGCGGCCTCGGCGACCTGCTGGCGACGGCCGCGATGCGCGAGTGGACGGCGGCCGACGAGGCGCACGTCGCGTACGGACTGAGCGGCTGGCGGCCCACCGAGGGCACCCGCCTGGCCGGCGCGGTCTCCCGGGAGCGGCGCGGCGGCCTCCGGGTGCGCTACGCCGGCGGCCGCATCGAGTACCACGACGACCAGCCGCCCGCGCTCGACTGGGACTTCCCCGAGCCGCTCGGCACCCGAGCGGTGATCGGCGAGTTCTCCATGGCCGACATCGTCACGATCCCCAGCCACCTGCGGATTCCCGAGGTGCGCTCGTACATGGCGGCCGAGGCGGCCCTGGAACTGGCCGCCCCTGCGGCGGCGGACGAGCGCGACAGGCCGGCGGAGACGTTCCTGGTGGACGTCGTCGTCCGCGCGGGCGGCCAGGAGCGGCGGGCGGTGGCCCGTGGCCGCGACATCTACGCCGTCAGCGCGCCACTCGCGGTGGAGGCGGTCGAGCGCATCCTTTCGGGGCGGGTCAGGACCACAGGCGTGGCGTCGGCGGGCGCGCTCTTCGACGCCGCGGACTTCCTGCGCGCCCTGGCCCCGCACCTCTCCTTCGAGCTCGGGCCGGTAGCATAACGATACTTTTCGCTCTGCCATTGGACCGCCCATGACCGCATCGCCACCCGACCTGGTCGAGGTGTTCAAGGCGCTCGCCAACCCCGTGCGCCTGCAGGTGCTGTCGTGGCTGCGCGACCCCGAGCGGCACTTCCCGGTGGCCGACGGCATCGCCGACCCGCACGAGGCCGGCGTGTGCGTCAGCCACATCCAGGCCAAGACCGGGCTCGCCCAGTCGACCGTGTCGGCCTACATGGCCGCGCTGGAGCGGGCCGGGCTGGTGCGCTCGACCCGCATCGGCAAGTGGACGCACTACCGGCGCGACGAGGAGCGCATCGCCGCGTTCGTCGCGGTGCTCGGCCACTCGCTCTAGGGGGCCGTGTCCGTCCAGGTGTGCGCGCCGGCGGTCCCAGTGGCGGTCACGGTGGCGGCGGCGCCGCCCACCTCGTACGGCTTCGTGAGGTCGACAGGGGCATCCTCCAGCGTCGCCCGGCTGAGCGTGACCGCGACCCCCTGGCCGGAGAGCGCGGGCTTGACGGCCGTCGTCTTCCCGAACGCGTCCACGGTCCACGCTCCCTTGGCGCCCGTCAGCGTCACCGTCCCGCTCTGGCCGGACTGCGTGAACGTGACCGTCCACTGCCCGGCGCCGTCCGCCGGGACCGCGCCGCCGGTCACCCACTCCACCGTCACGCTGTCCTCGCCGCCCTTGGCCACCGCCGCCAGCAGGTCCGCGTACGGGGGCGCCTTACCGGCGTCCGGGGTGCCCGGCTTGGCGTCGCCGGCCGCGTCCCGCACGGCGGCGCCCTGGAACGGCGGCTCCTCCGGCTTCGGGGCGCGGCAGGTGAGGTCGGCCCTGGTCGTCCGGTCCGACCTGACCTTGGCCAGCGTCCAGCACTTGGTGTCGCCGAGCGCCGTCTGGAGGCGGTAGCCGCCCGGCAGGAGGGAGAAGCGGTAGCCGTCGCGGTCGGCCTTGCGCTGCGCCACGCGCTTGCCCTTGTCGGTGAAGACCTGCACCATGCCGGGCTGGTAGTCCTTGGACGCGCCCGCGTACCTGATGCCGCCCACGATCGCGCCCTCCTCCGGGGTGGGGGTGGGTTCCGTGGGCTCGACGGTCGGGGGCTCGGTGGTGGTCTCCGGGGTCTCGCTCGGCTCGGGGTCCTTCGTCTGCGTCACGAGGTCGGGGGTGGGGTCGGCCGGGGTGGCGGGTTCCGGCGTCACTTCGGCTCCGGCCTGGGTCGGCGTACGGGGCTGGCCGTCGGGGAGCAGCGCCCACACGGCGGCAGCGGCGATGCCGGCGGCGGCCAGCGCGCCCGCGGTCGCGGCGCCGCGCCGCCGGGCGGCCCTTCTCCCGGCGCCGGCCCGCGCACGGGTGGTCTTCTCCGCCGCATGCCCGGCCGTGTCGCCCGCACCGGTCCCGGACCGGCTGGGCGTCGGCTCCTCGGTCGAGGGGGCCACCGGGAAACCGTCCGTCAGCGGCGAGTCGGAGGCCACCTCGCCGGACAGCGCGCGGGCCGCCGCGGCCAGCGCGCCTGCCGTGGGCCAGCGGGCGGCCGGATCCTTGGCCAGGGCCCGCATCACGACCTCGGCGACCGCCGGGGGAACGTCCGCCGGCAGCGGCGGTGGCGGATCGTGGACGTGCTGGAGCGCGATCGCGACCGCGTTGTCCCCGTGGAAGGGCGGCCGGCCCGACAGGCACTCGTACGCGACGACGCCCAGCGCGTACACGTCCATGGCCGCGCTCGGCTCGGCGCCCTCCGCCTGCTCGGGCGCACAGTACGTGGCGGTGCCCAGCACGATGCCCGAGGCCGTCAGCTTGTGCCCCTCGGCCGCGCGGGCGATGCCGAAGTCGGTCAGCACGACGCTGCCGTCGGCCCTGACGATGAGGTTGCCCGGCTTGACGTCGCGGTGCACCACACCGGCGTCGTGCGCGGCCTGCAGCGCCTCGGCCGTCTGGGCGACGAGGTCCATCGTCGCGCCGGCCGAGATGCGTCCCCTGCGCTCCAGCAGCAGGTGCAGCGGCTCCCCGTCGAGGTACTTCATCACCAGGTACGGCGTGCGCCGCCCGTCCACGTCCGCGATCCCGTAGTCGAACACCCCGACCACCCCGGGATGCTCGACGGTCGCCATCGACCTGGCCTCGGCGTGGAACCTGGCCGCCGCGTCCCCGTCGAGCCCCGCGCGGACGGTCTTCACCGCGACGACCCGGTCGAGCAGGACGTCCAGGGCCCGCCAGACCTCGCCGTGCCCCCCGCTGCCCAGCCGCGACAGCAGGCGGTAGCGCCCCGCCAGCACGGTCTCCGGCATGATCATGTTCGTCCGGCCCACCTTTCACTCCAATACGCCCCCGTTCTCATGAAGACGTCCGAAGCGGCGAAACGGTTCGGCGATCCACGGAATCGGCACAACGGGCGGGCCCGGCGCCGCACCTATACTTCGGAGCCGGACTTCCGCTCAAAAGGCGTAGGGAGGGCCGCGTGCCCGGGCAACGGTCGATCACCGAGGCGGAGAAACTGGTCGAGGCGAAGCTCGGCGGCACGCCGATCGACCGGGAGCGCATGGCCCTGGTCGCCAACATCTACCGCGCCGCCGCCGCGGTCCGCCACCACCTGGAGAACGCCGTCCTGCGCAGCGGCGACCTCACCTGGACCGCGTTCGTGGTGCTGTGGGTGATCTGGATCTGGGGCGAGCCGGAGAGCCGCCACGTGGCCCGCGAGTCGGGCATCTCCAAGGGCACGCTGACCGGCGTCCTGCACACGCTGGAGTCACGCGGGCTGGTCGAGCGCCACCGGCATGCCTCCGACGGCCGCCTCGTACTGGTGCGCCTGACCGCCGCCGGCGAGGAGTTCATGCGGGGGTCGCTGCCCGCGTTCAACGCCGAGGAGTCGTTCATCACCTCCCGCCTCGACCGCGACGCCTGCCTGGCGCTGACCGACGGGCTGCGCCAGGTCGTCCTGCAGGTGGAGGAGCACGGCGAGGAGCGGCGGCTGGCGCTGCTCGCCGGCGCCAAGCCCGCGCCGCGCCGCAGCGGGCGCCGCCGCCGCTCATGAAAGTGCATTCAGCTTCGCCCGGGGGTGTACCTAGGTGCATTCCTCGTTCATCGCGCCGCTCCTAGCGTCGGTGGGGTCGGATTTTCCCCTCCCATGACTTGGAGTCGCTGACATGAGTGATGTGACGCGCCGGCGGCTGCTCGGCGGTACGGCGGCGCTGGGCGGCGTGGTCACCGCGGGCCTCATCCCCGCGCTGCCGGCCGCCGCCTCGACCAGGCACGCCGATCTCGGCCCCGTCCGCATCGGGCAGAAGGACCCGCGCTACGCCGACCTCGCCGTCCGCGGCATGAACCGGCGCTTCCGCCCCAAGCCCGAGTACTTCCAGGTGGTCGGCTCCACCGAGCAGGTGGTGAAAGCCGTGGGCGACGCGGTACGCGCCGGCAAGCGGGTCACCGTGCGCAGTGGCGGCCACTGCTACGAGAACTTCGTCGGTGACGGCTCTCAGGTCGTCATCGACATGTGCGAGATGAACGAGGTCTCCTTCGACGAGCGGCGCGGCGCGTTCATGGTCCAGCCAGGAGCGACGCTGATGGACGTGTACCGGACGCTCCACCTCGGCTGGGGCGTGACGCTGCCCGGCGGCCAGTGCGGCACCGTCGCGGCCGGCGGGCACATCGTGGGCGGCGGCTACGGCGCCCTGTCCCGCCGGTACGGGCTCACCATCGACTACCTGCACGCCGTGGAGGTCGTGGTGGTGGACAAGTCCGGCCGGGCCCGCGCCGTCGTCGCGACCCGCGACCCGCGCGACCCCGACCACGACCTGTGGTGGGCGCACACCGGGGCCGGCGGCGGCAACTTCGGCGTCGTCACCCGCTACTGGCTGCGCGACCCGAAGGCCAAGGGGAACGACCCCGCGAAGCTGCTGCCCAGGCCGCCCGCCGAACTGCTCACCGGGGTCGCCGTCTGGTCCTGGCAGGGCATGACGAAGGAGGCGTTCCGCCGGCTGCTGCGCAACCACGGCGACTGGCACGAGCGCAACAGCGACCCGTCCTCGCCGTACGCGTCGCTGTTCGGGGTGCTGATGGTGAACGGCAGGAGCGACGGCGCCGACCCGGGCGGCATCGTCCTGGCCTGCCAGATGGACGCCACGGGGCCCGACGCCGAGAAGCGCATGAAGGACTTCATCGCCGCCGTGGGCGAGGGCGTCACGCCGGCCGCGACGGTCCTGCCGATCGGGCGGCAGCCCTGGTACCAGGCGATCCGCTCGTTCGCGCTCAGCGAGGGCGAGCAGTCCAGCCACTTCAAGGTCAAGTCCGGATATTTGCGGAAACGCTTCACCGACCGGCAGATCGACGTCGCCTACGACCACCTGAGCAAGCCCGCCTCGACGACGCGGGCGCTGTGGGCGGTGTCGTACGGCGGCCAGGTCAACACCGTCCCCTCCGCCGCCACCGCCACCGCGGAACGCGACTCCATCCTCAAGATCTTCTGCCTGGCCACCTGGCAGGACCCCAAGGACGACGCCACCCAGCTCCGGTGGGTACGGGAGTTCCACCGGGACCTGTACGCGACGACCGGGGGCGTACCGGTGCCGGGGGGCAACTGCGGCGGCGCCTACATCAACTACCCCGACACCGACCACGCCGACCCGAAGTGGAACACCTCCGGCGTCCCCTGGACGACGCTGTACTTCGGCGGGAACTACCCGCGGTTGCAGCGCGTGAAGGCCCGCTGGGACCCGCGGAACGTCTTCCACCACGCCATGTCCATCCGCCTCCCCGCCTGACGACCAGCCGCGGATGATCCGCCTCCCTGCCCGAGGACCAGCGCGGATGATCGGCCGCCCGTCCGGGTACGAGCACGCCCCGCTGCCGGCCGGATCCGGGAGCCCCGCCGCCACCTGTTCCCCTTCACGGTCACGCACGCGGTCCTGGTGGTGGCGGGCTCCCCTGTGGTCAGCCGATCCAGAACTGCAAGGTGAACAGGTGCACCCGGAAGATGTCGCGCGGAAACGCGGGGTCGTCGACATTGACCGGAGCCTTCGTGGAGATCCGGACCGGCCACTTCGCGGCCCGGCGGCCCAGGTCGAACACGGTGTGGTAATCGGCTTCGTCGAAGAAGCTCACCGCGACGATCCGCCCGGACGTCAGAAAGATCTCCCCCTCCCATGTCCGCCATGAGGGGTCCGGCGGCGGTGGCGGCACGCCCCATAACTCGTAACGCACGTAGGCCCGCACGTCGCGCTCGAGTCCGAAGGTCACACCGTTGGGGCCGGTCATGAGCCATTCGGGATACGGATCTCCGAGATGCCAGATAGTGGTCTCGGCAGGGAACATCCCCTCGATGACTTCGAGGTCCGCGACTCCGAAGAGATGCGAGATCCCGGATGGTTCGGTGAACGCTTTCATCGGCTCGGACATCCTGGCCTGCTCCCGCTTCAGGGGCTGATCGACGGTCATGATCTGAGCGAAGAGTAGCGACGGGCCGGCACAGGAAGCCGGCCGTCAGGGGTTGAGGAGTTCGCGGGGCAGGGCTTCTGACCACCATTCTTCGACGCGGGACGGTGGCCAGCCGCGTTCGTTCGTGAGGGTGGTGTAGACGTCGATGTTGCACAGGGCCGCGTAGATGTCGGTGGCGGTGCGGACGGTCAGGTCGGGGCGAAGGGTTCCTGCGGGCCAGGAGGAGAAGACGGCGAGGCGGGTCTCGTCGGCTCGGGCTCGGCTGTCGCGGTAGAACGCGGCCAGGTCGGGCTCTGCGCGGGCGGCTTCGCGAAGCGGCACGATGACGTCGCCCGCCTGCTCGAACAGGCGGCGGTCGAAGGCGGCCATCACGGCCAGCTGACGTTCGGGGGTCGCCTCAGGGGCCTCCAGTTCGGCCAGCTGGCGGGCGGGGTCGGCGGACAGGCCGGCGGCGTCCGCCAGTGCCCGGGTCAGGCCGGCCTTGTTGCCGTACACCGCATAGACCGTCGGCACGGACACGCCCGCCTCGCGGGCGACGTCGCGGACGGTCGTCGCGCTCCAGCCGCGCGCGACGAAGAGGCGGCGTGCGGCCTGGGCGATCTCGGCGCGGGTCTCCATCGCCTGCGCCGTGCGGCGCAGCGAGTCGTAGCGGCGCCGGGTCCCCTCTGCGCTCATGCCGAGGACGTTATCGCAGCAGCAGGGTGACGCTGTACGCGACGATCCACGCCAGCCAGCCCAGCCAGCCGATCAGCCCGGCCAGCCCGAGACGGTTGCCGCCCTCGACGTTGTACGGCGCCGCGAGCGAGGACACCAGGAGCAGCGCCGCGCTCGCGTAGCCGAGACCCGCCTGCCAGACGGACACGAGCCCGCCGCTCACCCCCGCGACCGTGAAGCCGAGCAGCGCCATGGCCAGGAACGCCTGGTTGAACCCGAACAGCACGTTGCTCATCCCCCACAGACCCGCCATCGAGCCGCGTCCGTGGCGGGCGGCCGTCGCCATGCCGAACCGCAGCGCCTCGATGCAGGTGAACGTCGCATTCTGCAGCACCACCGCGGCGAACCCCATCAGCGCCCACGCCCCCTGGTCGGCGTCGCCGCGCCACAACACCGACAGCAGCCCCGCGGCGAAGAAGGTGAGGCACAGCCAGGTCACCGGCACGACCACCGACGGCCGTTTCAACGCGCCCGCGATGCCGTCGTAGGAGTCGGTGGCCGCGTCCAGGCCCTGTCCCGAAGTCGGCAGCGGAAGGCCGGAGCGGAGATAGATCGCGTTGACGATCAGACCCACGAGCACGAACCCGATCCCACCCAGCCCCGCCAGAACGGTGAACTCCATCTCGGCGCCCCTTCGATTTGAGTTAACGCTACTTATAATCAATATAAGGAACGTTAGCAGCGGAGGAGCGCGCCTCGAAACGGCTCGGCCTGATGCTGGTCGGGGGCCATATGGGCTTCTAGGCTGGGTATGAGGTGATTGTCATGTATGAGTCGCATGTCCAGCCTCATCGTTACGTCGCCTGGAAGGACCCGGGCGACCAGGACGCCGAGGAGGAGTGCCGGGTCTGTGGGGAGCAGGAGGACCCGCGGCGGCCTGGGCTGCACCTTAATGAGATCGCGCCTGAGCGGCCCGCCGATCCGGCCGAGTTGCCGCTGCTCGACCATCTCGTACGCGTGATCCGCACCGAACTGGCCGACACCCGGGTGCCGCTGCTCGACGCGCACCTCGACATCCTCGCCAGGCGCGCCGCCCACGCCCTCTACCTGCGCGGCGCGATCAGGCCCCGCCGCTCCGACTGGCGCCCGCCGACCGGTCACGGCGTTCGCGGCAAAGTGGCCGCCACGCGGACGGCCGAAGGCTAGGGCCGAAGAGCCGAACGTGTCATGGACGAATCGGAGCCGCAGTCACTCCACCACGTCGGCCACCGGCCGCCGGACGGCGCCGTGCTCGTCGAACGTGATCCCCAGCCGCATCACCATCTGCGGATGCGCCCCGGAGCACAGCTCCTCGCTCAGGAACGCGCGCAGGTGCGGGAACTCCAGCGCCTGGGTGTGGAAGGCGGCGCTGACGCCGTAAGCGCTCGCGTGCAGCAGGACGCGTTGCAGGGCCTGACCTGCGGTGATCCAGTCGGCGGCGGTGTCGCCCGGGGTGGTGAGCAGCGCCACCACCCCGATGGAGGTGGCGGCCGGGTCGCCGCGGGTGCCCCAGTCGTGGCGCCAGGCGTAGTCGCGCTGGGCGAAGCCGGAGGAGCCCGTCTCGGCGGAGTGCGCGGGGTAGGCGTCGGCGGGGACGCCGTCCTTGCGGGCGCTGCCCGGCGGCCTGGCCCAGCGGATGAGCTCCAGCGTGAACGCCCGGTCCATGGACTGGACGTGCTGCGCCGCCTCCGTCAGGGCGGCGAGGACCCGGATGGCCCGGGGCTCCCGGACCGGGGTGAGCCGGGCGCCTTCTGCGGCGGCCTGGCGGACCAGCGCCTCCACCAGCCGGTCGGGGACGGGCATGCCGGCGAAGGGGGCGCGGTGCGTGCGGCGGTGCCTGATCTCCCCGTGCAGCGTCTTGGTGTGCTCGTCGGGGGTTGTCCGCTCGCCGAGCCGGACGATGGCGAGCAGCGCCGGCTTGTCGGGGTCGGGCAGCAGGCGGACGACCGGCTCGTACTCGTGGCGGCGCAGCGCCGTGCACAGGTTGAACAGCGCGGCCCCGCAGCTGATGAGCAGGTGACGGCCCTCGGGGTCGGCGCGGCGCAGCCTCCTGCCGGTGTCGGCGCGCACGGTGATCTCGTTCCCTGAGACGGTGAACGTCCACGGCTGGCTGTTGTGCACCGACGGCGCCCAGGTGGCCGCCTCCAGCGCGGCCTGGACGGCCTGCTCAGCCTGCTCGCCGAGGTTCGCGGGCTTGTGCATGGTGGTCATGGGGGGCTTCCTCTCCGAGGCGCCTTGTTCGTACCTCTCCATCACAGCCGCACACAGGGCAGGGTGTCAGTGCTGGAGGGCCCGCGTTCGAAGGACCTTCGTCCTTCACCTGACGCCTCGATGACCGCGGAGAGACGCGGCAGGCTCTAGCATTTCGGCGGTGAGCACCTACGGCGACGCGTTCGAGCACCTCGATGTCCACCACCTCCCCCAGCGGCAGCAGCACATCCTGGCCACGATCAGGGACTGGGTGGTCAGGCACGGTTACCCGCCGAGCACGCGTGAGATCGCCAGGGCGGTGGGACTGCGGTCGGCCTCGACGGTGTCCAAGCACCTGAAGGCGCTGGAGGATCAGGGGCTGCTGCGCAGGGGCGCGGCGATGGCGCGGCCGATCGACGTACGGCTGTTCCTGCGCCCCGAGTCCGCCGAGCCGGCGGCCGACCTGGTGAGCGTGCCGGTGGTGGGCGACATCGCGGCGGGCGTGCCCATCCCGGCCGACGAGCTGCTGGACGAGACGCTGACGCTGCCGCGCGACCTGACGGGGCGGGGCACGGTGTTCGCGCTGCGGGTGCGCGGCGACTCGATGATCGAGGCGGCGATCTGCGACGGCGACGTCGTCGTCGTACGGCAGCAGCCCGACGCGCACTCGGGCCAGATCGTCGCCGCGATGATCGACGGCGAGGCCACCGTCAAGGTCTTCCGCCGCCGCGGCGGCCACGTCTATCTGGAGCCGCGCAACCCGGCGTACGAGGTGATCGACGGCGACGAGGCCACGGTGCTGGGCATCGTGGTGTCGGTACTGCGCAGCGTCTGAGCGGTTACGGCTTCCTGCCGACGGCGCCGAACTGGAACACCTCGCGGTCCTGGAAGCTGGTCTCCGGCTCAGGGCGCCACTTCGGCAGCGAGACCAGGCCGGGCTCCAGCAGGTCGAGGCCGTCGAAGAAGGCGCGCAGCTCGTCCTCGGTGCGCAGCGTCAGCGGGGTGGCGCCGCTGGCGTTCCACTCGGCGGCGGCCTTGTCCATCGAGGCGCTGCGCACGCTGTGCGCGAGCGCGAGGTGGCTGCCGGACGGCAGCGCGTCGAGGAGCGTGCGCACCGAGGCGTGCGCCAGCTCGGCGTCCGGCACGAACTCCAGCACGCCCATCAGCAGCAGCGCGACCGGGCGGGAGAAGTCGAGGGTACGAGCGGCGTCGCGCAGGATCGGCGCGGGTTCGCGCAGGTCGGCGTCGAGGTAGTCGGTCACGCCCTCCTCGGTGCCCACCAGCAGCGCCCGCGCGTGGACCAGCACGATCGGGTCGTTGTCGACGTACACGATCCTGGCCTTGGGGTTGACCCGCTGGGCCACCTGGTGCGTGTTGTCGGCGGTGGGGATGCCGGTGCCCACGTCGAGGAACTGGTCGATGCCGCACTCGCCGGCCAGGTGGCGCACGACGCGGCCGATGAACTCCCGTTCGGCCCGCGCGTTGACCGGCAGGTCGGGCATGACCTTCACGATCTCCTCGCCGACCTCCCGGTCGGGGGCGTAGTTGTCCTTGCCGCCCAGCCAGTAGTCCCACACGCGGGCGGGGTGCGGGACGGAGGTGTCCATGCGTGCGGCCAGCGCGGCGCGGTCTGCGTTCTCCCCCATCACAGCCTCCTCATCAGCATCATCTTCAACGTTCCAAGAGATCAACATAGACGCCATGCCCCGCCTTCGCCGGGCAAATGCCGCAGGTCGCTCCATTCACTCAACAGGGACTCAACAGGCGCTCAACACGGCGCCGCCTAGCGTCTCCCCCGACGGATCACCCGAAGGGGGAGGACGACATGAGCCACACAACCAGGACCGGGACCGGCCGGGCGCGGCGCACGCTGGTGCGGGCGGGCTCGGTGATCGCCGCCGGCGCGGTCGTGGCGGGCGCTCTCAACGCCGCCCCGGCCCAGGCGGCCGCCAACGCCGCGCGGATCAACGCCTATCTGGCCGCGGTCCCGTACGGGACGAAGATCAGCAACAACGAGATCGCCTGGGAGGGCGGCTCGGTGCGGCTGCTGCTGTCGGCCACGCAGGCGTCCTGCCCGCACGGCTGGTACTGCGTGTACGAGCACAGGAACTGGCGCGGCGCCATAGCCAAGTGGCGTTCGTCGCCGGCGAAGTGCAAGAAGTTCAACTTCACCCGCTACTGGCGCGACAAGGTCTCGTCGTTCTGGGCGCGCGGCTCGTGCGAGCGCGGCAACTACTTCCTCAAGGACAACAAGAGGTGGCAGCCGGACCCCTTCCAGCTCTTCGAGGGCAAGAAGGCGTGGGTGCGCTTCAACGACCGCTACGACTACGCCGCCAAGGGCCTGTAAGAAATCTCACCTGAGGCGTGTCGATCCGGGGGCCGGCCGTTCGACGCATGGGTGAGCGGCCCCGTCCGGGGCCGGCTCACGGACGCTGTCAGGAGATCTCATGAGCACCGTGGTGATGCACAACGTGGTGTCGGTCGACGGCTTCATCGCCGACGCGCACGACCAGGTCGGCCCGCTGTTCGACTGGTACGGCAACGGCACCGTGGACGTCGGCCTGGGCCGGGTGTCGCAGGCGTCGGCCGGCTACCTCCAGCAGGTCCTGCCGGAGGTAGGGGCGCTGGTGATCGGCCGGCACCTGTTCGACACCACCGACGGCTGGAATGGCCGGCCGGCGTCGGGCGAGCACGTCGTCGTGGTGACGCACCGGCCCCGGCCCGAGGGCTGGCACCCGGACGCGCCCTTCCACTTCGTCGAGGGCGTCGCCGAGGCGGTCGCCAAGGCGCGCGAGCTGGCCGGCGAGCGCACGGTCGGCGTGGCGGCGGGCGAGGTCGGCGGCCAGGCCCTCGCCCTCGGGCTGGTGGACGAGGTGGCCATGGACGTCGTGCCGGTCGTCTTCGGCTCCGGCAAGCGGTACTTCGGCTCGCTGGACACGCAGCACCTGCTGGAGGACCCGCACGTGGTCATCCAGGGCGACCGCGTGCTCCATCTGCGCTACCGCGTCCGCCGCCAGAGCCGCTGAGCCGCTGAGCCGCTGGAGCCGCTGGAGCCGGCCAGTGCTCGCTAGAGCTCGCAGCCGGGGTCGGGCGAAACGGCGGGGTCTGGCGAAACGGCGAGGCCCTGGTCCGATGGGGCCTCGGGGGCGGGGTCCGATGCGGCGGGGTCCGATGCGGCGGGGTCCGATGCGGCGGGGTCCGAGCAGGCGGGCTCTGTTGGGGTGGGGCGGGTGGCGCGGCGGGTGCGGGCCGGTTCGCCCGGCGGACGGGGGCCCGCCGGGCCGTGGCCCAGCCCGATCGAGAACTCCCCCGCGGTCTGCGCCACGACCCCGCCGATCTCGTGCAGGCGGGCCCGCCCCGACGTCCGGGTGACCGACACGGTGAGCGCCGCCGTGATCAGCCCGCGATGATCGCGTACGGGAGCCGACACCCCGACCTCGGTGTCGTCCAGCTCGGTGTCGGAGATCGCGTACCCGGCCGTGCGCACGTGCGCCAGCTCGGCCAGCCACTGCTCCTCGCTGCCGACCGCGCTGTCCAGCCCCGACGGCAGGGTGGCGCGCAGCAGCTCGCGGACGCGGTCGTCGTCCCAGTCGGCCAGCAGGGAACGACCTGCCCCCGCCATGATGACGGGGACCGACACACCCTCCCACACCCGGTGATAGGCCCGCGAGGAGGGTACCGACAGCAGGGTCAGCACCATGCTGCCGCGCAGCACGCACAGGTAGGCGTCCTCGTCGAACGCGGCGGCCAGGCGCCGGACGTAGGGGGCGGCCAGGCGTACGAGCCGCGCGTGCTGGGTGCGGGCGGCGAGCGCGAACAGCCGCCACCCGAGCCGGTAACGGCGAGTGAGCGGGTCGCGTTCGACCATGCCTTCGAGCTCCAGTGACCGCAGAGCCCGCGAGACCTGGCTTTTCTCCCGGTCGAGCCGCTCTGCGATCCAGCTCACGCCGAAGCCGTCGGCGTCCCGTTCATCCCCATGACCTGCGAGTACTTCGAGGATCTCCATGTCCCGGCGTAGCCCGGCCGAGGACACTGGCGGCTTCTCCGTCATCCTTGTCCGTTCGTAACGAAAGCATTGCACTAGTGTTGCGCTAGCTGCATCTCATTTTGCGCTCACCGCAACAGATCGCATACGTTTGCGAATCCATGCAAGCGTAAGCGAAGGTGGTCACTTCATGAGTTTCGGCGAGTACGTGGTCTCTCGATGGGACACCCTCTCGCTGGCCGCCGCCGAACACGCCCTCGTCGTGGCGATCGCGATCCTCATCGCCACCCTCATCGGCGTCGCCGTCGGGCTCCTCTCCTACGACTCTCCGAGAGTACGCGGCAGCTCCATAGCGGTCTCCGCGGCGATCCTCACGATCCCCTCGCTGGCGCTGCTCACCCTGCTCATCCCGATCACCGGCCTGGGCTGGGGCTCGACGCTGGTCTCGCTCGTCGTGTACGCGTTCCTGCCGATCATCCGCAACACCGTGACCGGGCTCAACGGCCTGGACGCGGCCACCGTGGAGGCGGGCCGCGGCATGGGCCTGACCCGTACGCGGGTGCTGCTGCAGGTGCAGCTCCCGCTGGCCTGGCCGCTGATCCTGGCGGGCGTGCGGATCTCGGCGCAGATGCTCATCGGCATCGCCGCCATCGCCGCCTTCGTCGACGGGCCCGGCCTCGGCAACCAGATCTTCGAGGGCCTGTCCAGGCTCGGCTCGGTGAACTCGCTCAACGCCACGCTCGCCGGCACCCTCGGCGTCGTCGTCATCGCCATCCTGTTCGACCTGTTCTTCTTCGCCGTCCGCCTACTGACCACCCCGAGGGGGCTTCGTGTTCGACCGTGACTCCGAAGGCGTGCGCATCGAGCTGCGCTCGCTGACCAAGCAGTACCCGGGGCAGGCCGCCCCAGCGGTCGACAACGTCACCCTCGACATCCCGGCGGGCGAGCTCGTCGTGTTCGTGGGGCCGTCCGGGTGCGGCAAGACGACCACGATGAAGATGATCAACCGGCTGGTGGAGCCCACCTCCGGCGAGATCCGCATCGGCGGCGAGGACGTGCTCAGCCTCAACCCCGACCAGCTGCGCCGGCACGTCGGGTACGCCATCCAGCAGGTCGGCCTGTTCCCCCACCTGACCGTGGCACAGAACATCGGCCTGGTGCCCAAGCTGCTCGGCTGGGCCCCGGCCAAGGTGGCCGAGCGCGTCGAGGAGCTGCTCGCGCTGGTCAGCCTGGAGCCGTCGGCGTTCCGCGACCGCTACCCGCGCCAGCTCTCCGGCGGCCAGCAGCAGCGCGTCGGCGTCGCCAGGGCCCTGGCCGCCGACCCGCCCGTGATGCTCATGGACGAGCCGTTCGGCGCCACCGACCCGATCACCCGCGAGCACCTGCAGAACGAGTTCGTCCGCCTGCAGAAGCAGCTGCGCAAGACGATCATCTTCGTCACCCATGACTTCGAGGAGGCGATCAAGCTGGGCGACCGCATCGCGATCCTCCGCGAACGCTCCCACATCGCCCAGTACGACACCCCCGCCAACATCCTCGCCGACCCCGCCGACGACTACGTGGCCAGCTTCATCGGCCAGGACGGCACGCTCAAGCGGCTGGCGCTGCTGCGGGTCGAGGACATCCCGCCCGCCGAGTCGTCCCCGGATCCGGCGCTGCTGCAGGTGGCGGCCGGCACCACGCTGCGCGAGGCGCTCGACCTCATGCTGGCCCACGGCACCGACCGGTGCAGCACGCCGTCGGGGGTGCTCACCTACGCCTCGCTCTGCGCGGCGGTCGGCGCGCCCGAGCAGGAGGGCGCGGGAAGCGGAGGTCTCCGGTGACCGCCCAGACCCTGCGCGTCGCGCCCGTCCGTCCCCTCGAACGGCGCATGCCCCGCGTCCGCAGCCTGCTGTTCACCCCGATCGCGGTGCTCGTCGTGCTCGCCGCCCTCTACCTCTGGGTCGGCACGCTGGAGCTGGACTCGATCGAGCAGCGCAGCCTCAACACCTCCGTCATCGTCACCAAGGCCGTCGAGCACCTGAAGATGACGGCCGCCGCGACCCTCCTCGTCGTGGTCATCGCCATCCCGCTCGGCATCGTCGCCTCGCGGGCCCGCAACAAGATCGTCGCGCCGCTCATCCTCACCGTGGGCAACCTGGGCCAGGCCGTCCCCTGCATCGGCCTGCTGGTGCTCGCCACGTTCCTGATGGGCGTCGGCTTCCAGACCGCGCTGGTCGGCCTCGTCGCGTACGCGGTGCTGCCCGTGCTGCGCAACACCATGGTCGGCGTGCAGCAGGTCGATCCCGCGCTCATCGAGGCGGCGCGCGGCATGGGCATGACCCGTGGCCAGGTGCTGCGGCGGGTGGAGCTCAAGCTCGCGGTGCCGGCGATCCTGGCCGGGCTGCGTACCGCGCTCGTCCTGACCGTCGGCGTGGCCACGCTCGGCGCCTTCGTCGCGGCCGGCGGCTTCGGCGAGCTGATCATCAATGGACTCAAGCTCAACCGCATGCCCGTCACCATCGTCGGCGGCGTGCTCACCGCGTGCATCGCGTTCCTCATCGACTGGCTCGGCGGTCTGGCCGAGCACGCGCTCAAGCCGCGCGGCATGTGACCCCGCCCCCGGAAATCCCCCCGTTTCGTCAGGCAGTTCCCCCACGCAACCCCCACACGAGGTGTTTCTGACATGCGTTTCCGTCCCCTCAGGACGACACTCACCCTTCTCGCCGCCGCGACGCTGACCCTGTCGGCCGGCGCGTGCGGCGGCTCCGGCTCCGTCGAAACGGGCAGCGCCGGTGACGAGCTGGCGGGCGCCAAGCTCGTGGTCGGCTCCAAGGACTTCACCGAGAACATCATGCTCGGCAAGATCGCCGTGCACCTGCTCCAGGCGCACGGCGCGGAGATCGAGGACAAAACCAACCTCGGCGGCACCGTACCCAACCGCAAGGCCCTCGAGTCCGGCGAGATCGACCTG
>NZ_JBHMCF010000040.1:0-483313 GCF_042428605.1 Nonomuraea salmonea
CGGCGTTTTGACGCCGGTTCGCCTGACGGCGAACCGGCTGCCCCTGTCCTGCTCCGCAGGAGTCCGATTCCTCTCCCGCCTGAAGGCGGGAGTTTCCTCGGAGGTATTCGATGACCGCCGCACTGGACTTCTCGCTGCCGCCAGGACTGTCCGCCCACGAACCGCCCGAGGCGCGCGGCACGGCCAGGGACGGGGTGCGCCTGCTCGTCTCGCGCGGCGACCGCGACCCGTCACATCACCGCTTCCACGACCTGCCCTCCCTGCTGGACCCCGGCGACCTCATCGTGGTCAACAACTCCGCGACGCTGCCCGCCGCCGTCCGGCTCGACCGGCTCGCCGTGCATTTCTCCACCGCGCGGCAGGACGGCACGTGGCTGGTCGAGCTGCGCCGGCGCACCTCCAAGGCGAGCGAGCCTTACGCGGGGGGCGAGCCGGGCGAGTGGCTGCCCATGCCGGGAGGCGCCACGCTGCGGCTGCTCGGGCGCGAGACGCCGCGGCTGTGGCGGGCCGTGCTCGACCGGGACGTGGAGGCGTACCTGCGGGTGCACGGGGTGCCGATCCGCTACTCGTACGTGGAGCGCGACTGGCCGATCGAGGCGTACCAGACGGTGTTCGCGACCGTGCCGGGCAGCGCGGAGATGCCGAGCGCGGCGCGGCCGTTCACCGAGGCGCTGGTGACGGCGCTGGTGTCGCGGGGCGTCGGCATCGCGCCGATCACGCTGCACACGGGAGTGGCCTCGCCGGAGAAGGACGAGCCGCCCTACGCCGAGCGGTACGAGGTGCCCGCGTCCACGGCCGACCTGGTGAACCTGACCAGGCGGAACGGCAGCCGGGTGGTGGCGGCGGGCACGACCGTCGTACGGGCGCTGGAGACCGCCGTCGACGCCGCGGGAGTGGTCTCCGCCTCCCGGGGGTGGACCGGGCACGTGGTGACGCCGGAGGGTGGCGTACGGGCCGTTTCCGGGTTGATCACCGGGCTGCACGAGCCGCGGTCGAGCCACCTGATGATGCTGACGGCGATCGCGGGCGAGGGGGCGCTGGCGCGGGCGTACGAGGAGGCGTTGCGGGAGAGTTATCTGTGGCACGAGTTCGGGGACACGCACCTGATTCTGCAGAAATGAGCTTTACCCCGGTTTGCCCACGTGATAGGAAAAGCCGACATTTACGGGGGCTTAGTGTGTCGCGTCCCCGTTTTCCATCCACGACGGAGACGTTTGTATGCGTAACTCTCTGCCCAAGGTCGCGACGGTCGCATTAGCGGCGGGCGCCCTGCTGCTTTCCGCCGCCCCCGCTTCCGCCACCGCCCAGGACGACCCGTTCTCCGTCTTCGACGTGCAGGTCAAGGCGCCGAAGAAGGTCAAGCGCGGCGGAAAGATCTCCTACACCGTCGTCGCCCGCAACAAGGGCCCCCACTACGCCGACTACTACTTCCTGGGCGGCGAGTTCCCCAAGGGCATCGACCTGAAGAAGGTCTACTACCGCTCCAGCGTCAAGGGCACGGAGTGCGGGCTCGACGGCCGGGCGCTGTACTGCTTCGTGCCCAAGGTCGTCGAGAAGGGCGAGAGCATCGCCATGATCTTCGACGTCAAGCTCACCAAGAAGGCCAAGGGCACCCAGACCGCCAAGCTCGGCATCGTCTCCTACGACGTCCAGACGGGCATGGAGAACATGAGCAAGGAGGAGCTCGACCGGCTCGGCATCCCCGTCCACGGCTACGCGAAGACGGTCAAAACCAAGATCGTTCGCTGACCCCGTCCCTGCTGCGCCCGAGCCCGAATGCGCGACCTGCTGCGCGAGCACCGGATCGGGCGCAGTACCGTGACTGAATGTGGACCAGCGCACCCTCCTGATCACACTCACCGGCCCCGACCGCCCCGGCGTCACCTCCCGGCTCTTCTCCGTCCTGTCGAAGTTCCCCGTGACAGTGGCCGACATCGAGCAGGTCGTCATCCGAGGCCGCCTGACGCTCGGCGTGCTCGTCGCGTACGCGGGCGGCCCGTCCACCGGCACCGGCACCACGCTCGGCGCCATGTGGACCGCCGTCGAGCGCGTCGCCGAAGACCTCGGCATGGAGGTGGAGCTGTCCACCGGCTCCCAGGCCAAGGAGCAGCGCCGCCGCGGCCGCCTGTCGGTCAGCGTGCTCGGCGCCACCCTCTCGCCGGCCGCCATGGCGGGCATCGCCGGCCGCATCGCCGCCGCCGGCGCCAACATCGACCGCATCGAACGCCTCGCCCAGTGGCCCGTCACCTGCATCGAGCTGTCGGTCTCCGGCGCCGACCCGGCCGCCCTGCGCGTCGAGCTCGCCGCCGAGGCCGCGCAGCAGGAGGTCGACGTCGCCGTCCAGCGCACCGGCCTGTCCCGCAGGGCCAAGCGGCTCATCGTCATGGACGTCGACTCCACCCTCATCCAGGGCGAGGTCATCGAGCTGCTGGCCGCCCACGCCGGCTGCCTCGACGAGGTCGCCCGCGTCACCGAGGAGGCCATGCGCGGCGAGCTCGACTTCGCCGAATCGCTCAAGCGGCGCGTCGCGCTGCTCGAAGGGCTGCCCGCCGAGGTGTTCGAGCAGGTGCGCAAGGAGGTCGTGCTGACCCCAGGCGCCCGCACGCTGGTCCGCACACTCAAGCGGCTCGACTACCGCTTCGCCATCGTCAGCGGCGGCTTCACCCAGATCACCGACGCGCTGGTCGACGAGCTCGGCATCGACTACTCCGCCGCGAACGTCCTGGAGGTCTTCGACGGCAGGCTCACCGGGCGCGTCGTCGGCGAGATCGTCGACCGGCCGGGCAAGGCGCGGGCGCTCGAACGCTTCGCCCACGAGGCCGGCCTGCCGATCTCCCAGACCGTGGCCATCGGCGACGGCGCCAACGACCTCGACATGATCGCGGCGGCCGGGCTCGGCATCGCGTTCAACGCCAAGCCGGTCGTCCGCCAGGCCGCCGACACGGCCGTCAACACGCCGTACCTCGACTCGATCCTCTACCTGCTGGGCATCTCCCGCGACGAGGTGGAGGCCGCCGACGCCGAGGACGCCGTCCTGCCCGCCCTCTGATCAGTGCCCTTTGTCCGGGGCCCAGCGGCTGATCAGGCGGCCCTCGCCCGGTGACAGCTGCTCCCAGGGCGGCTCCACCGCGATCGCCGCGAACGACCCCGGCCTGAACCCGTAGTCGCCGCCCGCCAGCCCCAGGGCCAGCTCATGGACGCCCGGATTGTGCCCGCACAGCGCCACCGTGCCCGCCTCGGGGTCGGCGCGGCGCAGGAGCTCCAGCAGCTCGTCCGGGTACGCCTCGTAGATGTCCCGCTCGTAGCTGACCTCCACGCCGGGGAAGGCCAGCTCCGCGGTGCGCCGCGTCCTGGCCGCAGGTGAGCACAGAACCACGTCGGGGGCCAGCCCCGCCGCCCTGATCTCCTCGCCCGCCCGCTTGGCGTCCTGCTCGCCCTGATCCGTCAGCGGGCGCTCCCAGTCGACCAGGCCCGGCACGGAGGCGGCCTTGGCGTGCCGCAGCACGATCAACGTACGCACGCGCTCATCCCCTCGACGCCCAGACCGCGAGGCCCACGATCACGGCCAGGATGGCGACCATGGCCAGCAGGATCATGCCCAGGGTCTTGCCGCCGCTGGGCTGCTGCTTGTCATCGTTCACGCGCCCAGTTTCCCACCCGACCCCCCAGCCCCCACCCCCACCTTCCCCTCCACACAAACCGCCCGCCCCCACCTTCCCCTTCCAACAAAAGGACGCCCGCCCCCACCTACGGGGACGGGCGCCTCACACGCTCAACGAACTACGAGGCCACAGGCTCGTGCTCGCGGTTGTTGTTGTTCGCCGGCTCGATGGCCACCGACCGCCGCTTGGACACGATGATCGCGCCCACCACGACCGCCACCGCGACCACGGTGATGCCGATCCGCAGGGCCGGGTTGCCCGCGTACAGCACCACGGCCGGCGCCACCAGCAGCGCCACCAGGTTCATCACCTTGATCAGCGGGTTGATGGCAGGACCGGCGGTGTCCTTGAACGGGTCACCGACGGTGTCACCGATGACCGTGGCGGCGTGCGCCTCGGAGCCCTTGCCGCCGTGGTGACCGTCCTCGACGAGCTTCTTGGCGTTGTCCCAGGCACCACCGGAGTTGGCGAGGAAGACGGCCATCAGCGTGCCGCAGGCGATGGCACCGGCGAGGAAGGCGCCGAGCGACGCGTACCCCAGCGCGAACCCGACCGCGATCGGCGTCATGACCGCCAGCAGACCGGGCGTGGCCAGCTCGCGCAGCGAGTCGCGGGTGCAGATGTCCACGACGCGGCCGTACTCGGGCTTCTCGGTGCCGTCCATGATGCCGGGCTTGTTGCGGAACTGGTCGCGTACCTCGAAGACCACCCGCATCGCGGCCCGCCCGACCGCCATGATGGCGAGCCCAGAGAACAGGAACACCACCGCGGCGCCGATGATCAGACCGACCAGCACGTTCGGCTGATCGATGCTGAGGCTGAAGGACGCGAACGTGCCGAGCGCGTCCTTGACCGACGCCGTGGCGGTGGCCAGCTCGTTCTCCACCGCCGTACGGAACGCGCCGAACAGCGCCGTCGCCGCCAGCACCGCCGTCGCGATGGCGATGCCCTTGGTGATCGCCTTCGTGGTGTTGCCGACCGCGTCGAGGCTGGTCAGCACCCGCGCGCCCTCGCCCTCGACGTCGCCGGACATCTCCGCGATGCCCTGCGCGTTGTCGGAGACCGGGCCGAAGGTGTCCATGGAGACGATGACGCCGACCGTGGTCAGCAGACCGGTGCCGGCGAGCGCCACCGCGAACAGCGCGATCGTCACGTTCCCGAACCCGAGCAGGAACGCGCCGTAGACGGCGCCGCCGATGATCAGCGCGGAGTACACCGCCGACTCGAGGCCGACGCTGATGCCCGCCAGGATGACGGTCGCAGGGCCGGTGGCCGAGCTCTCGCCGATCTCCCTGACCGGGCGGCGGTTGGTCTCGGTGAAGTAGCCGGTGAGCAGCTGGATCGCGCTGGCCAGCACGAGACCGATCAGCACCGCGCCGATGGCGATGAGCCGCGGGTCGGCGTCGGACTGCACGGTGGAGCCGGTCAGACCGGAGAAGCTGCTCGGCAGGTACCAGAACGCGGCCGCCGCCACGAGCACCGCCGAGATGCCGGCGGAGATGAAGAAGCTGCGGTTGATCGCCGCCATGCCGTTGCGGTCGCGGTCGCGCATGCCGGTGACGAAGATGCCGATGATCGCGGTGATCACACCGATCATCGGGACGATGAGGGGGAAGATCAGCCCCTCCTCGCCGAACGCCACCCGGCCCAGGATGAGGCTCGCGACCAGCATGACCGCGTACGACTCGAACAGGTCGGCCGCCATGCCGGCGCAGTCGCCGACGTTGTCGCCCACGTTGTCGGCGATGGTCGCGGCGTTGCGCGGGTCGTCCTCGGGAATGCCCTGCTCGACCTTGCCGACCAGGTCGGCGCCCACGTCGGCGGCCTTGGTGAAGATGCCGCCGCCGACTCGCATGAACATCGCCAGCAGCGCCGCGCCGAAGCCGAAGCCTTCGAGCACGCCCGGCGCGTTGCCCTGGTAGATGAAGACCACGACCGCCGCGCCCAGCAGGCCGAGGCCCACCGTGAACATGCCGGCCACACCGCCGGTACGGAACGCGATGCGCATCGCCCGCTTCTCACCGGCGTCATTGGCGGCGGCGGCGACGCGCACGTTTCCGCGCACCGCGAGCCACATGCCCATGAACCCGGTCAGCGCGGAGAACACCGCCCCGACCACGAAGAAGATCGAACGTCCGATGCGTACGTCCGTCTCTCCCGGTAGCAGGAGCAGCAGGAAGGGAATCACGATGACGAAGATCGCCAACGTGCGGAACTGACGCGTGAGATAGGCCGCGGCGCCTTCTTGTACGGCGCGCGCGATGTTCTGCATTCGTTCGGTGCCCTGGCCGGCGGACAGCACTTCGCGCACCAGGCCGCCGGCGACGGCTAGCGCGATCAGTGCGACCGCGGCGACCACGATCACAATAGTGAGATTGTTTCCGCTCAGAACCAGATTGGACGCTGGCTCCGCTGCCAGCATGTGCCTGCTCATCGTTCTCCTCGGCAAGACCGGTCGTCCTGCCCGGGCGGTGCTGCAGTTTTCCTCGGCGGGTGGTGCGGCACCATCCGGGTTGTGGGTGCCGCTTCCGGTTGAATCCGCGTTCCGCCGGATCACCTTGGCCGGTGCCGGGAGTCTACGCAGGCAGTCCGTGGATATGAAGGCTCTGGCGGTCGCTAATTGTGCGAGTGTCTAGTAATCCCCTGACAGTGCCCTGGTTTGGGATCTGACACCAGAAATTTCCAAGCCTTTACGGTCACAGCAAGGCACCATTTCGGGCCGCCCGAAACCCCGATTCTTGCGGCGTTCCCGCCCCTTGACCGCACCCCTCCATCCCCACCGCCTTCGGGCCTCCCCGTACGTACCGCACCCTCCTGCACCCCCTTGGCTTGACCCCGCACGTCCCGCCGACCCAAACCCACCCCTCCGGGATACGCACGACGACAACCCGCCGTTCGATCCTCAGACGGCCTCCCTGACACGCATGCCGTCCCGCCCCACGCACTAACCCACCCCCACTACCACCCAATACGCACAAATCGCTCCTTGGGGGCACAGAGAGGCCCTCAGGGGCCTTCCACCGACCTCAGAGCAGCAGCCTTGACGCCCGAACTCTCACCCACGCAACCCTCGGCGCGAACGGCCTCCTCCTCAGGCTCCGACCGCAGGCAGCACTGGGCAGACCACATCAGCCTTTGTCCGACATCGGCTCTTGACCGCCATAGGCACTTGACCGCCATAGGCGCTTGACCGCCGTCAGCGCATGACCGCCATCAGCCCTCGACCGCCATCAGCTTCGACCGCCATCGCGGAAGCCGGAGACCGCCCTGCCGACAGCACAAAGCCGCGGACCTTGGCCGAACCACCTCGACCTCAGCCCGCAGCTACCTCAACTTCGAATGCCGCAGGCGGCCCTCAGTCCATACTGCAGAACCGCTGACATCAGCCCGTGCCCCGGCCTCCAGAACCACCCGGAAAGCCGCCCGAAGGCCACCCGAAGGCCTCCGCAACGCCCCCAAAGCCCGCCCGCCTCACCCCGCCTGGGATGGGGTTGGGCTGACCAGGGCGGCTCGGCTCAGATGGTCCCGGTGTTGGTGTTGCTGCCGACGGCAGCCGGCCAACTCATCCGGATATTCGTGCCTTTGGGGCTGGGAAACACCTCGACATCATCGGCCAACCCTTCGATGACCGCGATCCCGAAGTTGGACATGAACGAGTCAGAGAGCATGCCCAGGTCCAGCGGCTTTTCTTGCTTGATCTCCTCGCTGGGAGCCAGGTCACTGACCGTGACCTCGAAACGCCCCGAATCGTCACGTAGCTCGATGCGGATGGGCTCGCCCGGACAGTGCACTCGATGCGCCTCGACTGCCCGGGAACATGCCTCACCCACGGCGAGCCTGACTTCGTCCAGCAGGGACTCCTCCACACCGGTGCGGCGCGCGATAGCCGTCGCGACCAGCCGTGCGGTGCGCACGTGTGCGGGGAGGGCGCTGAACGTGAGCTCGACGGTAGCCATGCTACTTGTCTTTGCCGTGAGCTTCCTTGGCCTCGTCGACCGAAGCGTAGATCCCGAAGACCTTGGTCAGCCCGGTGATCCGGAAGATCTTGAGGATGCGCTCCTGCGTGCAGACCAGCTCCAGCGAGCCGTCGTGCGCGCGAACTCGCTTGAGCCCCCCGACCAGGACCCCGAGGCCCGTGGAGTCGAGGAAGTCGACCTTCTCCATGTTCACAAGAAGGTGGAAGTTGCCCTTGTTGACCAGATCGATGAGGAGCTCACGCAATCTCGGCGCCGTGTAGACATCGATCTCACCCTCGACCTCCACGATGGTGAGTCGGTCTTCGGTGCGGTGATCCAACTTCAGATCCACAGATCCTCCAGCGCCTCGCCTGCGAAAGTAGTCTTGCCGGCCTGGCAATCTGGAGCGTGGCCCCAGACTGTCCGACCCTGACGCGCGGCATTCAACCACGCGCCTGGCTTGTGTCTATACGAAATCACGATTCCCGGCGACTCTGCCCACGGATGCAAGACTGGAAACAGTGACTTCCACCGGATCCTCCCCAGAACAGACGGCATCACTCCTCCGCCACCTGCTCGGCGTACCCTCACGTCGCGCGCGTGTCACCCATGTGGAGCATGTTCCCGCACGTCAGGCGGGTCAAGTGCGCTGGCCGGAGTGGACGCCGGAAGTCCTCGTTACGCGCTTGGCGAACCGCGGGGTGACAGGACTCTGGCCTCACCAGTACGAGGCCGCCGACCTGGCATTCCGTGGCCGAAACGTGATCATTTCGACCGGTACGGCGTCGGGCAAGTCCCTCGCGTACCTCACCCCGGCGGTCGCCGCCTCCCTCGACGGCGGCACGGTTCTTTACCTGACCCCTACCAAGGCATTGGCCGCCGACCAGCTCCGCAGCTTGCGCGCGCTGCGCATCACCCAGCTCCGCGCGGCCTGCTTCGACGGTGACACCCCCTTCGAGGAACGCACCTGGGTACGCCAGCACGCCAACTACGTACTGACAAATCCCGACATGCTGCACCGCAGCATCCTTCCCCGCCACGCGCAGTGGTCGTCGTTCTTCCGCCGCCTGCGCCTGGTCGTGGTGGACGAGTGCCACGGCTACCGCGGCGTCTTCGGCTCGCACGTCGCCCAGATCCTGCGCCGCCTCCGCCGCGCCTGCGCCCGCTACAACTCCACCCCCACCTTCATGCTCGCCTCGGCGACGGCCAGCGAGCCCGGGCTGTTCGGGCGGAGGCTGACGGGGCTCGAGATGGACGAGGTGACGGTGGACACCTCGCCCAAGGGCGCGACCACCATCGCGCTGTGGGAGCCGCCCCTGACGGAGCTGCGGGGCGAAGGCGGGGCCCCCGTACGCCGCACGGCCACGGCGGAGGCCGCCGACCTGCTGGCCGACCTCGTCCTGGCCGACGTACGCACCCTCGCCTTCATCCGCTCAAGGAGAGGCGCAGAAACAGTAGCCCTCTCAGCCCGCGCCAAACTGGCCGACGTAGCCTTCTCCCTCCCCTACACCCCACCCCCGACCCCTCTCCCTTCGACCGGGGACACCGAGCACCCGGACACGCCGTCTCCAGACGAGAACCAGGCCACCCAGCACCCGAGCCGAACCCCCCTGGGCACGGACCACTCATCCCCCAGCTCGGAACACGCTGCTCCAGCCCCGGAACACACACGGGCCCCCCACACCGCCGAATCATCCGAACAAGCCCGGGACCACACACCGGCCGCCCACACCGGAACCTCTCGGGGGCCGGTCCCGTCCGCCGCCCTCTCCGGGGATTCACCGTCCTCCCTGGAGACAGCGTCCCCCTTCGGATCATCGCCCCCCCTCGAATCACCGTCCTCCCTCGCCTGGGCGATCCCGGAGTCGGCCGAAGCCGACCTCGCCGAGCTCCCCAACAAGATCGCCGCGTACCGGGCGGGCTACCTCGCCGAAGACCGCCGCCTCCTGGAGAAGGCCCTCCGCGCAGGCACGATCATGGGCTTGGCCACCACCAACGCCCTCGAACTCGGCGTGGACGTCTCCGGCCTCGACGCCGTGCTGATCGCCGGCTGGCCGGGCACCCGCGCCTCGCTCTGGCAGCAGGCGGGCAGGGCGGGCCGCGACGGCAGGGACGCACTGGCCGTACTGATCGCCAGGGACGACCCGTTGGACACCTACCTCGTGCACCACCCCGAGGCCCTGTTCGGCCGCCCGGTGGAGGCGATCGTCCTCGACCCGGACAACCCGTACGTCCTGGGCCCCCACCTCTGCGCCGCCGCCGCCGAGATCCCGCTGAGCGAGGACGACCTGCCCATCTTCGGCCCCACCACCGCCAAGGTCCTCGACGACCTGGTGGCGGACGGCATGCTCAGGAGGCGGCCGGCCGGCTGGTTCTGGACCAGGCGCGAGCGGGCCACGGACCTCGCCGACATCCGAGGTGGCGGAGGAGCCCCGATCCAGGTCGTGGAGTCGTCCACAGGCCGCCTGCTGGGCAGCGTGGACGAGCCCTCCGCGCACACCACCGTGCACACGGGGGCGATCTACCTGCACCAGGGCGAGACCTTCCTCGTGGAGCTCCTGGACCTGGACGCCGGAGTGGCCCTGGTCTCCAGCGCCAACCCGGACTACACGACCTTCGCCCGCGACATCACCGACATCTCCATCCTTTCCACTGAACGCTCCCAACCTCTGGGCCCCGGCACCCTCCACTTCGGCGAGGTGGAGGTGACCCGCCAAGTCGTCTCGTACCTGAAGAGGCGCCTCCAATCAGGCGAATCGCTCGGCGACGAACCTCTGGAGCTGCCGCCCCGAACCCTCCGCACCCGCGCCGTCTGGTGGACGCTGCCCGCCTCGGCCGTGGCCCTGCTGGCCGAAGCCGACATCGACCTGGGCGGCGCCGCCCACGCCGCCGAGCACGCCGCCATCGGCCTCCTCCCGTTGTTCGCGACCTGCGACCGCTGGGACATCGGCGGCGTCTCCACAGAACTGCACGCCGACACGGGCCTGCTCACCGTCTTCGTGTACGACGGCCATGAGGGCGGCGCCGGCTTCGCCGAACGTGGCTACGCCCGCGCCACCGACTGGCTCACCGCCACCCGCGAAGCCATCATGTCCTGCGAATGCGAACGCGGCTGCCCGTCCTGCATCCAATCCCCGAAATGCGGCAACGGCAACGAACCCCTACACAAAAGAGGCGCCATCCGCCTCCTCAACACATTGCTATCCCCGCAATAAAACTCACGCGCTTGCGACATAACGTCAGTCAAACCACCGCCGTAACAGACAAGAGTTACCGGCCCAACACCTGATGCCCGCCGCCTGAAACCCTACCCCGAACACTCTTTCCACCTGCACCGAGACCGGCATTTTCAGCGCACCGCTGAACCACCCATCCCCTCGGCATCCCGCACCCAGCGGGACCCCGAACCCCGCCACGGACTAGCCATGCACCCAAGCGAGGCCATCACCAAGCCCCGTTTAGCCGAAGAGCAATTACTCCCTATCCGACTTACCTAAATGCTTCCCGTTCCTCCGCGCACGACTGGCATATGCCCCATCGCCGTCGCCATCCGCTTCCCAGAAATCGCCATCCCCCGCCTGAGAACGCGTCCAGAACGCACTGTCCTCCATGGACCTGGGCGTCGGCGGCAGAAAGTCATTCCACCGCTCGTCGATCGGCACCGAAGGCAGAACAAGCGACGCAGAACCGTCCGCCGCCCCGCCTGAAGGAGATGGCGACGCGGCCCCCTCGGAGGAGGAGACATAGGGGGAAGACGAACCCTCGGAGGAGGAGACCCCGTGGGGCGGCGAACCCTCGGAGGAGGGGACCCCTTGGGGCGGCGAACCCTCGGGAGAGGAGACACCTCGGGGCGGCGAACCCTCGGAAGAGCCAGAGGCTGATGCCGCGCCATCCGTCCCCGTATGCGGCTCTTGCTCTGATACACGGGTCTTGGCGACGGACACGATCACTGCGGGTCGTCGCGACGCCGACGTGACCGGCGTGACCGTGCCATCCGCTCGCCTGAGCTTGGTGCCCTGCGCGGTCGAGAGCGTGTACGCACCACCCGCCGGCCCTGGCGTTCGGCCCGCTGAGGATGGCGAGGCGGCAACCCCGCCCTCGGCCGCAGCCAGCGAACGCCGCCGGGCCCAACCGCCCACCTGCACACCGAGCAGCAGCAACAGGATGCCGGCCGTCGCGTACCACCCGTACTGGCCGATGTTCCCTAGCGGCGACTCGCCTGATGCGGTCGTCACCCCGCCGGTCTGCCCTGGGGCCGAGCCGGCGCCGTCCTTGCCATGCGACGTAGCCGGGCCACCGCCCTTCTCAGGCCCTTCCTCCCCGGAGGGAACCAGAAGGTTGGCGTTCGGGTCGGCTTCGGATGATTCGGGTGACGTCGCCGCCTTGCGGTTGCTCGGCTTGCTGGACGGCCGCGTCTGCGTCTTTCCGGGCAGGATGGGCAGCGCGTCGACCCTCGTGGGTCCCTTGTTCTTCGCTGTCTGGCCGGTGTCGGCGGGCTTCTTCTTCGTCGGCTTGGCGGACGGCGCGGCCGGGAAGCTCACGTACGCCATCGCCGACTCCTCCGAGCCGATCGATCCGCCGCTCCCGTCCCCCCTGAACGCCGTGACCGCGAACCCCACCTTCTTTCCCGCCACCTGCGCCGGGACCGCCAGCTCCGCCCGGCACGAGGAGCCGGAGCACGCGCTGTCAACGGGCATCCGCCCGCCGAGACCGGACTGCGTGCTGGACACCTCGTACGACCGCAGGTCCGGCTCGGGCCCCTTTCTCCAGGTCACGAGGAGCTTCTTGGCGCCCCGCCTGCCGGCCCGCACATCCGCCGGCGCTTGCGCGGGCCTGCGCAGGGTGAACGTGCTGCTCGCGTAGGTCGTGCCGGTGATCTCACCCTTGAGGGTCACGGTGAATGTGCCGTTGGGGGCGTCGCCGGCGTTGAACGTCCCGGAGATGGTCTGATTCCCGCTGCCTGTGCCGATCGTCTGGCTGGGTGTGGAAGGCCCCTCGACGTACAGCCCCACCTTCAGCTGCAACAGCCCGGCTCGCGCGGAGACCGGCACGGACGAGCTCGTCACCACCTCACCGTCAGAGGGCGAAGTGATCTCCCCGGGCGCGATCTGTGACGTGGCCGCCGGCCAGGCTGAGCTTGCCGACGCGGTCAGGATGGATGAGCCGGCGTGCTGGGTCGTCATGGCCGCTTGAGCGGGGTTGCCGAGTGCGATGGAACCGGCCGCGATCGCTCCTGTGACCACGACTTTGCCGACTACCGTCACGACGCTTCCCTCCGTCGAGAGCCTCGCGTCGCTTTGAGCACCCTCGGGGCGCCCATGCGACGACCGGAAGTGCAGTCCGCCCGGCCGATAACGGTCACCGACCGACCTCGGGCCGCACCCTAGCGACCGTGTTCCTGCTCTCCCACACTCCTTGTCGCAACTGGCATGGACCGAGGGTAAGCGGAACCTTACGGGAGACAGTCAACTCTTGGACACAATGTCTAAGAAGTCGTGATTCGATTGCGACCTGACCCCTTCGACCACAACGGTCCCACCAGCGGTAGCTGCTCCGCAAAGCTCGCACGCCGCACGCCAGACGCCGTGTGACCGCACTCCGCACACCGGTTGCCCCTGTCTCAGGCGGCGAGCGGAGGTCAGCGGTCGGCCAGCTAGGCGAGGGTTTACTGGTCAAGGGTGGGCCGATCCACGGCAGGCCGGTCGGAGGCTGGTCGATCCACGGCAGGCCGATCGGAGGCGGGCCGATCCGTGGCGGGCCGATCCGTGGCGGGCCGATCCGTGGCGGGCCGATCCGTGGTGGGCCTATCCGTGGCGGGCTGGTCCGTAGCGGGCCGGTCGAGGATGGGCCGATCCGTGGTGGGGAGGTTGAGGGTGGCGAGGAGTTCCAGTTGCTCGATCTGGGATTTCATGGACTGGGTCGCGAGGCGGCAGACGAGGTGTTCTGCGCCGGCTTCTACGTAACGGGTCAGCGTGGCGGCCACATGCTCGGTCGGGCCCGCGACGATTGCCTGGATGGTGCGGACCGTCTCGTACGGTAGCCCGTACGTCTTCCGGCAGTACGCGTCGAGTTGGCGTTCGCCGTCTGCCATGTCGTCGGTGATCAGCACCGTGATGAACAGTGCTGGAGTGACTGCGTCCGCGGCACGGCCCGCTGAAGCCGCGGCTTGACGTACGGTGGTCAGGCCCGTTCGGTAGTCCGCGGGGTCGGGCGGGTAAGGCAGCCAGCCGTCGTAGAGCGTCCCGGTGCGGTGCAGTGCCGATGGGCTGGCCCCGCCCAGCCAGATCGGCGGCCCGCCCTCCTGAAGGCAGGGCGTGGACGCGGGCAGCTCGTCGAAGCACAGCACCTGGCCCGAGAACGAACGCTCGCCCGCCCACAAGGCCCGCCACAGCGCCACCGTGTCGTCCAGCCGGGCGAAACGGCGCTGCCACGGCACCTCCGACATCGCGTACTCGGGCTCCGACCTGCCGGGGAAACCCGCGCCCACCGCGATCGTGAGCCGGCCTGCCGACAGGTGGTCGATGGAGGCGAGCTCCTGTGCCGTCGTGACCGGGCGCCGGAAGGCGGGCAGCAGGGTCGCCGTGCCGAGCGTGACGCGGTCCGTCGCCGTCGCGAGTGCGGCTAGCGTGGCCAGCGGCTCGAGGCGCGGGCCGAGCAGGGTGTCGTTGGCCCACACCGAGTCGTAGCCCAGCCGTTCGGCGCGTACGCCCATGTCGATCAACTGCTGGGCGTCGTCCCACTGGCCCTGGTTCGTCGGGAGAAGGACCCCCATGTGCACGTTCATGGGAGGGATCGTGCGCCGGTGCCGGGAATGGCGGCAATTCCCGCGAAGGAATGGACACGTCATGCACACTGACGTGGTGGACTTCCCGCAGGCATTGCGCTCGGTCAGGCAGCGCCACCGTCTCAGCCAGCTCGAACTGGCGCTGCGGGCGGGCACGACGCAACGCCATCTCAGCTTCCTCGAAAGCGGCCGCTCCCGGCCCGGCCGATCGCTGGTGGTACGGCTCGGCGAGGCCATGGAGCTGACGCTCAGGGAGCGCAACGAACTCCTGCTCGCCGCCGGCTACGCCCCGGTCTATCCGCAGACTCCGTTGGACGACCCGGCCTTGGAGCACGTACGCACCGCGCTGCGGCATGTCTTGGAGGGTCACCTGCCGTACCCGGCGATCGTCGTGGACGCCCAGCATGAGCTGGTGCTCGCCAACGACGCGGTCGGGCTGCTCACCGAAGGCGTCGCCGGCCATCTGCTCCGCCCGCCGGTGAACGTGCCGCGCCTGTGCCTGCACCCCGAGGGCCTGGCACCGCGGATCGCCAACCTCGACCAGTGGGCACGGCACGTGCTCGACCGCCTTCCTCCTGGCGAGCTGCACGACGAACTGTCCGCGTACGTGCCGCCCGTCGAACCGGGCCCCGACCACGTCGGCTTCGCCGTGCCCGTACGGCTGCGCTCGGCCCGCGGCGAACTGCGGTTGACGACGACCATCACGACGTTCGCGACCGCCACGGACGTCACGGTCGCCGAACTGAAGCTGGAAGCCTTCCTGCCCGCCGACGCGGCCACGGCGACACTGCTGGCCGGCTGAGCTCGGCTCCTGGCCGCTGCGGAGCGTCCTCTGCACCTGGCGGCCCCGCCGGTCCCTCGGGCTCACGGTCACGTGCACAACTTGGTCCGCGTCGCTCATGAACCTGAGTCATTCCTTCCTCTGGTCAGTGAGGGTTGTTGGGTGGGGTGGGGGGTGCTGGGCCGGCTCGGGATCTGCCGGTCAGAGTTGTTGCGCCTAATAATGGGAGTGACAGGGGCACGGCGGTCCAGATGTCGGCTCTGTCGGTGGTGATTTCGCATTTCGTCAGCTTGGCGCCGTTCGCAGCGGCCAGTTCGGCGGCTCGAAGGCAGGCGCTTTCCGGGTCGATCAGGACGAGCTTGGCCGCTGCCAGGGCGCTCAGGTCTGCGGCGCTGTTGACGCGATGCTGGGCCACTCGTACGGAGCCGATCGTGGCGAATGCCATGGCCACCGCCATCAGCAGGCCCATCAAGGCCACGCCCCAGAGGGTGGCTGAGCCGCGTTCCCTGGCTTTGGGCAGCGATCTCCTATGGGAGGTGGTCACGTGGTTCCTCCGGTTCTTCGTCGTCATGGCTCGGTGACCGCGGTGGCTGCGGCTGACACCTGGACCGCGGGGAGGGAGGCCGCCCACGAGGGGCGTACCTCGACGGTGATGTGCACCCTGGTGAGGTCGGGATCTCGTGTGAGGGCTATCTCGGCGTTCGGAGTTGTGGCTGCTCGGACGTAGTCGCGGACCTGGTCGAGTGGTTCGCCCCTGGCGGCTGCCCGGGCTGCGGCGCGGGCAGCGTCGACGCATTCGAGCTGTACGGCGACCGCTTGGATCGCCCACAGGGCGGCGGCCAGGACGATCATGAGGGCGGGCAGCATCGCGGCGGTTTCGGCGGTGACCGAACCCCGCGATGCCGGCCCTCCGGCGCCCCTGCGTGTCCGCGAGAGGCGCAGGCTCATTCCTTGGCTACGTTGAGTGCTCGGTTGATCAGGGCTGTCAGCATCTCCTGGACTTCTGTGCTGCTCACGACCTTGTAGAGGAGTGCGGCGAAGGCGCAGGCCGCGATCGTGCCTACCGCGTATTCGGCTGTTGTCTCTGCTTAGTTGACGTGTCCCGATTCCCGTTCTGGACCTGATTCACGTCTGCATCTTGATGGCTATAGTCAGCTGCACTCGTCCTTGTACCGAATGGGAGTTCTACTGATGTTATTAGTCCCCTTCACCTGTGAGGGATGGGAGAGCTGGGATCTGGAACGAGCCCCGCTCATCCGGGAAGGCATGCCGGTCCTGATCGATGAGGACCTGGTGCTGGAAGAGAACGGTCAGCTACGGCCCGCGGCCGTGGCGAACCGCTGGCTGCGTGAGCTGCCCGTCAGCGGCGCGCCAGCGGCGCGTACGTGGCGGGTGTACGCCGATGCCCTACGCCAGTGGCTGGAGTTCCTGGCAGATCGCGTGGTCGACCCGTTCGGAGAGCGGGCCGAGCTGCGCGACGCGCTCAGTTCGTACGCCGGACATCGGCTGTCGGGGCCGCTGGAGAAGCGGCTGGCCCCCTCGACGTGGAACCTGCACATGAGGGCGCTGTCGTCGTTCTACCGGTGGCTGGTGGATGAGGGACACGCATCGGCGGTGCCGTTCAGCTACAAGCAGGGCCTGCGGCTGCTGAACGGCGTGCCGCGCGAGTACGAGTACAACCTGGCCAAGGTGCGCCAGCCCAAGCCGCACACCACCATCAAGTACCTGGAGCCCGACTTCGCCGAACTGTTCGTCAAGGCGCTGGCTGGCCTGCGGCCGGACGGCACATCGGATGATGGCTACCGGGGCCGGGAGCTCGGGCGCAACGCCGCGATGGGTGAACTGGTGCTGGCCACGGGGCTGCGTCGCCAGGAGTTCACGCATCTGCTGGTCTATGAGGTGCCGCCTTTGCCGCGCGAGCGGTCGGTGGTGCCGATTCCGTTTGCGGCCGGCCATGGGGTGACCAAGGGCAGCAAGCAGCGCATGACCTGGATCAGCTACGACGCGTTGGCGAAGGTGCATGACTACATCGAGCTGGAGCGTCCGCTGGCCGCCGACGGGTCGCCGTGGCGGCCATCCGGCGAGCCGCTGCAGGTGACGAAGCCGGACTGGGAGGGCGGCACGATCAACGGCACGCGGCTGCCCTGGCGCTCGCTCAAGCCCGCCGAGCGGCTGCGGCTCCTCGCGCCAGGCGGCGGGTCCTGCCTGCTGGCGTTGCAGACCAGCGGGGCGCCGTTTGTGGATTGGGACACGGTCTTTCGCCGCACGTCGCGGCGGATCCGGGCGCGTGATGAGCCGCGGTTTCCGATCGTGTCCAGCCATCGACTTCGGCACACCTTCGCTATGCGCACGCTGGAGTTGCTGACGCGGGGCTACTACCAGCAGGCCGCCGGGCTGGTGGCCGACACCGACGCCAACGCGGGGCTGGCGCTCTATTTGACCAAGAGTGATCCGTGGCAGGTGCTGCGTGACCTGCTGGGGCACTCCTCTGTGACCACCACGCAGGTCTACATCCGCCGCTTGGACGCCACGCAGATCTTCAAGCAGGCGTATGAGCAGGTGGGCTTGGCAGTCGGGTTGATCGCCGACGACTACGATGCCGACGACGCCGAGGCGGGGATGCCGGACGAGGCGGCCCCCGAGTTGGAGCAGGAGGGCAGCTGATGCCCGCAGCGGTGATCAAAGATCCGCTGGCCGCGGAGTTCACCCTGCCTGACGGCAAGCGGTGGACAGGGCGTCTGGCCGGGCTGCCCAATCCGCGTCTGGCGGCTGATCTGGCCGTGGGCTTGGTGCAGTGCGCCCATCCACACGGCCCGATCTCCGCCATCATGACCGCGCGGCACTACACAGTGACGCTGCGCCAGACCGTCCGGCGTCTGACCGCAGCCGGGTTCACAGGAGAGGCGGCAGATCTACGTCGCTCACACCTGGTCCGGTTCTGGATGGAAATGTCGCACCAGCACGAGCTGCAGAGCCGGATGATACTCAGGGGCTTCGATGCGGTGACCGGGCGTCTGGATGAGCAGGTGCGGCTTTTGCTGGAGGGCCGCCCGTTCAAGACGCGAAAGCGCACGACGCCCTTTCAGCCCTACAGCGACGCCGAGTGGGCACAGCTGATCGAGTACTGCGAGTCGCAGGTCACCGATGCCCGGCGCCGACAGCGGAAAGCCTTGGATTGGGCTGAGTCGGGCAGCGATCCTCAAGGGGTCGTCCCACGATATTCGGAGACGAGTGTCTCCACCGCGGACCTGGCTTATCTGCTGGTCCAGCATGGACCGTTGGATCGCGGACGGCTGGCGGCCCATCTGGGCTGGGCCACCGCTACCGTGGACCATACGAGGACTGGCCGTCAGCTGACCGAGATCCGCGCACAGTTGTTTCCCACCCGGGATGTGGCCTTCGCCCATCAACTGCTGTTCGGCTGCTATTCCGGCATTGTCCCGGACGGCATCGCCGATCTGGACCTGACCGGCATCGACTGGGCCGGGGACGGCAGCGTGCTGCTGGAGTATGTGAAGGGGCGCACCGGGCCTGAGGGTGTGCACCTGCCTAAGAAGGCGGTGCGGCTGCTGGAGCGCTGGCTGGAGTATTCGGCTTTGATGCGCTCGTTCGCCGGCGATGAGTTGCGCAACGAGTTGTGGTTGGCACTGCGGCTGCCGGGCCAGCACGACAGGACCCCGTTCGGCCGGATGGTGCCAAGGCTGGGATATCCGGCCGAGTGGGCGCGCAGACACGGTCTGAAGGCCGACACTGGCGCTGACCTGTCGCTGCATCGGTCGCGCATTCGGACCACGTATCTGTCGCTGCTGAGTCGGCGTGGCTGGACAGGCCGGACCATGATCGATCCGAACCACACCGCGGCGGTGGAAGGAGATCACTACCTGTCGGCTGCCACCTCGGCCCAGCAGGAGGCGATCGAGACCATTATCACCGAGGCTCAGAGCGACGTGCTGCGCAAGGCGCAGCCGCCCTTCGTGGTCACCGATGAGCAGATGGCCGAGGTCGTCGCCGCGCTGCCTGAGGCGATCGACGGGCTCAAACTGGATGGCGGCGCCATCACCGAACTGGTTGGCGGTGAACGTGATGTGTTCACCGCTACTTGTGTCGATCAGCTGGCCAGTCCGTTCGCGCCCGTCGGCACGCCGTGTCCGGCCCGGCCTTGGGTGTGTCTGATGTGTCCGCTGGCGCTGTTCATGCCTCGACATGCCGCCAACCTGCTGCGGTTGAAGGCGTTCTTCGCCCGCCAGTTCGCGCAGATGCCCACCGCGCACTTCATAAGGGTGTTCGGCCCGTATGCCCACCGACTCGACAGCGAGATCCTGCCCCGTTTCAGCCAGACGATCCTGGCCGAGGCAGCCCGCCATGTCGCCGATGACGACAGTGAGCTTCCCCTGCGCCCGGAGGAGACGACATGGCCGACCGTGTGATCTTTCTACCTGTTCCCGCGTCTGCTCAACCGGTCCCACCCTCGGTGAGGGGGTCGGTGTTTGACGGAGCCCACATCTGCGAGCTGGCGCGGCTGCGCCTGCGTCCAGAGGCCGTCCGGCCGGTGTTCGAGGATGAGGTGTGGGATCTGACGGGGCTGGCGGACGCCCCCCAGCAGATGCAGGAGCATGAGAAGCGGCTGGACTTCACGGCTATCTCTGACCCGTGTTGGCGGCTGGTGGCCAAGGAGTATGTGCTGGCCAGGCTGGCGCCGGACCACGAGCTGGTGGCGATCTCGCCGTTCGCGTCACGGGTCCGCAAGGGGCCGCGCAGCGCCCATCAGCACTTGCGCGAGCTTGCCGGCTGGTTCGCTTGGCTGCGAGAACAGGGCATTACGGCACTGTCGCAGGTCAGGCAGGATCACTGTGACGCCTGGCTGGCCGAGGCCCGTCTGAGCAAGCCCACCCCTGGCCAGCCGCAACGGATGCTGAAGCCTGGGTCGGTGGTCGTCAAGGTGACCGTGGTACAGGCGCTGGCCTTCTACGAAGAGCTGTTTGAGGGCGACGGCTATCGGCCAGGGTTCGTACCGTGGAAAGGCAAGACCGCTCAGCAGGTGGCGGGGGTCAAGCACCAGTACATAAACAGCACACCGCCTGTCCCCGATGAGCATATTCAACGGTTGCTGGCCGCCTGCTTCTACCTGATCGATGTCCTCGGCCCGCACGTCGCGGAACTGTTCGCCGAGGTGAGGAGCAACATCAGGCGAACGGAAAAGCTGAAGCTTTGGGCGACGCTAGAGGATCGATCCAAGGTGAGGAAGGTGATCCACGCTCACCTTCGCCGAGGCGAGCCGCTGGTGCGGGCCGAACCCGCGCTGATCGCCAGGCGGCTGCAGGGGGGCTGGTCGCCGGAAGATCCGTTGCTGCATCTGCATCTGGCGTCGCTGGCCTGCCAGATCGGCCGCCAAAACTTCGGCCAGGAGCTCAAGCGCGACATGCGACCCGAACTGGAGCGGGCGGCTGCCGAGCTGGGACTGGTGGGGCAATATGCCCGGCAGGCGCCGCTGGTGCCACGCGCCGACTGCCAGCATGCCACTGATCCCCAGCTGATCGCCTGGACCGAGCCGCTGGGCAGCATGCAAGCGCAGTCGATGGCCTCCCTCGTCATGACCGCGGCAATCACGGTCACGGCGGCGATCAGCGGGATGCGCGCCAGTGAGCTGATGGAGATCGTCCCCGGATCGCGACGAGAGCCGGTGAACATCCCTGGCGGAGGGCGCCGGTTCCGGCTGGCCAGCAAGGTCATCAAGGGACGCACCTTCGGCGGGGAACCCGACGAGTGGGTGGTGCTACCAGAGGTGGACCGAGCCATCGCCCTGGCCGAGCGGCTGGCCTCGACTACGGAGGGAGAACCCATCTTCGGTGTGATCGACTTCCCCGGGCGCTACCGGCGGCTGTGTGAATGGGTGAACGGCCCGGCCGGACAGCGCCTGGGGCTGGAGCCGATTCCGGATGGCCCGCTCAGCCTGCGCATGCTGCGCCGCACGCTAGCGCTGGAGCTGGGTCGCCGGCCCGGAGGGGTGCTGGCGGCCAAGGTGGCGCTCAAGCACGTCTCGGTGGCCACCTCCGAGGGCTACGTCGCGCGGCCGGGAGGCTCACAGGCGCTGTTCCTGGCCGAGGCCCAGCAGGAGGAGGAAGCCCACAAGATCGAGCTGATCGCGCAGATGTTCAGCGACTACCAGCAGGGCCAGATGCCCGCCGGCCCCGGCGCCCGCCACCTCATCGACACCTTCGCCCACGTCGACGCGGCACTCAAGGACCAGCCCGCCGGGGAGCCGAACGTGCTGGACAACGAGCGGCGCATCGAGAACCTGCTGCGCAAGACGGCCAAGACCCTGCACATCGGGACGGCGAACTACTGCTGGTTCCGCGATCCGGCCAAGGCGCTGTGTCTGCGCCTGGCGGGTACGCCGGACGCCAAGAAGCCGCTGGCGGGGATGTGTGACTCGGCTCGCTGTCCGCAGGCCACGCACCACCCCTGCCACCGGCCGGTGTGGCAGGACCGCGCCGAGGCGATGCAGGAGTTCCAGGCCAGCCCGCGCTTTCCTGCCGGGGAGAAGCGTCGGTTGAAGCCCGAGGTCGAGCGGACGCTGACAGTGCTGGGGCAGATCGACGCGGCCTTCGGGGCGGGTCAGGAGGCGTCGGCGTGAGGATCACCGAAGATCAGCGGCGCACCACTGAGCAGCGGATCAGGGCGGCGATGGACCGGCTGCTGCGCGGTGAGCTGCCGCCGGGCGGCAAGTGCGACGTCAAGACGCTGGCCGCCGAGGCGGGCATTTCCCGCAGCGCGCTCTACACCACCTACGGGGCGCTGAGGGAGGAGTTCGAGCAGCGTCGGGACCGGCTGCGCGAGGCCGGGGAGATCTCCGACCCGCGCGAGGCGCAGATCGAGCGACTCAAGCAGCAGGTCGCCGAGCTGAAGGACCGCGTCCAGGACCGGGACGCCGAGCTGGCGAAGCTGCGCGAGTTCAAGATCGTGGCGGTGTCACGAATCGCCGCTCAGCATGAGGAGCTAGAGCGGCTGCGCCGTCAGCTCGCCCGGCCCGCCAAGGTGCACCAGCTACGGCAGGATCACGCCGAATAGCCTAGCTTGTGGGCTGGCCATCACCTGGTCTGCGGCTCATGAAGTCCTGCGACGTCCCGTCGATCGGCACTGACGTCAAGGCGGTGCCCACGGCGGACGTCGGTCGCTGGGGCGGCCCGGACAACTTGAGGCATGGCCCCGGGCCTTCCGCCTCCCTCTCGAAACGGAAGACGGCCCGCGCCACCGACGCGACCGTCCGATCGCCCTCCAGCACCATGTGGACGGCTTCTTCCTTGAACTCCGGCGAGAACTGCCTGCGACGCCTCGTCACGTACCTACCTCTTCCAGACTGCTGTCAGCCTATGTAGCTGGCTGTCCGGAATCTTCTAGGCACCTCAGCCCGCCTATCGGGTGTTCGTAGACACTACCCACGGGCCAGAAGTAGCCAAGCCACTCGTGGACATAGCGCGCGCCGTGGGAGAAGAAGCGGTCGAAGAGGCCGCGCAGAACCTCCTGGCCGCGCCTCGCGTCCGCGAGGCGCTTGAGGAAGCCGTTCAGAGTGCATCAGATGACGCTCCAGAGAGCGTTTCGCACGTCGCCTGGTACATCGCTCTGGGCCTTTTCGGCGCCGCACCCCTTACCCGTCACGTACGCGGTGGCACGCGACCCCGGCATCCACTCAACTATTGATGCTGCGCTCACAAGTATCGCACTCGCGGTAGCCGTCGTCGCGTTGTTTCTCGCGCAGAAGCGTCGGCCGTGAGTGACCAACACGTAGCTGGTGCTCAGGCAGGCCGGCCCTTGCACGGGCGTTGGCACGGTCGCGGCGGCCGACGGTTCATCGAGGTCAGCCCTTCGAAGATGAAATGAGCGTTTCTCCGCTTTCGGCATGCTCTGGCCCGGCACACTGGATCGCATGCGTGATCCAAACTCCGCCCGATTCGCTTCGCATGCGCCACTTGACGAGCTGCGCGAGGCTCTGGGATGGAACGCAAGCACACCGTGGTGGAGCGATCGAGACCTCGTGGACGCCGTCGTGGCCAGCGAGGAGGTCGCCGGTTGGCTGGCTGACCCCCGCCCTTACGACAAGCGCTACCACAAGGGCCCATGGACGGAATCGATCACAGAACTCGTCGATGCGATTCCCCGCCTCGGCCCAGCAGTCCGTACCGTGCTACAACCTCACCTGCAGGATGCACAAGTTGCCCTCGCCGGTTTCCCGGGCACGTCGGATCGTCCTGACCGCGAGCCCGTAAAGGCCGCGCTGAATGCGCTCCGCCAGCGCTGGGCAGAGCCACCGGTTCTGGAGGCGGCATGGCAGGACCTGCTCGCCGCATGCCATGACGATGATGCCGCCAGCGACATCATCGCCGCACGCCGCGATGTGTTCTGGCGGTTGGCGCGACTCACCGACTGGCCTCCGGGCGACCTGAGCGCCGTGCTGTGCTCGCTGCTGGACGGGTCCGTCTTCGACGTGACCTACGCACGAGTACGACTGGGCGACATCGAGCCTCCGCCGCACGAGCAGTGGGGCGAGCGGCATCAACGCTCCGATCTGCCGGATGAGGACATTCTGGAGCTGGCCCGCCGGCTGCTCCTGCGACTTCCGCAGCCGGCTCACCACGTGATCTGGCTGGCCTTCACCAACGCCGCCTCGCCCCGGGTCATGAAGCAGATCGGCCCGGTCACGCTGTTCGACGGGCCGTGGCTGCGTGCGCGGCTAAAGGACGGCTCTCCGCGGCTGATGGAAGCTCTGCCTGCCGAGTTACGTCATCCCGACAGTGACGCGGACTACCGGCATGTGCAGGAGGGGGACGATGTCGTCCTCGCGCGGGTCGAACTCGGCGAAGGCGCCTTCGCCGACCCCGTTGAGACCGCCCGGGAGCGTGTGCACGCCCTGGTAGGCCTAGCCGGATTCCGGGCGGGCCGCACCGAATGGACCCCCCTTGAGGGGCATCTGCACGCCGTCGACGGTGTAATCGGCGGCTGGCAGACGTTTCGCCTTCCTGGCTCTGGACGGCGCCGGCCGCTGGCCGACCCTGTAGGCCGAATGCTGGACGAGCTCATCCCTAAGGTGTGGGACAAGCTGGCCGGCGCCGACAAGGAACTGCGGGAGACGGTGGGAGCGGTGCACTGGTGGCAGGCAGCCCAGCAGCAGCAGCCGCTGTCGGCGCTGGTGTTGAACGTCCGCGTCATCGAAGTCACGGCCACGCGCGTCAGCACCCTGTCGTGGACGAGCTACCTCGACGCCTACCTCTCCTCGGCCTGGATACGCGCCATCATCGTTGACCATGTGTTCGAGGTGGTGGGTGAGGCCTTGGTAGACCCGGAAGGCAAAGCAGCCGGCCACCACACCGAGTTGCACCTGCTCCGCAAGGACATCCAAGCCACCATCGCACCGGGCCAGACCGGCTTCGAT
Organism: Nonomuraea salmonea; assembly: GCF_042428605.1. Taxonomy (NCBI): domain Bacteria; kingdom Bacillati; phylum Actinomycetota; class Actinomycetes; order Streptosporangiales; family Streptosporangiaceae; genus Nonomuraea; species Nonomuraea salmonea. The sequence goes on from NZ_JBHMCF010000040.1 coordinate 24,611, forward strand.
GGCGTGGCCGCCGTCAAGGCTCTACCGCGACTCATCGTGATCTATCCTCTGCACAGCCGCGTGGGCCGCAGGCTGAGACAACTGCAGGCCCGCCTGGCTACGCCAGCGGCCCTGGCCGACTGGGCCGATGAGATCGCCACCCGTTGGGCGATGGCACGAGCACGGCTGCGCCGGACCCGCAACGCCATCGCTCACGGTGGGCCGGTCACCAGCGACAGCACCGCCACTCTTGACCATCTCAGCCGGTATCTGTCGGCGTGGTCGCTGTCGTTGCTGCTGGACGGTGACCACGTCGGCGGGCAACTGGCCGATCCCCACGAGCAGTTCCGGCAGGAGGCAGATACGTGGCGCAACGGGCTGCGTACGGCGCCTGACGTACTCCCAACCATATTTCCCGAGGTGACCTGACCAGCGCATAGGCTCGTGGGCGATGCTTCACGCGCCCGCTCCGGCGAAGTAACTGCAAGCGCGAGTTGCCAGCGTCAGTACACCCCGCGGAAACATCGAGGAGTCTCCTGCCGCGGTTGAGCATCACACCTCTGCTGTGGAGCTCAGCAGGTGGCGAGCATCTCGGTGAGCGCTTCCTTCTCGCTCGGCTGCATGCTCAGGCCCCAGTCGTGCTTGACGTCGATCCAGGATCGGGCGTACTCGCAGTAGAAGGCCTCCAGCGGCGGCTTCCACCGGGCCGGGTCCTTGTCGGCCTTGGACTGGTTGACGTTGTCGGTCACCGCCCACAGCTGGGAGTCATCCAGCGAATTGGCGAACGCCTCGCGCTTGTCCTGGGTCCACGCCCACGCGCCGGACACCCATGCCTGCTTCAGCGGCACCATGTGATCGATGTCCAGGTCTTGAGGGTCGGTCCACTCGCCGCCGTCGTAGGGGCTCACCCACCGGCCGGAGACCGGCTTACAGGAGGCGTCGGTCTCGACGTTCTCACCGTCGCGGATGAGGACGAGTTCACGGGCGTCGCACTGGCCCTCGACCCGGGCCCAGTGGATGAACGACTTCCTCCGGTTGTAGGTGTCGGCGTGGGACTCCTCGGCCACGGTGATCGCGCCGAGTTCGGTGTGGGCTTCGACGACGGTGGGAACACCGGGTGGACCGGCGGGGGACGCGTGGGCGGCGGCCGGCGGGAGCAGCAGCAGAGTGACGGCGCTGAGGGCGGGTACGGCTATGCGGCGCATGTGAGCCCTTCTGTCCCGTCTCGGGCGAGCGTTTTGCCGGGTCATGGGCGAGGCGGAGACAGAACTGAAGATCTCAAGCTTGCGGCGGTGTCCGCGATGGCGCTTCCGCATAGCATGTGACCTGCGGTTTTGGGCGTGTCGCCGGTAACGCCGGCAGCAGGTCAAGCAGAACCAGGACAGACGACAGGAAAAGCACCGCCTCCGGGACAGCCCCGTCCAGGCTCCACGGACTGCGGCCAGGCGGGCGTAGGCTCGTCCGATGACGATGGACCTGCATGGTGACCAGGCACGAGAGCTGCATTCGGATACGCAGAAGGAGGCTCTGCTCGGCCACCTCTCCGAAGCGTTGCGGGTGATGCCTCTGCAGAAGCTGTGGGAGGTCGTCGATGTTCTGTGCGGTCCGGGGACGGCGGATGCCGTGCTGGCCGAACGCCGTCGTCAGGCGGACGAAGCACACCGAATGGTGCAACGGCTCTGGCATGAGCGCTACCGCGACGATCCAGAAGGGGCCGCCGAAGCCGAGGCACGTGTTCGCCGGAGCATGGAACGGATCACCGCACGGACCGAAGAGATCGCACACGCGCGCGCCGCCCGTCTGGCCTCTAAGCCGGACCAGGAGTAACTGGCCCTGGCCGCAAGATCCACAGCAGTGCGAATCTAAGACGCCAACACGGGCACACATTTGTGACACCGGTCTTCGGTCTTCCGCAGGCCGAGTCTGCCAGCGTGGACGGCGTAAGCTCCGCGGTGGCTTCACGCTTGCCGAGGCGCCACTGTGCTTTCAGGCTCCTCGCTGCCGATCCGTGCTGGTCCGTCCGCTGCGGTGTCCTGGTGACCGAGTGCGTGGAGTCCGCAGGAGGCTGGCTGAAGCCCGCCTGGCATCCCGATGCGCTGGTGTACGCCTGGCGGCACAGCCCGGGTCGGGTATGCACGAGTCCGGAGGAGTTCCTGGCCGTATCCGGGTTGTCCGCCCGGGAGCGGCAGTTCCTGCGGCAGCGTTATGCGTTGCGCGAGGGTTTTCACGCAGACGATCATCGATGTTGAAGCTGGGCCGTATGGCGTAATCATCGGCGCGGTTCCGGGTCGGACGGCAACGTGCGGTTGGTGGATGACCCATGTGACCTGCCAGCCGTACTCGTCCGGGTGCATGTGTTGGGTCCTCTAGCGATGTCGGCCTCATCACAGGTGACCGCCCGGAACATCACCCTGCGGCCTCGCCGGTCCGCGCGGACTGTCGAATCCGACAATCAACTGACACGAAGGCGCGGATTTCGACAGCGGAACGCGGATCCTACAGATTCGCTCCATGCAGGCCGCGAAAGACGGGAGCACGGGTGCCCCGTCTTCCCGCGTGGTCATTCGGCGTCGCCACCGCGGAACTGTTCCCGCTTAGCCTGGGGCGTTTGGCTGGCTTGCAGTGCCGCGCGGATGGCCTGCTCGAAGCTGTGGTGCATGGTCAGGGTGGGCAAGGCTCCGGCGGTGGTCAGCAGACGGACGGGTGACTGCTGCAGGCAGGCCAGGTAGAGGTCGCCACCGTGGCGGCGGATCAGGGCGCGGACGTTGAGCAGCACACGCAGGCCGGAGTGGTCCAGGAACGGTACTTCGCTCAGGTCGAGCACCACGTGGTCGCCCGGACGTCGGCGCGTGCGAGTGAAGGCGTCCAACTGGTCGGCGTTGGCGGCTTCCAGGTCGCCGGCTACCGAGATGGCAGTGATGCCGGGCATGTGCTGGCAGGCGAACGTGGGTGAGGTCATCGCGGCTCCCCTGCGGCGGGCGGACCTTCCGGCAGGACGGGAACGGGTGAGGGCGGTCTGGCTCAGTCCTGTGCGCGGGTCAGGAACGTCATGACGGCCAGGGCAAGGCCGACGAACCCGGCGAACCCGGCCGCTCCGGCCAAAATAGACAGGGGCACGGAGGTGCCGCCCAGCCAGGCAAGAACGCCGCCGGCGAGGGCGACGAAGAGACCGGCGGTGACGACCATGGCTACCCACAGTCCTCGGATGTTGTTCATGGTGTTCCTCACGTCGTTGTGAAGGGAGTGAAATCGTGCGAGCGCACAGGACTCGAGTTGACCGCTGACCGGGATCGCCCAGCAGCGAGCCGAGGCCGGGCGGTATCACGTCCAGGCCGACGGGATTTCACCTGCTCAGCTCATGAGGTTGGCCGATGTGGCTAGGCATCGCCTGGTGTGGAGGCCCAGCGTCGCGGCATCAGACCGCTCATCGCGGAGGAAAGGCTGTCCGTTCAGCGGCCGATGCCCCGATACGGGGGCTTAAAGACCTCCTCAGCCAGCGGCGCCGGCTGGCCAACTGTCAGGCGATGTCAAGATCGGAGCCAACGCCTCTGCCGGGGGATGGATGATGCCTCATACGCAAAAGCCGCCAGGTGGTGGCCCACTCCTGTAGGTCATTTTCGGAACCGGAGCAGGCCCAGATGAACGCGCGGACCAACTTCTCGGGCGGCAGTTGATCGGACTTCAGAGCCTTGCACAACGTGCTGGCACCGAATGCCTTCCGCGAGCGTTTGACCAGTTCTCGAAAGCTCGGCTCCCCGGCCCAGATCCGGTAACGCTTCATCAGGCCAACGAACTCGGCCGGGGTTCGTGCGGACAGCGGGTCCGGCTTCAGGTCATGGCCCGGCAGGTCCCGTGGAGGCCCAAAGGGCAGTTCGGGCGGATTGCTCGTCGTCGCGGCACGGCTCGGCTGGTGGGATTGGGCGAAACCCCTGATGGCGGCGGCCACGTTGTCGGCTGGCGCGGTTCGAGGAGTTTCACCGCCGGCGACACCGGCGAGAGCGGAGCGGACCGCGTCCGCCTCTGCCACCTGCTTCTGCGCAGCGCTCAACCGGCTTTTCGCACGCCGGCATCGGGTATCGGCTCTCGTCAAATCGTTCGCCATGCGTACGTGAATCGCCTGTGCTCGATCTACTGCGGAAACCGCCGCCATGTATGCCTTATTCGCCATGGATAGCTCTGCTTTTGCCCGCTTTGCCGCTTCTTCTTCCACGGTGTACGCGGAGCGAGCTTGTTCTTGTATCAGGCTAGCCTGGGCGATTGTCAGCACGGTTGTCGCGGATCGGAGTTCGTCTGAAGCAACAACAAGCTGGCGTGTCGCATTTGTGCGGTTGTGTTCGGCGACAACGACGGCTTGCTCGGCTGCCTGGACCGCTTCCTCCAAAGGAGTGAGGTCCGCCACCACGGCCGGAGACGGAAGGAGGGCCGCGTCCTGCTGCCCTGCCCCCGCCAGATGTTGGCTGGCCTGGCCGTTCGAGACCGGGACCTGGCTAGACATGCGCTGGCCGGCAGGCGGTGAGATATCGGGCAGCCGTGATCGCCGGGATGGGAACAACCGTGCTGGCGCCAGGATTGTGGAGGCGAATGGTGACCATTCGGGGGAATCACCTCTTATTGAGCGTGAACGAGGGTCATGTAGCAATCAACCAATCGACCGCGTAATACGCGTAATGCGCACCCTCTGGGGAGACCCGGAACCCCGTCGGCGCCAACCTTCGGAGAACCAAGGGCGCGATAGTCCAATGATGGCGCACAAAGACGCGTCCATAGAACTTTACGGCTAACTCCGAGAAGCGCCATCAACGACGCTGGATCCACGTGTGTTTCTGTCTGTTCCACAGCGTTTAATCGCGTGCACTGGCGTAGTGGATCGTACGGATGTTCCATGTGCCTAGTTGATCTCCACCGCGTGCCGCTCTAATGGGGGAAGGGTCACCTGCTCAGGTGATCGAGGGGATCTCCGTTCGACCGCGGAAGACCTGAGTGTTCCAGGGCCCACTGCGCCAACAGTGGGCCCTTCCGCAATGTCCGGTCAGCCTCAAGCCCGTGCTGGCGATGCTGGGGCCGCACGCTGTCGACGGCGCGTGAATACTGGATCAGGCACACTTTCCGTGATCGGACTCGCTGAGTGGATCACGGTTCGGACGTTCCGGCCGGTAGCTGTCCTTCTGATCACGAGCATCTGCAGGGTGTTGGTTAAGGAGCTGGTCGCCGTCCTGTTCCCTCATCTGGTCGGCGTGTGCGGTGAGCAGGTTGTCCGATCGGGAGCCACGGTGAGGATCCGGGCCAGGACCGGCACCGTGGAGGCCGCCTGTCCGTCCTGTGGAACCCGGTCGCAGCAGGTGCACAGCCGCTATGAACGACGATTGTCCGATACAGCGGTCGGTGGCCAGGAAGTGCTCATCCACCTGGGGGTGCGTCGCTTCTTCTGCCGTGCTGCCACGTGTGTGAAGGTGACCTTTGCCGAGCAGGTGCCGGGGTTGACCGTCCGCTACGGCCGCCGCTGGCGTCGGTCGCTCGACGGCGGGCGCGCACGGGGCGCAGGGCCTACGGGGATGTTGCTTCGGCGTAACGTCGTGACTGGGCTGTGCCGACCCCTACGTGGTGTGCCACGCCATACGACGTAATAGGTGTACTGGCCTTGTCTGTCGGGGGTGTCGGTGAACTCGAAGGAGCCGTCATCTGCGATGGCCACCAGCAGCAGGTCTGTGATGTAGTCGCTGCCTGCAAGCGAGCGCAGGAGGCACGCCATCGAGCCGTTGCGGCCACGACATAGACGTAATGCCGCACGCAGCCGGGTAGCGCCGTAGCGCAGCCTTGCGAGATCGTCGATCAGGCGCGGCCAGACGGGTTGCTCCAGTCGAACAGTTCCCTTGCTGGCAGGTCGAGTGCGTCGGCGATCTGGAAGACCTTGTCCAGGTGCGGGCTGTACATGCCGTTCTCCATGCGGTTGATCGTCTTGCGGTCCACGTCGGCCAGCTCGCCGAGTTGCTCTTGTGTGAGTCCATGCCCTTCGCGAAGCTCGCGTAGCCGCGCACCGAACTGTCTGCGCAGCTCAGCGAGGCGTGGCGTGATCGGGTTGGGCACTCACCAACCGTGTCGGCCATGATCTTCAAGGTCTGTACCAACGTTGGTACAAATGACGGCAGAGGTGAGAGGTTGCAGGGCGGAGCCGTGCAAGCATGCAGCCGCGTGCTCGCACGCAGCCATTCCCGCAGCAGTTCCCGCCGCCCTTGGAGAGAGGCATGTCCCCTTCCCGATACGGTCGCTCTACCCTGGCCCGCACCGTCAGCCCGCCCCGCCGCGACCACCATGGCGGCTCCTCCCCGGCCTGGCTGCTCATGCAGGCCGCTCAGCTGTCCTGGGAGATCCGCAACATCCTGCAGCTGATCAACGGCATGCGGCTCAACCTCAGCGAAGAGCTGCACGTCTATCGCGAAGCCTGCGACATGCTGCTCAACGCCGCGCATGCCACTGCCATCATGGAGGCGCGGCTGCCGCTGGCTCCGGCCTGGGGTAGTGGCCCGCCTCGGGTCCGCTCCATCTTCGCCCAAGCCCGTGAGGCGGGGACCGACCCCGCTGAGGTCCGCCCGGATGTGGACCTATTCCAGCCGCGCATCGACCCGCAGATTGCGCGGGAGGTGGAGGCCACCTATCGCGAGGATCCTGACCCACATGCCCAGTGCGCTGGCGCTACGGTGAAGAAGGAACGCTGTGCCAAGACCATCGTCAAGGGAATTGGCTCAGCGCACTGCGCCGTGCACCTCGCTCCTGCTGAACGGCAGCGGCGCGACGAACTGCGCGCCGCCGAAGACCGGCGGGCGCAAACCATTACGGACGCGCGAGATGAGCATCAAGTGGAGTTGGCCGCAGCCTGGATCGCCCGCTACGGCACGCGCCCGCATCGTCTCGAACAGCCCGCCGCACCAAGCCGTTCCCGCCAGGTCGCGCCGTTTGACGGCTGTTCCGGGCTGACGCTGGGTGAGGACGAGCAAGCGATGCTCGCCTTGTACGACAGTGGCTGGCCTTCACTCTGCCCTCGCTCAGCGGAGATCATCAGGGCTCTGCTCGATTGCCCTCGTGCCACGATCGGCCGGCTGGCCGAACTCGCCGCAGCTCAGGCACCAGAGCGCTGGTCTCGTGGCGAGCAGTGGCTTCAATCGGACATCTGGGACGGCATCCGCCCCCCCGATCTTGCTTTGCCACGCCTTGGCCAAGCACCCGAGCTGGACGAGCACCCGGCCGTGCAGGAACTGCGCCGCCATATGAACGCAAGCCAGGGCAGGTACGAGGTATGGCAGACCGGCTTCAAGTCCCTGGTCGAGGCTTGCGACGATCCTGCCATTGACACCATGGCCGATCTGCTCGCCTTCTGGCAAGACCTCGGCATTCTGGTCCCGGACGGACACGAAGCCGATGCCACGATCTGGCGGCTCGCAGCGCTGCCGCCCTCTGCCTGGCGAGTGATATACGCTCGCGGCCGGTTTGTCCCGTCCCACGTTTTGGGGACGGCCCTGGACTGGCTCCTGGAGGGTGAAACCCCCCAGGATCCTGACATCTCGCCATCCGAGGTCTTCAACGTGCTTCTCACCTCGGCCAAGCCGCCGAACCCTGAGGGCAGCATCGCTCCCGCCCAGACGGCATCATGATTAGGTCATAACGCTCCCCCGCGGCCATGACCATGGCACGCATCATGGCCGCGGTGCCGGCACCTGCCTGAGACGGCCTACTGACTTGCGCACGGCACACGCAGCTCAGGTCATAACCACTGTGGCCTGCGAAATCGCAGTCCACCGCTAGCTTGGACATGAGCCTTAGGGCTTTGGAGGTGACCCTCAATGATCCCTCATCTGAGGAGCCCAACCGGACCCAGCAGACCTTCTCCCTCGGCTGGTCTCCCCCGGCGGGTAACCCGTTCGACTTGGACCTCGACGAAAGCATCGCACCCCTCGGGCTGACCTTTAGCTCGATGCGGAACAGCACTTGACGAGAGGGAAGCACGTGACTGCCACCATCGACCCGGCTGCCCGCGTCTACACCGCCATCGTGTCCTTCACTCTGGAGCCCGACCAGCAAAGCGCGCGGGTCGAGGCGATCCGCACCTTCTCCGACGAGGTGGTGTGCCACCAGCCGGGCTTCGTCTCCGCATCCGTCCACGCCAACCAGTACAACACCCGGGTGATCAACTACGCGCAGGAGTTCCAGGCCGTCACCCGAGCGATGCGGGAGTTGGACAAGTCCGGCCAGCCGATCAACATCAGCCGCGTCGCTGCCGCCGCCGGCGTGTCACGGCAGTGGCTCTACGACAGTCCCGTCCGGGCCGAGATCGAACGGCTAAGAGAACGGCACGTAGGCACATCCTCACGTCGGCCACCCGCGAAACAAACCTCTTCCGAGGCATCACTGCGCGCCCAGAACGAAGCCCTACGCCAACGTCTCAAAGAGATGCGCAAGGAGAGCACAGCCCTGAGAGATGCCCTGGAGCGGGCGCTGGGTCGGCTGCGCGAACTCGGCCAACCATCGAACTACGGCTGAGCCCAAGCATCGGCCCACCAACACCATGTCCGTGGACATGTCCATATATCAAACCACAGGTCAGGCAGCCATTTGATCTTCTTGACTCCAGATAACGCGGTCGGCGTCGACCCAGTTGCGGAAGGAAGTGCGCTGGTAGCCCTCGCGCCGCTCCGTGGACACCGGCAGGGCGGCGACCGCGTCGGCCAGCAGCGGCCCCTCCGCACGCTGCGCCACCGCCAGAGGCGCGTGCTGCACGGCGTGCGTGGCCATCGCCGCGGCGGGAAGGAGGGCAGCCATTTGGGTCATGCCGGCCATGAGGGCGATGCCGATCAAGGCGTTGCGCCGTGGGGGTGAGACATGCCGATCCTCTCGCGATTAGCACACAGAGCAATAATTGACTACATAATGTAGCGGAATCGTTGGGATCGATCCCTCGGCGTCGCGGTGATATCCGTGCTCCTCGGTTCTGACGGCGTGGGCGGAATCGCTTCCCCATCGCGGCCGGTGCTGTACGCAGGTGGCCCCTTGTCACCGCAGATGGGCGGACGGACGATCCAAGTACCGTGCTGTTTGCCGCCAGGAAGGCCAGGACCGCCGGTGATCCGCATGCTGATCTCGATCGCGCTCAACCGGCACCTGTCCGGCGATCCCCGTTATGTGCGCTGCGCGACGTGCGGCACCGCGGCCAGCGAATCCGAGGCCCCGCTGCGGGTCTTGATGCGGTTCACCACCGTCGACGGGCGCCTGGTCGACGGGGACCAGACACCGCCGGAATGGACCTGCCCCTCCTGCGGCCGCGACGGCCCGCTCCAGGTGGGCGAGTTATTGCCGAACGACACGCTCATCGGCTGCCGGCGCACACGCCTGTGCCGGTATCGCTGGAAGGTCCCGGGCAGCGCCAAGGTGGTCGTCTGTCCGCGCTGTTACACCGTCCAGCCCGGCCCTGCCGAATAGCTCACGCCTTCGCTATGACCGCGTTCGAGACGCTCGTCAGCACGCCTTCCGCGGTTCCTGTTCCTTCCAACCCACGTCCCCGGCCACGGCGTTCAAGGGCGAGTTGTCCGGCGTGATTGTCCGGGCTGGTGAGAAGACAACGGCCTTCCCGGGGCAAATCGGGAAGGCCGTTGTGTGTCTCCCTGAGCGCTCGTCCGGACCAATGAACTGACGCCTCGGGGTGGCCGACCTGGGCCGACCTCGCCGCGGGGTCTAGACCGGCGGCTGTGGGGTCCATGATGCACTGCAAGTTGGTTGTCCAACCTTGCAGCCGGACCAGACCGTCTGCAGCCGATGTTTCCCGGACCACTCCGATACCGCAAGACCCGACCTGGTCGTGGCTCACACCTGGCTGACCTGGCTGCATCGCTGCGGCTGCCCCGGCGCTCGGTGACGGGGTTGTCCGGCAGCCGCCTCGCGTACGGGCGCGTACCCGGTCTATGCCGCATGCGGTAATGATGGGCTCAGCGACGTTCATGCTCACCTCGGCGGAGGGCAAACCGCAGGGGCATCACAGGCGCGATGTCGCAACCCCACACCTGCTCGTCCGGACCATCACGCCTTTGGAGAGGCTCATGACGCTCATGCTCGCCCTGCCGCACCGTCCCCTCCTCTGCCAGCCGTCCCGGCAGGCGGTTCGCATCCTCGTCTGGGTGCTGGTACTGGCCTTCGTCGTCATCCTGACCGCCCTGGGCAGCGACCCCGCGCTAGCGCTGGGCGTGGTGCTGGCTGCGCTGGCCGCCACCGCCGGCGACCTCGCCCAGTACGGCCGCTGATCTGCCTCGAACGTCCCCCGCCGTACAGGGATCGTCCGACATGGCACGGCCGGAAAAGCCGATCACCTGGGATGGGCCGATCGCGGATCTGGCCCGCGGGCTCCGCCGGCTGCGCGAGCTCGCGGGCCCTCCCATCCCCACCTACGCCCAGCTCGCGGAGCGTGGAACCTTCTCGCGCTCAGTGCTCGCCGACGCCGCCGCCGGCTACCGTTGCCCGTCCTGGGAGGTGGTCACGCACTTCGTCACCGCCTGCGGCGGCCTGCCCGACCAGGAGCCGTGGCCGGCCTTGTGGAGGCTTGCCCAGGCCGCCGCCGTCCAGGTCGGCGACGTCACGCCACGCCGCACCGGCCGGGCAGCGCCTGCCAAGAGCCGGTCCAGCGCACGCCAGGCCACGGTCACAGCCGCACAGCAGGGACCCGCTCCGCCGGACCCGTGGCAGGCCAACACGCCGCAGGAGTACCGCTACCAGCTGAGCCTGCTGCGGGTATGGGCCGGCGTGAGCATCCCGGAGATCTGCCGCATGAGCAGATCTCACGAAGGCGACCGTCACAGCGAAGTCGCCTACACCACCGTGCACGACACGCTCAACGCCAAGTTCGCCCGGATGCCGCCCCTGCGCGCCGTCCGTGCGATCGTCGCCGCGTGCGAGGCCGACCTGGACCAGTGGGTCGGGGCCTGGCGCGCCATCAGCCTCAAGCGGTTTCAGCAGGACAATCCGCCTCCTGCCAGTCTGGCCATGTAGAACGTTTGGTCGCCGACGCCCGCAGCCGTCCCGGAACGACCCGTTTTCGGGACGGTCCTTCACGGACCCCCGCGCGTGCCCGGAGCAATGGGCGCGTGTGCGTAGTGCTCGGCCTAGTTCAACAGGGCGACGACGTCATACACGCCGACCGGGCCGCTTTGAAGGAAGTGAAGTCGTCACGTCCGTGATGGTACCCATTGCGGCGATCCCCGCACCGCCCCAGGCCATACCGGCCAGCAAGTACAATCCTCAAAGGACCTTGAGAAGCGGAACCCCCGGCTCGCGCGAGCCGGGCATTCCGCCGGGCCCTCTCACGCACGACGCCCTACGGCCGCTTACGGACAGCAGCATCCTGTAACGAACTTTGCGCGGCGAGGGCCTCACGCATGCGCTTGCGGGCGTAGTGAAGATTGACCCGCGCTGTGTTCGGATCGATTTTAAGGATCTTGGCGATCTGGGCCGGCTTGTAGCCAGCACGGCTCCATTGCAGAACTTCCCGTTGACGCGGGGGGAGTTGCGCGACGGCGCGGTCGCCGACGTTGTCGGCGGCCGGAGTCGTGGTTGGTGGCGCGGGATTGCGGTGGTGGCTGGAGAGCAACTCCGTCCGGAGTCGGTCTCGTGCTTGGAGCAGCGCTTCGTGGACCGCTCGCGACGGCATGTCCAACTGTTCGCTGATCGCCTGAGGGGAGTAGCCGTCTGCGTAGAGAGCGGCGACAGCTCTGATATGGGATGGGAGCCTCTGGAGCAGAACGATGATGTTCTTGCGGTCCAGATCCCGTAGGGCAGCGGTGTCCGCCCCTTCGGCGAACTCCGTGAAAGGCAGCAGGTCACCGGGAGCCATCATGTGTTCTCGGGCGCGCCCGCGCGCGAAGATGGTGCGGCTCAATACCTTCACCATCCAGCCATAGGGGTGCTCGGGGAGGCCTCCTCGACGGACCTGGTGGAGAAACAGCAGGAAGGTTTCGTGCACGGCGTCGTGGGCGTCGAAGGCATTGGCGCCACGCAGTAGAGCCGCACGAAGGAGACGAGGTGCGTACACCTCGTACATCTCGGAGAGCATGTCGTTCTCCATGGCCATCAGGGTGCCCTCCAACAACTCGATGTCGACGCTCCGGGAGGTGTCGCCGAACCTCGTGGACGAGTCGCCGGAGGGCGCCTTGTGGTGGCCACGGAGGGAGACGGAGCTGAACTCCGCCTCCCTCGCGATGCCGTGGACCGACATGTGGGTCTTAGCGGGCCGTCAAGACAAGTCGCAGCAGATCAACCACCTGGTGGGGTGCCCATCCCCACCACAGCGCGAGGATCGCCAGGACGATCCCAGCCGCCCAGGGCACCCAGGGCGCGACCCTACGCCGTTTTGCCAGCTGGATCGGCTGACGCGTGCCGCACTGCCCGTGGCGCCCCTGGAACTGGAGCGCCTGCTGAGCGCGCCGCCAGAAGGTACGCCGGCGACACGGGTCACCGGTGGTGAGGCGGCACTGGCACCGATGCTGCTGCATCGCGCCCACCGCACAGTGGGGTGTACGGGTACGCCAGTGCGACAGCCTTGCGCGCATCCCGCTGACCCCCTGCGGGGAGCAGCAGGTTCGGGGCTGGCAGGTGTGGTGTCCGGCGCGAAGCCGGAACAGGCGCCGCTCGCGGCGAGGCGCCGACCGATGCCCATGGCAAGGGCAGGACTTGACCCTCATGGGGCTCTCCTCCTTTACAGGGAGGCCTCCGCCGTCCGGTCCGGGGCAAGGAAAGGAACGGCGAAGACCTCCAAAACGGAAACACGATCGAGTCTCCCGCTCCGCTGGGTCCTTCGGCCACTCAGTCGCCTAACTCCCGCCCGAATTGTCCATACATCATCTATGTGATAAACATCACATCCGCCATGCTAGGCGGCTTTTAATGTTCATCCATTTAGCGCCACACTAAGTACATGCGCGCCGCACTGACAGTCGGTAGCTTCTGCTCACCGTAAGTAAGCGGAAGCTACTGACCGTCGGGATGGCATCCGCGACGGGGAGGCCTCCGCCGTCCGGTCCGGGGCAAGGAAAGGAACGGCGAAGACCTCCAAAACGGAATGACATGACAGTGGTAGCGCGACAGGGCCCGGACGTGATTACGTCCGGGCCCTGCGCTTGAGCGGCGAACCGCAGGTCGACGACGACGGCCTGCAGGTCGTGGTGCGGGCGGATGGTCACCACGCGGCCGGTCTTGGCGGCGGTTGCAGCGTTCGCGCAGCGGGCAGGCGGCGCACAAGCCGGTGAAGGCGGCGCGGCATTGCTGGTAGTCGCGTACTTATGCCTCCACCGAACCGTCGTCCATCGTCTGCTGACCCTCCGATTCCTCGTCATCGTCAAAGAGGGGTGGTTCAGGGTCGGCCGGCGGAATGAGGGTGATCAAGGACTCACTAAGATCTCCGATCTTGCTGCGGATCAGCCTCCAATCGGCGCGCTTACCCATGGGGTGTTCCGCCAACTTGCTGGGGAAGTCCACGATCTCGAGTTCCAACTGCCGGACGGCACTCGCTGCTCTCCCGACCATGTCCAGGATCGTGAAGCGCCGCTGCTCGTTGAGCTGCTCTCGCGAGGGCTTGCCCTTACGCAGAATGCGCGCCTTCTCGTGATCGTCTCGGCCCTCCGCCGATTTCTGTGGACTGGCCTGATCGAACAGATCACCCTCGATCAGCACCCGGTGGCTCTGCCCGGACGGGACTGGGACGCCCTTCTCGTCGACGAGCGGATAGGTGTAGTCCACGTCCACTGACCGGCCCGTGCCCGAGCCGCCCGCACTCTCGTGGCGGAAGTCGCGGATCACCTGTGCGGCTTGGAGCCGGCCATGCCTAGTGTCGATCCAGGTGGAGAGCAGGATCGGGGGTGTGGCCCGGTAGAACACCCCGTCTTCGCCGAGCTTGCTGCCGCGGTCGCGGGTCAAGATGCCGTCGGCGAGTAGCGCCGCGCCCGCCAGCACCTGCAACGTGTGCTGAGCCGGGGCATCGCCCTCATGGGCGAGCCGGAGCAGTTCCTCGACCGGCTCGAACACCGGTTGCCAGCCAGCGATGATGCCCTCAGACAAGACGCCGCCGTTGCGCCAAGCGTTACGGGCGGTGTCGGTCGTCTGGGGCTTAAACCATCGCCACGGCAGGTCCACGAGAACCCCGAGAAACCCCGCGTAGCGGTGCGTATGAACTGCGGCGATACCCTGGTCGCTACGGATGAACCGCTTGGCTTCCTTGGACACCTTGGAATCGGTCAGTGTGTAGACGATGGCCACGGCCCGCCACAACGGTTGAGCGCGACCGGTAACCAGGTCGGTCACCAGAGCGGGATCCGCCCCCGGGAAGAGATCGTTGACCTCCTCATCGTTGAGGGGTCGATCCTCCGTGAGGTGGACGAAAGCCTCTGAAACTCGGCCGGCCTGTCGCAGGTGCAGCACCGTGCGCTGCGCCGTCACGTTGTCCTTGGCCGCCTCTCGCCAGGGGTTAACGCTAATGTGCCGAGTGCTCTGCGCTGCCGTGATCGCGGCCGGGAGCTCGTTGAGGTTGCTCTCATCGCTGAACTGCGCTCCTACGATCAGCCGGACAGGTATTCGCCTGGCCTGGAACTGACGGAGCGACGGCATGGTGAGCCCGTCTCGTTCGTAGGAGAGGTTGGCCGTCTCGGCCTGCTTCAGATACGTCGCTCGACGCTTGCGCGAGGACATCGTCAACGCGGCCCGCAACTTCTGTGCGACCAGGGCCACGTTCTGTGCCGGGGCGAGCGTGCTGTCGTGATATCGGACGAGCGCCGCGCTGGCCGCTCGTGACGTGCCGTCGTACAAAGCGACGACATACAGCGACGGACTGCCGTCGGTGAAGCGGACCTCAACCAGGACAGCATCGACCGGGCTCATGACCCCGTGACCGAGGATCGAGTCGCTGTAGTTGGCGCCCGGGTCGAGGAGAGTTCCCCGGATTGTGCTTTCCACCAGGCTCTCGGCCTCGGCGACCGATCCGAACTCGACGACGAGCTGCGCCAGCAGGTGCCCGGCCTCGTCACGGACTCCCGTGATCCGTGGACCCTTGGGCGCGCCCTTGAGCAGGTCGCCCAGCCGCGGGTTGCCCAGGACGTACGACAGCGCGTCACCCTCTGCCTCGCCCTCGAGGATGAGCAGGTGAGTGCTGCCGGCATATTGCGAGTTCAGAGCATCGATGCCCCCCTCATGCGTGGCAACGCGAATGACCTTGGGAAGATCGATGAACAGCCCAACGGCAACATCGATCGCCGTGGCGGTGAGCTTGATGTTGGGGTTGGCGCGCAGCTGACGTTTGAGCGCGCTCAGATCTTTACTGTCATGCAGAGGTAACGGCCGAGGCTCGCGCTCGATCTGCATCTCAGTGCCGTCTTCGGTGACGACGGTTCTGGGAGACATGGCAGGACACCCTTGCCTGCTCAATACCGTCCGTTGTCGTTGCGGACCGGCTACCCCGGCAACACCGGGGACATGGGCATACGGCCCACGCGAAACCTGCGATGTGTGCCAGCCGGGCGAGTCCGGTCATGTAGGAAGGTCGCGGATTCCACTCGCTTGTCCCAGGACCGCTGCTGGTAGCCGTTGTGCTATCGGAAAGCACTAGCGCCCGTCGCAAACACCTCGTCGTTCTGAGGCCGATCGTACGCCCTGCAGAGGGCCGCCGCTGGGCAAAGTGCCTTCGGAGCGCCGAGGACAGGACAGGCCATCATGATGGCGATGGATTCACCGCCTCAGAACGCGGTTCGCAAGCGCGCATGAGAACACCGCCGGGATCGACCTGCTGGACCAGGTCGTGCCGCCACCACCGAGGGCACGGTCACCAAAGCGCTGATCGACCAGGGTTCAAGAACACCGTCGCAGGCGTTGAGCCGGTTGCGGCACCCGACTCGACTAGTGAGCCGGTTTTGAGATTCGGTCGCAGTAGCGGCAGATGCGGTCGAGGATCTGGTCTGCGGTCTTGGTCCATTGGAACGGTTTGGCGTTGTCGTTCCAGGTCTTGATCCATTGCTCCAGTGCGGTCTTGAGAGCGTCCAAGGAGCAGAAGTTGCCG
Organism: Nonomuraea salmonea; assembly: GCF_042428605.1. Lineage (NCBI taxonomy): Bacteria > Bacillati > Actinomycetota > Actinomycetes > Streptosporangiales > Streptosporangiaceae > Nonomuraea > Nonomuraea salmonea. The sequence continues at coordinate 40,662 of NZ_JBHMCF010000040.1, forward strand.
CGCTCCAGGCAGCGCCGCTCCAACTCGGCGAACCAGCGTTCGACCTGGTTGATCCAGGAGGAGTAGGTCGGGGTGAAGTGCAGGGTGAAGCGTGGGTGGGCCAGTAGCCAGGCGTGCACCACAGGCGCCTTGTGAGTGGACAGGTTGTCGCAGATGAGGTGGACCGCCAGGCCGGGTTCGACCTGGCGGTCGATCTCGTCCAGGAAGTCGCGGAAGTCGACGGCGCGATGGCGGGCCGACAGCTTGCCGATCACCTTGCCGGTGGCGGTGTTGAGCGCGGCGAACAGATCGACGATGCCGTGCCGGATGTAGTCGAAGCTGCGCCGCTCGGGCACGCCGGGCAGCATCGGCAGCACCGGCGCGCTCCGCTGCAACGCTTGGATCTGCGGTTTCTCATCCACTGCGAACACCGCGGCATGGGCCGGCGGGGCCAGATACAGCCCGACCACGTCCCGGATCTTGTCGATCAGCAGCGGGTCGGTGGAGATCTTGAAGGTCTCCACACGCCAGGGCTGCAGCCCGAACGCCCGCCAGATGTTGCCCACGCTGGTCGGCGAGATGCCTACCTTGCGGGCCAGTTCCCGCGTGGACCAGTGCGTGGACCCTTCAGGCACCTCCTCCAGAGTGCGCACCACCACCTCCTCAACCTGGGCGTCGGTGATGGTGCGCGCCACACCCGGCCGTGGTTCGTCGCTCAGCCCGTCCAGCCGGCGCGCCAGGAAGCGACTGCGCCAGCGGGCCACGGTCTTACGATCCAGCCGCAACCGGGCCGCCACCGCGACATTGCCGCCACGACCGTCCCCCTCGGCGCAGGCCAGCACGATCCGCGCCCGCATCGCCAGATCCTGAGCGGTCGAGCGCCGCCGGGCCCAGCCCACCAGCGTCCGCCGCTCCTCCTGAGATAACACCAGCGGTGGAAGTCTGCTGTCCGCCATCCCTCCAGCAGACCTCGCCGGCCGGCCAGCGTCACCACCACTCTCCAAATCAGGGACGAAACACACCTCATGAGGTGACCTTCATCCTCATAATCAGCTCACTAGCCCGTAGCGGGATCCCGATCGGCCCTCCGGCGCGGCCCTGGATGCCGTACCTGCGGCCAGTCTGCTGACGTGGCGGCATCCGGCATCTCGTCCAGGGCCTCTGCGGGCATGTGGCGATACGCACGGATCAAGGTGGCGACCCCTTCGGGAGAGACCTCGGCGTTGGCCACCAAGGCCGCGAGCACCTGGGAACGACTCACGTTCTCGCCAGCTGCAAGTCCGGCGGCAACAAGCCGCTCCAAACGATCATCGATGGATTGAGGCCAAGAGATCAAGGTGTTGCGGCGTTGGGTACGCCACAGCAGTTTCATCCATGTCCTTCTCTAGATCGATACCTATACTCAATATATATTCGGTACATGGCATCGACGCTGCAAGCCCCACCCCCGTCTCGGTCGGAGGGCTGCGCCCCGCCCCCTGTGGTCGAGATCGCGGGACGAACGCTGCGGCCCACGCCGGTCTTCGATACCTACTGGCGCTTCGCCGCCGCCAGGCAACAGGTGTATCTCGCACGGTTGGGACAGGCGCCGCCCGCACGCCATGATCCCGTCTTGGCTCAGCACCGCTTCACCAATTGCTTCCGTGCCGCGGACCGGGTCAGCCAGTACCTGATCGGCCAGGTGTCCTATCGGGGAGATCAAGAGTGGCGGGAGGTGTTCTTTCGTACGATGCTGTTCAAGGTCTTCAACAAGGTCACGACCTGGCAACTGCTCCAAGAGCACCTTGGCGAGCTGACCTGGCACGAATACGACTTCAGGGCATGGGACAGAATCTTGTCAGAGTCGTTCTCGACAGGAGAGCGGCTGTACTCTGCGGCCTACATCACTCCTCCACCGGCGCTGGGTGAGGAGCGCAAGCACAGCAACCACCTGCGGCTCATCGAGATGATGATGACGCGCAGCGCGCCGGCCCGCGTACAGGAGGCCGCTTCCATGCGCGAGGCCTATGAGGTGTTGCTGGGCTTCCCGGCTCTCGGTCCGTTCCTGGCCTACCAGTACCTGATCGATCTGAACTACTCAGCCCAGCTGTCCTTCTCCGAGATGGACTTCGTTGTTCCCGGACCCGGGGCCCGCGACGGTATCCGCAAGTGTTTCGGGTCTGCAGCCGATGGCATCGAGTCCGACGTGATCCGCTATATGGCCGACACGCAGCAGGAACACTTCGGCCGTCTGGGGCTTCGCTTCGCCGGGCTGTGGGGCCGCCCGCTGCAGTTGATCGATTGCCAGAACATGTTCTGCGAGGTCGACAAGTACGCCCGGGTGGCGCATCCCGATATCGCCGGGATCAGCGGACGCAGCCGTATCAAACAGCTGTATCGGCCAGATCCAGCCCCGCTGACCGCGTGGTTCCCGCCCAAGTGGGGGGTCAACACGGCGGCAGAACCCAGCCTGGCATGAGACCACCGGTCCTCATCAAACGGGGATCTGCATCTGGTGCTGGATCACCGGGCGGATGACGGTGAGATGTCTCTCGATCTGGGCGTGCCCGGCGATGACCGTTAGGCTGCCCGGGCGTACCTGTGCCTGCTGGGCCAGGTAGGCCAGCAGGCGTCCGAGGCCCAGGTAGTTTCCGTAGGCGCGGTCCACCATGTAGTGGCTGCGGTAGTGCGCCACCGCGTGTAGGGTCTGGCCCCGTTCGAGCTGGAAGGAGCAGTGGCTCAGGCACGGGAAGCCGCGGTAGCTGTTGTCCGTACCCGCTACGTGCACGGGCGTCGACCAGGTCTGCGCCTCGGACTGGAGGTCGTCGGGGTGGGCGATGTCCATCTCGTAGGCGGCGCTCATCGGCCCGGGCAGCGCGGCCTGGACACGAATGCGGGTGACGATGGTGGTCAGCTGGTCGACCTGGCCCCGCTCACCGGGGTAAGCGACGATGCGGCCGAAGTAGGTGCCGCCCTTGTTCTTCCCATCCAGGCGCTTGAGCCGCGGGTACATGTCCCGGTAGCGGCGCGTGAGCTCGGCGGAGGAGGAGCAGGTGGCCGCCAGCCGGGCGGGGAAGATGGTGTTGGCGACGGTCTCGATCGGGTCGTACCCATACTCCTCGCGCACCTGATCGAAGTGAGCGCGCACCTGGGGATCCTCGGCGGCGGCGTCAGCAATGCGGACCACGGTGTGAAATCCGTCCCGGCGCTGGTTGGTGGCCACGTCCAGGGCCTGGCAGGCGGCGGCCCAGGCCAGGGAGGTGTTCTTCTCGGCGATGGTGAAAGTGTGCATCGCTGCTCCTGCAATCGGTGAGTCGAAGCGGTACGCGAAGAGCCTGGGGAGCGGGAGGCAGTCAGGCTGGCCAAAGCTTCTGGGCACCAGTTCGTGGGGCTTGCCGCTCGACGGTGACCTGGAGCAGGTCATCGCTATCTGGAATCCGAACGGTCACCTCGGCGGTCCCGGTGAAGGCTTCATTGACTTCTGCGGCGGCCGCGAGCGCGGCCTCTTCCGCGAACAACTGCCCCTGTCCTCTGTCCGCGGAGAGCAGACCTTCAGGCAGGGGGCCGAAACGGGCACCAGGGCTGCGCAGCGTGATCAGATCTCCTGCGTCGACTCGGATGGTGGCCTCGTGCGCGCCCGGGCCGATCACGTGGACGTGTGCTATGCCGGTGACCGCCCCGTCGGCCAGCATGGCCTTGAGCGTGGCGGGTTTAGCCTTCAACCACAGGGTCTTCCGCTCACGGGTTAGCATGCGCAGCCGGTAGAGGTGATGCACTGTGCCCGCATAGGAGGTTCCCAGCCAGCGGGCCACCTGATAGGCGTGCACAGGCAACTGAGGGCGGGGTACGCCGATCCGGTCGAGCGCTGCTCGCACGGACGGCGGGGGCATGAGGAACCACGCCGCGAACGCTTCGGCGATCTTCTCTTCGTCGGGCCACGTGCCGTCTCCCCAGCGGGTGGCACGGTCCAGTTCCTGGTCGTATGCGGAGCGGTGCCCCAGCCGGTGGTGGCCCAGCTCATGCGCTGCCGTGTGACGTTGAGCGATGATGTCCAGGTTCTCGTTGAGCAGGACCGCGGGCCCATTGTCCTGGGGCGAGACGTACACCCCGAACAGGCGCGCCATGGGCCGTGCCATGCCGATCACGCCGGCCCGGCGGAGCGCGGCGTACACGTCGACGTACTGGAGGCGGTCAACGCCCAGATCGCGGTGTGCCTGGACAGCAGCCATCGAGGCGACCCGGTGGGCGACGTCCCAGTTCACTCCGCCCGCCCTGAGGGCACCGCGTCCTCGTCGTCGTGCTCATGCTCTGCTTCCTGCTCCTGGGCGCGCCGGTACTTTAGATACTCAGCGAAGCTGAGGACCTCCTCCCAGTCACCGTCGGTCAGACCGACCAGGGCGCGCGGGAGCCCGGCCAGGGCGTGCTCGCCGAGATCAGCGTCCTCCTCCTTGGCCAGGAAGTAGGACACCGGGCGGGTGTAGAGGCGGGCGAGCTTCTTCAGCTCCAGGCTATCCACGCGCCGGGCAGCACGCTCGATGTCGCTGATGGCAGAGCGCGGGATCCCGGTCATGTCGCTCACGTACTGCTGGGACATGCCCAGATAGTCGCGGGTGTGACGCAAACGTTCCGCGAGCAGTTCCCCCTCGGGGTCGCGGCCGCGGGAATCGGGAGAAGCAGGGGTCATGATGGGTGTGTCTCCTTGATGGCCTTGAGAACAGTGCCGGCGAATGTGTACACCGACCGGGTGGAGCGGGCAGCCTCTGCGTCGGCACGGATGGCGATGCCGTAGCGTGCCTCGACCCGGGTCAAGATCTCCACGACCAGGATCGAGTCGACGGGCAACTCCTGACCGGCTGATTCCAGTTCCATGCGCAGTTCGCCGGGATCGCGGTCCTGAAGAAGCGCCAGGAACTCCACGACCACGGCAACGATGTCCTCCAGGGACGGCTCGATCGTGTTCAGGAGACTCTCCCGTTCGTCGGATTTTCCGGCAGCACTGTTCTAGCATACGACAGGCCGTCGGCTAAGCCGACCGCTATGCCGGACCATCCGACAGGAGGATTCATGGATTTCGCCCGCTATCAACAAGCAGCGATCAAAACGCTCCAGCCCGCAACTCCCGACACCGACCCTGTGCTCGTTCCCCTTCTCGGCCTGGTCGGCGAGGTCGGATCTCTGGCCACCGCCTACAAGAAGCACCTGCGCGACGGGCCCGGGCTGATCTCCGGCAAGCAGTATCTGCGCGAAGAACTCGGGGACGTCCTGTGGTATGTCGCCGCTCTCGCGCACCGCTTCGACCTCGACCTAGAAGACGTCGCCGCCGCCAGCCTCGTCAAAATCAAGGACCGGTGGCTCCCCACCCCGAAGACCGACCGCACCCTCTTCGACGACACCTTCCCCGAGCGCGAGCAACTGCCGCGCCAGGCCACCCTGACCTTCGCACTGCGGCGCGAAGATCAGGGCCGCATCGTCGCCTTGCTGGCCCGCAACGGCATCTCCTGTGGAGACCCCCTTACCAACGCCTCCTACATCGACGACGACTACCGCTTCCACGACGTCTTCCACCTGGCCCACGCCGCTGTCTTGGGCTGGTCCCCCGTCACGCGCTTCCTGCTCGGCTGCAAGCGCAAGAGCAACCCCGTGATCGACGAGGCCGAGGACGGCGGCCGCGCCATCGCCATCGAAGAGGGCATCTCCGCGCTCGTGTTCTCCTACGCCGCCCGGCATGGCTATCTCGAGAACGTGCACCACATCGACCACGAACTGCTCAAGACCATCGCCGCCATGACGTCCCACCTTGAGGTGAGTGTCCTGCGTGCCGCAGACTGGGAACAGGCGATTCTGACCGGGTACGCGGCCTGGCGGCAGCTCCGCGAGAACGGGGGAGGCATTCTTCACCTGGATCTTGACCAGCAGACGCTCATCTTCGAGACATCCGGTCAGGGCACCGTGTGATCGGCTCCCCTGGAGCCGCATCGTTCGGTCCTGTCGGGCAAGACCTAGTGGAAGGTGCACAGTGGCAGACCGGAAACTGCACCTGCGGCCCGGCTCGCTGGTGGTGTTAGAGGGGCTGGACCGCGCCGGAAAAACTACGCAACAGCAGAAACTTGCCAACCTTGACTGGGCTACCCCCGCCCCCTTGTTCACCCACATGCCCTCCGGCCTGACAGGTGTCACGGAACAAATCTACGCCCTGACGGAAACCACCGAGATCACATCAGCCCTAGCGCGTCAATTCCTTCACCTCGCCTGTCACGCGGAGAACATTACTGCGCTTTCTGAGGCCCGCCGGGAACGCGGCATCGTACTTGACAGATGGTGGTGGTCTACCGTGGCCTATGGCTGGTACGGTGCCAACCTCCGCGACCTCGGCGTGGACGAGCAGGCGTTCTTCGGGCTGATCAAATCTGTTTGGGTAGATCTGCCGGCGGACTTGATATTTTTGTTCGCCTCTCCTTTTGAAGATGATGAGAAAAATCATGATCAGGTTCTTCGCGGCTACGCGGAACTTGCTCGCCGGCATGATTCCATGACGATCGAAGTACCTGTAAATGATGAACAGGCCACGAGCGCGTTCCTCATCGAACAATTGATCTCGAGGAGGCTCGTGAACCGCGATTGAGCTGGCTGCCATCTGACGTGCTCCACATGACCACAAGCTCGGCGAGCAATGATAGAAACCTACATCGGAGCTATCAGGTCCCGGACCACGAATCACGACCGAGGAGCCCCATGAACCCATGGGATATCAAGAAGGGCGTCGCCTGGGGACCGCGCGCCATCGATCGAGCTTGGTTTGGGCGGGGGGTCCTGGATGGCCTCGTGGAGGAGCCACAGAGGCATTACCACGCTAACAGTGGCCGCCGGATCCCGGCAGCTCTGGGCTGTGTTCCATGGTTCGACAACGCTACCATCGGGCAACTGCTGGCCGACATGCAGTGCTGCATCATCGTGGATAAGCCCGCCCCTGACGAGCCCTTCAGCGAGACGGTGCAGAAGCTACAGGCGGAGGGAGATGGACTGCCGACCAACGCGCTCAGTGCACTGGCGGATCTCATGCCCTTAACCGACGGTCGCCGCGCTATTGTCGGCCCATCTGACAAGATGAGCGTGATGGTTGGCCCGGTACGACTTGCTGGCTATGGAGGACACCGAAGGCAGGGCCCGCTGCTTCACGCGAAGATGATCGTGTTGGGATTCCTTTGAGACAGCGATGAATTCTTCATGGGCGATGTCTTCGTGCCTGAGTCAGTGTGGCTCGGCAGCGCTAACTGGACCAATGCCTCCTCCAGCGGCCATTTAGAGTTTGGTACCTTCTCCACGGATCGCGCCCTAGTTCGTGGAGCATACGACTTTCTGGCGGACTTGTTATCTGTCAGTGAGCCCTTCGATTCTAAGGCACGTCGGCCAACTCCCGATATGGCGCCGGCTGAGTACGACGACGAGGCGTTCGGGAATGCTGCGCGCGCCATGTGGGGCACCTGTCAGAGGAGCCTGACTAACCAGCCGCGACGACTTCCCGCTGCAGATCGCGGGTCTCGCGGCGGGGAAGATTTCGGTCGGCGGAGCGGCGGCATGCCAGCGGCTAACCGGCTGAAAGGCCAAAACGCAGACCCGTTGACCTTAGCGGACGACCAGTGACATGCCAGGGGCCGCAAGGGCAGGCCTGCGTGTGCTGGGCTTCATATCGCTCTGGGCGAATCAGCGGTGGGTAATCCACCAGACAATCGCCGAGACCGTGGTGGTGCCCATCGCGTACCCCAGCCCGCGCACGGCGGCGAACAGGGCAAGGCGGGCCAGGTGCCGAAGACGGCGGCGGGAGGAGGGACTCCAGCGGGCGGAGCTGCCGGAGTCGGCGGGCGCTGTGCGGCGTGCGGGAACGGTCATTAGGACCCTCCAACGGGACGTGGGTGATGACCTGAAGCATTCCGGCCGCCGCCGTTCGGTTCCAAGCCAGAACTCCGAAAGGATCGGCCCCGTAGTTCCCAGACCAGGTCGCGCCGGGCACCGTCATCATGGAAGGTGAAGGAAACCGAACGGCGGCGAAGGGTCCCGAAGGGATGAACGCAATCGATCCCACACTGATCGGCACCCGCCAGGAGCTGACAAGCCAGCTGAACGCGCTGTTCGACCGGGGCGGCTGGAGTGTGCAGCGCCTAGCCGAGCAGGCGGGGCTGAGCACGGCCACCGTGCACGGCATCCTGCGCCGCGGCGTGCTACCCCAGCCCGGCACCCTGACGGAACTGGTGAAGGCCTGCGATCAAGACCCCACCCCCTGGCTAGAGGCGCGCGGCCGGGCGGCCCGTACTGACCGCACCGCCGCCGGGCAGCCCGCGGCCGGTCCAGGCGGGCTGATCCGGCTAACGCAGATCGATCCGCGCCGGCTGGGCGTGCACGCCCCGATCGATGCTCCCGGCGCCGTCGGCGACCTGCCGTCCTACGTCGACCGCGACGCCGACGAGGGCCCGCGCGGAGTGCGGGCCGTGATCGGCCGGGCCGCGCAGCGGGGCGGGCTGGTCGTGCTGGTGGGCGGCTCCTGCGTGGGCAAGACCCGCTGCGCCTATGAGGGGCTGCTGGCGGTGGTGCCGGACCGGTGGCTGCTACACCCCGCCGATACCGCTCAAATCCGGCGGGCCGCCGAGACCGGACCTGAGCACCTGGTGGTGTGGCTGGATGAGCTGCACTGCTATCTGGACGACTCCGACCCGCTGACCGCCGCTACCGTCCGTACCCTGCTGGACCGGGCAGCCATCGTGATCGGCACGATGTGGCCCCCTGACTACCACACCTACCTGCGGCTGCCCGGCTCGCCGCAGCCCGCCGCGGGGACGGGCGCCCGGGACGTGATGCGCCTGGCCGAGGTGGTGCATCTGGATGGCGCATTGTCGACCGCCGAGCAGGAACGCGCTCGCGCCGTAGCCGCGGCCGGCGACCGGCGTATCGCACTCGCACTGCGCGCCAGCTGCGACAACCTCTTTCAGGTGATCGCCGCTGCCCCGCAGCTGCTGGCCCGCGCACGCGGAGCCGACGCCTACGCCGCCGCAATCCTGCACGCCGCGGTCGACGCCACCCGGCTGGGCGTGCGCAGCCCGCTCAGCCCCCACCTGCTTCGCCAGGCCGCACCGGGCTATTGCGACGCACGCCAGCGCGCACAGGCCCCGGACAACTGGTTCGAGGCGGCCTTGGCTTATCTGACGGAGAAGCTCGACGGCGCGGCCGCCGTCTTGGCGCCGGCCGCGCCGCCACGCGTCATGGGTCGTCCGGCGGGCTACGTGCTGGCCGAGTATCTCCGGCAGCACCTGGGCGAGCAGCGCCGCCGCATCGTAATCCCCGCCAGCACCTGGGGCGCCCTGGCGGAGCACGTCACCAATGCCGATGACAAGATGCGCACATGCGCGGCGGCATCGGACCGGTTGCTGCATGACTACGTGCTTCGCGCCCTGCCGACCGAGCACCCCGGCGTGGTGGTCGACACGTTTGTCGCCGCGAGGCTGGCCTCCCTGCTGGAAGCGCACGACCGTGCCGACGATGCCGCAGCTTTCCTGCGCCCTTATGCAGCTGCCGAAGACGCTGTCGCGGTGCTCCTGGCTCAGTTGCTGGCTAGGCACGGGCGAGAAGCCGACCTGTACGCCCTAGCCGATGCCAACCATGCCGTCGCGCGGTGGCTGGCCGAATGGCTAACCGGACAAGGCCGAGACCATGATCTCCGCGCTCGGATCGACGCGGGTGACGCCGCTGCCGCCGCCTGGCTGGCCCGGCTCGACATCGATCGGCTCGCCCATCTCGGACGGGAGAACGAGGCCCTCGCCCTTCTACGTCCCCGGGCTGATGCTGGCGATAGCGCAGCCAGGCGTCACCTGATCTCGGTGATGGTCCAAGCCGACCGCGCCGAAGAGGCCATCGCTTTCCTGCGCGACCGGGCCGACGCCGGCGACACTGGTGCTGCCACGGAGCTGGATTATCTTCTCGCTGACCATGGCCACGAGGCCGAGCTACGCGCTCGCGCCGATGCCGGCAGCAGATCCGCTGGCCTTGCCCTGGCTCGGCGGCTGACCGCACAGGGCCAGGAGGACGACGCTCTTGCGGTTCTGCGTCCTCTCGCTGACGCGGATGGGTACGGCCCAGCGATGGTGCTCGCCGAGTTGCTGGCCAAGTGCGGCTACGAGACGGAACTCCGCTTGCGCGGCGATCCGCCCGCCTTCATGTACCTGGCTAAACTCCTACGTGAGCAGGGGCGGGCGGACGAATTGCGGGCGGGCGCCGACGCTGGCGATTCTCATTGCGCCCGTGAACTGGTCGGCTTGCTCGCTGACCAGGGGCAAGTCAAAGAACTGCGCGCCCGTGTGGACTGGGGTGACCCTCCGGCCGCCCCCCTGCTGATCGAGGGGCTGAAGCGGGCGGGCCTCGTGGAAGAGGCCGACCGGGTCCGCCGTTACGGGTTGCCACTGCCGGATGACCGGGACGCTTGATGGAGGCGATGCGGCATCCATTGTTATCTGGCGTTATTGACTTCTTCCCGCAGGTCAGAGCTTGATGATCTTGTCGGGCATGGTGCTGGCCGACTGGCTCGAGGGTGTGGGCCGCGTGCGGGAACCGACTGCACGGCTGGCCGACTTCGCATGCTCGCAGCCGCCACCGGGCACGACACCGGGCACAACGCGATGGCCCTCGTCGCCCCTCAGCTTCGCTCCGACGCCACCAGCACGTGGGCCGGCGACGTCCCGCCGACAGGCGCGCTGCCCGGCGGCCTTGGTAGACCTCATCTTCGCCGGGACGGCGCCGGATGCTGGCGGCGCCTTCACCGGCCTGGTGGTCGATGAGTTCACCGAGACGCGGCAAAATGGACGACAGCCTGGGCGCGGTCGGCGCGCTGCAGGAGCGCATGTCAGGCCCCGAGCGACGCGGACCGATACGGGACGCGGGACGACGGGGTCCGCTCTCGACTGCCACCCCCGCGCTTCCCGCGGAGCGCGATCGTTATCTGGGGTTGTTGACCTCTTCCCGCAGGTCAGAGCACGATGATCTTATCACTCACGTGAGGCATGTTCGCGGCCATGAAGGCATGGTGCACGTCCCGGTACTCGGCCGGCGTCGCGAGGGGCGGCAGGAGCCGAGATCGGCGGTGATGCGAGCGGAGGTTTCCTCGCCCGGGCGAACGTCCGACTGGAGGCGGGCACCGACCGGCAGGTCGCCCCCGGATGGCCCACCCGCAAACACACGTTCGGCTAGAAACCGACTGGCGCGTCGTCCGTACCTGCTGACGGGCGCATGCCCTGGCCAGAACGTGCTGTCACGGCTTAAGACCTGGCGGCCACGACCGCAGACCTCGTGGCCGTCGCAGGCTCGCGCCCGGTCGGCCGACCGTGGACCGCGCCGCCCAGCAGCGCCGCCGCGCCGCCCGGGGAGACGCTCTCGCGGGCTGTCCGCCGCGCCGGGACGCGGTTCGGAGCGGGCGCGGCGTGCCCGCTGCAGGAGTACTATCGCCGCTTCGTGTTGTTCGGAATGTCCTGGTTGGCAGAGGCCAGGCGTCCCGGCTGTTCAGCGCGCCGTCGGGCAGGACGCTGGTTGATGAGTGCGGTGATGAGGTTGATGGCAGCCACGGCCAAGGGGAGGAACTCGTGCAGGTGATGCATGATCTTTCGTGCTCCATCGCTCGGTGGAAGAGCCGGACCGATGTCGGTGCCGGCTTTTCCCATTGGCGGGGCGCAGGTGTTGTCCGGCAGCCGTCTCGGACCGGACGGACACACCGGACCGGCGCGAGCGCGCTCGTGCAGGCGGCGCTCATCGCATCGGGTGGCACGGCCGCCGGGTTATGCGCAGCTGAGCTGCCATGCGCAGGGGTGCGCCAGTGAACGGCAACCGGCCGGCGGCCGACTCCGATCCGGCGTCCGCGCCGCCAGACCCGGACGCGGTACACACTCCGGAGCAACTGGGGCCGGCGCTCAAGGCTCTGGCCGGCGGACGCCGGCCTAGCGAGATCGAGGCTGCGGCACGGCGTCTGAAACCACCTGAGCGGCTGGTCAAGCAAACCATCAGCGACATGTACCGGCAGGGCCGGCCTAGCCAGAGAACACTGGCGGTGTTCCTGCGCGCCTGCGCGGTGCCCCGGGACCGGCACCAGGCATGGCTGACCGCACGAGAACGCGCCGTGGGCCAGAGCGGGAAGCCGGACCTTGACCGGCTCATCGATCTGGTGCGAGTCGGTGATGCCGACCCGCGCGCTCTTGGGGTGCATGCCGCCATCGATGTGCCCGGCGCGACCGGTGATCAGCCGGTCTACGTGGAGCGCGACACCGACACCGACCCAGCAGGCCTGCGCGCGCTGATCCAACGAGCCGCCACGGATGGGCGAGGACGGTTGCTGCTGCTTACGGGCGAGTCATCGACGGGTAAGACCCGCAGCGCCTATGAGGCCATCCGGCTCCTGCTGCCGCACTGGCGGCTGCTGCATCCGGCCGGCGTCGAGCAGATTCGTCAGGCCGCTGCCCACCCGTGCGCGGAGCTGGTGGTGTGGCTAGATGAGCTGCAGACCTACCTCAGTGGAACGGCGGGACTCACCTCGGATCTGGTACGAACGCTGACCGGTTCCGGCGTACTCCTGATCGCCACCATGCGCCAGGAGTTCTACCACGCATATGCGGGACAACCCGGACCCGCCGACTCCCGCTCCCACGCCGCGGAATGGGACGTGGTCAAGAAGCAGGCCACGCCATTGGTCATCCGCGCCAAGCTGAGCAACGCCGAACTGGCGCGGGCACGAGCCGCCGCCGTCCACGACAAACGCCTTCGAGCCGGGCTGGAGATCACCACCTATGAGCTCTTCCCCGCAGTCGCCGGCGCTCCGGAGCTGGCCCTGCACGCCGAGAACGCCGGCCCGTACGCCACAGCGATTCTCCACGCCGCAGTCGATGCCGCCCGCCTCGGAGTGCGCTCGCCGGTGAACGCCGCCTTCCTGCGCCAGGCGGCACCTGGCTACTGCGACAAGCGCCGGCGTGGCGCGGCGCCCACGGATTGGTTCGAGAACGCCATGGCGTACCTGCGGCAGCCGCTGCTCCCTGACACCGCGGTGCTGAACGCGATCGCCGCACCAGACTCGATGGAAGTCCAGGGCTACCTGGTGACCGACTACCTGCTGCAGCAGATCGGGCGCCAACGCCACTTGACGAAGGTGCCGGCCGCCACCTGGCAGGCGCTCATTGACCTCGTGGCCAACCCTGACGACCAGGTGCGAGCCGCCGACACGGCCACATTCAGGAGGCTGTACGGCTGGGCCAAGAAGCTGCTGCGCAAAGCCCACGCGGCCGAGGGAGCAACATCCGAACAGCTGGTCCACCTCCTGGTCGACCACGGCCTGATAGGAGAGCTGCGCGCCCTCTGCGATGCCGGCGATAGCGTCGCCGCCAAGCACCTGGTGGACGTACTGATCCACCAGGGCCGAGCCGACGAAGCCTACGCCGTGTGCCTGCGCCACGGCCCCGTCCCCGCCTCCTGGCAAGTCGCCGACCTGCTGGCCGAGCACGGCCGCATCGAGGAAGCCCTCGTCGTCCTGCGCGCTGCCGTCGCCCACGGAGACCGCTTCGCCGGCGATTGCCTGGCCTGGCTCCTGGGTGAACAGGGCCGCATCGGCGAACTGCGCGAGTTGGCCGAGGCCGGCGGCGACACCGCTGCCGACCAGCTGACGAGGCTGCTGGTCGAGCAGGGCCAGATCGATGAACTGCGCGACCTGGCCCATGCAGGCACCGGCTACGCCGCCCGCCGGCTGGCCGAGGTGCTGCTCCAGCGCGGTGAGGCCGACCAGGCCATCGCCGCCTTACGCGCCATCCCTACGCCGGCCCGTCACCCGATCGTCATCACAACGCTAGCCGATTTGCTACTGGAGCGGGGTGAGACCGACGAGGCGATCACTGCCCTGCGCCCACTCGCCGACACCGGCTATCACACTGCCATCAGGCAGCTGTTCGACCTCCTGCTGGAGCACAGCCCACTGCAGGACCTGCGTGCCCTGGCCGAGGCAGGCGGCGCTATAGCCAACCGCGAGCTGGCTGAACGGCTGGCCCGGGGAGGCCGCATCGACGATCTGCGTGCTCTGGCCGAGGCGGGCGACGCCTTCGCCGCCGAGCACCTGGCCGAAGTGCTCGCAAAACGCGGCCGCACAGCGCAGGCGATCGCCGTCTTGCGCGCTTGCGGAGACACCGGCCTTCGCACCACCGCCCGGCTGCTGGCTGGCCTGCTGGCCAAACATGGCCAGGTGGAGGAGCTGCGTGCCCTGGCCGAGGCCGGCCACGACAATGCCGCCTGGCACCTGGCCGACCTGCTGGCCAAACACGGCCAGGCAGCGGAGCTGTGCGCCCTGGCCGAGGCCGGCCACGACGTCGCCGCCTGGTACCTGGCCGACCTGCTGGCACAGCAGGACCAGATCGACGCCCTGAGTGCCCTGGCCGGGGCCGGCCACGACACGGCCCACAAGCGGCTGGCCGAGCTGCTGGCCAAGCGGGGCGACATTGATGAACTGCGCATCCTGGCCGAAGCGGGCAACCACCACGCCATCGAGTCCTTGATCGAACTGCTGTACGAACGCGGCCGAATCGAGGACCTGCGCACGCTCGCCGAAGCAGACCACCACGCCGCCGCGCGAAGGCTGGCCGAACTGCTGGCCCAGCAAGGACGGACAGACGATCTCCGCACGCGGGTCGAGACCGGCTGCAACGTTGCCGCCGAGCACCTGGCCGCGCTGCTGGCGCAGCAAGGACAAACCGAGGAGTTGCGCGACCTGGTCGCCGTGGGCGTCCCGTACTCCGCCGAACGACTGATCGCTCTGCTCCACCAGCAGGGCCAAGATGAACAGGCGGAACGCATCAGGCGGTTCGGTCTGCCGCCGGAGAGCGACGTCGACCAGGACCTGTAACCGCAGCCGCGGACGCGCCCGAGCACCGGCACACCGTGCAGCCGACCTGCCCTTCAAGACCGGCCTCGATACTTACCGGTGGAGTCGCCTATTCAACCGTCGCGAGTTCTCGATTCCGAGGGGTGCGGTAGCCACTTTCCGTGATCGCCGACCGGGCTGCTTGGCTACCACTCACCGCACTGGAAGCGCGCCGCATTGGAATGAGCGCGACGCCCAGACCCGCCACCGATCTCCCCACACCTGGTCAACTCAGCCCAGACCGTTCTGCCGGGAAGTGAGGTAGCGGGGCAAGTGATCGTCACAGAAGGCCCAGAGGGTGCCGGACTTATCGGTGACGGTGTACTTGGGATGGCTGCGGCAGGGGTTGTTGCGATCGCTGCCGCCCCAGGTGCAGCGGGTGCGGCTGGCCTGACCGAGCTGGGGATCGTCGGGGTCGTAGTCCTCGATCTTGCTGGTGGGTGGGCGCAAGCCGGTGCGGTCGCCAAGCTCGCCGGCTCGGCCAGCAGCAACTCCAGGCGTCGGGCATTGACCCGATCGGGATCCCAGCACAATTCGGACAGGAAGTATTGCAGCCGCTGCGCCGCGGAACTCTTGGATCCGGTCACCGGCTCGGCCCCGGACAGCGCCGTGGCTGTTTTGTTGCGCTCGCGCGGGGCCACAACCCCGTCACATACTCCCGAAACCCGCGCCGCTGCCCACATGGGTGAAGACCTCATCGAAGCACGCCGCGTACTCCTCCAACGGCCCCGGTGCAGGCGGACACGGCTTGGCCTTGGTCATCGGCCCGGCTCCCTTCATCCGGAAGCCCCCGCATTCCCGCCCTACCCGGCCCCGCGCTTGACCCAACGGACTACCGCTAGTAGCGCAGGTGTCGAATCATAACCACTGTGGCCTGCGAAATCGCAGTCCGCCTCTAGCCTGCACATAGGCCGCAGGATTCTCGGTGAGCAGACGCAACTGATTCTTGAGGTACTCTCGCCGAGAAGGCGCCATGTCGAGGCAGGCATCCAGCGCTGCTTCCCACCCGAACACGTGTTGGTAGTCTTCGCCGTCGTTGAAAATGGTCAAGCAGGGCGGAACCGCCACTAGCCGGTAGCCATCCTGTTCCTTGCGCACGCAGGAGAACAGCACGCCGTCCTTAGCCGGCGTGAGCCGGTCAAAGGACATGAGCCGCTCATCCGCACGGGCCAGCTCGGCACGCTTCTCCTGACGACGCTGGGAGTTCACATAGTTGTCCCGGCGTCCGTAAATCAGTACGAACCTGGGCGTGAGGCGTCTTCTGGCCAGTTCGGGCGGTATCTCGTAGTACTCCAAGAACGCCGAACGATTGTGCCCGCGGTTGAACCATGCCCGCCATTCGGCGAGCTGCCCTTGGGCGTGCGTAAAGTGACTGTGAATCTCAGCACGGTCTCCGTGGAACCACTTCTTATGAGGAGTTTCGATCTCGATCAAGATCGGATACAGGGACTCACTGTCGGTGGCGAGCCACATGAAGTCGGGCTCCCGGTCGCTCAACCCGGGCAACTTCGGCTTAGAGATCACAGCCATCGGAAAAGCCGAATGGCCCGAATCCCCATCAACGCTATGAGCCCCAGGCAACAGCGACGGATGACGTTCTAGGAATGTATGGACAAGGCGCTCATCCTGCGACGCCGAGCTGTTGAGCAGCCCCTGCCACTGCTCCATCAGCGCAGCATCGTAGACCCCTTGCAGGGGACGCCCTGGCGCCGTTGCCTTGCTCGCGGCCAAATAGCCCGGCAGATATCCGACGAAGGGCTGGCGAAAATCGGCAGCATGAGACGTAGTTTCGGTCACAGGGGCAGCGTACGTCTCTCCGCTTGCCGGCGCACGGAACTTCTGCTTCGACAGACCTTGGCGATCACCAGCCCAGCTCCTCGCTTCGAATCCAAACTTGTCGTTACAGAGCACCTCAAGTGCGCTAGGTCTTGGCGTCAGGCTTGAAGGCTAGAGGCCATGGCGGCTGAGTAACTCATCGAAGAACTGTGTGAGCATGTCCCCCGCCCCTGGCTGCTTCAGCTCGAAGCCGCCGAAGCGGTAAACCTCATGGCCCTTCAACCGGAGCTTGCGATCTTCGGCTGTCATTTGCGCGTATAGACGCGGCGAAGCGGTATCACCCTCGGCATAGTGCTGCTGACCGTCAAACTCGATAACAATCCTCACACCGCGAGGCAGCAGTAGAAGGAAGTCCATTCGCTCACGTAACAATATGCCAGGCTTTCCAAGCCGTTGTCTTCGGGTATGGGGATCGTAATGCAGGTATACTTGCGGGAGTAGCGCAGGCTGCTTACCTCCATCTTCCCGCCCATAGCGTTTGCAGTAGGTCCGGAAGATTGTCTTCTCCGGCCAGAAATCTGACGACTCACTCATGCTTGTATCGCATGATGCGATCAAACGCTCGTAGAGGTGATGACCAACCTCGCGGTCAGACGAATCACCGAACTGGTGCTGCTCTCGCCACCAAGCCACGAGTTCCGTCCAAGTCAGACCGGAGTCGCCGAGAGGTCGGTCATAGAACAAGCAATAATCGGTATTTTTGGAGATTTCGACCACATTATTGATAGCGCCCCGTAGAATGATTTCCGGCTTAGGACCGTTAGACGCAAAGATGATGTTCTTGAGTTGGCCATCCACACCTCGGATGAAACCGGCTTCCTCCCGATCTTCGCGTTCATTGAGTTCCCGGAAGACTGGTTCGAATGCCTCTTGAAGATAGCCTCGACGTGCACCCCACCCACCTGGCCCTGACATCCCATGCCCGGACCAGTATCCGTGAAATCCTTTAAAGTCCCTGAAGGGAAGTTCGAACTTGAGGCCCAGACGACGCAGGACCGAGCGGAGCGCACGCAGAACCAGGGCGATGTCATCATCATCCAGAATCTGAGAGCTGTCGGTGCCGAATGCAACGAGCTCATCATGGGCGAGAGCAGCAAGACCGTAGGCAGCATCAAGGTCAGAGGTACCTTCAAGGCAACCTTGCCTGAGTTGGTCCACTAGGGCCACATCAAGCACTCGGCGCATGCGATTTTCAGAGTCAAGCCCTATAAGATCCCATTCCGGGTTTTCTTCGCTGACCAAGAAATCGCCTGGTTGCACGGATCAATCTTATCGCGCCCCTTGCGGCCTAGCCAGGCAGAAGATTATCGATCAGTTCATTCCGGACGTGGCCCTCGTTCACCGGGCCTGGGCCGTGCGGAAACAGCTCGTCACACCGCCGCCGGCGGCGCTGGATTGCTACGCGGCCCGAGGCGCAAGGGCTGCTTGAGCTCGGGGAAGACAGCAACCTCGCTTACCCAGGTGGTGGATGGCCGCGTTGGCCTTGGGGGCGGGTTCAACCGAAGGTCGCCCCGATCTCTTGCCATGTGGGGCCACTCTTTCGCTGGCCACAAACTTTGCGACGAACGCGACGACCTCGACCTCCCGATCAGCGAAACGCAGTAGGAAGCCATCTACAGCAAAGGCGTCTCAGAGGCGGCTGTGCACGTCCGGTGCCACCACCACGGCTGGGCAGGATGGGGGTGAACGTCGACTGGCGGCCGCCGGCCTGATTTGCCTGGGCGCACAAGGGCCCGTGGAAAAACACGGGCCCTTAAGCTCAAGACGGCCTGTTCAACTTCTGAATTCCACGCTGAAGCTTTCCCCACTACCCGGTGAGGGCGGGCGAAAGGTTCCCTCGCGGACCGAAATCAGACGGTCATCACGACGACTCTGCCGTTCAGCAGCGCACTGGCCGCGTCCGGCCCTGCCTGCAAGCCAGCCTCAGCGATCGCCGCAGCGGCACGGTCAGCAGCCATCTCGCCGCCCCCTTCACGGAGGGTGCCATCGACGAGGTACAACTCCACCTGGTCGTGGTGCATGTAGGCGATGGCATCACCGGGGAAGGGCGACGGCGTGAGACGGTCGTCGTTGTCGTGAACAGCGAAACCGGCGCTCCTGAGAGCGCCGACAAGAGCGGAAAGGACGTGCTGCGGATCCATTCGAATCCCTTCGTGAGACGTTTGCCACGGTTGTGACTTCTATCCACGACGGGGTGTCCTAACTCAAAAATTCCCCGCTCAACACGCTACTTCTGCCGAGTTAGGATTCTACTCGGTGACGTTCATTACGGTCCAGCGGACGAGGGTGCAGGTGCCGCTACAGCATGCCATTCGCCCGCAACCAGCCGTTCCACGCCGCGATCACATCGTCGGCAAGCTGAACCGCGTCGTACACCTGTCCATCAGAGCTGATCTCCCACACATGGATAGCGGTCGTCAACTCTGCAGGTGCGCCGCGCTCCGCCTTGCCACTGTCGATGTAGGCCTGGGCCGATAGCACCGCGACGTTCAGAGTCACGCTTTGGCTGGAGATTGTTGTCGCGGCGTCACCGGTCGCAGGCCGATCTACGCGGAAATGCTTTACGCCGATGCAGATGTCGTGGCAAAGCGCCAGCACGGGCGTGGCCTTGATGTGGCTGCCTGCGCCCCACAGAGCAGCCGCCTTCGCTGTGATGGTCGGATCGTCGGAGTAACGCAACCAATCCCGCAGGTGAAACGCATCTTGGAAGAAATGGTAGAGCCTGTCGCGCGCCTCGTCGGACCCGATCGATGACGGTCCGGCAGCCTCGGCCAGGCGGGCCCGGCTACGCAGCATACGGTTGTACTGGTCGCGCCACCCTTCAGATAACGGCATGTCGCGGCCCTCCCTATAGCGGAGTCATGCAGTTACTCTTAGTGAGAGTTCACGATACAGCGCACCTGCGGCTGTTAGCACAACTCCACTTCTGCTGTGATTTAGGTCACATCCGCTAGGGATCCTATAGGTTCACGGATCAAGAAACGGGACACGAGGCCATCCGTATCATGCAGCCGCCATCGGACTGGGCACCCCGGCTAATCAGGACACGAACCAAACGAGACACGCCGTTTGCCGCGACAAGGTGCGTGGACATGCCGCGCTCGCGGTTGACGGCCGCGTAATGGAGCCACTTGTTCACGCGCGGCCAGGGTCCTTTCGCCCGGCGGATCGAGGAGGGCTCAGCGGCTTGGTGTGGGGTTGTGGGTGGTTGCTGGGGTCGTGCTTCGCTTGTGCGATCGAAGCGTTCTGGGGTGGCTTTGATGTCGTCTGGCGTGGTAGCGGGACTTGGCATCGTGCCTCCAGGTGTTGAGGGCCGGAGGTTGTCCGGCGGGGGTTCAAAGGGTGGCGGAGGCGGGGTGGCGGGCGGTGGCCCGAACGCGGTTCTGTGGATGAGCCTGCTGGAGGGGTGATGGTCTGTGGATGAGCAGGTTCTGGCCGTGGGGTGTCGGCCACCTCATCCCGGGTCTCGGCTCGTCCAGTCCCTGCGCTCGGCTCGATGGCGATGAGTTTTCGGCGGGGCGGGGGTCTACTACGGCGGCGGCACGCGACTGCATGTGGAGGACGACATGACCCTTGATCTGTTCGCCGGCATCCCCGTCCGCGACTACCAGGCGGCGTTGCGGTGGTACGAGCAGTTGTTCGGGGAGAAGCCGTCGTTCATCCCGAACGACGTCGAGGCCGTGTGGGAGCTTGCCGAGCATCGGTACGTCTACATCGTCCAAGAGCCGGAACGCGCCGGGAACGCGCTGGTGGTGTCGTTCGTCGAGGACCTGCGGGAACGGGTCGCGGCGATCACTCGACGCGGCATCGAGCCCGTCAAGCGGGAGACGTACGAGAACGGCGTGACCAAGGTCATCTACGAGGACCCGGAAGGGAACGAGATCGCCTTCGGCGGCATGGCGGAAGATCAGCGTCCCGGAAATGGCGAACCAACGTAGGGCTGGCGCTGTCTCAATGAGTGGCGGTGACGGATAAGGCCGTTTCGCTGCAAATGTTCGCGATGCCCCTGGAGGTTCTGTGGTCGAGCGGCGGGACCTCGATTGGGAAGGGTGCTTCAACGTACGGGACCTCGGCGGGATCGCCGTGAGCGGGGGCGGGTCCGTACGTGCGGGAGCCCTGGTTCGGTCGGATAATCCCGAGCGGCTTACGGCGGCGGGATGGCGGGCGCTCGTCGAGCACGGGGTTCGGACCGTGGTCGATCTGCGGAACGACGATGAGCGCCGCGGTGATTCAAGTCCTCGGCCTGAAGAGGTGACGACCGTCCACGTGCCGTTGGACGACTCCGCCGACACCGTGTTCTGGAACCAGATCTGGGAGAACGAGCTCGATGGTTCTCCGCTCTACTACCGGGTCTTCATCGAGCAGAAGGCCCGGTTCTGTGCGGAGGCCCTCGCGGCCGTGGCGCGGGCTCGGCCTGGTGGGGTGCTGGTGCACTGCGGGCTTGGGCGGGATCGGACCGGGCTCATCGTCATGTTGGCGTTGGCACTGGCCGGGGTCTCGCCCGATGACATCGCCGACGACTATGCGTTGAGCGCGGGCCGGTTGCCTCCCTTGTTCCAAGCCCTGGGGGTTGCGGATCAGACTGATGACATTCGCCGCATTCTCGCCCGTAAGGGCACCACTGCTCGGGAGGCCCTTCTTGGGGCGTTGGACGGGTTGGAGGTGGAGAAGCAATTGCGGGCGGCCGGGTTGACGGATGTAGATGTAGCCGAGCTTCGTGCCCGGCTGGTTCAGGTGCCCACTACACAGGATTGATGAGCTGGCTTTTTGCCCTTCGGCTCCCTGGTACATAGCGCTGATGATGCATGGGCAGAGCCCATGGCTCGGCTTATGTAGTGAGTGGCTACGGGATGATGATGGTCGACGCCAGACCCGCCACTACCGGGATGATTCCCAGCAATACGAACGCCGGTAGGAAGCACAGGCCCAGCGGGGCCACTGCTTTCACGCCGACGCTTCTCGCGGCGGCGACTGCGGCTGCTCTCGATGCTTCTCTGGCGTCGTCGGCCAGGCGGGTCAGTACGTCGGCCACGGGAGCGCCGGTTTGCGCCGCTCGGCTCATGGCTCTCGACAGGTGGCCCATGGACGGGTCCTTGGCCAGGTAGGCCCAGGTCGGTTCTGGGTCGGCGCCCAGGCGTAGCTGGGTGCTCGCCCAGGTCAGGCGCTCGCCGAGTGGGCCGCCTATGGCCGTAGCAGCCGTCTCGGTGGCGGTGCTCACCGGGCGTCCTGCCCGGAGGCACGCGGTCATGAGGTCGGCGGCGAAGGGGAGGTCGGCGGCGATTCTGCGCTGGTCGTCCTGGGATTCGGGTGGGCTTCGGCGGTGGAGGTAGAACGCTGTCGCGGGGGTCAGGAGGACGCCGGTGATCAGGCCTGAGGTGCCGCCTATGAGGAGTACGGCGAGCAGGCCTGTGCATGCTGCGGTGAGGATCGTTCGCTTCGTGAGTCGGTGGGTGGCCGGCTCCAGCCGGCGTGGGGCTGGGTGACGTTCTTCGGGTGGTTCTTTCGGTGGGCGTAGGCGGGTGAGGCGTTCTGCCGGGGTTCTCGGAGAGAGCCAGAGCCAGGCGGCCATGCCGGCGCACAGGGCGGACAGGGCGGACAGGGCGGACAGGGCGGACAGCACGTGGAGCATCGCAGGGTCCGATCGGGGGTCGGGTCAGGATTGGGCTCGGGTGGCCATGCGGTTGGTCCACCACAGGCCGCAGACGTCGAGGGCCACGCCGGCTGTCAGGCACATGAGGCCGGGGATGCTGCCGAACAAGAAGCCCAGGGGATGCATGTTGAGGGCGGCGGCCATGAGGAGGCCTAGAGCTGGGAGGACGGCGAGCATCCTGGCCGTGGTGCGGGGGCCTGCCAGCTGGGCTGCGACGTCCTGGCGGTGGGCTTGGGCGGCTCTCAGCGTTTGCGCGACCCTGTCGATCAGGGCGGCCATGCCCGCGCCCACCGTGGTGCCCACCTCCCAGCAGGCCGCCAACTGGTGCAGGCCCTCGCCGCCCTGGGGTGGAGCGGCCGTCCTCAGGGCTGTGGAGACGTCGCCGCCGTCTCGTGCGGCTGCCAGGACGGGGCGGAGGAGGGCCTGGTCGGGGAAGTCCACTGCGGTCAGGGCTCGGGCCATCGATTCGGCTGCGGTCCGGCCGGCGGAGAGTTCCGCTGACAGGGATTGGCAGAGCTCGATCGATGCCTTTCGCCAGGCTTCGGCTTGGCGGGTGGGGCTGGGGCGGGCGAGGAGTCTCGACGGTGAGGGGCGGGGGTGGGGTGACGTGTTCCTGGTCCGCAGCAGGTTTGTGAGGCGGGTTGTGGGGGTGGAAGGGGCTGTCCACAGCCATAGGGCGCAGGCTGTGGACAACGCGGCTATCAGGGCGCTGGTCATGGGCGGCTGTCCAAGTCGGCTGCGCTCGGTAGCGAGAGATCGAGCGGTGGGCTGTGGGTGGTGCGGTGGGCGAGGGCCTCGTAGGCGGGGCCGGGATGGGTGGTGCCCTGAGGGGTGAAGGTCAGGGCTGGGACGGCCTCTACCAGGCCGGTTGAGGCTCTGGTCAGGAGGCAGACCTGGGCTATGCGTCTTCTGCCGGTTTTTCGGTCTCGGGTCAGGTGGATGACGGCGTCCAGGGCGGCGGACAGCTGGCTGTGGACGGCTTCCCTGGTCAGGCCCGCTGCGCAACCCAACGCCTCCAGGCGTGGGGGAACGTCGGCCGCGGTGTTGGCGTGCAGCGTGCCGCAGCCGCCCTCGTGGCCGGTGTTGAGCGCGGCCAGCAGGTCCACCACTTCCGCGCCTCTCACCTCACCTACGACCAGGCGATCGGGGCGCATGCGCAGTGCCTGCCTGACGAGGTCGCGAAGGTTCACCTCGCCGGCGCCTTCCAGGTTGGGTGGGCGGGTTTCGAGGCGTACGACGTGGGGGTGGAGAGGGCGGAGCTCAGCGGAGTCCTCCACCAGGAGGAGGCGTTCGCGCTGGTCGGCCAGGGAGAGCAAGGCGGACAGCAACGTTGTCTTTCCTGTGCCTGTGCCGCCTGAGATGAGGAAGGCGAGTCTCGCAGTGACCATGGCGGTCAGGACCGGGAGGGCGGGTGGGGTGATGGTGCCGGCTCGGACGAGATCGGTCAGGGTGAAGGTGCGGCGGGGCGGGAGGCGGAGGGAGATGCAGGTGCCTCCTGGGGCCACCGGCGGGAGTACGGCATGGAGGCGGACTCCTCCTGGCAGGCGGGCGTCGACGTACGGGGAGGCGTCGTCGAGGCGTCTGCCGGCCGCGGTGGCGAGGCGCTGGGCCAGGCGGCGTACGGCTCCGTCGTCGGCGAACGTCACCGACGTGCGGCGCAGGCCCGTGCCGTCGTCCACCCAGACCTCCCTAGGGCCGTTGACCAGGACGTCCGTCACGTCGGGGCGGGCCAGCAGCGGCTCCAGGGGGCCCGCGCCGATCAGATCCGCGCACAGGGCTCGGGCCACGGCGAGGATCTCGGCGTCTCCGTAGACCGCCTTCTCCGCCCTCAGCGCCACCGCCACCTGGGCTGCGGTCGGTTCTACGCCGGTTCTGGCCAGGCGTACGCGGACGGCCTCCACCAGCTCGGGTGAGACGGCCGCCGTGACAGGGGTGGCGGTCATGTCGCCGGGAGCAGGTCACGGAGGAGGGACGTGCACAGGGCGCCGAGCACGGTGCGGGGGCCCAGCCTGGGGAGTTCGCCGCGGTTGAGGGTGGCGGTGAGTCTGGGCTGGTCGGGGAGGTTGCCTGCGGACGGGATGCCCAGGGAGGACATGGCCAGGTCGTCGTCCAGCACTCCAGGACGGAGGATCGCCCGGACGTCGAGGGTGTGCTTGCGCACCTCGGTGAGCACCTGGACGGTGGACAGGATGCCGCGCACATCGGCCGGCGCCACCGCCAAAGTCGTCTTCGCCCTGCTGAGGGCCTCTGTCGCGGCCGGGTCGAGGTGTCTCGGCAGGTCGACGACCACCAGGTCGAAGCCGCGGCGGCCCGCTTCGAGGACTGAGCGCATGGCCTGCGCGGGGATCGGGGCGACGTCTCCTCTGTGGAAGGAGAGCACGGCCAGGTCGCCGAACGCGGGAAGCGCTGCTTGCAGGGCGCTGGAGCTGATGCGCCCCTCCCTCGCCACCAGGTCGCCCCAGCGTGAACCCTTCGCCTCTTCATGGCCCAGGAGGGCGTCTATGCCTCCGCCCAGTGGGTCGGCGTCCACGAGGAGGGTGCGGAGGTGGTCGGCCGAAGCTCTCAGGGCCAGGCAGGCGGCCAGGACGCTGGCTCCCGCGCCACCTCTGCCGCCGATCACGCAGATGGTCGAACCCGATCTCGGGTCGGGCTCCATCGCGTCGGCCAGGCGGTCGACCAGCCTGCGCTCGTCGGTGGGCAGCGTGAGGACGGTCTGGGCGCCCACCGCCACGCATTTACGCCACGTGTCCGGGTCGTCTGGGTCTCTGGTGACCAGGAGAACCTGGTCGCGGGACGGGGGTGAGGTGGCGGCCACGGCCTCCGCCTGGTCGGCGCCGATGGCGATGAGCGGGGCCAGGTTCCAGAACGGGCGGGCCGGGGCGGGGGCGTGGGCCACGTCGAGCTGGGCGCCGGCGGCGGCCGCTATGCGGACGAGGTCGTCGAGCAGAGCGTGGTCTTCGGTGATGACCAAGGGGCGGTGCATGGTGGGCCTCCCAGCGGCTGGCGAGTGGGAGGTCCGAGCTTGGCCGAGTGGGGCTGGGCGGCGAGGGGCCGAACGCGGTTCTGGGGATGAGTGGCCGGCGAGGCCCGATACCTGTGGACAACCCGGGCAACTCACGTCGGGCGCTGAGCGGCTCTCGCCGTGGCAGCCCTCGTGGTTCGGGAGCGGCGGTGGTCAGGCGAGCGCAGGGAGCGGATACGAGGGCGTGATGCGAGCGACAACCGGCGCCATCAAAGGCTCCCAGCCTCAAGCGCGGACGGCGCTAGCGGGCGCGACGGCTTGGCGCGGGAGGTGGGGAAAAGGGGCGACCCCCGCCGGGGGGGAGAGCGGGGGTCGCCTGATCGGTCCGGCTCCGGGGGGGTAGAGCCGGTCCCGTTTCAGAAGAAAGCTTTCATCACCAGACCAGAACCTGGCAAGGGACTAGCAAAGCCATCCCGAGCAAGAGCGCTCCAGTTTCGGGCGATACCTCCGTATGCTGCCCGATCGACTCGAGTTTCGTCGAGGAGCAATCTCGCATTTCCGCCAAGTTTTTTCCTCCGACCATAACGATCACATAAAGACGATCACGGAGAGTGACGAGACGAGGGGGCAGGCCCATGATCGGGTAAAGGTCTTGCCCGCAGGGGTTCCCATCAGCGCGGATTCGACATAGAACGGAGTTACGGACCACCTTGTCCGGGTGCATCAACCGGGCACCCACGTGCGACCAGCCGCGGGAGGCGCGTCGTGACGGGCTTGACCCGCTCCGACGGATTGAGGTGCACGCTTGGTAACCCGGTGCGATGCACAGGCAGACGGCGTCTCGTGACAGGGACGCCGTCAGCTATGTGCGAGCCTCCCTCAGCCCCGCTGCAGGGCCTCACAGATTGCAGTCGTCTCTCTGACGCCCAGGGTTACCGCAGAGGCACAGTGTTGTACCCAGGTCGCCACGCCCTCCGGAGTACCGGTCAGATACGCCCTGAGCGCCTCGGCGTAGTCCGGCTCCAGATGCCCCACTTCGACCGCCACCAGTGACTTGGGGTCCAGCCCGTACTCGACCAGGGTCAGCCGCCCGGCCGCCCGCGCGACGACCCCGTCGGCCGAGCCGAAGGGGCGCAGCACCGCCAGCTCCCCGTGCACCACGGCGGCGAGGACGATCGCGGGCGCCTTCGTGGGGCGTTCGAGCAGGGTGAGCAGGCTCTCCATGCGGGTCGCGGTGTCGGCCGCGCCCGGCGCGGGACCCAGCGAGAGCGGGTCGGGAGCCTCGTCAGAGGACCGGGGACGTCCGAGGCTCGCCTGCTCGGTCAGACCGGCCGCGGCGACGGTGTGCAGGCGCGCGAGCACCTGCCTGGGCGCCTTGCGCCACGTCGGCCCGAGCCGTCCCATCTCGGCCGACGCCCGCAGCGCGCCCTGGACCAGCGGGTCGTGCACCTCCTCGCGGCGCAGCGCGTCGAGGGTCACGTCGGTGCCCTCGATGGCGGCCGACGCACGGGCGCCGCGCAGGGACGACTCCGCGGACACCGCCGGGCTGGCGCGGCGCAGGACGCGATGCCGGTAGAGCCGGTCCACGGCCTGCCGGGCCTCGTCCACCGCCTCGGGAACGCCGGGAAATTGCGCGATGACGGCCAAGGGGTCACTCACGCACTCGACCTTACCCGCGAGTAAGGACCGGCACGGCACCCGGTGGTTCGCGGCGCGATTCGGTTGCGTACGGTAGGGCCATGGGAAGGTCGGACGGCCCGCGGAAAGGCCCGCCGGCGCCGCGCGACGGCGCTCACGAGCGGCGCTCCCCCCATTCCAGGACCCGCGCCCACGCCGTTGTCCGCCACCCCAAAAACCCCCGCGAGGGGGGCCCATAAAGCATGCCCATTCCCCCGCGCGCACATTCTGAAGATTTCAGGATGACAACGTTTCAATTGCTGTTGTCATCCGCCCAGATAACCCAGGCACCCGCCGCGCACGTCGGTACAGACCTGTCTAGACCTCTTGTGTACGGAGGCCGTGAGCTGGTGAAGTGGGACACGAACCTATCCATTCTGGCCATAGAAGGAGCACGAGGTGGCCCCGGAGACCGCTGGTAACGAGACCCAGGCGCTGTCCAACCTGCTGCAGGAGAACCGCCGGTTCGAACCGCCGGCTGACCTGGCGGCGGCCGCGAACGTGACCGAAGCCGCGTACGGCGAGGCCGCGGCGGATCGCCTCGCGTTCTGGGAGAGCGCGGCCGATCGGCTCACCTGGGCCAAGAGGTGGGACAAGACGCTTGAGTGGAACCCCCCGTTCGCGAAGTGGTTCGTGGGCGGTGAGCTGAACGTCGCGTACAACTGCGTGGACCGCCATGTCGAGGAGGGCCGCGGCGACAAGGTCGCCTACCACTGGGAGGGCGAGCCCGAGGGCGACACCCGCACGCTGACCTACAGCGACCTGAAGAACGAGGTCAGCAAGGCCGCGAACGCGCTGCAGGAGCTGGGCGTCGGCAAGGGCGACCGGGTGGCCATCTACATGCCGATGATCCCCGAGCTGCCGATCGCGATGCTGGCCTGCGCCCGCATCGGGGCGATCCACTCGGTGGTGTTCGGCGGGTTCTCCGCCACGGCGCTCAAGAGCCGCATCGACGACGCCGACGCCAAGGTGGTCATCACGGCCGACGGCGGCTACCGCAGGGGCAAGCCGTCGGCGCTGAAGCCGACGGTGGACGAGGCCGTCGCGGAGTGCCCGCAGGTGGAGCACGTCGTCGTCGTACGCCGGACCGGCCAGGAGGTCGCCACCGGTGAGAAGGACATCTGGTGGCACGACCTGGTCGACCGCCAGAGCGACCAGCACGAGGCGCGGCCGCTCGACGCCGAGGACCCGCTCTACATCCTCTACACCAGCGGCACCACGGGCCGCCCCAAGGGCATCCTGCACACGACCGGCGGCTACCTCACGCAGACGGCCTACACCCACCACGCGGTCTTCGACCTCAAGCCGGAGACCGACATCTACTGGTGCACGGCCGACATCGGCTGGGTGACCGGCCACAGCTACATCGTGTACGGCCCGCTCGCCAACGGCGCCACCAGCGTCATCTACGAGGGCACGCCCGACACCCCGCACCGGGGCCGGTTCTGGGAGATCGTGCAGAAGTACAAGATCACGATCCTCTACACGGCGCCGACGGCGATCAGGACGTTCATGAAGTGGGGCGACGACATCCCCGCCAAGTACGACATGTCCAGCCTGCGCATCCTGGGCTCGGTGGGCGAGCCGATCAACCCCGAGGCGTACGTCTGGTACCGGCAGCACATCGGCCAGGACCGCTGCCCCGTCGTGGACACCTGGTGGCAGACCGAGACCGGCGCCATCATGATCAGCCCGCTCCCCGGCGTCACGGCCGCCAAGCCCGGCGCCGCCATGCGCCCGCTGCCGGGCATCACCGCCGACGTGGTGGACGACCAGGGCAACAGCGTGCCCAACGGCGGCGGCGGCTTCCTCGTGGTGCGCGACCCGTGGCCGTCGATGCTCCGCACGATCTGGGGCGACGACCAGCGCTACATCGACACGTACTGGAGCCGCTTCGACGGCATGTACTTCCCCGGCGACGGCGCCAAGAAGGACGACGACGGCGACCTGTGGCTGCTCGGCCGCGTCGACGACGTCATGCTCGTCTCCGGCCACAACATCTCCACCACCGAGGTGGAGAGCGCGCTGGTCAGCCACCCGAAGGTGGCCGAGGCGGCGGTGGTCGGCGCGACCGACCCGGTGACCGGCCAGGCCATCGTGTCGTTCGTGATCCTGCGCGGCACGGCGGAGGAGGGCGACGACATCGCGGCCGAGCTGCGCAACCACGTCGCCAAGACGCTCGGCCCGATCGCCAAGCCGCGCCAGATCCTGGTGGTGCCCGAGCTACCCAAGACCAGGTCCGGCAAGATCATGCGGCGTCTGCTGCGCGACGTGGCCGAGAACCGCAGCATCGGCGACGTCACCACGCTGGCCGACAGCACGGTGATGAACCTCATCTCGGAGAAGCTCCCGTCCGCCAAGTCGGAGGACTGAGCCTCGTAGGTCCACGGCAGACGGCCGCTCCCAGCTCAGGGGGCGGCCGTCCGCTTTTCCCCGAAAGACTCAAGGGGGCGCGGCCGAGGGCCGATAACCGGAAGCGCTATCTTGTCCGATCAGGTAGTTCTGGGAGTGGACTCGTGCTCGGTAAGTTCCCCGGCGTGTTCGGCGGCGCCTGGCGGTCCGTACGGCGTCGCGCTGGATGATGTTTGACACGGCCACCCGGCCTCGATAGGAGACGTTCATGCCGCAGACTCCCGAGGAAGAATCCCTGGGCTCGCTGGTCGCCCAGGCGAGCAGTCACATCTCGGCCTTGATCCGCTCGGAGATCGAGCTGGCCAAGGCCGAGTTCAGGTTCGACGCCAAACGGGTGGGCACGGCGGTGGGGATGTTCGCCGCCGCGGCGTTCATGGCGCACCTGTGCCTGATCCTCGCCTCGTTCACGATCGCGTACGCGCTGGCCCAGGTGCTGCCCAACTGGCTGGCGTTCCTCATCGTGACGGTGTTCTACCTGCTGGTGGCGGGCCTCGCGGTGCTGTTCGGGGTGCGCAGGCTGAAGGGGCTGGCCGGGATGAAGCGGACCGCACGGTCGATCAAAGGGCTGAAGGAGATCGCCACGCCCGACGAGCAGGAGCGGCTGCCGACGCCCGCCCCCGATCGCGAGCCGGTGACCCGCGATGGCACCTGACGAGACGGCCGTCCACATCGAGGGCCCGTGGACCCACCGGGCGGTGCACGCGGGCGGCACGCGTTTCCACGTCGTCGAGGCCGGCGAGGGCCCGCTGGTGCTGCTGCTGCACGGGTTCCCGCAGTTCTGGTGGACGTGGCGGCACCAGCTCGTGTCGCTGGCCGACGCCGGCTACCGCGCGGTGGCGGTCGACCTGCGGGGCTATGGCGGCAGCGACAAGCCGCCGCGCGGCTACGACCTGCCGACGCTGGCGGCCGACGCGACGGGGCTGATAAGGGCGCTCGGCGAGACCGGCGCGATCGTGGTGGGCCACGACTGGGGCGGGCTGCTGGCCTGGACGATGGCCGTGCTCGACGCCAAGTGCGTACGCCGCCTCGTCGTCGTCTCGGCCCCCCATCCGCTGCGGCTGCGCAGCGCGCTGGTCACCGACCCGTTCGGGCAGCTCAAGGCCAGCGGGCGGCGCATCGGCTTCCAGCTTCCGCTGCTGCCGGAGCGCCGGCTCACCCGGCACGACGCGGCGCTGGTGGGGCGGCTGCTCGACGCGTGGTCGCGGCCGGGATGGCCGGAGCCCGCGGAGTCGCGTACGTACCGCGAGGCGTTCCGTATCCCCGCCGTGGCGCACTGCGCGCTGGAATACCACCGCTGGTTCGGCCGCTCGCAGCTGCGTCCCGACGGGCGGCGCTACGCGCGCACGATGCGCACCGAGATCGAGGCCCCCACGCTGCAGTTGCACGGCGCGCTCGACCCGAGCGTGCTGCCGCGCACGGCGCAGGGTTCGAGCCGCTACGTGGCGGCCCCCTACCGGTGGCGGCTGCTGGAGGGCGCCGGCCACTTCCCCCACGAGGAGATCCCCGACGTGTTCGACACCGAGGTGCTCGGCTGGCTCAACGACCCGGAGCCCGACCGATGAGAGACCGCGATCCCGAAGGCAGGCCGCGCAACGCCAGGCCGCGCGACGCGTACGGCCGGCCGCTCCCCTACGGCTCGTCCGGCATGCCGCGCGTCCCCGACGACTACGCCCCCACCACCGAGCAGGCGCTCGCCGACGGCCGCCGCTTCCTCGACGAGGGCCTGCCGTTCAACGCGCACGAGGTGTTCGAGGGCCGGTGGAAGTGCGCGCCCGACGACGAGCGCGAGCTGTGGCAGGGCCTGGCGCAGATCTGCGTCGGGCTGACGCACCTGCAGCGGGGCAACGGGCGCGGCGCGGTGACGTTGTTCAGCAGGGGCGCGGCCAAGGCGCAGTCGTACGGCGGCGCGTACGACGCGGTCGGCAAGGCCGCCTCAGGTCTGACCCAGGACAGCGACCCCGCCGAGGCCATCGCGCTGATCCTGGCGAGCCTGCCCCGCTAGTCGCACTTGCGGGTGCTGGCGGGCGCGGTGTCGTTGCGGCCGGCCGCCGCGTCGGGGGCGACCTCCTCGGCCGTCAGCACGTAGCCGGTCTGCTCCTCGTTGATCGCGGCGGCGAAGATCACGCCGTAGACCTTGCCGTCGGGGGTGAGCAGCGGGCCGCCCGAGTTGCCGGGCAGCACCTGGCCGCGGATGACGTAGACCTTCCGCCTGACCGTGGTGTCGCGGTAGATGTCGGGGCCCTCGGCCTCCAGCTGGCCGCCGATGCGGGCGGGCTCGGCGGTGAAGCCCTTGCCCTTGGGGAAGCCGGCGACGATGGCGCTGTCGCCGCGCGAGCCGTCGCCGTCGAAGGCGAGCTGCGGCAGGTCGAGCCCGGGCACGTGGAGGATGGCGATGTCGCGGCGCGGGTTGTAGCGGACCACGGTGGCGGCGTGGCGGTTGTCGGCGGCGTCGATGACCTCCAGGCCGCGCGTGACACCGGCCACGACGTGGGCGTTGGTCATGATGCGGCCGGGCGCGTAGACGAAGCCGGTGCCCTCGATGTGCTTGTTGCAGCTTTCGGCGTTGCCCTGCACCTTGACGATCGCGCGGCGGGCCCGCCGCAGCTCGGCGCCCTGCAGCACGCTCTGGTCGGGCGGCTGCACGTCGATGAGCTGCCCGGCGCCGATCGCGTCGAAGACCGGCGGGAACTCCGAGCGGTCGATGAACTTCTTGAACGGCTGCTGCCAGTTGCGCGCGGCCTGCGGGATGGCTTCGTCGACGGTGGTCAGCAGCGCGGAGTTCTTGACCTGGTCGACGAGCGGGGCGAAGGACGTGGAGACGATCAGCGAGCCGATCAGCCAGGCGATCACCAGCACCGACAGCGCGCTGGCGAACGTGCCGCCGACCGCGTCGGCCACCTTGGCGGGCTCCCACGTGACGTGGCTGCGGACGACCGCGCCCAATGTCGAGGAGGCGAACTGCCCGATCGTCGCGGCCAGGAACACGATCACGATCGCCAGCAGCGCCTGCGGCGTGTCACCGTCGACGAGGGCCTTCGAGATGGGCGGGGCGATGAACACCCCCAGCACGGCGCCGCCCACGAACCCCACGAAACTCATCGCACCGATGATGAAACCCTGCCGGTAACCCGAGACGCCGAAGGCGATCACGAGGCCGATCAGAATGAGGTCAAGCAGATCACCGCGCACGCTTCAAAGGTAACCAGCGATAGGGTCAAGTGTGCACGTCTTCGATCAGGACGGCGTCACCCTGCTGACTATCTTGAGCTTCATGCCGCCGGACGAGACAGCAGTGCGCGACCTCATCCAGGCAGCTCTGCGCGACAGCGATCCCGACGGGGCCCTGCGCTGGCACGTGATCTCGTTGCTGCGTGAGCGGGGCGACCTGGAGTCGTTCATCGAGGCACGCCGGCTGTGCGCCGCCGACAGCGTGAGCGAGCGGCTGCTGGGCGTGGACATCATGGGCATGTTGCGGCCCTTCGTCGACCGTACGCTGCCGGTGCTGCGCTATCTCGCGGCCAGCGAGGACGACGCGATGGTGCTCTACTCGGTGCTCATCGCCTTCGGCCACCTGGCTGACCCGCGCTCGCTCCCGTCGGTGATCGACCTGGCCGCGCACGCCGACCCCAGGGTGCGGTACGGCGCCGCGTACGCGTTGCAGCACGTGCTCGGCGACCCGCCGGACCGGGCGGGACTGGAGACGCTGCGCGCGCTCGCGGCCGACGACGACGCCGACGTGGCCGGCTGGGCCGCGCTCGGCGTGGCGCTGAGATCGGGCGCCTGACGCGACTGAGCCCGACCCGCTCAGGTCGGACGCCTGACGCGCGCTGAGCCCGACCCGCTCAGGTCAGGCGCCTAGCGGGCGCTGAGCCTGACCACTTCGGGCGGCAGCTCCTCCACCCGCGTCGCGTCCCACGGAAGCTCCAGCCCGCCCTCGCGCAGCACGGTGTCGAGCACCATCGCGGTGAACCCCCACACCAGCATCCCCCGCACCCGGAACGCGGGCCCCGCCGTGTCGCCACGGGGATGGCGGAGCATGACGCGGTTGGCCGGATCGACCAGCTCGGCGATCGGCACCCGCTCGACCGAGTCGACCTCGTCGGGCGAGGCCGCGTGGACCGCCGACGGCTCGCGCCACCAGGCGATGACCGGCGTGACGCGGTTGTCGCTGTAGGGCAGGTAGAGCTCGGGCATCGTGCAGATGACGTGCACCCCGCGCGGGTCGGCGCCGGTTTCCTCCTCGGCCTCGCGCAGCGCGGCCTCGATCGGCCCCGCGTCGTCGGGATCGACGCCGCCGCCCGGGAAGGCGGGCTGGCCCGCGTGCCTGCGCCCGCGGGTGCTGCGCTGGATGAGCAGCACGTCAGGACCGTTGGGCCCCTCGCCGAACAGCATGAGCACCGCGGCGGCCCGCCCGCGCCCGTCGACCGGCCGGAGGGGAAGGGGGACGCTGATCAGCTGCGCTTGTGTCGCCAGTTTCTCCAGCCATTCGGGCACTCGGGTCACGCATCCTCCAACACGCGGTGGCGTCGTTCACTTCCCTTCTCAGGAGAAGGGGCCGGGCCTGACGAGCTTGTCCGCCTGGGCCGGGTCGGTGGGGCCGGTGCCGTAGGAGGGGCAGAGCGCGGCGAGCGGGCACACCCCGCAGGCCGGCCGGCGGGCGTGGCAGATGCGGCGGCCGTGCCAGATCACCCGGTGGGAGAAGATCGTCCACTCGCGCCTGGGCAGCAGCTCGCCCACGATGTGCTCGATCTTGACCGGGTCGGTCTCCTCGGTCCAGCCGAAGCGGCGTACGAGGCGCTGGAAGTGGGTGTCGACGGTCAGGCCGGGCACGTCGAAGGCGTTGCCGAGCACCACGTTGGCCGTCTTGCGGCCCACGCCGGGCAGCGTGACCAGGTCTTTCAGCTTGCCGGGCACCTCTCCGCCGTAACGCTCGCTGACGGCCTGCGCCATGCCGATGATGCTGTTGGTCTTGGCGCGGAAGAAGCCCGTGGAGCGGATGATCTCCTCCATCTCCGACGGGTCCGCGGCGGCGTAGTCCTCCACCGTCGGATATTTCGCGAAGAGGGTGGGGGTCACCATGTTGACCCGCTTGTCCGTGCACTGCGCGGACAGGATGGTCGCGACCAGCAACTCCAGGGGGTTGGTGAAGTCGAGCTCGCAGTGGGCGTCGGGGTAGGTCTCCGCGAGGATGCGGTTCATCTTGCGCGCCCGCCGGACCAGGGCAAGCTGGGTCTCCGGTTTGCGCCCCGCTTTCGTCGCCATGCCGCAACTGTAGAAGCTCCCGCGAACGGTTGAACCCATGACCGGTTTTCCGCGTACAACCAGCAGGCGCGAGAAGGGGGTTCTGGGATGAGGGAGCAGGGAGCGAGGCTGGCGGAGTTCGTCGGGCAGGGCGGGCCGCTGCGCGGGCAGGCGCTGCACCGGTTCGCGGTCGGCACGGTGGCCGCCGTGGCGAAGCTGCACGCGCGGGGCGCGACCGGGCTGCGGCTCGGCAAGGAGAGCGTGGCGCTCGGCCCCGGCGGCCAGGTGCTCATCGGCTGGCGTACGTCCGGGCCGCCCGCCCACGCCGACGACGTCCGCGCGTGGGCCGACCTGGTCGTCTTCGCCGCAACCGGCTCGGAGGACGGCGACACGACCGTGCTCCCGCCCGCCCTGCGGATCGCGGTCGCGCAGTGCCGCAGACCCGACCCCGCGAGCCGTCCCACCTCGGGAGACGTGCTCAGGGTGCTGCTCAGCAGGTCCGTCGCGGCGGCGGTGGCGTCGGTGGACGACCTCTTGCACAAGGCGGGTTGAGCTTCAAAGGTGGTGCCGGTCACGATACGGGAACGGACGTCATGTACCTTTCCCTCCTGGTCCCCACCGGACTCGACATGTCCGGGCAGGACCGGACCACTCCGGCGTTCCCCTAACCTGTGTACGCACGCCTGGAGTGGGGTGAGTCACAATGGCAGCAGAGGAGGCAGAGTGAACACCGAAGATGTGCTGGGCAAGGCCCCCCTGTTCGCCGCGCTCGACCGCGAGAGCGCCGCGGCGCTTCGCACGAGCATCACCGAAGTCCAGCTGTCCAAGGGACAGACGCTCTTCCACGAGAACGAGACCGGCGACCGGCTCTACGTCGTGCTGGAAGGCAAGATCAAGCTCTCCCGCACCTCGCCCGACGGGCGGGAAAACCTGCTCAGCGTGCTCGGGCCGAGCGAGATGTTCGGCGAGCTGTCGCTGTTCGACCCGCGGCCCCGCACGGCCACGGCCACGGCGCTGACCGAGGTCCGCCTGGCCGGGCTCGGCCACGACGACCTGCGGCCCTGGCTGACCGGCCGCCCCGAGGTGGCGCTCCACCTGCTGCGCGCGCTCGCGCAGCGGCTGCGCCGCACCAACGACGTGCTGGCCGACCTGGTGTTCACCGACGTGCCTGGGCGGGTGGCCAAGCAGTTGCTCGACCTCGCCGAGCGGTTCGGCACCAAGACCGACGACGGCCTGCGGGTGCACCACGACCTCACCCAGGAGGAGCTGGCGCAGCTCGTCGGCGCCTCCCGCGAGACGGTCAACAAGGCGCTGGCCGACTTCGCCGGGCGCGGCTGGCTGCGCATCGAGGCCAAGGCCGTGGTCATCCTCGACATGGACCGCCTCTACAACCGGTCGAGGTAGTCGAGCTGGGCGGCCACCGACATCTCGGCGGCCGGCCAGAGCGAACGGTCGACGTCGGCGTACACGATCTTGACGATCTGGCGCGGCGTGCGCGCGCCCTGCTCGCGGGCCGCCCTGATCTGGTCGAGGCGCTGTCTGCGGTGGGCGATGTAGCCGTCGAGCGCGGCGATCGGGTCGGGCAGCACGGGGCCGTGGCCCGGCAGCAGCGCCCGCGCCTCCATGCTCTCGGCGGCGGCCCGCAGCTTGTCGAGGCTGCGGAGATAGTCGGCCAGCCCGCCGTCGCGGGCGATGATCGTGGTGCCCCTGCCGAGCACGGTGTCGCCGGTCAGCATCGCGCGGTCGGCGGGCAGCCAGAAGCACAGCGAGTCGAACGAGTGGCCCGGGGTGCCGTAGACGCGGATCTCCAGGTCCCCGGCGGTCACCACGTCGCCGTCGGCGAGCCCCTCGTCGCCGAGACGGTGGCGGGGGTCGAGGGCGCGGACGGGCGCGTTCACCATCCCGGCGAACCTCTTCGCGCCGCCGCTGTGATCGAAGTGGCCGTGCGAGAGCAGGATCGCGGTGACCCGCCGCTCGCCCAGATGGTCGCGTACGCGGCTCAGATGCCCCTCGTCGTCCGGCCCTGGATCGACCACGACCACGTCATCACCCGCGCCGATCACCCACGTGTTGGTGCCGTCGAGCGTCATCGCCGACGGGTTGGGCGCGAGCAGGTTCTCGGCGTGCTCGGTGCGGGAGCCGTCGGGCGTGCCGAGCGGGATGTGCAGGCCGCTCACGACACCACCAGCCGCATCTCGCCGTCGATCTCGACCGCCTTCGGCATGACGGTCACGATGTCGCGCGGCGCGGCCAGCACCTCCGCGACGTCCGCGCAGCCGGCCAGCTCGCTCAGCGTCCGGTACGTCGGCGGCATCAGGAAGATCTCCCCCCGGTGCGCGAGGTCGAGCGCGTCGGCCGGCTGCTGCCAGACGACCTGGTCGGCCTCGCCGCCCACGTCGCGGGTGCGCTGGCCCTCGGGCAGCACCGCGACGAAGAAGCGCGTGTCGAACCGCCTGGTCTCGACCTCGGGCGTGATCCAGTGCGCCCATGCCTTGAGCAGGTCGGTCCGCAGCACCAGCCCCCGCCTGGCGAGGAACTCGGCGAACCCGAGCGCGTGGTCGATCAGCGCGAGCCGGTCGGCCTCCCAGTCGTCGCCCGTCGTGTCGGCCACCACGTCGTGAGGTCCTGGACCGGCCAGCAGCACGCCCGACTCCTCGAACGTCTCGCGTACCGCCGCGCACACCAGCCCGCGCGCCACCGCCTCGTCGGCGTGCAGGACCGCGGCCCACTCGGCGGGCGAAGGCCCGGCCCAGGCGACGTCGTGGTCGGTGTCGCGGACGTCGACGGAACCGCCGGGGAAGACGTACGCGCCGGCGGCGAAGGCCATGGTGGCCTTGCGCCGCAGCAGGTAGACCTCGGGCCCCGGGCGCAGGAGCACCACCGTGGCGGCGTCCCGCGCCTGGACCGGCTTGACCCGCCCGGCCAGGACGTCCCGTGCCCGGGCGGCGAGTTCGGCTGGAAGCAGCAGTCCGGTCACATGACCTCCTCTAGAACTTCACTCGGTCATGGTGACATATGCCCATTCAGCCGACTTCGGCGATCAGCTCCACCTCCACCGGCGCGTCCAGCGGCAGCGCCGCCACGCCCACCGCGCTGCGAGCGTGCTTGCCTGCCTCGCCGAACACCTCCGCGAGCAGGTCGCTGGCGCCGTTGGCCACCTGCGGCTGCTGCACGAAGTCGGGCGCGCTCGCCACGAACACCACGACCTTCACGATCCGCCGCACCCGCGACAGCTCGCCCAGCTCGGCCTTGAGCGCGGCCAGCGCGTTGAGCACGCAGACGCGGGCCTGCGCCTTGCCCTCGTCCACGCCGAGGTCCACGCCGAGCTTGCCGGTCTGGTGCAGCTTGCCCTCCAGCATCGGCACCTGACCCGAGGTGTAGACCAGGTCGCCGGTGCGCGTGGTGGGGATGTAGGAGCCGGCCGGCGTGGCGGGCGCCGGCAGCGTGTAGCCGAGCTCCTCGATCTTCTGCTCGGGCGTCACTGCTTCTCCCGCTTGAAGTAGGCGACGAGCTGCTCGGGCGTCTGGCCCTGCACGATCTGGACGAGCTCCCAGCCGTCGGCGCCGAAGTTGTCGAGAATCATCTTGGTGTTGTGGATCAGCACGGGTGCTGTCAGGTACTCCCACTTCTTCATGACGGCAGCTTATTGTGAGCAATCTCAAACGGTGGTCGTCGGCTTTCGACAAGTGACCGTTCGGTAGCCTCGAATCGTGGACTCTCCGGACACGGATTGGGCCGACGTACGTCTCCATGTCGTCACCGGCAAGGGCGGCACCGGCAAGACGACCGTCGCCGCCGCCCTCGCGCTCGCGCTGGCCGCCGGCGGCCGCAAGGTGCTGCTCGTGGAGGTCGAGGGCAGGCAGGGCATCGCGCAGGTCTTCGACCTGCCGCCGCTGCCGTACGAGGAGCGCAAGATCGCCGTCGCCCCCTCGGGCGGCGACGTCTACGCGCTGGCCATCGACCCGGAAGAGGCCATGCTCGAGTACATGGAGATGTTCTACGGCATGCGCAGGGCCGGCCGGGCGCTGACCAAGATGGGCATCGTCGACTTCGCCACCACCGTGGCCCCCGGCTTCCGCGACGTGCTCGTCACCGGCAAGACCAGCGAGGCCGTACGCAGGCGCGGCAGGAACGGCCGCCGCATCTACGACGCCGTCGTCATGGACGCGCCGCCCACGGGCCGCATCACGCGCTTCCTGAACGTCACCCAGGAGGTCGCCGGCCTGGCCAAGGTCGGCCCCATCAAGAACCACTCCGACCTCGTCAGCGGCGTCGTGAAGTCCCCCGAGACGGCCGTGCACTTCGTCACGCTGCTGGAGGAGATGCCGGTCCAGGAGACCCTCGACGGCATCTCCGAGCTGCGCGCCGCCGGGCTGCCCGCGGGCGGCGTCTTCGTCAACATGGTGCGCGAGTCCCAGCTGCCCCAGGCCGCTCTTGACGCGGCTGTCAAGGGCCGCTTCGACCCCGATGAGCTGGCGCTCGGCCTCAAGGCCGCGGGGGTCGCCGACGGCGCCCAGGCCGCCGAGCTGGCCAAGGCGCTCGGCGACGAGGTCGTCGAGCACGCCCACCGCACCGAGCTGGAGCGCGCAGAACGCGAGACGCTGGCCGGCGCCGGGCTGACCGGCTACGAGCTGCCGCTGCTCGCCGACGGCGTCGATCTGGCCGGCCTGTACGAGCTGGCAGAGAGCATGCGCACCCAGGGAGCAGCGTGAAGAAGCCGCCGGCACTCGACGTCGACGCGATCCTCGACGACCGGGGCACCAGGATCATCGTCTGCTGCGGCGCCGGCGGCGTGGGCAAGACCACGACCGCGGCGGCGCTCGGCCTGCGGGCCGCCGAGCGCGGCCGGTGCGTGGTCGTGCTGACCGTCGACCCGGCCAGGCGGCTCGCGCAGTCGATGGGCTTGACCGAGCTGGACAACACCCCGCGCCTGGTCAGCTCGCCCGAGGGCGGCGGCCAGCTCTACGCGATGATGCTCGACATGAAGCGTACGTTCGACGAGATCATCGAGGCGCACGCCGATCCGGAGCGGGCCCGCCAGATCCTGTCGAACCCCTTCTACCAGTCGCTGTCCTCCAGCTTCTCCGGCACGCAGGAGTACATGGCGATGGAGAAGCTCGGGCAGCTGCGCCGCTCCGACGAGTGGGATCTGATCATCGTCGACACGCCGCCGTCCCGCTCGGCGCTCGACTTCCTCGACGCGCCGGAACGGCTCGGCCGCTTCCTCGACGGCCGGTTCATCCGGCTGCTGACCGCGCCCGCCAAGGCCGGAGGGCGCAGCGCGTTCCGGCTGCTCAACGCCGGGTTCGGGCTGATGGCAGGAGCGATGACCAAGCTCCTGGGCGCGCAGGTGATCAAGGACCTGCAGACGTTCGTGTCCGCGCTCGACGCCGTCTTCGGCGGGTTCAGGCAGCGGGCCGAGATGACGTACCAGCTGCTACAGGCGCCCGGCACGGCCTTCCTCGTGGTGGCCGCGCCCGAGCGGGACGCGATGCGCGAGGCCTCCTACTTCGTGGAGCGCCTCGCCGAGGAGCGCATGCCCCTGGCCGGCCTGGTGGTCAACCGGGTGCATGTCGCGCCCGCTTCGGGGCTCTCCGCCGCCCGCAGCGCCGCCGCCGCGGAGGACTTGGAGTCGAGGGGCGAGCACGAGCTCACCGCGGCCGTGCTGCGGCTGCACGCCGGGCGAATGCAGCTCGCCGCCCGCGAGAACCGCGAGCAGGAGCATTTCGTCTCGGCCCACCCCACGGTGCCCGTGGTGCAGGTACGCGCCATGTCCGAGGACGTCCACGACCTGACGGGTCTGCGTCAGATCGGGACCCTGCTGGCCACCGCATAGAAGTACGGCCGGCGGCGGCGCCGGCCGTACGCGGTCGCCTGGCTGGGGTCAGCCGGCGATCAGCTCATTGGTGCGTTCGTACTCTTCCTTGGCGGACTCGAGCAGCTCTCGCCACGAGTCCACGTCGGGCCGCCGTCGAAGCAGCGCGCGACGTTCCCGTTCGGTCATACCGCCCCAGACCCCGAACTCGATGCGGTTGTCCAGCGCATCGGCGAGGCACTCGGTGCGGACCGGGCAACCCCGGCAGATCAGCTTCGCCCTGTTCTGCGCGGCGCCCTGCACGAACAGGGCATCCGGATCCGCACCCTTACAGGCGGCACGGGAGGTCCAATCCGTGATCCACATTTTTCGACCCCACTCCCCTTAGGTGGTCAGTCGTCATTTGGGGCCGACGGGCGCGGGCGCCGAGCCTCCGTATTCAGTTGCCGCAGGGAGAACGTACGCAACCAGACGTTCGGGCCGACAGACCCCAGAGGACCAATTTCTCGCGGCCATCTTGACCGGGAATGACTAGTCACCCCCGTCAGTCAAGGCGAAATGGTGTCGTGCTACCGATTCGGTCTGTCTTTCGACGTACTCTTGTAGGCGTGCAAGCCCAGGGCAAACGTCGTTCCAACCCCATCCTCAGTGTCCTGCGACTCCTCATCGCGGGCTCGGCCGCCGGGGTGCTCGCCGCCGCCGTGGCTTTGCCGGCGGTGGGCGGAGCGGGCATGTCGACCAAGACCGCCGTCGAGGGGCTCAACCTCAAGCCCGAGGACCTCGACGAGCCTCCCTTGCCTGAACGCACCGAACTCTTCGACGGGGACGGCAAGAAGATCGCGCAGTTCTACTTCGAGAACCGGCAGTCCGTCAGCCTCGACGAGGTCGCCCCGATCATGCGGACCGCTCTGATCGCGATCGAGGACTTCCGTTTCTACCAGCACGGGCCGATCGATGTGGAAGGAACGGCAAGAGCGCTGCTGAAGAATGTGACCAGCGGCGGCGTCACGCAGGGTGGTTCGTCCATCACCCAGCAGTACGTCAAGCAGGTGCTGGTCAACAAGGCCGAGACGCCTGAAGAGCAGCAGGCGGCCATCGCGCCCACGATCTCGCGCAAGCTGTCGGAGCTGCGCTACGCCATGGCGATCGAGGAGAAGTACTCCAAGGACCAGATCCTGGAGAAATACCTCAACATCGCCTACTTCGGCGCCGGCGCCCACGGCGTCCAGGCCGCCGCCAAGCGCTTCTTCGACAAGCCGGCCTCCAAGCTCAACCTGGTCGAGGCCGCCACGCTCGCCGGCGCCGTCCAGAACCCCGCGCGCACCGACCCCAACGTCGGCCCCGAGTCGCGGCAGCGCCTGCTGGAGCGGCGCAACACCGTGCTCGACCGCATGGCCCAGCTCAAGAAGATCACCCCGCAGGAGGCGGCGGCGGCCAAGGCGAAGAAGCTGGGCTTCAAGGACATCAAGGCACCCGGCGGCTGCGAGGCCAGCAGATATCCGTACTTCTGCCTCTACGTCCAGTACGAGATCCTCAACAACGAGGACTTCGGCAAGAACCAGGAGGAGCGCAGGAAGCTGCTCCAGCGCGGCGGTCTGCGGATCAAGACCACGCTCGACACCAAGATGCAGGCGGCCGCCGAGAAGGCGATCAAGAGGTACGTCAGCTCCAAGGACAAGCCCGTCGCCTCGCAGGCGATGGTCGTCCCCGGCACCGGCGAGATCAAGGCCATGGCCGCCTCGCGCAAGTTCGGCCGCAGCAAGAAGAAGAACGAGATGAGCTACAACATCGTGGCCGACGCCGCACACGGCGGCGGCCGCGGGTTCCAGCAGGGCTCGACGGCCAAGGTCTACACGCTGGCCACCGCCCTGGAGGAAGGGCTCAAGTACGGCGACGGCTTCCCCTCGCCGGCCGGCTACAAGGCGAGCGGCTACAGCTCGTTCAAGAACTGCAAGGGCCAGAACGTCGGCGACCCGTCCCACACCGTGCGCAACTCCAGCGAGGGCGGCGGCGGTTTCAAGACGCTCGAGTCCGG
The DNA here is from genome assembly GCF_042428605.1 of Nonomuraea salmonea. Taxonomy (NCBI): domain Bacteria; kingdom Bacillati; phylum Actinomycetota; class Actinomycetes; order Streptosporangiales; family Streptosporangiaceae; genus Nonomuraea; species Nonomuraea salmonea. Next base: position 83,171 of record NZ_JBHMCF010000040.1, read on the forward strand.
CACCTGGGGCTCGGTCAACACGTTCTTCATCAAGCTGCAGGAGGAGGTCGGGCTCTGCGACGTCGTCAAGATGGCGAAGAAGCTCGGCGTCGCGCGGGCCGACGGGCAGAAGCTGTCGGAGGTCGAGACGTTCACGCTCGGCGTCAACGAGGTCGACCCCGTCACCATCGCCAACTCCTACGCCGTCTTCGCCGCCCGCGGCAAATACTGCAAGCCGCTCGCCATCACCGAGATCACGGACAGGAACGGCAAGGCCAAGCAGTACAAGCCGAAGTGCTCCCAGGTCATCGAGGAGGAGGTCGCCGACGCGGTCAGCGGCATCCTGTCCGGGGTGTTCACCAAGGGCACGATGACCGACGTCGGCGGCATCGGGCGCGACGCGGCGGGCAAGACCGGCACCACCGACAACTACATGTCGGCCTGGTTCTCCGGCTACACCCCCAACCTCGCCTCCGCCGTCAGCCTGGGCGACCCGCGCGGCACCTCGGCGCACAAACTGATCGGCATCACCATCGGCGGGCGCTACTACCCCTACGTGTACGGCTCGTCGATCTCCGGGCGCATCTGGAAGGACTCCATGCTGGAGGCGCTCAAGGGGGTCGAGCCGACCAAGTTCAAGTCGGTCGACCGGTCGCGGTTCGGCGGGTGCACCGACAACTGCGCGCCCAAGCCGAAGAAAAAGAAGAAGGGCGACGGGGGGAACCCGTTCGACATCTTCGACCGCGACGGCGGCGACCGCTTCGGCGACCGGCTCGGTGACGGGCCCGATCGCGGGCGCGGCGGCGGTGACGACCGGCGGGGCGGCCCCTTCGGCCGCGGCGGCGACACCGGCCCCCTCATCACCCCCGGCCGCTGAGACGCCCTGAGGCCTCCACCCGGGAGGGAGGAGGCCTCAGCTGCCCCAGGATGCCACCTGGCGGCCCGCCGCGTCGCAGAGAGTCGCTGGGGGCCGGGTACGCGGGGTTGCTCGGCGTCTACTTGGCGGCGAGGCGAGCGCGTACCTGCGCGGCCACCCTGCCGCCCTCGGCGCGGCCGGCCACCTTCGGGTTGACCGCCTTCATCACCTGCCCCATGGCCTGCGGCCCCGAAGCGCCCGTCTCGGCGATGGCCTCGTCGACCAGCGCGCCGAGCTCCTCGTCGGACAGCTGCGCAGGAAGGTATTCCTCCAGCACCGCCTGCTCGGCCAGCTCGGCCTCGGCCTGCTCCTTGCGCCCGGCGTTGCCGAACGCCTCGGCGGCCTCGCGCCGCTTCTTCGCCTCCCGGGTCAGGACCTTGACGACCTCGTCGTCGGTCAGCTCTCTGGCCTCCTTGCCCGCGACCTCCTCGACGTTGATCGCGGCCAGGGCCATGCGGACCGTACGGAGACGTACCTCGTCCTTGCTCTTCAGCGAGGCCGTCAGATCGGCCTTCAGCTTGTCCTTCAAAGCGCTCATGCGCTTTATCTTGCCGCCTGCGCGGACCACCCCGGCGCCATCCGGACTTCCCGCGCCGGATCTCGGGCATCATGAAGAGGTGAGGAAAGCCGCCGCAGTGCCCCTGTCCCTGCTCGGTCTCGGCCTTGCCGGGCTGGGCTACGCGTCCGTCGTCGAGCGCAACTGGTTCCGGCTGCGCCGCTTCGACGTGCCGGTGCTGGAGCGGGGGCGGCGTCCCGTACGCGTGCTCCACCTGTCCGACCTGCACCTGACGCCGCGCCGCACCATGCTCATCAACTGGGTGCGCTCGCTGGGGGCCCTGGAGCCCGACCTCGTGGTCAACACCGGCGACTCCATCGCCCACCCCGAGGCCGTCCCCGCGCTCCTGCACGCGCTCGAGCCGCTGCTGTCGCGTCCCGGACTGTTCGTGTACGGCTCCAACGACCTCTACGCCCCCCAGCCGAAGAACCCGGCCCGCTACCTCTGGCGCACCTCCAAGAACGACCGCCGCCAGCACACCCCCAACCTGCCCTGGGAGGAGCTCGGGGCCGGCATGGCGGCCGAGGGCTGGCTCGACATGAACAACACCACCGCCCGCATCAAGGTGGGCGACCTCGACGTGGCCGTGGCCGGCATCCACGACAGCCACATCAACCGCGACCGCTACGACGTCGTCGCCGGCCCCGCCCCCGCCGACGCCGACCTCCGCCTCGGCGTCATGCACTCGCCCGAGCCGCGCAACATGACCCGCTTCGCCGCCGACGGCTACCAGCTCCTGCTGGCCGGCCACACGCACGGCGGCCAGCTCTGCGTCCCGTTCTACGGCGCTTTGGTCACCAACTGCGGCATCGACCGCGCCCGCGTCAAGGGCCTCAGCCGCCACGACTCGGCCTGGCTCCACGTCTCGGCCGGCCTCGGCACCTCGCCGTACGCCCCGGCCCGCTTCGCCTGCTTCCCCGAGGCGACCCTGCTGACGCTGGTGCCCCGGAGATAAAGGCGGTCACAAGCACCTTGGAAGTCCGCTAGACTTGCAGAAGCACGCGCACGACGGGCGTGCGACCGGGGTGTAGCGCAGCTTGGCAGCGCGCTTCGTTCGGGACGAAGAGGTCGTGGGTTCAAATCCCGCCACCCCGACAGTATTGCCGCAGGTAAAAGGTCGCTTCCGAAGATCGGGAGCGGCCTTTTCTGTTTGCTGAGTGACTGTGCCCTCAGGGGTTTCCCCTTTGGTTGGGAAGCTTCGGGCATGAGCAGCGCCGCGCCTTTGCCTGACGCGCCGTCTGCCAGAGCCGCAGGGGCAGGTCCGGCCCGCGTACGGAGCCGTCCTTGGGGCGGCCCCAGTACCAGCGGCCCGCGTGCTTACGCCGTCGCTCCCGCTCATCGAGGATGACCCATTACACGATGCCGCTCTTGAGCGCCGAAAGTCCGGTATTCACCTGACAGTGCGCCCGCGGGCTTCCCCGTACCTTCGCGTTGGGGCCTGAAACGCAATCAAAGGGGAAGACATGAATGTTCGTACATGGCGTGCGAAGGCCGGGGCGCTGACGGCCGCGCTCCTGCTGACAAGCGCCGGGCTGAGCCTTGCGACCGCGAGTTCCGCCACGGCCTCCAGCGGAAAGTGCGAGGTCGTCGGCTGGCCCTACAACGCGGGCAGGGCCGCTCAGGCGGTGAACCGCTGCTCGGGGACGGCGTCCGAGAAGCTGTACGCGAAGTTCGTCTGGAACAACGGGCCGGACAGCATCTGCCTGACGTTCAGGCCGGGGCAGATATGGAAGCATGACAGGCCCGTGGCGTGGGCCGAATTCGAGAGCATGAAGTACTGCTGAGCCGCCTGAGGCGCTGACCAGGAGTGGTGACGGTTCCGCGCCGCCGTCAGGCACTCCAGCGGCCCGCCACCCCGACTCAGCTGGATAGCCGCTTCCGATGATCGGAAGCGGCCTTTCTCGTTCTCCGGGTGAGTACGGTCCCCGTGGTCGTTGACTCCGCGTCAGGCTGCGCGTGGGACACCAAACCGATACGGAACGGTCCAAGATCGGCTCATGATCCTCCATAGGATCTTTCGCGATAAGTCTCACTACCCAGGAGGCGTCCCCGTGCGTAGCCGATCTCTGCTGACCGCTGCCCTGTTAGCCGCGTCCGTCGTCGCCGTCGCGCAGCCCGCGTACGCCGCCGCGCCCGCCGTACAGATCACCAAGATCTACTATGACTCGCCCGGGTCGCCGGACAACGGCGGGAACAGCAGCCTCAACGGCGAGTACGTGCAGGTCAGGAACATGACGAAGAAGGCCGTCAACCTGCGTGGCTGGACCATGCGCGATGCGACGCGGCGGCAGGATCACATCTACACGTTCGGGACGTTCACCCTGAAGCCCGGCAAGACGGTCACTCTGCGCACCGGGAAGGGCAAGAACACCAGCACCACCCGCTACTGGGGCAGGAGCGGGGGGACGCTGGCGTACATCTGGAATCAGAGCAAGGACACCGCCTACCTGCGGAACGCGGCGGGGAAGCTGATCGACTCCTGCTCGTACAACTCCTCGCGGGACGACTACAAGGTCTGCTGACGGCTACTCCCGGGTGCCGAGTGCCTCGGCCGGGGGTGTGCGGAGGATGAAGCGGGCCGGGATTGCGGTGGCGGTCAGGGCCAGGACGGCCGCCGCCGTGATCACGGCGAGGTAGGTGAGGGGCGGCACGTACGGCAGGGCCGAGCCGGTCATCCCCGTGCTGAAGGCGGCCAGCGTCACGAGGGCGATGCCGGTGCCGAGGGCCGTGGAGAGGGCGAGGGCGGTCGCCGTTTCGGTGCGGAGCATGCGCAGCACCTGCCGGCGGGTGGTGCCGACGAGCCGGAGCAGGGCCAGCTCGCGTGAGCGGGCCGAGGTGGACATCGCCAGTGTGTTGACCACGGCTATGGCGCAGAAGGCGATGATCAGGCCCATGGCGACGTAGTTGACGGCGGCGTTCGAGGTGGCGGGGGCGATCGCAGTAGCGGGTGCGATCGCCGTAGCAGGGGCGTTCGAGGTGGCGGGGGCGTTCGAGGCGGCGGGGGCGATCGCGACGACGTGGTCGAGCACCGTGGCGCCGGGCAGGGCTCGTTCCAGGGCCGTGCGGTCGCCGCCCGCGACCAGGACGGTGCCGCGCGGGTCGTCCACGTGGCCCGAGACCAGCGCGTACGGGAGCGTCAGGTCGCCGAAGCCGAGGCCGCGCGCGTAGACGGCGGCCACCTCGACCTGCGCGGGCGTGCCGTCGCCGAGCAGGAGCGAGAGCCGGTCGCCCACCGCGACGTCCAGCCGGTCGGCCGCGGTGCTGCTGACCGCCGCCGACCGGTCGCCGAAGCGGGCGAGCGAGCCGGCGACCACGCCGAGGTCCATGGTCGCGCCGAGCCCGTCGGGGGTGACGGCCTGCGCGGTGTACTTGTCCAGGCCGACGCGTACGGAGGTGCGCAGGACGGCGGTGGCGGCCTCGACACCGGGCACGCGCCGGGCGTCGGCCGCCGTGCCGCCGCGGATGACGTGGTCGGCGCGCACGCCGGCGTCCAGTTCGCGTTGCGTGGCGGCCTCCATGGTCGTCTGGACGAACAGGCTCGTGCAGGTCACCGCGATCAGCAGGGTGAGCGGGGTGACCACGGAGGCCATGCGCTTCCTGCCGGCGCGCAGGTTGCGCCGGGCAAGGTGGCCGGTGACGCCGGGAACGCGGAACGGCACGGCGAGCACGGGCCCGAGCAGCGCGACCGCGATCGTCCACGTCAGCGCGGTGAGCATGGTGACCGGGCTGGACGCGGCCTCGGTGGTGAGCGAGGCGAGCACGACGGTCAGGACGACCGCGCCGGCCGTCACCAGGAGCCCCGCGGCGATCCTGCTCCAGGGGAGCCTCCGTGCGGGCAGCCCCGCCTCGCCGAGCGCCTCCACCGGCCGGATCGACACGACGCGGCGGGCGGCGAGCCGGGCGGCGGCGAGCCCGGCCAGTACGGTGCACAGGAACGCGGCGATCGGCGGGAAGGGGCCGACGACCAGCGGCAGGTTGGCGGGCACCGCGCCGAGCCCGACGAACTCCCGGTGCAGCCATATCCCGAGCAGGATTCCGGCGCCCGCGCCGAGAGGCCCCGCGGCCACGCCGATGGCCAGCGCCTCGCCGGAGATGAGCCGCCTGACCTGCCGGGGCGTGGCGGCGACCGCGCGCAGCAGGGCTATCTCGCGCTGCCGCTGCTGGATGGACAGGGCGAAGGTGCCGACCACGACGAGCATCGCGACGATCAGCGCGGTGCCGCCGAGTGCGCCGCCCAGGCTGATCAGCCGGATCCTGGCGTTCTCCGCGTCGAGGAACTCGACGGCGCCGCGTGCCGCGCCGGTGTAGACCTGCGCGTCCCGCACGGTGAGGTCCACCTGCGGGAAGACGCCGATGGCGGTCAGCTGTCCCGGGCGGCCGGCCAGCCGGCGTGCCTCCTCGGTGCTGAAGAAGAGGGTGTCCTGGCTGGGCAGCGCCTGGGCGGTGACGCCGACCACCCGGTGGCCGGGGATGGTGGCGCCGGAGTGGCGGGCGTCCACGACGACCTCGCCCGGGGCCTCGGGGGCGCGGCCACGCGCGAGCGTGAACGGGGTGAGCCCGGCCGACTCCCAGCCGTGCGCGGTGAATCCGGCGTACGGGAAGGTGACCTCCGTGACGACCTTCTCGACCCCCGGCGTACGGGCGATCTCGCCGGCCAGGGACGCGGGGATCCAGCGGCGCTCGGTCAGCGCCTTGGCCTTCTCCTTGCCGCTCTCCTTGGTCAGCCTCGCGTACTGGTCGCCGGCGACGATCACCGGCGCGCCCGCGTACCGTTCGGGCGCCACGGCGCCGCGCAGGCCGGTGTCCAGCAGCATCCCGCAGGCGGTCACCAGGGCGGCGGCGCACAGCAGCGCCACGAACGCGCCGGCGAACCCGGCCTTGCGGTGCGTCAGCATCTTCATGACGAGGTTCGTCATCGCGTCCACGCTCCCAGGCCCGTCATCCGGCGGGCGATCCCGTCGGCCGTGGGGGAGGTCACCGAGTCGACGATCCGGCCGTCGGCCAGGAACAGCACCTTGTCGGCGTACGAGGCGGCGATCGGGTCGTGGGTGACCATCACGACGGTCTGGCCGAGCTCGGAGACCACCTCGCGCAGCAGGCCGAGCACGTCGCGGGCGGTCATGGTGTCGAGCGCGCCGGTCGGCTCGTCGCCGAACACCACGTCCGGCCTGGTCACCAGCGCTCTGGCGAGCGCCACGCGCTGCTGCTGGCCGCCCGACAGCTGGGCGGGCAGGTGTCGTGCCCGCCCTTCGAGGCCGACCCTGCGGATGATCTCGGCCAGCCAGGCCCGGTCGGTCCTGGCGCCCGCCAGTTCGAGCGGGAGGCTGATGTTCTCGGTGACGGTCAGCGCGGGAACCAGGTTGAACATCTGGAACACGAAGCCGATCCGCTCCCGCCGCAGCTCGGTCAGCCTGGTCTCGTTCATGCCCGACAGCTCCGTGCCGCTCAGCCGTACGGAGCCGGAGGTCGGGACGTCCAGCCCCGCCGCGCAATGGAGGAACGTGCTCTTCCCCGAGCCGGACGGCCCCATCACCGCGGTGAAGGTGCCGCGGGGGACGCCCACCGTCACCTCGCGCAGCGCCGCCACGGCGGCGCGCCCCTTGCCGTACACCTTGCTCACCGCGTCCAATCGCACTACGTCCGTCATGGTTCGAGCCTGCTGTCCGGCCGCTGCCGCGGCCAGAGAGCCGGTCACCGGTCAGGGATGACGTCCTCATGAATCGGACATACTGGGCGAGTGATCCGCATCTTGCTGGCCGAGGACCAACACGTCGTCAGGAGCGCCCTGCAGACCCTGCTCGCCCTCGAGCCGGACATCGAGGTCGTCGACGCGGTCGGCTCAGGGGCGGCCGCGGTGGCCGCCGCCCTGGTCCACGGGCCCGACGTGGCCGTCATGGACATCGACATGCCCGGTGAGCTCGACGGGATCGACGCCGCCGGCCGGCTGCGCGCCGAGCTGCCGGGGGTCAGGACGCTGATGCTCACGGCGTACGGCAAGCCTGGGCATCTGCGCCGGGCGCTGGCCGCGCAGGTGGACGGGTTCGTGCTCAAGACGGCGCCGCCGGAGGAGCTGACCGCGGCGATCAGGAAGGTGACGCGGGGCGAGCGCGTGCTGGACCCCTCGCTGGCGGTCACGGCGTGGCACCTGGCCGAGAACCCGCTCACCGAGCGGGAGGCGGACGTGCTGCGGCTGGTGGCGGGCGGGGCGGAACCGCCCGAGATCGCGGGGCAGCTGTTCCTGACCGCCGGGACGGTGCGCAACTACCTCACGACGATCGTGAGCAAGCTCAACGCGCGTAACCGTACGGACGCGGTGCGCATCGCCACCGAGGCGGGCTGGATCTAGCCAGGCGCGGGCAGCCGGGCGGTCAGCTCGAACCAGCCGTCCTCCAACGACGTCTCCAATCGTCCTTCCAGCGCGGCCAGGCGCATCGTCAGGTTGCCGATGCCGGCCGAGCCGCGTCGTCCACGGCCGGCCCTGGCCTCGTCGTTGCTCACGCTCAGCCACACCTCGCCGTCGCGCTCGCGGGTCACGATCGCGACGTGCCGCGCGGAGCTGTGCCGCAGGACGTTGGTGACCGCCTCGCGGAGCACGACGCCGAGCGTGGTCTCCGCCGCCTCGCCGAGCGGGGGGTGGCCGAGGTCCAGCTCGACCTCGACGCCCGCCGCCTTCAGCACCGAGCGCGCCGACTCGGCCTCGGCGGCCAGCGAGAGGCCGCTGCCGTCGCCGGAGACGCTGCGCAGGTCGGCCATGGCCCTTTCGGTCATGACCAGGACGTCGTCGAGCTCCTGCCGCGCCCGCTCGGCGTCGAGGCGGCGGGCCAGCTCGCACTTGAGCAGGATCGCGGCCAGCGAGTGGCCGAGCAGGTCGTGCAGGTCGCGGGCGGCGCGCAGGCGTTCCTCGACGAGGGCCGTCCTGGCGAGGGCGGCCGCGGAGTCGCGGAGTTCGGCGGTGAGCTGCGCCAGCCGGCCCAGGCCGTAGATGACCAGACCCGTCACGACGACGCTGATCGGGTTGTTCACGGCCAGCGCGACCGGCAGGCCGAGCAGCCACCCGCAGATCGCGGTCACGGCCACGACGGCGCCGGCCAGCGGCAGGGCGACGGCCCAGGGGAACGCCAGCAGCAGCGGCCCGATCAGGAACCCCGAGACGCCGAGCCAGTCCTGCCCGAAGATCGGGATCGGCGCGAAGGTCAGCACCGCCATCACCGACAGGGCGACCATGTGCCGGCCGTGCAGGGAACGGAGCTGCATGACGATGATCACGGCGAGCGGGACGGCCGGCCACCACGTGCCCGCCAGCAGCAGCAGCTTGATCGAGAACCCGATCGCCACGGCCGCCAGCAGCGTGGTCGACAGGCCGTGGTCGGAGGCCGGGCGGGCGGCGGGCCGCTGGGCGGGCAGGACGGCCTCGACGGTCAGCCGCGCGTCTCCGTCGAGCCCGACCGTGAGCGCGCCGCCCGCCGCCTCGACCTGGCGGGGCAGGTCGCCGAGCCACTCGTCCCCCGCCACCCGGGCGCTCGCGTCGGTGACGCGGAGCCGTACCGTGCCCTCCTCGGCGAAGGTCTCGATCAGGCAGGTCTCCGCCGTACGCCGGCGGACGATCTCCACGACGGACGCGCGCAGCACGGCGGCGAGCAGCGCGCCCGCGGGACCGAGCGGCTCGTCGTGGCCGATCCGCACCTCGGCGTGGACGCCCTGCGCCGTCAGCATCGCCTTGGCCGTGGTGATCTCGGGGGTGAGGGAGACGGCGCGGAAGCTCGCCGCGGCGTTCCTGGCTTCGGCCAGCGAGGCGCGGGTGGTGTCGACGTCGGGGACGCCCGCCCTGGCGCTCTCGCCGATCGTCCGCAGCGCGCGGCCGAGCTTGTCGTTCAGCTCCGCCGCGATAGCCAGCCGCTCCTCGGCCACCACCCGCATGGCCACGGACAGCCGGGCCGCCCGGACGTCCTCGAACCTGTCGATCATCGTGGTGAGGCCGTAGGTGACCATCGCGATCAGCACCGCGCTGATCGCCGGATCGAGGGGGCCGAGCAGGACGGCGCCGGCCACCACCGGCAGGGCGAGCAGCCGCGGCCCGGTCAGCAGCAGGGCTCCGGCCGCGAAGCCGAGGATGCCGACGCTGGTGCCGAACAGCAGGACGGCGGCGTACGCGGTGACGACCTGCAGCGCCGCCAGCCACCACACCCGCCGCCGGATGAGCACGGTCTGGATGCCGAAGACCGCCAGGGCCAGAGGTGAGCCCGCCACCAGGTAGACGCTGGCGAAGCCGGCGAAGACCACGGCGACGATTAAATCCGCCCGCTTTTGCACCCGTTTATCCTATTCATGAGCTGATCACGTTCGACTGGTGATCTCCTCTCTGGCCGGTGAATCCGCACGTCAGCAGGCTTGTGCCCATGACGACCGCAGGAAAGTTCGCACACCGGCCGCTCCTTTACTGCACGGGCGCGATGGCGGTGCTCGCGCTCGTTAGCGCCGTCGGGCTCGTCGTGGACGAGCGGACCGTGCTCGGCGAGGCCGTCTGGCTCAAGCCGTTGAAGTTCGCCGTCTCCTTCGCCCTGTACGCACTCACCCTCGCCTGGCTGATCGGCCAGGTGGACCGCTGGCGCAGGACGCTCTGGTGGCTCGGCACGGTGATCGTCGCCGGCTTCCTCGTACCCGAGATCTCCGCCATCACCTTCCAGGCCGCCCGCGGGGTGCGCAGCCACTTCAACCTCACCCCCGGCCTGGACGAGACCGTGTTCATGGTCATGGGCGGCGCCGCGTACCTGGGCTGGCTGCTGACCGCCGCACTCGGCGTCTTCCTGGTGCTCCAGCGCCGCGTCGACCGCGCCATGTCCTGGGCGATCGCGCTCGGCTTCCTCGTCTCCCTGGCCGGCATGTCCGTCGGCTACCTGATGACCGCCCCCACCCCCGGCCAGGAGCAGAGCCTCATCGCCGGGCTCGACCTGACGACGATCGGCGCGCACAGCGTCGGCGCCCCCGACACCGGCGCCGGCCTGCCGCTCACCGGCTGGGAGACCGGCGCAGGCGACCTGCGCGTGGCCCACTTCGTCGGCATCCACGCCCTGCAGGTGCTTCCGCTGCTCGCGCTCGCGCTGCGCCGCCTGCCGTGGCGGGCGCTCGACGGAGCCAGGACCGGCCTCGTGATCGTCGCCGCCGCAGCCTACGCGGCCCTGACCGCCCTGCTGCTCTGGCAGGCGGAGCGCGGCCAGCCCCTCATCCACCCGGACGCCCGCACCTGGACAGCCGCCGCGATCCTCGCCCTCCTCGCCGCCCTCGCCACCACAGCCGTCCTCACCTACGCCACCCGCCGCGCCGAGAAGCCGCCGGCACTGGTCGTGGAAGGGTGAAGGACGGCGAAGAAGTCGCGATCATCGGCGGTGGAAGCGCCGGATGGGCCGGTGACGTATCCGGACGCGAAGGTCGATGATCTGCCGGTCACTACCGGCGCGTCCGGAAGACCGTGAGGAGGATCATCAGGACGTAGGCGGCCACCACGAGCAGGGCCGCGCTCATCACCAGCAGGAACGGCGGGAAGAAGAAGGAGCCCACGGCGCAGATCGCGCCCAGGATCATCAGGGCCAGGCCGCCCGCGCGCTGTGAGCGCTGCCAGGCCAGGGCCAGGGCGCCGTTGGGGCCGTCCGGCATGCGGGACGGGCTGATCTTCGGCAGGACGTTGCCCATGCCGATCAGCATGATCCCGACCGCCACCCCCACCGCGCGCTCCAGCGGGAACTCGTGGCCGGCCGCCCTGGACAGCAGGCCGGCCTGGAGGGTCACCAGCAGCAGGGGCAGGACGACGAAGAGCACGTTCATCGATCGCGTCTGGGAGCGCGGCGAGGCGACGAGCCGGGGGTCGACGTAGTGGCGCATGCGGCCGCCGATGACCGTCGAGACGGTCATGATCGCGCCGACCACGATCAGCACGCCGGGCAGGGCGAAGGCCATGACGACGCGCGGCACGGCGACGCCGGAGCGGGTCTCGGTGGCCTCGCGGGTGACGATGGTCTCCGGGAGGGAGTCCCACAGCGTCCAGGCGATGGCGACCATGACGATGAAGCCCACGGCGGAGGCCACGATGCCCGCCCACGGCAGGCGTGCCGCGGTGGGATCCGCGGGCTCTTGGTTCTGGACGCGGGTCCGGTCCATGCGGCCTCCTCCGATCGACGTGACATTTCAGAACGTAGATCCACTGCACCCGGCCGCGGTATCCGTCGTGCGGCACGGAGAGGTCATGTTGACCGGCCGGGCGGCCATGACCGAAGTCATGGGCGGCCATTTGTCGCCGTTATTACTTTTTCATTCTTTCGCGACACATCAAAATAGCCTTTTTTCTCGGCTTTTTCTTCGGGCCGCTGACACGCTCCGTGTTCATGCCCGTTTAAACCATCGACCATAACGTCCGCCGAGGCGTATGGCCAGATGCCAGTCGAAAATGCCAGAGAACTTTCACGGAGCGTGACTTGTCATATTCTCACCGCGTCGCGCTCCAGCCCAGCCGACAAGCGCCCGGCAGGCCCGTACGACCGCCCGCCATCACACTGGGTAATTGGACAAGCCTTCCGGCTTGCTTATCGTTTTGACCTGTACCCCGGAACATCGGTGCGGGAGGCGCTGGGATGAAACTGCAGTACTTCGAATACTGTTTCGCCGACCGGCTCTTCTATGAGGAGCCGGCCAAGTGGGAGACCGCGCAGGCAGGTTACCGGCAGGCGGAGAGCCCGGCCCCCGACGGCTGGATCACCGCCCGCAAAGGCCCCTGGTACAACTACATGTGCGAATCGTCGAAGTTTCCCGCGCAGGGCTGGAAAATTCATATTTCGGCAAATCGCGAAACTGCGCAGCAGGTGCTCGACATCACCGCCGATTACTGTATCGAGCAGAAGATCTCGTTCAAGTTTCTGACCAGCCAGGCGGCGTTCATCGGCCGCAACCTGAAGTACGCCGACCGCGGCGGCAGCGGGAAGTTCATCACCATCTACCCGGCCGACGACGTCCAGCTGGAGAAGATTCTGGACGACCTGGACCCGAAGCTGCAGGGGCTCGGCGGGCCGTACATCCTGAGTGACCTGCGCTGGAAGGACGGGCCGCTCTACCTGCGCTACGGAGGGTTCGTCGAGCGGTTCACCCGTAACGACCTCGGCGAGCCCGCCATGGCCATCGAGACGCCGGACGGCGAGCTGGTGGTCGACAAGCGCGACCCGGTCTTCTACGTGCCCGACTGGGTGGAGCCCCCGCCATTCCTGCACTCGTTCCTCGAGGACCGCAAGAATGGCGAGCCGCCGTCCGACTTCCCGTACGAGATCGAGTCCGCCCTGCATTTCTCGAACGGCGGCGGAATCTACGTCGCGGTCGAGAAGGCCACCGGCAGGCAGGTGGTGCTCAAAGAGGCCCGCCCCGGCGCCGGCCTCGACCAGGTGGGCCGCGACGCGGTGAGCCGGCTCAAGCGGGAGTACGAATTCCTCAAGCAGCTCGCCGACGTGGAGGCGGTCGTCGACTGCTACGACTACTTCGAGCTCTGGGAGCACCACTTCCTGGTGCAGGAGCTGGTCGACGGCGTCACGCTCAACAAGCGCATGGTGGCGCGGACCCCGCTGATCAAGGCGAACGTCACCGACGAGGACATGCGCGAGTTCACCGAGTGGGCCGTGGACATGGCTGACCAGCTCGAAGCGGTGATAGCGACGCTGCACGAGCGCGGCATCGCCTTCGGCGACCTGCACCCGAACAACATCATGATCACCGAGGACGGCCGGGTGCGGCTGGTCGACTTCGAGCTGGCCACCTACGTGGATCAGGAGCAGCGGATCGGCATGGGCGCGCCGGGCTTCGTGCCGCCGGACACACGCGAGGCACTCGCGGCGGACCGGTACGCGCTCGGCTGCCTCAAGATCGCGCCCTTCGTCCCGCTAACCGTCCTGTTCACCCTCGACACCACCCGGGCCGCCGCGCTGGTCGAGTTCGTCGAGAGCCGGTTCCCCATGCCGGCCGGCTGGGGCGAGCGCGTGCTCGAACTGCTCGACCTCGGCCCGTCCGACTGGGCCGGGACCGAGGAGCAGATGGCGCGCAGCAGCGCCCTCATCGGCGGGCACGACGGCGCGGAGCACGATTGGCCGGCCATCGAGGCGTCGATCGCCCGTGCCCTGTGGGCCAGCGCCACCCCCGACCGCGAGGACCGGCTCTTCCCCGGCGACGTCGAGCAGTTCAAGCTCGACGGCTACGGCTTCGCCTACGGCGCCGCAGGCGTCCTGTACGCGATGGCGAAGTCCGGCCACGGCCGGAACGAGGAGCACGAGCAATGGCTGCTCGACCGGGTGCGCAACCACAAGGGCCTGCACCGCCTGGGCTTCTACGACGGCCTGCACGGCATCGCGTACGCGTTCGAGGAGATCGGCCGCAGGGACGCCGCGCTGGAGGTCCTCGACCTGATCGACAAGGCCGGCCGGGTGACGCTCGCCGACGAGCTGCTCAGCGGGCTCAGCGGGGTGGCGCTCAACCAACTCTACTTCGCCACCAAGCTGGACGATCAGGGCCTGCGGGACGCGGCGCTGAAGAACGCTCAGGAGATCGCGGACCGGCTGACGAACCAGCCGCCCATGACCCAGGGCGAGGACGGCAGGCACCGCAGGGCGGGACTGATGCACGGCGCCTCGGGCCAGGCCCTGCTGTTCGTCCGGCTCTTCGAGGACACCGGCGACTCGGCCTTCCTCGACCTCGCCGAGCGCGCCATCGGCTACGAGCTGGACTGCTGCACGCTCTTCGAGGACAACGACGTGCTGTACGTCAACGAGGGCTGGCGGACCATGCCCTACATCGGCGTGGGCTCGACCGGCATCGGGCTGGCGCTGAGCGAGCTGCTGCGGCACCGGCGTACCGACGAGCTGTCGACGGCCATGGACCGGCTGCGCCGCGCCGCGCACGCGGAGTTCCACATCTGCCCGATGATGTTCTACGGCACGGCCGGTCAGATGGGCTTCCTCCACCACATCCGCCGGCTCTACCAGGACACCGACCGCATCGACGAGCTGATCGCGGCCAAGCGCGACCGCCTGCGCCTGCACATGGTGGGGCTCAAGGGCGAGATCGCCTTCCCCGGCGACCAGCTCATGCGGCTGTCCATGGACTTCGCCACCGGAGGCGCCGGCGTCCTGCACGCCCTGGCCACCCTGCGCGACCCGGGCCTGCCCCTGCTTCCCTTCCTCCACCCCTTCTCCAGCCGCGAGACCGGCTGAGAGACGAAGACCGGCCCCAACCGGCGGAAGGCCGTGCGGCCTTCTGATCCGCCCCGCATATCACCAGAAAGGAAACCCACCATGTCGTTCATCCTCGACCTGCAGAGCCGCACCGTCGCGGCCGACCGGGCCAACGGCGACTACGAGCCGCTGGGTCCCAGCTCCCTGAGCCCGTCGCTGTGCGTCAGCGGCTGGACCCTCGTCGGCTGCTGAACCTCACCCCGAAAGGAGAAAGCCGACATGTCGTACATCCTGAACCTCCAGGGCATCCGCGCCGAGCAGAACGCCGAGCGCGGCATGGCCCAGCCGAGCTCGGCGAGCCTGTCCCTCTGCTTCAGCAACGCCAGCTGGGCCTTCTGCTGAGCCCGGGCCGATCACCTAAGGAGACATCGCCATGGGTTACGTGCTCAACCTCCAGGAGATGACGCGGAACGGCGCCCCCGCCGACGACGAGGCCGCGCTCTCGATCAGCACCAACAGCTGGTTCGCCTGCCAGAGCAGCGCCAGCCAGATCTTCTGCATCACCACCTGATCCCGGCAGACCACTCACAGAAGCGGAGAAAACCATCATGAGCTTCGTTCTCGACCTCCAGGTGAAGAGCGTCAGCGAGGGCAGGGCCGCGGACGGCCCCGAGCCGCAGAGCCTCAGCTTCTTCAGCCCCGTCACCTGCTTCAGCACCACCAGCGTCGTCCTCTGCTAGTCCCCCTCCCCGAAGAACGATCGAAAGGAAACGACCATGGGCTACGTCCTCAACCTCCAGGGCCGCAGCGGAGCCGCCGCCGCGGGCGAAGGGCCGGACTCGATCCTCAGCACCGCCAGCGCCACCGTCGCGTGCGCCGGCAGCACGCTGAGCTACTCGATCTGCGCCACCCTGAGCACCTTCAGCGCGGCCATCTGCATGTGACGTCCGCATGACCCGGCCGGGGTGCCCGCACCGCGCCCCGGCCGTCCCCTTTCCGTGACCACGGAGGCACCACGCATGACCTGGACAGACGCGGACCGCCTGCTCGCGCGTACGGTGCGGTCCGGCTGGGCCTGGAACGCCGCGCTCCTCACCCTGAATCTCTGCCGCTCCGCCGGAGCCATCGCCCTGCCCGCCCTGGTCGCCGCGGCCATCGACGAACGGCTCACCGGCTCAGGTGACACCGCGCTCCTGCGGCTGACGGCCCTGGTGGGCCTGCTGCTCCTGACAGAGGTGGCGAACCAGCTCATCGCCACCTGGTGCGTGAACTCGCTCGTCCTCGACCTCCGCCGCCGGTTCCTCCAGCACGTGCTGCGGCTCGGGGTCAGGGACCGCGGCAGGTTCGCCGGCGGTGACCTGACCAGCCGGTTGCTGACGAACGTCACGGAGGCGGCGTCCGTCGTGCCGCTGTTCACCGTGTGGGCGTCCTCGCTGCTGGTGTCGGGGGGCGCGCTGGTCGCGCTGTGCCTGATCGACCTGCGGCTGGCCATCGCCTTCTTCGTCGGCGCTCCCCTGGCGACGATCATGATCCGCGCGTTCGTCGGCCGCATCTCGCCGCTGCTGACCACGTACCTGGCCATCCAGGGCCGGATCTCGGGACGGCTGGTCGAGGTGCTGACCGGCATCCGCACCGTACGCGCGGCCGGCACCGAACGCCAGGAGATCGACCGCGTCCTGTCCGAGCTGCCCGGCCTGCACGAGGCCGGGCGCGACTCATGGAACCTCCAGGGCCGGCTCAACCTGCGCGCCGCCCTGCTCATGCCGCTGATCCAGGTCGCGGTCCTCGGCACCGCCGGGTACGCGCTGGTGGGCGGCGACATCACGCCGGGGCAGCTCACGGCCGCGGCCGGGTACGCGGGGATGGCGCTCGGCCTGCTGAGCCAGGCCAACATGTTCATGGCGCTGGCCCAGGCGCGGGCGGGCGCCCGCCGGGTGCAGGAGGTGCTGTCCGTCCCGGTGACCGGGCACGGCGACCGTACGCTGCCCGCCGGGCCAGGCGAGCTCGTCTTCGAGAACGTCACGGTCGTGGGCCAGGACGGGCCGGTGCTCGACGGGATCGACCTGCGGGTGCCGGGCGGCGGCACGGTCGCGGTGGTGGGCGCGTCCGGCTCGGGCAAGTCCACGCTCGCGTCCGTCGCGGGCCGGCTCATCGACCCGGACGAGGGCCGCGTGCTCCTGGACGGCGTGCCGCTGCGCGAGCTGTCCGCCGGCGCGCTCGCCTCCGCCGTCGGCTGGGCGTTCGAGCGGCCTTCCTACCTGGCCGGTACGTTCGCCGAGGCCATCCGCTTCGGCGCCGACCCCGACAGGACCCGCGAGGCCGCCATGGCCGCGCAGGCGGACCTGTTCATCAGCCGCCTGCCCGACGGCTACCTCACCCCGTGCGCGAGCACCCCCTTGTCGGGCGGCGAGCAGCAGCGGCTCGGCCTGGCCCGCGGCCTGGCGCACCAGGGCCGGCTGCTCATCATGGACGACGCCCTGTCCAGCGTGGACAGCGTCACCGAGCTGCGCATCTGCCAGGCCGTCGCCGCGCGTACTGACCTCACCAGGCTCCTCGTCACCCACAAGCTCTCGGTGGCCGCGCGCGCCGACCTGGTGGCCTGGCTCGACCAGGGGAGGATCCGCGCGCTCGCGCCCCACGAGGAGCTGTGGCGCGTCGCCGACTACCGCCGGCTGTTCCAGCCCGGCCCCGAAGACCACCGTCGCGAGGAACGGGAGCTGAGCCGTGCCTGACGAGAACGTCGTGAGCTGGCGGCTGATCCACCGCTCGCTGCTGCGCCGCCGCCGGTCGCTGATCGTCCTGGCCGGCTGGTCGGTGCTGGAGGCCGCGCCGGCCATGACCACCGGCGTGCTGATGGCCAAGGCCATCGACGAGGGGTTCCTGCGGGGCTCGGTGTCCACAGGGCTGTGGTGGCTGAGCGGCATGCTCCTCGCGTACGCGATCGGCGCCGTGGCCTCGCGCTTCACCTCTCCCGTCGTCGGGGCGATCGTCGAGCCGCTCCGCGACGACCTGCTGCGGGCCGTGGTCACCGGTGTCGTGCGCGGGGACGGCGTGGACGACGCGGCGGTCTCGCGGGCCACGAGCCAGGTCGAGTCCGTACGCAAGGCCGTCTCGTCGCTGCTCAACGGGTTGCGGCGGTTCGTGTTCACCATCGTCGCGGCCGTCGCGGGGCTGAGCGCGCTCGCCCCCGAGATCGTCTGGCTGACCCTGCCGCCGGTGCTCGTGGCGGCGCTGCTGTTCGCCGGGCTGCTGCGGCAGCTCGTCAACCGCCAGCGCGCGGCGATCGCCGCGAACGAGCGCGTCGCAGGCGAGGTGGGCGGCGCGCTGGCCGGGCACCGCGACATCGCGGCGTTCGGCCGCCAGGACGCCGTCGTCGGCGCCGTCACCACCGCGATGGCCGGCGAGCGGAGCGCGCAGCAGCACCTGGCCCACGCCACCGCGACGCGCAGCGTGATCACCACGCTCGGCGGGCAGCTGCCGCTGCTGTGCCTGCTGTTCGCCGCGCCCTGGCTGGTGAGCAACGGGACGACCGTGGGCGTGCTGGTCGGCGCGGCGACCTACCTGAGCACGCATCTGGAGCCCGCCATGCGGATGCTCACCGAGGTCATCGGCGGCGCGGGTCTGCAGCTGGCGGTCACGGTCCGCAGGCTCGCCGAGGCCGGCGCAGCCCGCAGGGAGCTCTCCGGCGACCCGGCGGCGGTGCTGCACGGCACGGACATCAGGGTCGAGAACCTCACCTTCGCCTACGGCACGCAGGTCGAGCCGGTCCTGCGCGACCTGTCCTTCACCGTCGAAGAGGACGGCCACCTGGCCATCGTCGGCCCCAGCGGGATCGGCAAGTCGACGCTGGCCATGCTGCTGGCCGGCCTCGCCGTGCCGGACGGCGGCCGGATCAGGGTCGGCGGGACGGCGCCCGACCGGCTGCCGTCCGACCGGCGCAGGGAGCACATCGTGCTGGTGCCGCAGGAGTCGTACGTCTTCTCCGGGACCGTCGGGGAGAACCTGCGCTACCTCGCCCCCGATGCGAGCGAGGAGGAGCTCGATCACGCCGTACGCGAGGTCGGCGCGGACGTCCTGGTGACGGGACTCGGCGGGCCGGCGGCGGCGGTGGACCCGGCCCGCCTGTCGGCAGGGGAGAAGCAGCTGATCGGCCTGGCCAGGGCCTACGTGAGCCGAGCCCGCGTGGTCATACTCGACGAGGCGAGCTGCCACCTCGACCCGGTCGCCGAGGCCCGCGCCGAGCTGGCCTTCCGCGCCCGGCCGGGCACGCTCATCGTGATCGCGCACCGGGCGTCGTCGGCGCTGCGCGCCGACCGGATCCTGCTGCTCGACGGCACCCGCGCCTGCTTCGGCGACCACCGGGAGCTGCTGGGCTCCTCACACCTCTACGCCGAGCTGGTCGGCGGCTGACCGGCCTGCTGGGGCGGGTTCTGCTGGGGCGGGTTCTGCTGGGGCGGGTTCTGCGACACCCAGACCGCGAGCTGGGTGCGGTCGCGCAGCCCCAGCTTGCGCAGGCAGTTGGAGATGTGGTTCTTGGTGGTGCCCTCGGTGATGTAGAGGCGGCGCGCGATCTCCCTGTTGGAGGCGCCCGAGCCGACCAGCATGGCGATCTCGTACTCGCGGTCGGACAGCCCGCAGGGCGGCTCGACCGGCGGCTCCGGCTCGGGCTCGGGCCGGGGGTCCGGCTGGTGCGCGCCGTCGCGGAAGGCCGCCACCAGGCGTTCCGTCGCGGTGCCGCCGAGCACGGTCTCACCCCCCGCCACCCGCCTGATCGCCGTCACCAGCTCGTCGGGCGGAATGTCCTTCAGCAGGTAGCCCTTGGCGCCCGCGCGCAGCCCGCCGAAGATGTAGTCGTCGTCGTCGAACGTCGTCAGGATCACCGAGGCGATCCGCGGAAAGTCCGTACGCAACCGCTCGACCAGCTCGACGCCGTCCATCACGGGCATGCGGGCGTCCACGAGCGCCACATGGGGATGCTCGCCCGGCGGGGTGTTCGCCAGCAGGGCGAGGGTGTCGGCGCCGTTGCCGGTGGAGCCGGCGATCTCGATGCCCGGCTCGATCTCCAGCAGCTTGCGCAGGCCCTCACGCATCAAGATCTGGTCGTCGACCAGCATGACCCGGATCACGTCGTCGTTCTCCCCATATCCGTGGCTCGCGCCGGCACCGTGGCCTCAAGGGTGAAGCCCTCCCCCGGATCGCTGTGCACGTCCAAAGACCCGTCGATCGACTCCAGACGTTCGCGCAGGCCGCGCAGCCCGAACCCGTTCGCGATCGCCTCCCCCTCGGCGCCCGCGCCGTCGTCGGAGACCGTCACCCGCACCCGCTCGGGGGTGGCGTCGACGGTGACCGTGATGTGGCGGGCCTTGGAGTGGCGCAGGGCGTTGGTCAGACCTTCCTGGACGATCCGGTAGCAGACGAGCTCGCCGTTCTCGTCCACGTCCGGCCAGGCGCCCGTGGCGGTGAAGGTCACATCGGTGTCGGCGGAGCCGTACGACTCCGCGAGCGCGCGCAGGGCGGCGATGCCCGTACGGCCTTCCATGCACAGCGGTTTGAGCGCGCGCACCCAGCGGCGGGTGTCGGTCAGGGCCTCCAGGGTCAGCTCCTTGGCCTGCCGCACCTCCTCCCAGGCGGCCTCGGGGCGCGCGGTGCGGTAGCGCTGGGCGTTGGCGAGGCCCACGTTGATCACCGTGAGGTAGTGGCCGACGGAGTCGTGCATGTCCCTGGCCATCCTGGCGCGCTCCTGGGCGATGGCCAGGTCGCGGGTCTGGGCGGCGTAGCGGCGCAGCTCGGAGTGGGCCTCTTCGAGGTCGGACAGGAGCTGCCTGGTGACCTCGGCGCGGCGCTGCGACTCGATCATGGCGATCACCACGACCATGATGACCAGGCACAGGAGCAGCACGCTCGCCCCGTTGAGCACGGCCGCCAGCGTCGCCTGCCCGGGATTGACGGCGCCGACCCCGAAGTGGAACAGGCCCGCCGTCGTCGCGTACGCGATGCTGCCCCGCAGCCCGAACACGACCAGCGCGTTGCCCACCGCCACGCTGACGATCAGCAGCGCCGCGATGCCGCCGGCCAGCATGAGCAGCAGGCTCGTGGCGAGGAAGGCCACGGTCACCGCCTTGCGCAGCGGCGGCGGCTGCGTCCGCCACGGCAGGAACGGCCAGAGCACGCAGCTCGGCGCCAGCGCACCGGCACTGATCAGCACGAACACCTGCGTCAGAGGCCAGTCGGCCGGGCCGAGCCGGCCTAACTCCGCCAACCCGGCCAGGAACACCAGAGCGCTGATGAGCGCGGAGCCCCAGAAGAAGACGCCGAACACGAGAGGAGGACGGTCGTCGGTGAACCCCACCCAACGACTCATGTCTCGAATGGACCCCGCGCCCGGCACACCGCGAGCATAACCGTCCACTTGCCGCAGCACAGCGTGGTGATGGTCATGCTTTGCCACCGCCCGGCCATGACTCGAGTCATGGTCATCTGACTCCCGGCCATGACCCGTATGTGCCCCGGGCAGGATACTGAGCCCTGACCGCCCAGATCTACGATGTACGCCTTGGGCAGCGGGGAGCTCGCCGAAGACCAGCGTTGAAACAGGTGGTCGAGGGTGCCGGTAAATCACACATTCGAAGCATTGGCCCACGTACGACGACGCGAAGTGTTACGCATTCTTCGGAAACATGATCGCCTTTCGGCCGGCCAGATCGCCGAGCGCCTGGCGATACCCAGACCGACATTGTCCGGCCATCTCAACATCTTGAAAGGAGCCGACCTCATCATCGGGGAAAGGGAGGGCACCACCATCTGGTACCGCCTCAACCTGACCGTGATGGAGGAGGCGCTAGGGCTGGCTCTGTCGCTCCTGAGCCGGCAGCCGATCGAGGAGGGCCAGCTGTCCTCCGTCTTCGCGGCGTCACCCTCGGCGGCCGTCTACGCGGCCTCACCGTCGCGCATCTACGCGGCGTCACCGTCGAAGTCCTAGTAAGGCCGGTCTCCAAGGCAGACGTGATCACTCGATGAGACATGACCGATCGCGATCGGTTGGTTACTGTTTCGTCAGACGTGGATCACGAGCAGTCGCGGGAGGATCGTGCGCGCAGCGAACACGCGGCAGCCGCGCCGGATCGGTCCTTACCGGGTGGTGGCCCGGCTGGGCGGCGGCGGCATGGGAGAGGTGTTCCTCGGGAGGTCGCCGGGCGGGCGGGAGGTCGCGGTCAAGGTCGTACGCCCCGAGCTGGCCGACGATCCCGACTTCCGGCGCCGCTTCGCCACCGAGATCACCGCGGCGCGCCGCGTCGGCGGCTTCCACACCGCCGAGGTCGTGGCCGCCGACCCCGACGGCGACCCGCCCTGGCTGGCCACCGCCTACGTGCGCGGCCCTTCCCTGCACGACGCGGTACGCGACCACGGCCCGCTCCCTCTGCCCGAGGTGGCCGCGCTCGGCGCGGGGCTGGCGGAGGGGCTCGGCGCGGTGCACGCCTGCCAGATCGTGCATCGCGACCTCAAGCCGGGCAACGTCATCCTGGCCGCCGACGGGCCGCGCCTGATCGACTTCGGCATCGCGCGTGCCCTCGACACCACCTCCTACACCAGGACCGCCGCCGTCCTCGGCACCGCCGCGTTCATGGCGCCCGAGCAGGTGACCGGCCATCCGGTGGGGCCGGCCGCCGACGTGTTCGCGCTGGGCTGCGTGCTGGCCTTCGCCGCTTCCGGACGCGGCCCGTACGGTGAGGGGCCGGCGCACGCGATCACGCACCGCATCGTGTACGACGAGCCCGACCTGTCCGGCCTGCCCGAGCCGCTCCCGGAGCTGATCGGCGCCTGCCTGGCGAAGGACCCCGCCGACCGTCCGAGGCTCGCCCACGTCATGACCGTCTGCGCGTCCCTCGCCCCAGAGGCGATGACCGGCCCCGACACAGAGACCCGCACCGACACAGAGACCCGCACCGACACAGGGACCCGCACCGACGCGGAGACCGTGGTCACCGGTTACCGGCCGCCGATCCCGCCGACCCTCGTCGAGGAGCCGCCACCTTCTCCTCCGGGCCGCGCCCGCTACGGCGTCTCAGCCGCCGTCATCGGGGTCGCCGTCCTGCTCGGCGGCACGTTGATCGCGCTGACCGCCACGCCGGCCCCCGCCCTCGTCCTCGCCGGGCAGGAGGACACCGTGGACGACGTGGCGTTCGGCCCCGGCGGCGACCTGCTCGCCACCGCGGCGGGCGACCGCGTCCGCCTGTGGGACGCGCGGACGGGACGGCAGCTCCGCACCCTGGACAACCCCTGGCCCGACCCCAGGACGGTCGCCTTCGCCCCCGCCGGCGACCGCGTCGCCACCTCGTGCGACCGGGACGCCTGCCTCTTCGACCCGCGCACCGGCCGATCCGTCAAGGGCATGACGGGACACACCGACGCCCTCCGCGAGCTGGCGTTCAGCCGCGACGGCCGGCTGCTGGCGAGCGCGAGCCGCGACGGCACCGCCCGCCTGTGGGCCGCCGAGACGGGCGAGCACCTCAGGACGCTGACCGGCCACCTGGGCGGCGTGAGCGCCGTGGCCTTCGCCCCCGACGGGCAGAGTCTGGCGACCGCGGCGGGCGAGACGATCCGCAGGTGGGACGTGACGACGGGCGAACAACTGGCCGAGCTGGTCCCGGAGCGCGACACCACCCTGCACGCGCTCGCCTTCGCCCCCGACGGCAGCACGTTCGCGTCGGGCGACGCGTCGGGCGACGTCTTCGTCTGGGACGCCAGGACGAACCGGCTCCGCCACGCCCTGCGCGGCCACGGGACCACAGTCAACGACGTCGCCTACAGCCCTGACGGCTCGGTGCTCGTCACCGCGGCCGACGCCGTCCGCCTGTGGAACCCCCGCTCGGGCAGACTCCTCAAGGAGGTCTCCGGCGAGTCAACGCGCGCGGTCGCGTTCTCCCCCGACGGCACGACGTTCGCGGCCGGCGGCCAGGACGGCGTCACCCGCCTGTGGCGGCTCGACGACGTGCTCGCGAGCTAGCCGGCCAGGGCCGTGCCGTAGTTCTCGATCCCCAGGTACGGGTTCAGGTGGGGATGCCGGCTGCCCACCGACACGTCACGCCAGAACCGCTGCAGCGGGTTCGCCGCGGCGAAGCCGCCGGTGCCGTGCAGGTCCATCACGCGCTCGACCGCCGCCCTGCAGTCCCTGCCGGCGTCCGCCAGCTCCATGCGCAGGCGCGGGATCTCGGCCTCGGGCAGGTCCTCGTCGTCCGCCGCGCGGGCCACGGCGAGCATGGTGCGCCGCGCGCGCCGGGCGAGGTGGGCCGCCTCCGCCAGCCAGTGCCGGGCCCCGGGCGAGTCGCCCATCCGGGCGTACCCGGTCATGAACGGCTTGCGGTCGGAGGCGAACATGGCCTCGGTCAGGTCGAGCGCCCCCCACGTGGCGCCGACCACGGGCGCGAGCACCGTCGTCCCGTACAGCAGCAGGTCACGGCCCCCGAACGGCTCCGCCGCCCGCACGTGGGCGTCCGGCACCACGACGCCTGAGGCGACGAGCGTGTGGCTGCCCGTCCCGCGCATGCCCGCCATGTGCCAGGTCCGCTCCACGACGAGGTCGGCCGTCGGCACGACGGCGTAGGAGAACCGGCCGTCCATCATGAGGCCGAGCCCGGCCCAGGTCGCGTCCTCGCAGCCGGAGACGTACGACCAGCGGCCGTCGATCCGCACGCCGTCGGCCGTGCGCTCGCCATGGGCGCGCGGCACCCCGGAGCCGCAGAAGAGCGCGTCCGGGTCGGCGAAGCACGCGCGCAGCGCCTCGTCGGGCAGGCACCGCGTGGTGAGGTTCTTGGAGGTGACGCAGGTTCCCGCGAGCCAGGCGCTCGACGGGCAGGCGCGGCCCAGCTCGCTCAGGCGCAGGGCGATGGCCTCCGTGCCCGCCCAGGCGCCGCCGTACGCGCGGGGCGTGCGCAGCGCGAACGCGCCGTCCGCGCGCAGCGCGTCGATGCTCTCCCTGGCGGGTCGGTCACCCTGCTCGGTCTTCTCCGCGTGCAGCCGCAGGATCTCGGTGGTTTCATCGGACACGTCATCGATGACACCCCTTTGACCGGCCTGAGCACCATACGCGGGACGTACCGGCCCATACGTGTTCCGCTCATACCATCGAAACCATGGACCTGCTCAGCGAGGTGATCCGCACCGTACGCGTCGGCAGCGCGGCCGGCCGCGTGATCAGGTCGTCGGGCTCCCCCGGCATGCGGTTCCCCGCCTTCTCCGGCAGCGGCATCCACATCGTGCTGCGCGGTGCCTGCTGGCTCATCACCGAGGACGCCGAGCCGGTCCCGCTGCGGCCGGGCGACGTCGTCCTCACCTCCTCCGGCGCCGAGCACGGCCTCAGCAGGTCGCCACGCGCGCTGCGCGACCTGCCGCCCGCCGGGACGGGCCCGATCCCGCCCGCGCCTGGGCCGTTCGACTTCGAGTTCCTGTGCAGCTCCTACCGGCTCGCGCACGGCGCCGCGCCGCGCTACCTGCGCGCGCTGCCCGACCTCATCGCGATCTCGCCCGACTACGACGCGCACCCCGAGCTGCGAGTGCTCGTCGACCTCCTCGGCACGGACGTGTCGGGCGCGCAGATGGGCACCGGCGCGACGCTGCCCGCGCTGCTCGACCTGATCCTGGTCCACGTGCTGCGCCAGTGGCACGAACGGCACGGCACCGGCTGGCCAGGCACCGAGGACCCGGGCATCGCCGCCGCGCTGCGCGCGATGCACGACCACCCCGAACGTCCGTGGACGGTCGATCGCCTCAGCGCGGCGGCGGGCCTGTCACGGACGGCCTTCGCCCGGCGCTTCGCCGCCGTCATGGGACGGCCGCCGATGAAATACCTGATCGGCCTGCGGCTCGACCGGGGCGCGCGGCTGCTGCGCGAGACGGACGCGCCGCTGGCGGCGATCGCCAGGCAGGTCGGCTACGCCACCGAGTTCGCCTTCTCCGGGGCCTTCCGCCGCGAGTACGGCATCTCACCCAGCCACTTCCGCCGCACCCCTCACTTGGTGGCGGACGACGTCGGGGAGGCCGACGCGGACGCTGTAGACGCTGTGGACGCTGTGGACGCCGTGGCGGTAGGAGGTGCGGTGCCGGCGGAGGGCGGCTGGTCGTTCCCCACCGACAGGTACGCCAGCACGCCGATCGCCACGAACACCACCGACAGCACGGCGGCGGCGCCGTAGCCGATCCGGCGTCCGAGTCGCCGACGCTGCTCCCGCAGAAGGGTTTCCTCACGTCGCATGGCGGCCCGCCTGCGCTTCGCCTTTCGCTCTGACATGGGCTGCTCCCGAGGTACGGTCTCGGCCGTCACCATAAAAGGCGGCGCGTAATGCGGATCTAAGCGTCCAGGAGGAAGATCTCTCCGGCCCTTACCAGCCCGTTCACGGTCTCGGGCCGGGCGCTAGAGGCCGAGCAGCTTGGCGGGCTCGGCGATGATCTGCTGGATGACCAGCCCGGCCGCGCCGAGCACGGCGGCGTCGGAGCCGGTGGCCGAGACCACGAGGTCGGGGGGTGCCCCGCGCATCTGCGCGAGCCGCGTGCCCAGGCCGCCGGAGACCGGCGCCGCCAGCCAGGGGAACAGCGGCGCGAAGATGCCGCCGAGCACGATCGTGCCGGGGTCGAGCAGGTGCACGGCCGAGGTGAGCGCGACGCCGAGCGCGTGCCCGGCCCGCCGGCACGCCTCCAGGGCCGCCTGGTCGCCCGACTCCAGGCGGCTCACCAGCTCGCGCACCGAGCCGAGGTCGCCGAGGAGGGCGTCCTGGCCGGCGTACACCTCCAGGCAGCCCCGCCCGCCGCAGCGGCAGCCGGGCCCGTCGGGCACGACCACGACGTGGCCCAGTTCGCCGGCCAGCCCGTACGTACCCTTGAACACGCCGCCCTGCACCACGAGGCCGGCGCCGATGCCGATCTCGCCGGAGACGTAGAGGAAGTCGCTCTCCCTGGGCCCGAACCACAGCTCGCCGAGCGCCGCCAGGTTGGCCTCGTTGTCGACCTCGAACGGCATGTCCACGAGGTCCGACACGCGGACGTCGCGCCAGCCGAGGTGCGGGGCGCTGCGCAGCATGCCGCCCTCGACCAGGCCGGGGACGGCGAGCGCGGCGCCGATGACGCGCAGCCCTGCGGCGGCCGCCTCGGCGGTGGTCTCCTTGGCCAGGGCGCGCAGGCTCTCCAGGATGGCGGCGGGGTCGGAGTTGCGGTTGTCGGCGGGGATGATGCGCCGCAGCCGGACCGTACGGGTGAGGTCGACCACGCAGGCGGCGAGGTAGTCGATGTTGATCTCCAGCCCGAGCGCGGCCACCCGGTGCCCGCTGAGGCTGACCGCCACGCCGGGACGCCCCCGCTCGCCCGCCCGCACGGCGCCGCTCTCGGTCACCGCGCCCGCCTCAAGGAGGTCGGCGACCAGGCTGGATACGGTGGTCTTCGTGAGCCCGGTCCGCTCAGCGAGCGATGCCCGGGTGTGAGGTCCTGATCGGTGAATGGTCGCCAGCACTACGGCCAGGTTACGGGCGCGCATGGAATCATGCCTGACCCCTCTTGACGACATGGCATCCACCTCCTCAGGATAAGTACAGATTATGGACTAAAAGTTACAGGGGCCCGAAAATGACCGCATCCTTCACGCCGACTCCCGACGACCGCTTCACCTTCGGCCTGTGGACCGTGGGCTGGCAGGCCCGCGACCCGTTCGGCGACGCCTCCCGGCCCGCGCTCGACCCGGTGGAGAGCGTCCACCGCCTCCACGAGCTCGGCGCGTACGGCGTCACGTTCCACGACGACGACCTGCTCGCCGTCGAGTCCGACCGCGACAAGGCCGTCGCCGCGTTCAGGAAGGCCATCGACGAGACCGGCATGAAGGTCCCGATGGCGACCACGAACCTCTTCACCCACCCGGTCTTCAAGGACGGCGCCTTCACCAGCAACGACCGCGACGTCCGCCGCTACGCGCTGCGCAAGGTCATGCGCAACCTCGACCTCGCCGCCTCGCTGGGCGCGAAGACGTACGTGTGCTGGGGCGGGCGCGAGGGCGCCGAGTCCGACGCCGCCAAGGACGTCAAGGCCGCCATGGACCGCTACAAGGAGGGCCTGGACCTCCTCTGCCAGTACGTCATCGACAAGGGCTACGACATCCGCTTCGCCCTGGAGCCGAAGCCGAACGAGCCGCGCGGCGACATCCTCCTGCCCACGATCGGCCACGCCCTGGCGCTGATCAACGAGCTGGAGCACCCCGAGATGGTGGGCCTCAACCCGGAGGTCGGCCACGAGCAGATGGCCGGGCTCAACTTCGTGCACGGCATCAGCCAGGCGCTGTGGCACGGCAAGCTCTTCCACATCGACCTCAACGGCCAGCACGGTCCCAAGTACGACCAGGACCTGATCTTCGGCCACGGTGACCTGAAGAGCGCGTTCTTCCTGGTCGACCTGCTGGAGAACGGCGGCTACGACGGCCCCCGCCACTTCGACTACAAGCCGCTGCGCACCGAGGACCCGCAGGACGTGTGGGACTCGGCGGCGGCGAACATGCGCACGTACCTGATCCTCAAGGAGAAGTCGCGCGCCTTCCGCGCCGACCCCGAGGTCCAGGAGGCGATCAGGGCCTCGCGCGTGGACGAGCTGGCCAAGCCCACGCTCGCCGAGGGCGAGACCTGGCAGGACCTCGCCAAGGACGACTTCGACGTGGAGGAGGCGGCCGCCCGCGGCTTCCACTTCACCCGGCTCAACCAGCTCGCGCTCGAGCACCTCCTGGGGGTACGCGGATGAGCGGACCGATCAGCGTCCAGCTCTACACGGTCAGGCAGGCGCTGGCCGACGACCGCGACGGCACGCTGCGCCGGGTCGCCGAGGCCGGCTACCGGGCCGTCGAGCCGTACGACCCGCTGAACGACCCGAAGGGCTTCCGCGCCGTCGCCGACGACCTGGGGCTGAGCGTGTCGGGCACGCACGCGGGCGCGGTGCTCCAGCGTGAGCCCGCCGAGGTGTTCGAGGCGGTCGCCACCCTCGGCACGGACAAGGTGATCGTGCCGGCCGGCATCGCGCCGGAGGAGTTCACCACCCGCGACGGCATCGCCAGGGCCGCCGACCTGCTCAACGATCTGGCCGTGCAGGCCGCGCGGCACGGCATGCGGATCGGCTACCACAACCACTGGTGGGAGCTGGAACCCGAGGTGGACGGCCGGCACGCCATCGAGGTGCTGGCCGACCTGCTGGCGCCCGAGGTGTTCCTGGAGATCGACACCTACTGGGCGGCCGTGGGCGGCGCCGACGTGCCCGCGCTGCTCGGCCGCCTGGCGGACCGCGTGATCGCGCTGCACGTCAAGGACGGCCCGGTGGTCAAGGGCGAGCCGCACACGGCGGTGGGCGCGGGCGCCATGCCGGTGCCCGAGATCCTCGCCGCCGCCCCCGACGCCCGGCGCGTGGTCGAGCTCGACGAGTGCGCGACCGACGTCTTCGCCGCCCTGGCGGAGAGCCACACGTACCTCACCTCCTTGGAGGGGCATTGAGCAACGGCCCGGTCGGCGTCGCGCTCGTCGGCGCCGGTGTGATCAGCGGCCAGTACCTACGCAACCTCACCTCCTTCCCCGACGTGCGCGTGCTCGCCGTCGCGGACATCGACACCGGCAGGGCCGCCGAGGTGGCCCGCGAGCACGGCGTCGAGGTGTCCGGCACCCTCGCCGACGCCCTGGCGATCCCCGAGGTGGAGATCGTCGTCAACCTCACGGTCCCGTCCGCGCACGCGGCCGTCGCGCTGGAGAGCCTGCGCGCCGGCAAGCACGTGTACGGCGAGAAGCCGATGGCGATGACCACCGACGAGGCCGCCAAGGTCATGGCCGAGGCGGCCGACCGGGGGCTGCGGGTCGGCGGCGCCCCCGACACGTTCCTGGGGGCGGGCCTGCAGTCGGCCCTGCACGCGATCTCCTCGGGGCTGATCGGCAAGCCCGTCGCGGTCACCGCGGCCACGCAGAGCCTCGGGCCGGAGTCCTGGCACCCCAGCCCGGAGTTCTTCTACCAGCCGGGCGGCGGACCGCTGTTCGACCTCGGGCCCTACTACCTGACCGCGCTGGTCTCGCTGCTCGGTCCCGTCGTCCGGGTGGCGGCGGGCACGCGCAGGGCCCGCGACCAGCGCGAGGTGGGCTCGGGGCCGAAGGCGGGCAAGCTGTTCCCAGTGGACGTGCCCACCCACGTCAACGCCCTGCTGGACTTCCCCGGCACGGCGACGGCGTCGGCCACGTTCAGCTTCGACTCGGCGATCAACCGGCGGATGATCGAGGTGATCGGCTCCGAGGGCGCGCTCTCGCTGCCCGATCCCAACACGTTCGAGGGCCCGCTGCTGGTCCGCGGGCTGCGCGACGCCGACTGGCGGGAGCTGCCGATCACCGGCACGACCGCGGGGCGCGGCATCGGCGTGCTCGACATGGCGAGGTCGCTGCGCGCCGGCACGCCGCACCGCGCGTCGGGCGAGCTGACCTACCACGTGCTCGAACTCATGGCGGCCATCACGGAGTCGGGTGAGCGGGCGGAGTTCCGCGACATCGGCTCCGCGCCGGACGCCCCCGAGCCGCTGCCGGACGGCTGGGACCCGCAGGCCGCGACCTTGTAAGAGGAATCCCCTTGAGGAGACCGGGCATGATTACGATACGTAATCGTTCGGTCACAGCAACCTCAAGGGGATCCCCATGCGTGTCCTGATCCAGCTCCGGCCCGCCCCCGACGTCGTCGCGGCGGTGATGGACTCCGGTGTCCGCAGCGTGGCGGCCGACGTCGCCGGTGACCTGCCAGGAGTCCTCATCGACCCGGCGTACGAGCCGGTCGCCGTCCCCCGCCCGCTCTCGCTCTCGCCCCACCAGCGCATGCAGTTCTCGCTCGCGCCCGAGGACGCCTCTGTGCTGGTCAGGGGCGAGATCTCCGACGGCGAGCTGGCCACCCGCTCGGCGCTGCTGTCCTCCTCCGTACGCGAGGTCGCCGGCGTCTTCGCCGACCCCTACATCCAGCCCAGCCCCACCTGCGGCGGCGACGGCCCGGTCGGCGACTGGGCGGAGGTCAGGCGGCTGCTGCACGTCCAGGACCTGTGGTCGGCGGGCCACGACGGCGCCGGCGTGACGGTCGCGGTCGTGGACGGCGGCGTCAACACCGGCCACGTCGCCGCCCGCATCGGCCACGACGTGACACTCGACGCGCAGCGCAGCTGGAGCCCGCCCGGCGTGCCCGCGCGGCCGGGCCGCCACCCGGTGGGCCACGGCTCGATGTGCGCGTTCGACGTGCTGCTCGCCGCGCCCAAGGCGACCCTGATCGACATCCCCGTCCTGCTCAGCAGGCGCGAGGGCGGCACGCTCGCCGACGGGCTGCTGTCGGACGCCGTGGCCGCCTACGCCCACCTCGACCGCGTGCTGCGGGCCATGCCGGCCGAGTCCAGGTCGCTGGTGGTCAGCAACAGCTGGGGGCTGTTCTCGCCCGACATGGACTTCCCGCCGGGACACCCGGGCAACTACTCCGACAACCCGGCGCACCCGTTCAACCTGATCGTGGGCAGCCTGGAGGCGGCGGGGGCCGACATCCTGTTCTCGGCGGGCAACTGCGGGCGCGAGTGCCCCGACGGGCGCTGCGGCTACCCCGACCGGCCCATCACCGGGGCCAACTCGCATCCGTCGGTGCTGTCGGTCGGCGGCGTGGACACGCGGGGCGAGCGCGTCGGCTACTCCTCCCAGGGTCCTGGCCGGCTGTCCGAGCGCAAGCCCGACCTGTGCGCCTACACGCACTTCGCCGGGTCTGAGGCGGTCGGCCCGGCCGACACCGGCACCTCGGCGGCCTGCCCCGTCGCGGCCGGCGTGGTGGCCGCCGTCAGGACCGGGCGCCCGGCCGCCGAGCTGACGCCCGCCCAGCTCCGTACGCTGCTGCACCGCACGGCCGACGACCGCAGCACGGTCGGCTTCGACCACGACTACGGCTTCGGCGTCATCGACCCGCCCGCCGTGCTCGCCGCGCTCGCCCGCCACAACCGCACGCGCGCGGCCTGACATGGCCATCATCCAGATCCGCCTGCCGCCCGAGTCCACCCTCGACGACGCGCTGCGCCTGCTCGGCCTGTCCGACGACGACGCCGACGCCGACTTCGGGCTCGTGGCGGTCGCCCCCGGCCGCCACGTGCTGCGGGTGACCGAGGAGGCGGCCAGGCGGGTCAGTCACGAACTGGCCGAGGTCTTCTCCGACCCCCGCATCGAGCCGCACGACCCCGGCTGATCGCGTAACGCGTTGGCTTCACCCGTGCCGACCCGCGACAATGCTGCGATGGCTGACAGTAAGGAGACCGACTGGGTCTCCAGGTTCGCGGACGAGGTGATCTCCGAGGCGGAGCGGCGCGCCCCGGGCCGGCCCATCGTCTGCGCCTCGGGGCTGAGCCCGTCCGGCCCGATCCACCTGGGCAACCTGCGCGAGATCATGACGCCCCACCTGGTCGCCGACGAGATCAGGCGGCGCGGCCACGCGTGCGTCCACCTGCTGTCGTGGGACGACTACGACCGCTTCCGCAGGGTGCCCGCGGGCATCGACCCGTCGTGGGCGGAGCACATCGGCAAACCGCTGACCTCGGTGCCCGCGCCGCCCGGCAGCCCCCACGCCTCCTGGGCCGAGCACTTCAAGGCTCCGCTGAGCGAGGCGCTGGCCGAGCTGGGCGTCGAGGTGCACGCCATCAGCCAGACCGAGCAGTACACGTCGGGGGCCTACCGCGAGCAAATCCTGCTGGCCGTGCGCGAGCGGGCCAGGATCGACGGCGTGCTCTCCCGCTACCGCACCAAGGAGGGCGAGCCGCCGCGTGGCGGCGACTACTTCCCTTACAAGCCCTACTGCGACCTGTGCGGGCGCGACCTCACCACGGTCACCAACTACGACGACGAGACCACCGAGCTGGCTTACACCTGCGAGTGCGGCTTCGGCGAGACCGTGCGGCTGGCCGAGCACGACCGGGGCAAGCTGGTGTGGAAGGTCGACTGGCCGATGCGGTGGGCGTACGAGGGGGTCGTGTTCGAGCCCTCGGGGGTCGACCACCACTCGCCGGGGTCGGCGTGGGTCGTGGGCGGGCAGCTCGTCCGCGAGGTGTTCGGCGGGCAGCAGCCCATCGGCCCCATGTACGCCTTCGTCGGCATCTCCGGCATGGCCAAGATGAGCAGCTCGAAGGGTGACGTGCCGACGCCGTCCGACGCGCTGCGCATCATGGAGGCGCCGGTCCTGCGCTGGCTGTACGCCCGCCGCAAGCCCGCCCAGTCCTTCAAGATCGCCTTCGACCACGAGATCCAGCGGCTCTACGACGAGTGGGACGCGCTGGGCCGCAAGGTCGCGGGCGGGCAGGCGCAGCCCGCTGAGCTGGCGGCGTACGACAGGGCCGTGTCCACCGCGGCGGGTCCCCTGCCCGCCACGCCCCACCCGGTCGCCTACCGCACGCTGGCCTCGGTGCTCGACATCACCACCGGCCACGCCGAGCAGACCCTGCGCATCCTGCGCGACCTCGACGGCGTCGAGACGCTGGATGAGGCGCGGCCCAGGCTCGACAGGGCGCAGCGCTGGGTGGACGAGCACCTGCCCGCCGACCAGCGCACACGCGTGCGCGCGTCGCCCGACCAGGAACTGCTCGACTCGCTCGGCGCCGACGACCGCGAGGCGCTGCGGCTGCTGGCCGACGGCCTCGACGACTGGACGCTCGACGGCCTGACCGACCTGGTCTACGGCGTGCCGAAGCTCCAGGCGGGCCTGCCGGCCGACGCGAAGGCGACGCCCGAGCTCAAGGCGGCCCAGCGGGCCTTCTTCGCGCTGCTCTACAAGCTGCTGGTCGGCCGCGACACCGGTCCCAGGCTGCCCACGCTGCTGATGGCGGTGGGCGCCGACCGGGTGCGCAAGCTGGTGGGCGCTTGAAGGGCGTCGTCGTGATCACCGGGGTCTCGGCCGCGGGCAAGTCCACCGTGGCCCAGGCCCTGGCCGAGCGGCTGCCGCGCGCCGCGCACGTACGCGGTGACGTGTTCCGCCGGATGGTGGTCGCCGGGCGCGCCGAGATGACGCCGGAGGCCGGCGACGAAGCGGTGCGCCAGCTCCGGCTGCGTTATCGCCTGGCGGCTGCCACAGCCGATATGTATTTCGACGCCGGATTCACGGCAATTGTTCAGGATGTGATTATCGGCGGGGATTTGCAGCGATTCACGAAAATGATCCGTTCGCGGCCGCTGTATGTGATCGTATTGGCGCCCGATCCGGCCGCAGTCGCGCGCCGCGAGGCCGCCCGCGCCAAGTCCGGATACAGCGGAAACTGGACGATCTCCCAGCTGGACGCCGCTCTCCGGGACGAGACCCCACGCATCGGCCTCTGGCTGGATACCTCCCATCAAACGGTCGAGGAGACCGTTGATGAGATAATTTTCCGGGCCGAAGAAGGACAAATAGCCGACCCGCCGGAATAACCGCGATCTATGCAAGGCATTGGCAAGTGACTTGCATGTGTTGGGGTCGACCTTGGGTCCATGAACAAGCAGCCTTTCGCCGCGAGCGTCAGTGTCATCGTCCCCGCGATGAACGAGGCCGAGAACCTTCCTCACGTCTTCGCCACGCTGCCCGACTGGATCGACGAGGTGATCCTGGTCGACGGCAACTCGACCGACGACACCGTCGCCGTCGCGCGCAGGCTGCGCCCCGGTCTCCGGGTCGTCGTCCAGACCCGGCGCGGCAAGGGCAACGCGCTCATCGAGGGCTTCCAGGCCGCCCGCGGCGACATCATCGTCATGATCGACGCCGACGGCTCGACCGACGGCAGGGAGATCCGCTCCTTCGTCGCCACCCTCATCAACGGCGCCGACTTCGCCAAGGGCTCCAG
The DNA here is from genome assembly GCF_042428605.1 of Nonomuraea salmonea. Taxonomy (NCBI): domain Bacteria; kingdom Bacillati; phylum Actinomycetota; class Actinomycetes; order Streptosporangiales; family Streptosporangiaceae; genus Nonomuraea; species Nonomuraea salmonea. The sequence goes on from NZ_JBHMCF010000040.1 coordinate 117,670, forward strand.
GTACGCCCCTGGTGGCGGCTCGGACGACCTCAGCCCGATCCGCTCGCTCGGCAACAGGTTCCTCACCGGCACCACCAACCTGCTCTACGGCACCCGCTACACCGACCTCTGCTACGGCTACAACGCCTTCTGGCGGCGCCACCTGGAGGTGCTCGACCTCGACTGCGACGGCTTCGAGATCGAGACCCTGATGAACGTCCGCGCCGCCCAGGCCGGCCTGGTCATCCGCGAGGTCCCGAGCCGCGAGCGCTCCCGCATCCACGGCACCAGCAACCTGCACGCCGTCCGCGACGGCTGGCGGGTGCTGCGGACCATCTGGCGCGAGCGCTCGCGCGGCTCCGCCGTCACCGCGCACACCCAGGTGGCGCTGGCCAAATGAGGAGTGACATCCTCGGACGATGCGCTACATAGTCATCGGAGCAGGAGCGGTCGGGGGCACCATCGGCGCCCGCCTGTTCCAAGGCGGGCACGAGGTCGTCCTCATCGCGCGCGGAGCCCACTACGAGGCTCTCAAGCGTGACGGCCTGCGCCTGCTCACCCCCGACAGCACCGAGACCCTGCCCGTGCCCGCCGCCGACGGTCCCGTGCCGACCCGCGACGGCGACGTGCTCATCGTGGCCACCAAGTCGCAGGACACCGTCGCGGCGCTGGCTCCATGGTCGTCCGACCTGCCCGTGGTCTGCGCCCAGAACGGTGTCGCCAACGAGCGCATGGCGCTGCGGCGCTTCGAGCGGGTCTACGGCATGTGCGTGTGGCTGCCGGCCCAGATCCCCGCGCCGGGGACCATCGCGGCGCACGCGTACCCCTATTCGGGGATGCTGCACGTCGGGCGCTATCCCCAGGGTGTGGACGAGCTCGGCGAGCAGATCGTCACCGACCTCGGCAAGCACGGCCTGGTGGCGCACGCGTCCGACGACGTCATGCGCTGGAAATACCTCAAGCTGCTCGGCAACCTGGGCAACGCCGTCGAGGCGCTGGTCGGCCACGCGCCCGGCATGGCCGAGCTGGCCGAGTCGGCGCGGGCCGAGGCGCGTACGGTGCTCGACCGGGCCGGCATCGCCTACCACACGCCCGAGGAGGAGGCCGCGGTACGCGGCCACAAGGTGGACGCCAGGCCCATCGAGGGCGTCGAGCGCGGCGGCGGGTCGTCCTGGCAGAGCCTGGCCAGGGGCAGCGGCTCGATCGAGGCCGACTACCTCAACGGCGAGATCGTGCTGATCGGCCGCGAGCACGGCGTGCCCGCGCCGGTCAACGAGACGCTGCGGCGGGAGGCCAACCGGGTCGCGCGCGAGCGGCTGGCCCCCGGCTCGATGACGCCGGAGCAGGTGCGCGCGCTCATCGACGCGCGTTCCGCATCCGGATCCCGCTGAACTCCAGGGTGCTGGCCGTCACCTCGTTCCAGAACGGCCAGAGGTTGTCCAGCACCCTGAGCTGGATGCCCGCCTCCTCGTGCAGCTCGAACAGGTCGCCCACCTGCTCGGGCGGGCCGAGCGGCGTCACGGGGACCGTCGAGACCATGGCGTGCGGCGGGTCGCCGATGGGCTCGAAGGTGCCGGCGGGCAGCCGGTAGGCGTAGAGGCGGACGTCCATGATCGCCTTGAGCCAGGCGTACTCGACGGCGTGCACGCGCGGCCCGCAACCGGCGCCGAGGATGCGCAGCTTGTCGTGCTCGGTGGTGCGCGGTCCCGTCCAGGCCATCGCCCTCGGGCAGGCGCGCGGGAACCAGTAGTCGGGGCAGCGGTCGTGGCCGACCGCCCACACGTAGGGCTCGCTCTGCCGGCTCGTCGGCGCGACATGCGGCTCGAACCTGTCGATCGCCGGGTCTTCCGAGAAGTGCAGGACCTCCCCTGCCGCTGGTCTCATGAACGTCATCTTCGCGCATATCCCGCCGATCTCCGGGCAGTGGAGAGCCTCTCTTTCCGACAAGGGGTGAGTTGGATGATCGTGTTGGGACTGCTCCTGATCCTGCTCGCCGGTGCCGCCTTCGCCCTGGTGCTCTTCGAGCAGAGCTCCAGGTACATCCTGTTCGGCTACACCTTCGAGCTCGGCCACGTCGAGATGTTCCTCACGGGGGCCGCCGCCGCGGCGCTCCTGGTGGTGGGTCTGTGGCTGATGGGCTCGGGTTCGCGCAGGACGGCCCGGCAGCGGCGCCGGCTGCGCAGCGCCAGGGCCGAGGCCTCCGACCGGGTGGCCCGGCTGGAGGACGAGAAGCGCGACCTGGAACGGCGGCTCGAGCGCGAGCACACGACGACCAAGGGCGACCACCTGGTCGCCGGTCGTGCCGAGGAACGCCGCTAGTCAGGCGTCTGGACAGGGCGTCTGGTCAGGCGTCTGGTCAGGCGTCGGCGTGCGGGCGCGAGGGCAGCAGCCTGCCCTCGCGCCACAGCGCGACCCCGGTGACCACGGCCCCCAGCCCCTCCCACACCCCGACGCCGACGAACTCGCCCGGCGCGGCCCCCGTCACCACGAGCGTGGTGAACACCGTGAACGTCACCAGCCGGAACGGCACCGTCCACCGGAAGAACGGCACGTAGTCCGCGCAGGCGGCGAAGACGTAGTAGGCGCCCATGTTGACCGCGGCCATCGACGAGGCGGCCAGATAGACCAGCGTGTAGTCGCCGGCCGCCCGCGCCTCCGGCACCTCGAAACCGAGCATCGTGAGCATCGTGCCGGGCGAGAGCAGCCCGAGCAGACCCAGCGCGAAGGCCAGAACGCCGAAGACGCCGATGGTCCAGCCGGAGAAAGATCGCGGAAGACGCACGGAAATCCTCTCAAAGGGGGGTGTAATCTGCGAGGCGGTCTCATCATGCACCCGGAGGTCGCATGCCCCCCACGCGTGGCCGCCCCATCACCGTCAAGCTGCTCGTCCTCCTGCTCGTCCCCCTGCTGTCCCTGGTGGGGCTGTGGGCGTTCGCGGCCGGCCTGACCGGCGGCGACGGCCTGCGCCTGCTGGCCGCAAAGGACATGTCGGACAACCTCACCGGCCCGTCCGTGCAGGTCAACGTCGCGCTGCAGAACGAGCGGCTGCTGTCCGTCGGGCTCATGATGAACGGGCGCGGCTCCGACGAGCTGGTCGAGCAGCGCCGCGCCACCGACCAGGCGATCACGCATTTCCAGACGTCGGCCGCCCGCGTCCGCAACCTGCCGCCCGAGATGCTCAACCAGCTCAGCGCGCTCAACGTCAGGCTCGCCCAGATCATCGACATCCGCCGCCAGGTGGACGCCTCCGTCGTCGAGCCCATCGACGTCATCGACGGCTACAGCGAGATCGCCGACGCCTCCTTCCGCCTGTACGACAGCATGATCCTGGTCCCCGACATGACGCTGTACCAGCAGGCCAAGGCGCTGATCACGATGGGCGAGGCCACCGAGGTGCTCTCCCGTGAGCGGGCGGTGATCGCGGCCGTGCTGGCCAGGGGCCGGGTGGACGGGCGCGAGCGGGAGGCGTTCACCGGCATGGTCGCGACGAGGCGGCTGCTCCACGCGCAGGCGATGTCGTACCTGGACGGGGGGCTGCGGGCGTCGTACGAGCGGCTGGCGGCCTCGCCGGTCTACAAGGAGTGGCTGGAGGCCGAGGACGCGGTCAAGGACCAGTCGCCGAAGGACGGCCTGCCCGCGGCGGCGGCCACCTGGCCCATCGACGGCGAGAACCTGTGGGCCGCGGTCCAGCACAACCAGACCGCGTCCACCAAGACGCTGGCCGATCGGGTGACGCCGGACGCGATCGGCATGCTCATCAAGATCGGCGTGGCGGCCGGCGCCGGCCTCCTCGCGGTCGTCGCCTCGATCCTGCTCTCGCTGCGCTTCCGCAAGCGGCTGGTCCGCGAGCTGGCCGCGCTGCGCGACGCCGCCACCGAGCTGGCCGAGGTACGCCTGGCCGGGCTGGTCAAGCGGCTGCGGACCAACACCGAGCCGCCCACGGCCGAGGAGGTCGCGCCCCTCCAGGTGGAGGCGGACACCACGGAGGTCCGCGACATCGTGCAAGCGTTCAACGACGTGCAGGCCACCGCCGTGGAGGCCGCCGTGGACCAGGCCAGGCTGCGCCACGGCGTCAGCCAGGTCTTCGTGAACCTGGCCCGCCGCAACCAGTCGCTGCTGCACCGCCAGCTCCTGCAGCTGGACAGCATGGAGCGGGCCGAGGAGGCGCCGGAGACGCTGTCCGACCTGTTCAAGCTCGACCACCTCACCACCCGCATGCGGCGCCACGCCGAGAGCCTGATCATCCTGTCCGACCAGACGCCAGGCCGCGGCTGGCGCAACCCGGTGTCGGTGCACGACGTGCTGCGCGCCGCCGTCGCCGAGGTCGAGGAGTACGAGCGGGTCGAGGTGCTGCAGCCGCCGCCCGTCGCGCTCATCGGCTCGGTCGTCACCGACGTGGCCCACCTGATGGCCGAGCTGATCGAGAACGCCACCCTCTTCTCACCGCCCAGGACCCGCGTGGACGTGCGCAGCGCGCTCAGCCCGCACGGCATGGTGGTGGAGGTGGAGGACCGGGGGCTCGGGCTGCCCAGGACCGAGCTCGACGAGCTCAACGACCGGCTGACCAACACCCCCGAGTTCGACCTCGCGCAGAGCGACCGGCTCGGCCTGTTCGTGGTCTCCCGGCTGGCGGCCAGGCACGGCATCAAGGTCCGGCTGGTGTCCTCGCCGTACGGCGGCCTGACCGCCACGGTGGCGCTGCCGTCGTCCCTCCTCGCCGACCAGCCGGCCATGGCCGGCCGCTGACCTTCCGAGGGGGCGGCCCATTCAGAGGGAGCGGCCCTTCTGAGGGGGCCCGGTTTGAGGGGGCCGGCCCGGCGTTCCCAGCGGCGTCAGAGGCGGTGGAACGGCTCGCTGAAGTGGGCCGTCGCGAGGATCGCCTGCTCGGCCCTGAGCCGGGCGAGCACGTCGGCGCGGGTGCGCGCGGCCGTCTCCTGGTCGTCGTCGTAGAGGTAGCGGATCGCGGGATCGGCGAGCTGCACCGGATGCAGGACCAGGTCGCCGGTCATGGCCAGCTCTCCCGCGCGGGCGATCTGGTGCCCGGGGGTGTGGCCGGGCGTGGCGTGCACGTGGACGCCCGGCGCGACCTCGGTGTCACCCTCGACGACGTGGAGCAGGTCCTTGAGCGGGGTGACGACCTCGTCGAGCATGGGGCCCGCGGCGGCGTCCAGCTCGGCCCGCTGGAGCACGTGGCGCGCGTTCTCGAACACCGGCCTGCCCTCGGCGACCGTGCCGGAGGCGTGGTCGCTGTGCAGGTGGGTGAGGATGACCGTGCCGATCTCGGCGGGCGTGACGCCCGCGGCGGCCAGCTCGCCGCTCAGCGTGCCGGGGACCGGCGCCCAGCTCGCGGCCGGGGAGTCCGCGGCGCCGATGCCGGTGTCGACCAGGGTCAGCCGGTCGGCGGCGTCGCGGAGCAGATAGCAGTGGAAGTGCAGGACCCAGGGCTCGTCGGGGAGCCTGGAGCCGGGGAACAGCTCGGCCGGCGGGCGGCGGATCGACGGCCCCATGGGCCCGACGGCGTCGCAGAGGGGTGTGACCTCGACGCCGGAGCCGGTGATGATCGGTTGGTGCGGCATCCGCCCAGACTAGGCGGCGACTGGCTGCCGGGGAACGTACTCGTTCTCGATGTCGGCGGCGTAGACGGCGCGGCGGCAGTTGGCGCAGCGGTAGATGATCGGGCCCTCGTCGAGCTCGTGGTGGCACCGCGGGCAGCGGCTGACGGTCTTCATGGTGCTCCCCCAAGGAGTCTTCTTCGTATGTGCCTATGGAACCCTCATCGAGTTGCAGGGATCCTGCATGCCACTTGACACGATGACGCTGCGCCGATGGGGGCTCTGTGCCGTTCGATACACCGGCTGCGGTAATTTTCCTCGCGGGCCGGTGCTACGAAGAACATTGTCACTCGCCAGAGACTTCCGCGCGGGCGAAGACACGAGAACGACCCCGGAATAGCCCAACAGGGCTAGGCGTTGTATGAACCAGATCGTGTGGTATGTTCCCACCAAGCGTTGAGCTTCAGCTCCGCTTCGATCTCTCTCGACTCGGGCTTCGCCCGTTCTCTTCCGGTTTCCACTGGACGGCGGCGGCCCGCTCTTTCACCACCGCCGATCGTGACGCACGATCTGGCGCATCTCCCTCAAAGGGGCCCACCATGTCTGTGCACACCATTCCCGAGCAGCGTTCGTCCGCTCAAGTCCGCCTTGTGAGCGGCCTGTTGGACGTACACGACAAATCCGCTTTCATCAGGGCGGCTCACCTGCCGGGACCCGGCGACGTCCGCGTCCCGCCCGAGAAACTCCGCCAGTACGACCTGCGCCCCGGCGACCACGTCACCGCGCGTTTCGCCGGCAACAAGCTGGTCGGCGTCGAGTCGGTCAACGGCCTGTCCGACTGGCACGACAGGCCCGCCTTCGGCGCCCTCACCCCCATCCACCCCACCGAGCGGCTGAGCATCGAGACCGAGTCGCTCAGCACCCGCGTCATCGACCTGTTCGCCCCCATCGGCAAGGGACAGCGCGGCCTCATCGTGGCCCCGCCCAAGGCCGGCAAGACGATGGTCATGCAGGCCCTGGCCGCCGGGATCGCCCGCAACCACCCCGAGGTGCACCTGATGGTGCTGCTGGTGGGCGAGCGGCCCGAAGAGGTCACCGACATGCGCGCCCGCATCGACGGCGAGGTCTACGCCTCCACCTTCGACCACCCCGACCGCGACCACACGGCGCTCGCCGAGCTGGTCATCGAGCGGGCCAAGCGGCTCGTCGAGGCGGGCCAGGACGTGGTGGTGCTGCTCGACTCGCTGACCAGGCTCGGGCGGGCGTACAACAACGTGGCGCCCAACGGCGGCCGCGTGCTGACGGGCGGCATCGACGCCCGCGCGCTCTACCCGCCGAAGCGCTTCTTCGGCGCCGCGCGCAACGTCGAGGGCGGCGGCTCGCTCACCATCATCGCCACCGCGCTCGTGGACACCGGCTCCCGCATGGACAACAGCCTGTACGAGGAGTTCAAGGGCACCGGCAACATGGAGCTGCACCTGACCCGCGAGCTGGCCGAGCGGCGGCTGTTCCCCGCCGTCGACCTCGACGCCTCGGGCACCCGCCGCGAGGAGATCCTCCTGCACGACCAGGAGCGGCAGATCGTCTGGCGGCTGCGCCGCTCGCTGTCGGCGATGGAGCGGACCCGCAAGATGGAGGTGCTGGTGGAGCGGCTGCGCTCGACGCCCTCCAACGCCGCCTTCCTCCTGGAAGCAGCCGCCGCCTGAGCGTGCACCAGAATGGCCGCATGCTCGCCGACATCGTCGACCACCTCATCTGCCCCGTCTGCCGAGCCGACCTCCGGCTGGACGGCGCCGCCCTGCGCTGCGCGGCCGGGCACTCCTTCGACGTGGCGCGGCAGGGATACGTCAGCCTGCTGGTCGGATCGCGGCCGCCGGGCACCGCCGACAGCGCCGCGATGGTGGCGGCCAGGGCCGAATTCCTCGACAAAGGACATTACGCACCACTCGCCGACGCGCTCGCCGGCGCCGTACGGAGCCGAATCGTTCCAGCAGAACATGAGTCCTCCACCGAAACGAATGACGGCGCGGAGTTGAGGGCGTACCGTGGGGCGGGAGTGGAGGCTGGCGACGGCACGGGACCAGGAGGTTCCGGGCAGGAGCCGGACATCGTCGACGACCGTGGCGTGGTGGGCAGGATCTCGCCGGTGGTGGTCGACGCAGGCACGGGCACCGGGCACTATCTGGCGGCCGTGCTCAATGCGATGAACGATGGCATCGGGATGGCGTTCGATGTGTCGAAGCACGCTGTACGCCGGGCGGCGCGGGTGCATCCCAGGGCAGGGGCGTTCGTGGCCGACGTGTGGCGCCCGCTTCCGATCAGGAGCGGGGTGGCCGATGTGGTGATCGACGTGTTCGCGCCCAGGAACGGGCCCGAATTCCGGCGCATCCTGCGTCCCGGCGGCGCGGCGGTGGTCGTCACTCCGGCGCCGCATCACCTGAGTCCGCTGGTCGAGCAGCTGGGGCTGCTCTCGGTGGACGAGGAGAAGGAGCGCAGGGTGGCACGCAGCCTCGAGGGTTTCGTGGAGATCGACCGGCGCTCGATCGAGTTCGAGATGGAGCTGGGGCATGGTGACATCGCCCAGGTCGTCGGCATGGGCCCGAACGCGTGGCATAGCGAGCCGGACACTCTCGATGCGCGAATTGCCGCATTTGTGGCCGAGAATGTCGCCGCAGGAAAGCAGGGTGTAGTAACCCGTGCGGCGTTTCAGCTGTCTATCTTCGAACCGGCGCCCCGATCAAGATCTGTTTCTTGACGGACCTGTGCGACTGGTGTTACTGATGGGGCATTTAGTCCGAAATTCCCGCACATTTTCGGAGAATTTCCCCGGCACAGGCGCAATACTGGACGACATCCCACGCCCCGAGGCGCGGGACACCAATGGGAGGGGGCGCACCGGATGAAGGCGGAGGAACGCTGGCAGGCCAGGTTCCGGGCGTCGCGCATGACGCTGCCGTCCTGGGCGCGCCAGGCCCCGAACCGCTCCATCTACCGCTCCAACGCCACCGGCAAGTGGGAGGTCTACGCGTGGGACCGCGTCGCCGGCACCACCCGCCAGGTCACCGACCAGCCCAAGGGCACCGCGTACGCGGCCATCGACCCCACAGGCCAGTGGATCTACTGGTTCGCCGACACCGACGGTGACGAGCTCGGCGGATGGTGGCGCCAGCCGTTCACCGGCGGCCAGGGCGAGCCGGTCGCGACCGACCTGGAGCCGGGCCAGCCCAGCGGCATCGCGCTGTCCACCACCGGCGCCGCCGCCATCAGCCTGGCCAGCGGCGACAGGTTCCGCGTGCACCTCGTACGCCCGGGCGCGCCCACCGAGACCCTCTACGAGCACACCGAGGCCGCCTGGGTGGCCGCCATGTCGCTCGACGGCTCCCTCATCGCCATCAACCACGGCGAGTACGGCGACTTCCGCCACCCGGCGCTGCGCGTCATACGCCAGGACGGCCGGGTGGTCGGCGAGCTGCACGACGGTCCAGGCAAGGGCGTGGTCGGCCTGAGCTTCGCCCCCGTCGTCGGCGACCGCCGCCTGCTGGCCCTGCACGAGCGCCGCCGCCGCAACGAGCCCCTCGTCTGGGACCCGGCGACCGGCGAGCAGCGCGAGATCTGGCTGCGCGACTCGGGCGAGCTCTCGGCCGAGTGGTACGACGACGGCCGCGGCCTGCTCATCCTGCGCGACGACCGCGCCCGCACCCACCTGCACCGCTACGACCTCAGAGGCGGCGGGCTGACCCTCATCGAGACGCCGCACGGCGTGATCGAGGAGGCCGCGCCGAGGCCCGGCGGCCACGTCGAATACTCCTGGTCGAGCGCCTCCCGCCCACCGGTCATCCGCTCGACCAGCGGCCAGGTCGTGCTCAACGCCGGCGGCCCGCCCGCGCCGCCGAGCGTGCCCGTCGAGGACATCGACGTCGAGGGCGAGGGCGGGCGCATCCACGCGCTGGTGTCCAGGCCCGAGACCGGCACGGCCCCCTACCCTGCGGTGTTCCTGCTGCACAGCGGGCCGACCTCGCACGACCGCGACGAGTTCTCGCCCGAGGTCGCGGCCTGGGTGGACGCCGGGTTCGCGGTGGTGCGGGTCAACTACCGCGGCTCCACCGGCTACGGCTCCGACTGGCGCGACGCGCTGCACGGCGACGTCGGCCACATCGAGCTGGCCGACGTGACGGCCGTGCGCGAGTGGGTGGTCGATCACGGCATCGTGGACGGCACGCGTACGGTGCTGGCCGGCACGTCCTGGGGCGGCTACCTCGCGCTGCTCGGCCTCGGCACCCAGCCCGGCATGTGGGCGTGCGGCATCGCCGCGGTGCCGATCGCCTGCCACCAGACGTCGTACGAGGACGAGGCCGAGAGCCTGCGCGCCTACCACCGCGCGCTGCTGGGCGGCTCGCCCGACGAGCAGCCCGAGCGGTACGCGGCCAGCTCTCCGATCACGTACGTCGACCAGATCAAGGCCCCGCTGCTGATCCTGGCCGGCGAGAACGACACGCGCTGCCCGCTGCGCCAGATCGAGAAGTACGTGGCGAGGCTGGCCGAGCACGGCCGCGAGCACGAGGTCTACACCTACGACGCCATCCGCGGCTCGCTGGTCGTCTCCGAGCGCATCGCGCAGACGGCCCTGCAGCTCGACTTCGCGCGCAAGCACGTCGGGTGCCCCTGACGAGAGGGCTTGACCTCAGGTCAGCGGACGTGTCAGCATCACGGCACCCTGTTCCCCGGCTGGAAGAACGTACGTGAGCAGCAAGAACCCGGGCCCGCCATGATCGGGCAGGCGCTAGCGGGCGCGCAGCACCACGATCGCGAGGTCGTCGGCGCTCGGCTCGGAGGCGAACTCGGCCGCGCCCCTGCGGATGCGCTCGGCCACCGCCCTGGCCGACAGGCCCGCGCACTCGGCCAGCATCTTGGCCAGGCCGCCGTCGTCGTCGAGCAGCCGCCCGCCGGAGCGGCGCTCGGTCACCCCGTCGGTCACGGCCAGCAGCACGTCACCGGGGTCGAGCCGCACGGTGTCGGCCTCGAACATGACCTCCTGGAAGACCCCGAGCAGCGACTGCGGGGTGGTGACCGCCTCGACCTTGCCGCTCGGCTTGAGCCGCAGCGCCTCGGGATGGCCGGCCGAGACCAGGCGCACCTCCAGGCCGCCGTCGGCCACCGGCGTGATGTCGCCGTGCAGCAGCGTGAGGAACCGCGCCCGCTCGCCCTCCTCCAGGATCGCCTGGTTGAGCCGGCCGAGCACGGCGGCCACGCCGTAGCCCTCTCTCGCCAGCAGCCGCAGCGTGTGGCGGGCCAGGCCGGTGACGGCGGCTGCCTCAGGGCCGGTGCCGCACACGTCGCCGATCGCGAAGCGCCAGGAGTCGTCGCCGGCCTTGAACAGGTCGTAGAAGTCGCCGCCGACCTCGTTGGCCTCGCCGGCGGGCTCGTAGATGACGCCGTAGTCGAGGCCGGGCACCTCGGGCTCGTTGGGCGGCAGCAGGCTGCGCTGCAGCGCCCGGTTGGCGGCGGCCTGCTGGGCGTAGAGGCGGGCGTTGTCCATGGCCAGCGCCGCGCGCCTGCCGATGTCGTCGGCGAACTGGATGACCTCGTCGGGGAAGCGGTCGGGGCGGCCGAGGCACATCATGCCGAGGCTGCGGCCGCGGGCCATCAGCGGCACCGCCAGCACCTGCCACTCGGCGAGGTGGATGGTGGAGGTGACCCTGGTGTCGGCGGCGGCGACGTCCATCTCCGTGAGCTGCTCGCGCAGGCCGTCGATGCGCGCCTCGTCGGCGTGCCACAGATAGACCAGGCGCGGCGGCGCGTTGTTGTCGGAGGTGTAGACGGCGCACCAGTTGGCCAGCCGGGGCACCACGACCTGGGCGATGATGGCCGGCACCATGTCGGGGTCGAGCGTGCCGGCGAGCAGGTCGCTGGCGTCGGCGAGGAAGCCCAGCCAGTGGGGCCCTCTGCTGCTCTCCTCCATCCATTCGGCTGCCATGCTGTCCGTGGAGCCGGGTAGCGTGAGCCTTGCCCAGTGGACACGGGAATCGCCCGCAAAGGTGACTCCCCACTCCTCGACGTGCACGGAAGGAGCCTTCGGATCAGCTTGGGAGAGGTTTCGCTGCCGCAGCTCGACCTGGACTGCGTCCCCGAAATGCTTCCAAATCACCTCAAACGGCTCGTCAGCGGCCTGCGCGGTAAGATCTCCGGCGACCTGCTCGGCGGTGTGGAGCATGCCGCCAGTGGCCCACGCGGTCATCACCTCGCGCGTGAACCTCATCGCAGCCGTCACAGCGGCATCGCCGGGCGCGAACGTCGCAGCGAGCACCGCATGGGGAGAAGCAGTCATCCTCACGTGCCTACCACACTTCCCGCTGACTTGGGGTAAATCCAAGGACAGGACTACGAGCTACTCATCGTGACAGACTTGAATCACTCGCCGGAGCCAGTCGCGAGTGAAGGAGGCCCCATGACCACGGCCAAGGCCGAGCCAAGCCCGGAGGAGAGGACGTACACCGAGTCGGATCTCGTGCCCATCCTGGAGACTCTCTTCTCCTGGCGTGACGGCGACTTCCGGCGTCGGGTTCCTCATGCTCCTCCCGGCATTCTGAGCGAGGTGCGGCTGCTGCTCAACGAAGTGGCCGACCGTCGCGAACACCTGGCCAACGAGCTGACCCGCGTACGTAAAGAAGTGGTCAAGGAAGGCCGCTTCGGCGAGCGGCTGACGCCCGGGCCCGGCGTCGGCGCGTGGGCGGAGAGCGTCGAGTCGGTCAACATGCTCATCGACGCCCTGGTGAGCCCGGTGAGCGGCGCGGCCGACGTCATCGACGCGGTCGCCAAGGGCGACCTGTCACGGCGCATCGACCTCGACAGGTCGGCACGCGGCGAGGTGCGCCGGCTCGGCAAGGCCATCAACGGCATGGTCGACCAGCTCGCGCTCTTCAACTCCGAGGTCACCCGCGTGGCCCGCGAGGCGGGCACCGAAGGCCGGCTGGGCGGCAGCGCCAACCTGCGCGGCATGTCGGGCAGCTGGCGCGACCTGACCGAGGCGGTCAACACGATGTCCTCGCGCGTGGCGGCGCAGGTGCGCGACATCGCCGTGGTGACCACCGCCGTGGCCAAGGGCGACCTGAGCCGCAAGGTGACGGTCGACGCCGTGGGCGAGATGTTCGAGCTGAAGAACACCGTCAACACGATGGTCGACCAGCTCTCCGGCTTCGCGGAAGAGGTCACCCGAGTCGCCCGCGAGGTCGGCACCGAGGGCCAGCTGGGCGGCCAGGCGCAGGTGACCGGTGTGTCCGGCGTCTGGAAAGACCTCACCGACAACGTCAACTTCATGGCCAACAACCTCACCTCGCAGGTGCGCAGCATCGCGACGGTGGCGACGGCCGTGGCCCAGGGCAACCTGTCGAAGAAGATCACCGTCGACGCCCAGGGCGAGATCCTGCAGCTGAAGGACACCCTCAACACGATGGTCGACCAGCTGTCGTCCTTCGCCGACGAGGTCACCCGAGTCGCCCGTGAAGTGGGCACCGAGGGCAAGCTGGGCGGCCGGGCCGAGGTCAAGGGCGTGTCGGGCGTCTGGAAGGACCTCACCGACAACGTCAACTCCATGGCGGCCAACCTGACGTACCAGGTGCGCAATATCGCCCAGGTCACCACCGCGGTCGCCAACGGCGACCTCACCCGCAAGATCGACGTCGACGCGCAGGGCGAGATCCTCGAGCTCAAGTCCACCATGAACACGATGGTCGAGCAGCTCTCGTCGTTCGCATCCGAGGTGACCCGAGTCGCCCGAGAGGTCGGCACGGAAGGACAGCTGGGCGGGCAGGCACAGGTAAGAGGTGTGTCGGGGGTCTGGAAGGACCTCACCGACAACGTCAACTCGATGGCCAACAACCTCACCTCCCAAGTACGCCAGATCGCCGCGGTGTCCTCGGCAGTCGCCCAGGGCAACCTGTCGAAGAAGATCACCGTCGACGCCCAGGGCGAGATGCTCCAGCTCAAGGACACCCTCAACACGATGGTGGACCAGCTGTCGTCGTTCGCCGACGAGGTGACCCGTGTCGCCCGTGAAGTGGGCACCGAAGGCCAGCTCGGCGGCCAGGCGCGGGTGAAGGGCGTGTCGGGCGTCTGGAAGGACCTCACCGACAACGTCAACTCGATGGCCAACAACCTGACGTACCAGGTGCGCAACATCGCCGAGGTGACCACCGCGGTCGCCAACGGCGACCTCACCCGCCGCATCGACGTCAACGCCCAGGGCGAGATCCTCGCCCTCAAGACCACCGTCAACCGCATGGTCGACCAGCTGTCGTCGTTCGCCTCCGAGGTCACCCGAGTCGCCCGCGAGGTCGGTACCGAAGGCCAGCTCGGCGGCCAGGCCCGCGTCGAGGGCGTCGAGGGCACCTGGAAGCGGCTCACCGAGAGCGTCAACGAGCTGGCGGGCAGCCTCACCACCCAGATCCGCGCCATCGCGACCGTGACCAGCGCCGTCGCCCGCGGCGACCTGACCCGCTCGATCGCCATCGAGGCGCAGGGCGAGCTGGCCGAGCTCAAGGACAACATCAACTCCATGGTGGGCAGCCTGCGCGAGACCACGCAGGCCAACCAGGAGCAAGACTGGCTCAAGTCGAACCTGGCCCGCATCTCCCGGCTCATGCAGGGCCACCGCGACCTGCTCGAAGTGGCCAAGCTGACGATGAGCGAGCTGACCCCGCTGGTCTCGGCCCGCTACGGCGCCTTCTACAGCATCGATCCCGAGGGCGACCACGAGCTCATCCTCATCGGCGGCTACGGCGTACGCCCCGACCGGGGGCCGCGCCGGCGCTTCGCCATCGGCGAGGGCATCGTCGGGCAGGCCGCGGCCGAGGGCCGGCACATCGTGCTCGACGACGTGCCGCCGGAGTTCATCACCATCGACAGCGGGCTCAGCCGCTCCACGCCCGCGCAGATCGTGGTGCTGCCGATCCTGTTCGAGAACCGCGTGCTCGGCGTGCTGGAGCTGGCCTCGTTCACGCCGTTCGGCGAGGTGCACCTCGACTTCCTGACGCAGCTCGTCGAGACCATCGGCGTCACGATGAACACGATCATCGCCAACTCCCGCACCGAAGACCTGCTCACCGAGTCGCAGCGGCTCACCCGCGAGCTGCAGGAACGCTCCGACGAGCTGCAGCGCCAGCAGGAGGAGCTGCGCAGGTCCAACGCCGAGCTGGAGGACAAGGCGGCGCTGCTGGCCAAGCAGAACCGCGCCATCGAGATCCAGAACTTCCAGATCGAGCAGGCCCGCCGCACGCTGGAGGAGCGCGCCGAGCAGCTCGCGGTCTCCTCGCGCTACAAGTCCGAGTTCCTCGCGAACATGTCCCACGAACTGCGCACGCCGCTCAACAGCCTGCTGGTGCTGGCCAAGCTGCTCACCGAGAACGCCGAGGGCAACCTCACCTCCCAGCAGGTCGAGTTCGCCCGCACGATCCACAGCGCGGGCTCGGCGCTGCTGCAGCTCATCAACGACATGCTCGACCTGTCGAAGGTCGAGGCAGGCCGGATGGACATCCACCCGATCCAGGTCTCGCTGCCGAAGATGGTCGACCTGCTGGAGGCCGCGTTCGCGCCGCTGGCCCAGGACAAGGGGCTGGCCTTCCAGGTGGAGGTCGAGCCCGACGTGCCGCAGGAGCTGCGCGCCGACGAGCAGCGGCTGCAGCAGGTGCTGCGCAACCTGCTGTCCAACGCGGTCAAGTTCACCCCGCGCGGCGAGGTCAAGCTGCGCGTGTCCACGCCGCCGCCGGGCGTGCAGTTCGACGACGACACGCTCCACGACGCCGACGACCTGCTCGCGTTCCAGGTCATCGACACCGGCATCGGCATCGCGCCCGACAAGCGCGACGTCATCTTCGAGGCGTTCCGGCAGGCCGACGGCACCACCAGCCGCAAATACGGCGGCACCGGCCTCGGCCTGGCCATCTGCCGCGACATCGCGCGGCTGCTCGGCGGCGAGATCCACGTCGACAGCGAGCTGGGCAAGGGCAGCACGTTCACGCTCTACCTGCCCGCCTCCTACACCGGCCCGCTGGCCGCCACCGACGGCGGCTCCGCCTCACGGCGCCAGCTCATGACGCCGCCGTCGGAGGAGGTGCCCACCGCCGCCGCCACGCCCGAGCCGCCGCTGCCGCTCGACCTGCCGATGCCCGAGCTGGTCGAGCCGCCCGTCGAGACGCCCAGCCAGTGGCAGGGCGACGACCCGCTCAACGGTGCGAAGATCCTCATCGTCGACGACGACATCCGCAACGTCTTCGCGCTGACCAGCGTGCTGGAACGACACGGCTCCACGGTGGTCTACGCTGAAAACGGACGGGAAGGCATCGAACAGCTCGAACGGAACGAGGACGTCGCGCTCGTGCTGATGGACATCATGATGCCGGAGATGGACGGCTGGGCCACGACCTCCGCCATCCGCCGCATGCCGCAGTTCGCCGACCTGCCGATCATCGCGCTCACCGCCAAGGTCATGCGCGGCGACCGGGAGAAGTCCATCGCGTCCGGCGCGTCCGACTACGTGCCCAAGCCCGTCGACGTCGACCGTCTGCTCGAACGCCTGCGCGGCTGGCTCAGCCGAGGGCGTGGCAGCACCTCAGACGCGTCCGCAGCACCATCCGAAGGGTCGTGATCGATGCCGGAGCGTGCCAAGATCCTCCTCGTCGATGACCGCGAGGAGAACCTGATCGCCCTCGAAGCCATCCTCAGCTCGCTCGACCTGGTGCCGGTGCGCGCCAGATCGGGCGAGGAGGCGCTGAAAGCGCTGCTCAACACCGAGTTCGCGCTGATCCTGCTGGACGTGCGGATGCCCGGCATGGACGGTTTCGAGACGGCCGCCCACATCAAGCGGCGTGAGCGTACCCGGAACATCCCGATCATCTTCCTCACCGTCGTCGACAGCGCGCCCGACTACGCCTTCCGCGGCTACGCGGCGGGCGCCGTCGACTACCTCACCAAGCCGTTCGACCCGTGGGTGCTGCGGGCGAAGGTGTCGGTGTTCACCGAGCTGTACAACATGAACAAGCGGCTCGCCGAGCAGGCCTCGCTGCTGCGCGACCGCCTCAGCGGCGAGCTGCCTCCGGGCGCCGGCGATCAGGCGTCGGTGCTGCCCGAGCTGTCGCGGCGGCTGACGGCCGTCGAGGACGAGCTGGCGAGGGTGCGCGAGCTGGCCCGCAAGTCGCAGGACCCGGCGCTGGCCGTGCCGCTGTCCGATCTCGCCGAGCGCGTGACCCGCCTGCGCGCCGGCTTCGACGCCCTGTCCTGACACCCACCCGGCTGTGTGCCGGGTTCGACGCCCTGTCCTGATCTCTCACCGCCGCGGCGGTGAGGATCACTGGCGGGCGCGTTCCAAAGCGTCCCAGAAGCCGCGCCGCAGCGCGTGGCGTACCTCGTCGTGCAGCAGGAAGTCGATCGGCAGCGACGAGCCCTGGAGCAGGCGGGCCTCAAGGTCGGACGGCATGCGGGGCTTGCGGGCGAGCACCGCCTCAAGCCAGAGGGCGGGCGCGTCGCGGGCGACGGACTCGCCGAAGTCGTGGCCCTCCCTGTGGGCGGCCTTGACGGCGTCGGCCAGCGTGGTCGCGCCCGCCGTGGCGGCGGGCGGGGCGACCGGCGCGGGCTGCGGGCCGGTGTAGGGGCCGAGCTGCGCGGGCTGGTAGGAGCCGCTCGACTGCGCGGCCTGCTGCTGGTAGCTCGTGCTCGACTGGCCGGCCTGGCTGGGCTGCTGGTATGACGTGCTCGACTGGCTCGGCTGCTGGTAGCTGGTGGTCGACTGGCTCTGCTGCTGATAGCTCGTGCTCGGCTGGGCGGGGAACTGGCCGGTGCCGTTGCCGCCCGACTGTGGCTGCGCCTGGATGGGCCCGGTGGCGGGCGCGGGCGCGGGCGGCTGCTCGGGCTGGTAGTTCGCGTACGTCGGCAGCACCGGCGGCGACTGCTGCTGCCCACGCCCTGACGAGGACCCGCCGGAGGAGGCGGCCTGGCCGCTCGACGAGGACCCGGCCGCGTGGCTGCCGGTGGACTGCGGCACCTGGGGCGTCTGCGCGCTCGGCATGGGCGGCAGCGACGACGCCGGCAGCGACGGCTGCGAGGGCTGGGCGGGCGGCAGCGAGTGGGTGGCCTGGCCGTTGCTGAGCGGCTGGTGGTGGCCGTTGGACGCCTCGGTGACGCCGGTGACCAGCGTGACGTAGGGGCGCAGGTGGACCGCCCCCAGCTCGACCAGGTCGTCGCACTCCTGGCGCAGCGACCGCGAGACGGCCCAGCCGCCCTCGGCCGCGATGTGGATGACGCTGACCCTGATGCCGAGGTCCTGCGCGTCGCACACCACCTGCGCCAGGTCCTCGTCGCCGCTGACCACGACCGCGTCGCAGATGGCGGTGTTGCGGGCGAGCGTCATGAGGTCGCGGTGCACCTGGGCGTCGACGCCTTCGCGGCGGCCCGGCCTGATGCGCGAGAGCCGCAGCTTGAGGCCGGGGATGTCGGCCAGCACGTCGTGCTCGGGGGTGCGGCGGCCCTCGACGGTCGCTTCGTACCAGTAGCAGCGCAGCAGCGGCAGGCCGGTGCGCTCGCGTGACAGGCTGGTCATCAGCTGGAGCAGCCCCGGGTAGTCCCAGGCGACCGCTTCGCGATGACGCGTGCCGTGCACGGCCATCGCGCCATCAGCCAGCAGATAGCCAGCGTCCACGAACAGCGCGCAGCGATCCACTGACCCCGCCCCTTTCCTGGTGGTCCGACCTTGCTGGCTCTGCACCGTCAGAGACCGGACTCGGCGGCCCTCTCTCAGGGTAATGAAAGCAGGTGATCGCGCGAGGCTTAATCCCGACGATTCGACTAGCGCTCGCCGTCGTGCCAGACCAATCAGGCGAACCGTACCAGTTTGTCCCGTTCGTGGTCACGGCCGCGCCCGCACGCTCAGCGCGGCCACCCCGAACAGGATCACGTCCTTGTCCGTGACGATCGTCAGCCCTGGATCGACGCCGAGCTCGGCGCTGACCGTGTCGACGTCCACGCCGAAGGTCAGCTCCGCCACGCCGCCGGACGAGCCGTCGAAGACGTTCGCGCGGTCGCGGCCGCCGCCCACAGGGGTCAGCGGGCCTGAGCCGAGCGAGACCTTGTCGCCCTGGAGGTCGGCGTCGCCCTCCCAGGCGACCAGCTCCGCCCTCGCGGGCGCGGCGGCGGGCGTGAGGCCGCCCAGCGGGAGGCGTACGCGGCGGGCCGCGCCGCCGACCACGGTGGCCGTGTCGAGCACCATGGCCTGGCTGTACGGCTCGTCCGGGTCGGTCACGATGAGCACCAGGCTCCAACCGGCGTGGCGGGCGGCGCCCTCGCGCATGGGGGCGTCGGCGGCCCACCACGTGCCGCTCCTGCGGGCGCCTGCCACGAGGTCGCTGACGTCGGCGAACGCCTGGTAGACCGGGCCAGGGGGCAGCTCGCGGACCGCCACGTCGGCGGGCCTGACCGTCACGTAGTGCCGCCGGCCCGGCGGGCGCAGCTTGATCGGCCCCGCCTCCTCACCGGCCGCCGACCAGTAGAGCCCCGCCCACACGATCTCGCCGCCCTTCGGCAACGTCAGCGCCGCGCCGCTCGACGACTCTGTCTCCGGCCGGTCGTCCAGGTCGAGCGCGCTCATCGGCCACAGGTCGTTGTCACGCTGGGTGCCGGCCCTCCTGCGGGCCTCGGCGCAGCTCATGGCGTTGCGCGGGCAGCTCAGCAGCGTGTTGCCGATCGCCCTCACGCTCACCCGCCCGTCGGTGGCGAATCTGGCCGGCGCCCCCATCGCCCGTACGCCATGCTCGGCTCTGGCCCGCACTCGAAGCCCTCCGGCCGCGACGAGCACAGAAGGCCCCTTGCTGTGAGGCGCCTCTCCTGCCACCGCCACGCGCAGGAACACCGCCGTGCCCTGACCGGCCGCCAGCGCCTTCCTGACACACCTGGCCCCGCTTGCCGCCGGCCGGCAACTCCACCCGTCCACCATCCGCACCGGCCCCGCGACGGCGAAGCCTGAGCCGCCCTTCGCGGCGGGGATGAGCGTCACGCCGGCCGGCAAGCGGACGTCGGCGGTGAGGGTGGCGCTCGGGGAGCCGCCGTGGTTGCGGAGGCGGATGGCGATCATGCCGGGCTCGGCGCGGACGAGGGCGCCCAGCGGCTCGATCGTGGCACGCAGTCGCGCGGGGCCCGGTTTCGGCTCGGGGTCGGCCGGCGGTGGCACTCGGGCGGGCGCCTCGCTGGGCGTCGGGGCGCGTACCGGGACCGGGGTCTCGGGGGGCGCCTCTACCTGCACCGGGTCGGGCGTGGCGGGCGACTGCGCGACCGGCGTGAACGCGGGCGGCTCGGCCCGCAGCGGGCGCTCGTCGGACACCAG
Organism: Nonomuraea salmonea; assembly: GCF_042428605.1. NCBI lineage: Bacteria > Bacillati > Actinomycetota > Actinomycetes > Streptosporangiales > Streptosporangiaceae > Nonomuraea > Nonomuraea salmonea. Next base: position 137,563 of record NZ_JBHMCF010000040.1, read on the forward strand.
CAGCAGCCCGGCCGCCGTGGCCACCAGCACCGCCGTGCCGCCCGCCAGCATGGCCTGCTGCTGCCTGGACGCCCGGCGCAGCCGCCGCACCACGCCCAGCAGACCCCCGGCGCCGCCGCCCGCCATCACCTTGGCCAGCGCCGCGGCGTAGCCGCCGAACATCGGCCCGGCGATCAGCGGGCCCACCATGACGCGCAGGCCCCTGTTGACGTCGGTCAGCTCGAGCAGCACCCCATGGCACTCCTCGCACGCCTTGACGTGGTCGTCCACCGTCTTGGAGTCGCGCCGCGCCAGCCCGCCGCGTACGTAGGCGCCCATCTTGCCCAGCACAGGACGGCACTCGCGCTGCGGCGGCGCGCCCAGATGCATCTGCAGGTACGCCTGCCGCAGCCCCTCCCTCGCCCGGTACGCCAGCGCCGCCACGCCGTTGGCCGACAACCCCAGCAGCGGCGCCACCTCCGCCGGCCTGGCCCGCTCGACCTCGGTGTGCCACAGCACGGCCCGCCACCGCTCGGGCAGCGACAGGTACGCCCTGGCGATCAGCGACTTCTCCAGCCCCACCAGGGCGGGGTCGACGAAAGGCACACCCGGGTCGTACTGCTCGATCTCGCCCGTACTCACCTGGCGGCTCTCGACGCGCGACCGGTCGTGGACCGTGCGGCGCACGACGGTGAGCAGGTAGGTGCGGAAACCCGAGTCGGGCCCCCCGCCCCTGCCGACCAGGTCGAGGATCTTCGTGAACGCCTCCGCCACGACGTCCTCGACCTCGGCGCTCCTGACGAGCTGCCGGGCCAGGGCGCGCGCCGCCGCCACGTGACGCTCGTAGAGCTGCCCGTAAGCAGCGGCATTGCCCTCTCTGACCGCCTGAAGCAGCTCTGCGTCGCTCTGCGGCGATTCAGTACCCATAGTGACCTCACGATTACGCGGGGTTGCCCGCGCAATCATTCCGCACTCCCCCCAATGACTAAACCGGGTATGCGCCTTTACTCCAGCACCCGTCCCGGAACCCCAAGTTCCCGCCCGCACGGGCGAAGGTCGTGGGAGGGGGACGGGACCCCGCGCGTGCGGAGCTGGGCAGGCGCGAGGCTGGGCAGGCGCGAGGCTGGGCGGACCGGCGTGGCTGGGCGGGCGCGCAAGGCTGGGCAGGCACGTGGCTGGGCAGACCGGCGTGGCTGGGCGGGCGCGCAAGGCTGGGCAGGCACGTGGCTGGGCGGACCGGCGTGGCTGGGCGGGTGGGGCTGGGCCCTGGCTGGGGTGGGGTGGAGCCTAAGCTTGGGCGCATGACGGATCGCGACACCCTCCTGGCCGAGATCACGAAGAAGGCCATCGTGCACGGCAAGGTCACCCTGTCCTCCGGCAAGGAGGCCGACTTCTATCTCGATCTGCGGCGCATCACGCTCGACGGCGTGGCGGCGCCGCTCGTCGGGCGGGTGATGCTCGACCTGACCGCCGACCTCGACTACGACGCCGTCGGCGGGCTCACCATGGGGGCCGACCCGGTGGCGGTCGCGATGCTGCACGCGGCGGCGGCTCGGGGGCGGACGCTCGATGCGTTCGTGGTGCGCAAGGCGCAGAAGGCCCATGGCATGCAGCGGCGGATCGAGGGGCCCGAGGTCAAGGGGCGGCGGGTGCTGGTCGTCGAGGACACCTCCACCACGGGGTCGTCCCCGCTGACCGCTGTGGAGGCGTTGCGTGAGGCGGGCGCCGAGGTGGTGGCCGTCGCGACGATCGTCGACCGTGGCGCCACCGAGCGCGTCACGGCGGAAGGGCTCGAATACCGCACGGGTTACACACTGGCCGACCTCGGCCTCTAACTCGACTTACGCACCCTGCGCGCCGGCCGGCCTTGGCCCTGGCTTGATCTGGGCGGCCTGCGCCGGGTTCCGGCTCAGCTCACGTCCTAACCGGTCGGCCCCGCCTCTGGCCGCCCGGCCCGTCAGTCGGGGGACGTGACCGTGAAGGCTTCGCGTTCGCCTTCGGCGCCCTGTTCGCGGGGCTTGCCGTTCGCCGTGACGCGGACGGTGCCGGCGTCGGTCAGGACCACGTCCAGCTCCGGCTCGAAGTAGCTGACCTCCTCGCCGCGGCTCATGTCGCGGTAGTGGAGGACGTCGCCGCCCGGTACGCGGACCGTGACCAGGGGGCAGTTCTCGGCGAGGCATTCGATGCGTACGGTGGGCACCCGCGCGGTGCTCGCCGGGGTGGCGTCAGAGGTCGCGTCAGGCGTGGCGGTGTCGGTGGCGGGGGCACGCTCGCGCGAGCGCTCGGGGGCGGCCTCGCCGATCGAGCCGACCGAGCCGAGCAGTGCCCGCCCGCCGACGAACAGGAGTGCCACCACCGCTGACGCGCCCAGGACGAGGAGCGCTAATCGGGCGAGGCCCATCGGTTCAGACCTGTGGCGTCCCACAGGGGGCAGCGTACCTGGAGATGATCCGCCTCGCCCGGCTCATGAGCGGCCGGGCGGCGGGCGGTCAGAATTGGCCGTCGAAGCCCGTCGGCACGCGGTGGTGCTTGCCGCTGGGCTCGGGGAGTTGCTTGCCGGCCCTGCGGTGCTTGATGGCCTCGACGAAGATCGGGATCAGCGAGATGAGCACGATGAGGAAGACGCCGGGCAGGATGTACTTGTCGATCTGCTTGGGGTCGACCTGGCCGCCCAGGAAGTAGCCGAGGAAGAGCAGGCCCTCGACCCAGACGAGGCCGCCGATGACGTTCCAGAGGAAGAAACGCTTGGGGGTCATGCCGAGCACGCCGGCGACGGGATTCATGAACGTGCGGACGATCGGCACGAACCTCGCCAGAATGACCGCCTTGGCGGGACCGAACTTCTCGAAGAACTCTTCCGCCCTGACCACGTGGTCGCGCTTGAACAGCCGCGAATCGGGTTTGTCGAACATCTTGCGGCCGAATCGCGCACCGAGGAAATGCCCGAGCTGAGCGCCGGCGATGGCGCAGAGGGGTGTGCCGATCACGAGGAGGGGGAAAGAGAGCGGCTCGATGCCCATCCCTTTCGCGACCTCGGCCGCACTGAAAATCCCCGCCGCCACCAGCAGCGAGTCGCCAGGCAGGAAGAACCCGAGCAGGAGCCCCGTTTCGGCGAAGATGATGGCGAGCACTCCGATAGTGGCAAAAGCCCCCAAAAGGGTCAGCCACCATGTCGGGTCAAGGAGATTCAAGAGCGAGTCCACGGGGGGAGAGCCTACCTGTAGCCAGGATGCGCGAGATGACCATCAAGCGCGCGTTGTCTCTACCACAGCGGGTAGTGAGCCGGGATACTGGGCCCTGGCGCGAAGCCGTAACTTCTCAGGGAGATGAATCATGCCTATTGCGACTCCAGAGGTCTACGCTGAGATGCTCGACCGGGCCAAGGCCGGCGGATTCGCCTACCCGGCGATCAACGTGACCTCCTCCCAGACGCTGAACGCCGCACTGCGCGGCTTCGCCGAGGCCGAGAGCGACGGCATCGTGCAGGTCTCCACAGGCGGTGCGGAGTTCCTCTCGGGCGCCACGGTCAAGGACATGGTCACGGGCGCGACGGCGCTCGCCGAGTACGCGCGGGTGGTGGCCGCGAAATACCCCGTCACGGTGGCGCTGCACACCGACCACTGCCCGAAGGACAAGCTCGACGGCTTCATGCGGCCGCTGATCGACATCTCGCTGGAGCGGGTCTCCAAGGGCCTCGACCCGCTCTTCCAGTCGCACATGTGGGACGGCTCCGCCGTTCCGCTGGACGAGAACCTGGAGATCGCCAAGGAACTCCTGGAGAAGTGCGCCAGGGCGCGGATCATCATGGAGATGGAGATCGGCGTCGTCGGCGGCGAGGAGGACGGCGTCGTCGGCGAGATCAACGAGAAGCTGTACACGACGGCCGAGGACGCGCTGGCCACCGCCGAGGCCGTGGGCGTCGGCGACAAGGGCCGCTACATGCTGGCCGCCACGTTCGGCAACGTGCACGGGGTGTACAAGCCGGGCCACGTCAAGCTGCGGCCGAGCGTGCTCAAGGAGATCCAGGACGCGGTGGGCGCGAAGTACGGCAAGGACAAGCCGTTCGACCTGGTCTTCCACGGCGGCTCCGGCTCGCTGCTCGAGGAGATCCAGGAGGCCATCTCGTACGGCGTGGTGAAGATGAACGTCGACACCGACACGCAGTACGCCTTCACCCGCCCGATCGCCGACCACATGTTCCGCAACTACGACGGCGTGCTCAAGGTCGACGGTGACGTCGGCAACAAGAAGACCTACGACCCCCGCGCGTACGGCAAGGCCGCCGAGGCCGGCATGGCCGCCCGCGTGGTCGAGGCGTGCCAGAGCCTGAAGAGCGCTGGGACGAAGATCTCCTAGTCATTTGGGCGGCGCGGCGGGTATGACTTGTCCTATGGATAACCTTCTCGCCGGGCCGCCCCCGACTCAGCTGCCGGACCTCCCCGAGGCCAGGCAGGCACTGGAATCCGGTGCCAAGGCCGCCGACGTGGCCGCGCGTTTCCCCGCCTATCCGGCGGCCTGGGCTGCTCTCGCTGAGGAATACTTCGCCCAGGGCCACGCCGTGACCTCCTACGCCTTCGCCCGTACGGGCTACCACCGCGGGCTCGACGCGCTGCGCCGCAGCGGCTGGAAGGGACATGGGCCCATCCCGTGGGAGCATGAGCCCAACCGGGGTTTCCTGCGCTGCCTCTACGCTTTGTCCCGCGCCGCGCAGGCGATCGGTGAGAAGGACGAGGCCGAGCGGTGCCTGCAGTTCCTCAAGGACAGCACGGCGACCGGCTACGACGCGCTGACCAAGGGCTGACTCTTGGGACGAATAGGCACGTTCGGGTAGTCTCTCTACGCAAGAGCCCCTGTCGCGCTTGCGTCAGGGGTTTTCGTTTTGTGCTCGGGAGACTGAACCATGCCGGCTGCCGTTCTCGTGGGTGCCCAGTGGGGCGATGAGGGCAAGGGCAAGGCCACCGACCTGCTCGGTGGCGACGTCGACTACGTCGTCCGCTATCAGGGGGGCAACAACGCGGGTCACACCGTGGTCATCGGTGATCAGAAGTACGCGCTGCACCTGCTCCCCACGGGGATCCTGTCGCCGGAGGTGGTGCCGGTGATCGGCAACGGCGTGGTGATCGACCCGGGAGTGCTGCTCAGCGAGATCGACGGGCTGGCCGAGCGGGGCATCTCCGCCGAGCGGCTGCTGATCTCGGCGAGCGCGCACCTGATCATGCCGCACCACAAGGCCCTCGACAAGGTGACCGAACGCTACCTGGGCAAGGCCAGGATCGGCACCACCGGACGCGGCATCGGGCCCGCGTACGGAGACAAGATCGCCCGGATGGGCGTGCGCGTCCAGGACCTGCTCGACCCGGGCATCCTGGCGAAGAAGATCGAGGTCGCGCTGACCGAGAAGAACCAGGTGCTGACCAAGGTCTACAACCGCCGCGGCATCGACCCGGCGGCGGTGCTCGACGAGTACCTCGCCTACGCCGAGCGGCTCAAGCCGCACATCGCCGACACCTCGCTGGTGCTGTCGAAGGCCCTGGACGAGGACAAGTTCGTGCTGCTTGAGGGCGGTCAGGGCACGCTGCTGGACATCGACCACGGCACGTACCCGTTCGTCACCTCCTCCTCGCCGACCTCGGGCGGCGCGTGCGCGGGGGCGGGCATCCCGCCGAACCGGCTCACCAAGATCATCGGCATCCTCAAGGCGTACACCACGCGCGTCGGCTCCGGTCCCTTCCCGACCGAGCTGACCGACGAGGTGGGCGAGTGGCTGCGCAAGACCGGCGGCGAGTACGGCGTCACCACGGGCCGCAACCGCCGCTGCGGCTGGTTCGACGCGGTGATCGCCCGCTACGCGACCAGGATCAACGGCATCACCGACTACTTCCTCACCAAGCTCGACGTGCTGTCGGGCCTGGAGCGGATCCCGGTGTGCGTGGCGTACGAGGTGGACGGCGTACGCCACGACGAGATCCCGATGACGCAGACCGACTTCCACCACGCGAAGCCGATCTACGAGGAGTTCCCCGGCTGGCAGGAGGACATCTCCAGCGCCAAGTCGTTCGAGGACCTGCCGCCGAACGCGCAGGCGTACGTGCGCACGCTGGAGGCGATGAGCGGCGCCCCGATCTCGGCGATCGGCGTGGGCCCTGGCCGCGACCAGACGATCGTGGTGCGCCCGCTGGTGTGACCCCGCGCTACGCGGTGAGGACGGCCGCCGTCACGGGGGTGTGCAGGCTCCACCCGAGCGTGGAGTAGAGCGCCTGCCCCTGGGCGGTGGCCACCAGGACGCCCGTGGTGGCGCCCATCGAGGCCGCCGTGGTCGCGACCGTCTTCATGACGACGGTGCCGAGGCCGCGGCGGCGATGTCCCGCGGCGGTCTCCACCTGGTCCACGACGGCCGTGCGGCCGGCGACGGCGAACTGGCCGCGCGCCGCGACCTCGCCTGCGGCGGTGAGCAGCCGGGCCACGGTGACGCCGGCCCGCGTGGTGACGGCCAGCGTGTAGCCGGGTGGCGCGGGCACGGGGTCGCGGGTGAGGCGGGCGGTCATCATGAACTCCCGGTCCTGGACGGCCCAGGGGGCCGGGAGCAGCGGTTCGACGGCCTCGGCGGGGGCGCAGAGCTTGAGCCAGGTGCCGGGCGTCCGGATGGTGGCCGTCAGGCGGCGGAGGATCTCGGGGGTCGGCGCGGCCACGACGTGGCGGGCCACGTGACCGGGCAGTCCGACGTCCACGCGCAGGCCCCAGGGCTCGCGTACGGGCCTGGGGGCTTTGCGGGAGATGACCCACCCATCAACCCATGCCCGGACTGTCGGGAAATGGGCTGCTTTGAGAACCTCCGTCATGAAGAACAGCCTATTGTCTGACCCGATCCGCCCGACCGGGCGTATCAGGATGAAAAGGACACGGCGTGGCACTGCCTGAGAGGGCCCCCGGCCAGGTAGGGTCCCGGTTGTGCGCGTTGAGATACATGGTCACCGGGGGGCTCGCGGCCTCTGGCCCGAGAACACCCTGCCCGGGATGAGCCGCACGATGGAGCTGGGCGTCCACGCGCTGGAGCTCGACGTCGCGCTCACCGCCGACCGCCGGCTCGTGCTCACGCACGACCTCACGGTCTCGGCCGTCACCAGCGCCGACCGGCGGCCGGCCCACCCCGGCGATCCCCACTATCCTTACGTCGGCAAGCCCATCAACTCCCTGACGCTGGCGCAGCTGCGCACGCTCGACGTGGGCGTACGCCTGCCGCGCCACCCCAACGACCCGTTCGCCCTCACGCAGGTCCCCATGCCCGAGACCCGCATGCCGACGCTCGGCGCGGTGCTGGGGCTGATCAACGCCTACGAGGCCGACGGCGTCCGCGTGCACGTCGAGCTGAAGTCCGACCCGACGCGGCCGCACCTGACGTCCGACCCCCAGCTGTTCACCGAGATGGTGCTCGAAGAGCTCGACCGGCACCGCAGGCTCGACAACGCGGCCGTGCTCAGCTTCGACTGGCGGATCATCAGGCACGCCGCCGAGCTGGCGCCGGGCACCCGGCGCTTCGCGCTCATCGAGCTCGACACCCTCCACTGGAACGAGGGCGTCGGAGACGACGTGCCGGCGGCGGCGCGCGACGCGGGCGCCACCACGCTCTCGCCCGAGCACATCATGGTCGACGAGACGCTGATGGCCCAGGCGCGGGCCGCCGGGCTCGACGTCGCGGTGTGGACCGTCAACGACCCGGCCCTGGCGGCCAGGATGCTCGATCTGGGCGCGGCCGGCATCGTGACCGACTACCCCGACCGGATGCGGGACCTTTGGCGGGAGCGGGGCCTTGAGCTGCCCGATCCGGTCGGCCCGCTCAAGCCGGTGGGCGTCTAGCTAGAGCCAGCCGTTGCGGCGGAAGCCCCGGTGCAGCAGCACGCAGGCCGTCGCCATGACGGCCAGCACCGCCGGATAGCCCCACACCGTGTGGGTCTCGGGCATGAAGTCGAAGTTCATGCCGTAGATGCCGGCGATCATCGTGGGTACGGCCAGGATCGCCACCCAGGACGAGATCTTGCGCATGTCCTCGTTGGCGAGGGCGTTAGAGCGTGCCAGCGCGGCCTGCAGGATCGAGCTGCACAGCTCGTTCGACGAATCCACCTGCTCGCACACCCGCGACAGGTGGTCGCCGACGTCGCGGAAGTATTCGCGCATCTCCGACGGGACGACGCGGCGCTGCGGCAGCGCCGACAGCGGCGCCTGCAGCGGCGTGACCGCCCGCTTCATCTCCAGCATCTCGCGCTTGAGCTGGTAGATCCGGTTGATGTCGCGGGAGCTGACGTCGGCGAAGACGGTGGCCTCGACCTCCTCGAGCTCCAGCTGCATCAGGTCGGCCACCTGCAGGTACTGGTCGACCACGTGGTCGGCGATGGCGTGCAGGACGCCGGCCGGGCCGCGGTTCATCAGCTCTGGCCGGTCCTCCAGGCGCTCGCGGACGCAGCTGAGCGGGCAGTGCCGGCCGTGGCGCACGGTCACCACGAAGTCCGCGCCGAGGAACACCATGATCTCGCCGGTGGCGATGATCTCGCTGTTGTCGGTCAGCTCGCCGTGGTCGAGGTAGGCGATGGTCTTGAGCACCATGAACAAGGAGTCGCCGTAGCGCTCGACCTTCGGACGCTGGTGGGCCTTGACGGCGTCCTCGACGGCGAGGGGGTGCAGGCCGAAGACACCGGCCAGCCACTCGACCTCGGGGGCGGCGGGCTCGTGCAGGCCGACCCAGACGAAGGCGTTGGCGCCGCCCTCGGAGGCGGTGTTGTGCCCGCGTACGAGGTCGAGCGCCTCGTTGATGCCGGTGGCCGGCACCTTCCTGCCCTGGACGTAGGCGCCGAACTCGACGACGGAGTCGCCGGGCGGCACGCGTACGTGGGAGGCGGGCTTCACGTGCTGGTGCGGAGCACGCGACGGTACGGAGGAGTGTCGGTTGATGCGACGGAAAAGGGTGGACGAGCGCATGGCAGTCCCTTTCCGCCCGACCAGGCACGCTCCACGCGCGACGAAGTCACCTCAATCAAACACAGATGCGTGGAGGCACGATCAGGCTGCCGAATTGGAGTGGTCGGGGGTATGCACGGCGTACGTGTGCGAGCACGTACTGCTGGGATCACCAGGATTCATCCCGGACCACCTCCAATCACGCGAGACGCCGCAAAGCCGCCTTAACCTACCACAGGCGGGAAGAACCTCTTCGACGATACTCGTCCCCAGGCCCCCGCCTAGGGCGAACTCCACAAAGTTTCTTGCCTATTCCGGCATTCCGCGTCATCGCGCCGTCATCACCGCTGTGGTCTCCGGTGTCATCGCGACCGGCGACCCGCGTCAGGCGGTGGGCCTGCGACAATGGAGCCCGTGCGCGTTCTAGTCATTGGATCCGGAGGGCGTGAGCACGCCCTGTGCCGTTCACTCAAGCTCGATCCGCAGGTCAGCGAGCTTCACTGTGCGCCAGGCAACCCTGGCATCGAGGAGGTCGCGACCGTCCATCCCGTCGATCCGCTCGACCCCGAGCAGGTGGCCGAGCTGGCCAGGCGGCTGCGGGTCGATCTCGTGGTGATCGGGCCGGAGGCGCCGCTCGTGGCCGGGGTGAGCGACGCCGTACGCGAGGCCGGCTTCGCCTGCTTCGGCCCCTCGCGCGACGCGGCCATGATCGAGGGCTCCAAGGCGTTCGCCAAGGAGATCATGACCGCCGCCGACGTGCCGACCGCGCGCTCGCGCACCTGCACGACCGAGGCGGAGGCGGCGGCGGCGCTCGACGAGTTCGGTGCCCCCTACGTCGTCAAGGACGACGGGCTCGCGGCGGGCAAGGGCGTCGTCGTCACCGACGACCGCGCCGCGGCGCTCGCCCACGCGCTGGCCTGCGAGCGGGTGGTCATCGAGGAATACCTCGACGGGCCCGAGGTGTCGCTGTTCGCGCTGTGCGACGGCAGCACGGCGGTGCCGCTGCAGCTCGCCCAGGACTTCAAGCGCGCCTACGACGGCGACGAGGGCCCCAACACCGGCGGCATGGGCGCCTACACGCCGCTGCCGTGGGCCCCCGACGGGCTGACCGAGCAGGTCATGCGCGAGGTCGTGCACCCGACGATCGCCGAGCTGACCCGGCGCGGGCTGCCCTACCAGGGCGTGCTCTACGTCGGGCTCGCGCTCACCGCGAAGGGGCCGAAGGTGGTCGAGTTCAACGCCCGGTTCGGCGACCCCGAGACGCAGGTGCTGCTCGACCGGCTGGAGACGCCGCTCGGCGGGCTGCTCATGGCCGCCGCCACCGGTGAGCTGGGGCTCGACCCCGTCTTCAAGGACGGCTCGGCCGTGTGCGTGGTGATCGCCTCCGAGGGCTATCCCGAGTCGCCGGTCAAGGGCGACCCGATCACCGGGCTCCAGTCCACCGACCGGGCCTACGTGCTGCACGCCGGCACGGCCAGGAAGGACGGCGCCGTCGTGTCGGCCGGTGGGCGGGTGCTCGGTGTCGTCGGTCACGGGCCCGACCAGGAGAGCGCGCGGCGGGCGGCGTACGAGCTGGCCGACCGCATCGAGCTGCGCGGCTCCCACCACCGCACGGACATCGCGCCCGTCCGCTGACCGCAGGACCACGACACGACGACGCCACAACGACGACACGACGGCTGACCGCAGGACGACGACACGACGACGACACGGGGCGGCCGCTCCGGCGGGAGGGCGGGGGCGCTCCGCCCCCGCCGGAAGGCGCACGCGACCCCTCACCCGGTGGCCGGCCGCCCGGTGGCACACTTGACCCCGTGAAACACGTGCACTCTGGCAAGGTCCGCGATCTCTATGAGACAGCCGACGGCCTGCTGGTGATGGTCGCCTCCGACCGGATCTCGGCCTTCGACCACGTCCTTGAGCCCGACATCCCCGACAAGGGGGCCATTCTCACGCAGATGTCGCTGTGGTGGTTCGACCAGCTCAAGGACGTCGTGCCCAACCACGTCGTCAAGCGCGGCGACGACGCGCGCAGCGTGGTGTGCAGGCCGCTGCGCATGGTGCAGGTCGAGTGCGTGGCCAGGGGCTATCTGACGGGTGGCGGCCTGGCCGAATACCGCGCGGGCGGCACGGTGTCCGGAGTGCCGCTGCCCGCCGGGCTGCAGGACGGCTCGCGGCTGCCCGAGCCGATCTTCACGCCGTCCACCAAGGCGCCGCAGGGCCAGCACGACGAGCCGATCTCGTACGAGCAGGTCGTGGAAGAAGTCGGTGCTGAGACCGCGGAGGAGCTGCGCCGCGTCACGCTGGCCGTCTACGCGCGCGGCGCGGAGATCGCGGCCGAGCGGGGCATCATCGTCGCCGACACGAAGATCGAGCTGGGCTGGGACTCCGACGGCGTGCTGACGCTGGGCGACGAGGTGCTGACGCCCGACTCCTCGCGCTTCTGGCCGGCCGACGAATGGCAGCCGGGCCGCAGCCAGCCGTCTTTTGATAAGCAATTCGTACGGGATTGGCTGCTATCGCCCGAATCCGGATGGGACAAATCCACCGGTAACCCCCCACCGCGCCTTCCCGATCACATCGTCGAGCGCACCCGGCAGCGATACCTAGAAGCGTATGAGCGCATCACGGGGGCTTCCTTTAGCGGATGATTCGGCTGGGTCATGTGGTGTGAGCGACTACTGTTGGCCCGATCAAGCCTCACCGCCAGAATTCAAGGAGCCGCACGAATGGTCCGTTACCGCGTGCGCGGTGGCAACGCACTGCGTGGAACCGCGTTCATCCAGGGCGCGAAGAACGCCGTGCTCCCCATGATCGGTGCGGCTCTGCTGGCCGCCAAGGGCCGCACCGTCCTGCGCAACGTGCCGATCATCGAGGATGTCCGCCGCGCGGTCGAACTGGCCGAGGCGATCGGCGCGTACGTCGAGCTGCACGAGTCGGAGCGCACGCTGGTCATCGACGCCTCCAAGGTCAGCAGCCCCGTCCTGCCCGCCGAGATCGCCAGGCGCTTTCGCGGGTCGGTCCTGTTCACCCCCGCCCTGCTGCACCGCCTCGGCGAGGCCGTGGTCGAGGGCGTGGGCGGCTGCAACCTCGGCAGCCGCAACCTCGACTTCCACTACCTCGGCTACAAGCGCCTGGGCGCGATCGTCGACGAGGGCGAGACCGTCATCCACGTCAAGGCGGCCGGGCTGACCGGCGCCACCCTCTATCTCGACACGCCCTCCCACACCGGCACAGAAAACCTCATCATGGCCGCGTGCCTGGCCAAGGGCACCACGGTCATCGAGAACGCCGCCCTTGAGCCCGAGGTGCTCGACGTCATCGACATGCTGAGCAAGATGGGCGCCCGCATCAGCGGCGGCGGCACCGGGTTCATCACCGTCGAGGGCGTCGACGAGCTGCACGCCGTCGAGCACACCGTGATGCCCGACCGGCTCGACGCCGGCGTCTTCGCCATGGCGGCGGCGCTCACCCAGGGCGAGGTCAGCCTCGTCGGCACCGGCCTCGACCTCGGCGTCGTGCGCTACAAGCTGGAGCAGATGGGCGTCGAGTTCCACCGGCAGGGCGCCGTGCTCCACGTGAGCTGCGACGGCCCGCTGCGGCCGATCAACATCATCACCGACACCTACCCCGGCTTCGCCACCGACCTGCAGTCGCCGATGATGACCGTCGCGGCCCTCGCCGACGGCACCAGCTACATCCATGAGCGGATCTTCGACGGCCGGTTCGCGCTGGCCGGCGAGCTGAACAAGATGGGCGCCAACGTCGAGGTGAAGGGCAGCAGGGCCGTCGTCCGTGGCCGCACGCCGCTCACCGGCACGCAGGTGACCGCCCACGATCTGCGCTCGGGCATCGCGCTCGTGCTCGCCGGTCTGGCCGCCGAAGGCGAGACGGTGATCGACTCGGGTTACCTCATCGACCGCGGCCACGCGCATCTCGCGGCGCGAATGCGGGCTCTCGGAGCGGACATTACACGAGAGATTTCTGAACGCTAAAAATCGCCAGAAAAGTGGCGATGAGCTGCATAAACACGTAGTCGGGCGGTCAACCAGAACGGCTTTCCGGAAAAGTCGGGCGTGACATTACGGCCCCCGCGAGCGATCGTTCCAAAAGAGAGCACTGCAACGGACGGCAGGATGGGACGAACATTGGTCGAGAGGGCCGAAGAAACTCCCCGAGTGTCACGCCCGGGCGCTATGACACCGGACCTCACCATCGGCGTGGTCGGACCCCACGACCTGGTCGAGCGAGTCATGCTGATGGGTCACGCCGCGGCGCCGCTGCCGTGTCGCCTGGTCGCCGCGGCCTACCGCGACGAGCAGGAGGCGCCCGACAAGGTGACGCGGCTCGGTCCCGGTGTCGACGCGTGCCTGTTCGCCAGCCCGGTCCCCTATGACCTGGCCAGGCGTTCAGGCGTGCTGACGATGCCCGCGACGTACGTGCAACTCGGCGGAGCGGCACTGGTGGCGGCGCTGGCCAAGGCCGCGCTCGACACCCGTGTCGACCCGAAAAGGGTCAGCATCGACGTGGTCAGCAGGGCCGATGTCGAGGAGGCGTACACCGACCTCGGCATCCCCGCGGCGGACGTGCACAGCCGTGACGAGCCGGGAGCCACCGGCACGATCGCGGCCTATCACGAACGCCTGGCCCGGCAGGGCGCTACCACGGGAGCGCTCACATGCCTGCCCGCGGTGGCCGAACGACTGCACACGGCAGGCGTACCGGTCATCAGGATCAGGCCGACCTCGGCGGCGGTCCGTACGGCGCTGCACACTGCGGCGCTGCTCGGGGCGCACCACCGGCTGGAGGAGTCACAGCTGACCGTCGTGCTGGTGGAGGTGCCGACGCTGCGCGAGCCCGTGCGGCGCGCGGCCCCCCGCTACTGGCGCGACGAGCTGCGGCTGTCGCTGCACCGGCTGCTGGTCCAGGAGGCGAACAGGATCAACGCCACCGTCTGGCCCATCGACGATCACAGCTACCTGGTGACCGCCACCAGAGGGTCGATCGCGGCGGCGACGGACGGGTTCAGGGTGTTGCCCTTCGCCGCCAGGATCAGGGAGGAGCTGGGGCTGGCGGTCGAGGTCGGTGTGGGCATGGGTCGCACGACGCACGACGCCGAGTCGCATGCACGCGCCGCGTTGGCGCGGACGCAGGCGGGCAAGCAGGCACAGGGCTTCGCGGTGGACCGCGAGGGGCGGGCGCTGATCCCGGCTCCGCGGATGCCACCGACCGGGGCCACCGCACTGAAACCGAAAGGAGTGGAAGTACTGGCCCGGCTGGCGGCCAAGCTCGAAGGCGGCGACACGGTGGTCGACGCCGAAGGAGCGGGCAAGATGCTCGGGGTCACGCCGCGTACGGCACGGCGGTTGCTGCGCACGTTGGTTGACGAGGGACTCGCGTGGCCGCTTCCGCCCAACCGCACGCCGCAGCCGGGGCGTCCGCGCCAGCTCTACCGGCTGATCGTGGAGAAGCTCGGGCCCCGCTGAGCTGGGGTGGCCCCGGCGTGCACAGGGCCGGCCCGCCGCACGTTTCGCGGCGGGCCGGCTCGCTCGTTGACCGAAGCGTGTCGGCTTCGGGAACATTGCGGGCGCACTCTTGTGAACTCATTGGTTGACGCGTGTAGATGCGGGTATGTTCTCCGTCGCCCCCGATCGACGGGATTCGGACGGGGGCACCAAATCCTTTCGGCGCCGGCCGTCCGTGGTGACGATCCCCCTGCGTAGCGTGAGGTTCGACGGCCCTCGTGCGCCTTTTCGGTCTTGGTTAGGGAATGGGCTGGTGTGTCCGCCCGCACGAACGGTGTCAGGCGGGGCTGTGCAGCGCTGTGAGCGCCTATCACCCCCAGGGCGGCCTCCTTCCCCATGACCCGCGGCACCGGCCCTGTCAGCGCGTCCGCGCGCCGAGTCCAAGGACTGATATTCGTGGGTGTTCTGTCGGTCTTGCGCTGTACAGTCATGAGCCATGACTGCCAACGCTCCTGACAGCCGCTCCCCTCTCCTCATCTGGGGCGCTCTGGCGATCGTCTACGTCGTGTGGGGCTCGACGTACCTCGGCATCAGGATCGCCATCGAGACGATGCCGCCGCTGCTGCACGGCGCCTCCCGGTTCGTCACCGCCTCGCTCCTTCTGGCCGCGTTCCTGCTGATCAAGAAAGGTAGGGCCGCGTTCAGGATGACGCCGCGCCAGTTCGGCGGCGCCGCGCTCGTCGGGCTGCTGCTGCTGACCGGCGGCAACGGCATGGTGGCCGTCGCCGAGCAGCACATCTCCAGCGGCCTGGCCGCGCTGCTGGTGGCCTCGGTGCCGCTGTGGCTGGTCGTATTCAGAATCATGGCCCGCGACCGGCCCGCGCTGCTGACGATCGGGGGCGTGCTCGTCGGGTTCGGGGGCGTGGCCGCGCTGTCGCTCAACGGCGGCGGCGAGGCGGCCGGCACCACCGGCATCGTGGTGATCCTGCTCGCCTCGCTGTCGTGGTCGATCGGCTCGTTCCTGTCCGCCCGCATCCCCATGCCGCCCAACGTGTGGACGGCCAGCGCGGTCGAGATGCTGGCCGGCGGCGCCGGGCTGGCGATCGTCAGCACCTCGATCGGCGAGCACGTCGACCTCGCCGCGATCTCCGGGCGCTCGTGGGCGGCGCTGGCCTACCTGGTGCTGGTGGGCTCGCTCGTCGGGTTCACCGCGTACACGTGGCTGCTCGGCAACGCGCCCATCTCGCTCGTCTCGACGTACGCCTACGTCAACCCGGTCGTCGCGGTCATCCTGGGCGTGCTGGTGGTCAACGAGCACGTGACCGTGCAGATCGTGCTCGGCGGCGTGGTGATCCTCATCGGCGTCGCCCTGGTGGTCTCGACAGAGCGACGCGCGAAGAGGAGGCCGGCGCCGGCGCCGGCCGACGAGGTCACGGCGCCGCAGAACGCCTGATCAGGCGCGGAAGCGCGCGGCGGCGGCGAGGAAGGCGTCGTTCGCCTCGGGCGAGCCGATCGACACCCGCACGCCCTCGGGCTGGAACGGCCGCACCGCCACCCCGTCCTTCGCGCACTCGGCGGCGAAGTCGAGCGTGCGCTCGCCGAGCCGCAGCCAGACGAAGTTGGCCTCGGAGTGCGGCACCGTCCAGCCCTGCCCGATGAGCGTCTCGCGGACGCGGGTGCGCTCCTTGACCACCCGCTCGACCCGGTCGAGCAGCTCGTCCTCGGCGGCCAGCGAGGCGATCGCGGCCACCTGGGCAAGGCTGTTGACGGCGAACGGGATGATCGTCTTGCGCACGGCCGTGGCCACGGGCTCCTGCGCGATCATGTAGCCGACGCGCAGCCCGGCCAGCCCGTACGCCTTGGAGAACGTGCGCAGCACGACCACGTTCGGCCGGTCGCGGTAGAGGGTCAGGCCGTCGGGCACGTCCTCGTCGCGGACGTACTCGCGGTAGGCCTCGTCCAGCACGACCAGCACGGTCTCCGGCACCCGGTCGAGGAACGACTCAAGGGCGGCCCTGCGGATGGCGGTGCCCGTCGGGTTGTTCGGGTTGCACACGAACACCATGCGGGTACGGTCCGTGATCACCTCGGCCATGGCGTCGAGGTCGTGATCTTCGCCCGCCAGCGGCACGCGTACGGACGTGACCCCGGCGAGGTCGGCGAGCAGCGGGTACGCCTCGAACGACCGCCACGCGTAGACCACCTCGGCGCCCGGCTCGCTCACCGTCTCGAACAGCTGCTGCGCCACGGTCACGGACCCCGCCCCCAGCGCGACGTGGGCCTCCGGCACGCCGAAGCGCTCCGCGACGGCCTCGGTCAGCTTGACCGCGCCCGCGTCGGGGTAGCGATGGATGTTCCTGGCCCCCTCGGCGATGGCCTCGACCACGGAGGGCAGCGGGTCGTACGGGGACTCGTTGGACGACAGCTTGTACGACCGCCCATCGGGCGCGGCGACCGCCTTGCCCGGCGTGTAGGGGGCCATGGTGTCGAGAATCTGGCGGAATCGAGGCATGGCATCACCTTAAGAGCAGCGGCCGGGTGGGACATCACCCGCCTGTCCTTTGCAGGGGCCTTATTCCTTGAGGCTGCGCAGCATGGGCGGGTGGAGCAGCTCGGCGGGCCCGCGGCGGTAGAGCTTGGCGGGCCGCCCGCCGTCGCGGGTCGTGGTGGCGCCGGTCTCGACCAGGAAGCCCTCGGCCTTGGTGACCTTGCGGTGGAAGTTGCGCGGGTCGAGGCCGCGGCCCCAGACGATCTCGTAGACCCGCCGCAGGTCGGCGACCGTGAACTCGGGCGGGCAGAACGCCGCGCCCAGCGAGGTGTACTCCAGCTTGCCGCGGGCCCGCTCGACGCCGTCGAGCATGATGCGCCGGTGGTCGAAGGCCATCACGGCGAGCGAGCTGACCGGCTGCCAGCTCATGTGGGCCTTCTCCGAGGCCGGCAGGTCGGGGGCGAGACCGAGGTAGGCGACGCTGAGCACGCGCTGGCGCGGGTCGCGGTCGGGGTAGCCGTAGGTCTGGAGCTGCTCCAGGTGGACGGGCGCGCCCGGCAGACCGGCCCGCTCGGCGAGGATGCGGGCGGCGGCGGCCGGCAGGTCCTCGTCGAGCTGGATGAAGCCGCCGGGCAGCGACCAGCGGCGCAGGAACGGCGGGTTGTCGCGCCGCCAGACGAGCGCGCTGAGAGCCTGGTTGCGCACGGTGAGCACGACCAGGTCGACGCTGACCGGGATGCTCGGGACCATGCCCGGCACGTTACACGCGTCCTGTGGAGGCGGCGAACCGTGCGGCCCCTGCTGACGATGCTAGGTGACGATGCGGACGTGCAGCGGCTCGGTCGTGCTCTGCCCCGAGGGGAGCTTCACCCCGATACGCACCCATTCGCCGGCGGGCACCCTGGTCCAGTCGAACGGCACCCACGCCGCCTGCATGCCCTCCGGCAGCTCCTCCTCGATCGGGTCGGTGTCGAGCCAGCCGACGCTCGCGATGTCCATCTCCTCGGTGCCGCCCGACCACTGGACGGTGACGGTGCCGAGGTCGAGGTGGTAGCCGCGGACCTCCACGCCGTCCTGGGCGTCGCGGGGCCGCCTGATGGCGTCCACGGCGATCGGGCGCTGCCAGTCCTTGACGATCTCCTCCTCGACCGACGGGCTGCCGCACGTCATGAAGTCGCTCCACATGTAGGAGACGATCTTCTGGACGTACCGGCCGGCCATCGTGACCGCCTGGTCGAGGCGCTCCTTGTCGGTCTTGCCACGGGTGCCCGTGGGGGCGCAGGGCTTGTCGCCCGACGGCTCGAAGACCTCCACGTTGGCCCAGAGCTGCACGTGGTAGCCGGAGTCCATCATCTCCTCGCGGGCCTCCGACATGGCGCGGTAGTAGTCGCGGGTGGAGCCGTGGTAGGCCGTCTCGTACGTCGACTCGCCCACCACGGGCCGCAGCCGCTCGTCCACCTCGTCGTCGCGCTCGTCGGGCCAGAACAGGCCGACCTTGCCGGTGCCCCGGCTGTCCTGCGGCGCGATGATGCCGACCCCCGTGCGCACCAGCGCCTTGAAGCCCTCGGCCACCTGCTGCGGCGTCTGCCCGAACGCGACCCGCTTGCGCGCGTCGAGGTAGGGGCTGATGAGGATCGGCTTGCCCGACAGCTCCTGCTGCACGATGCGGTGCTGGTCGGAGTAGACCTCCAGCGTCGGGTTGTCGGCCAGCGTGGCCGACATCTGCACCTCGAACGGCTGGTAGACGCCGCCGAGCGACTCCCTGCCGGCGAACCGGGCGCCGTAGTCCTGCACGATGCGCCTGGTCAGCGTGGTGAGCGTGCCGAGGTGCCGCCTCTCCGCCCTGATCGGCGTCTTGTGGTCGCGCGGGGCCAGCGGCAGCGCGGGGAAGACCCGCATGCCGAACTGGTCGCCCAGGTCGAGCAGCTCCTTCAGGCTGTCGCTGGGCGAGCCGGCCACCAGGATCATGTCGTACGACTGCGCCTTGCTGCTGAAGTCGCAGGTCGCGTCGTCGGAGCCGTCGGCCTGGGTGATGAGCCGGTAGTAGACCCGCTTGCCGACCTCGATGGCGTGCTCCATCTCGGGGCAGCGGTAGAGGCCCGAGCCGAACGCCTCGTCGGTGCGGTAGACGTACATGCGACCGATGCGGTTGCCGGGGTTGGCCTGCTTCAGGTCGCGCTCGGCGGCGTCGTGGCAGCTCAGGCCGTCTTCGACGCACGGCTTGTAGAGCGAGTCGATCGTGCCGTCCTTGGCGCGCACCTGGCCTGATGCGGTGACCGTGCGGAACTGCAGGCCGTAGCCGATCCTGATGATCGTGTCGCCGCCGACGCGGTGGATCTCCTGGAGCTGCTTGCGCCAGGTGCAGGGGTTCGACTTGGGGGTGATCCAGTAGCCGGTCACCGCGTAGGGGGCGATCTCGCCGGTGTCGAACGTTCCACACGGGTCGGTGAACTCGCTGACCTTCGGCGTCGGCAGCGTGGCCGACGGCTTGGGCGCCGGTGACGTCGCGGCCGTCGGCTCGGAGTCGCCCGGACGCAGCACGACGACGACGGCGGCGATCACGGCCAGGACGGCTACGCCCACGACCAGTAAGAGCCAGCGCACGTTCAGGAACCTACCCGCCCTTGTCTATGACAGCTGTGAGTTACGGCTTGACCCCGGCCCAGGACTCAAGCTGTGACACGAACCGCTTGGCGGAGTTGGGCCAGTGGTGGTTGGCGCGGGCCGCCGCGTAGCCGCGCGCTCCCTGCGCCCGCCGCTCGCGTACGTCGTCCCGCAGCGTGACCACGGCCTGCGCGACCGCCTTCGGGTCCTCCCACGGCACCACGACGCCGCTGTCGTACCGCTCGACCAGCTCGACCGCGCGCGGCGACGGCGTGGTGATGACGGGGATGCCGTGCGCCATGTACTCGATGATCTTCGTCGGCATCGAGTGCCGGTAGTTGGGCTCGTCGTGCAGCAGCGACAGGCCGGCCAGCGCGCCGTCGAGCCGCTTGAGCGCCTCGTCGTTGGGCATGAAGTCGCGCCACTCCAGCAGGCCGTCGGTGACGGCCTGGTTGAGCAGCGGGCGGCTCTGCGGGTCCGCGTAGCCGATGAGCTCCACCACCACCCGGTACGGCTGCAGCAGCTTGGCCACCTCGATCGCTTCCAGCACGCCGCGGGCCCGCGACAGCCACCCGAGGTAGACCACCCGGTCGTCGCCTGGCGGCGTCACCGAGTCGGGCACCCAGGTCTCGTTGGGCACGATGAGGTGGGCGTGCTTGAAGCGGCCCGCGTACGCGGTCTCGGCCAGCAGCAGGTGCATGTGCCGCTCGGCGGTGCCCTCCAGCATGCGGGCGAGGAAGCGCACGGGCGGGCGCAGCGGCGCGGGCAGCCACGGCTTCAGCGAGAGCGTGGCCGGGGTGTCCTCGTGGACGTCCCACACGATCGGCGGCCTGTTGCGGATGCCCCAGACGGCGAACAGCAGCTCGGGGTCGTGGATGAGGACGAGGTCGACCTTGTCGCGCATCTTCTTGAACAGCCGGCGCGCGGCCAGCACGGCCGCCACCCGCTTGCGCTGGGCGGCCCTCGGCAGGTCGACGCCGTTCACCCAGGGTCGCGGAACGACTCCGTGCGCGGTGTACGAGGCGGCGTACGTGACCTCATGACCGGCATCCACAAGGGCACGGATCTGCCGATGCAGAATTCTCGCGTCCTCGGGGTTATGCACCACCGTCATGACGAGCACGTGCACTGCGCGCAGCCCTCCGTCGCTACAGCCGCTCGACGCGTTCACCCTCGGCGAGCACGCCTCGGGTGTCCAGCACGAGCTTGGCCTTCGCCTCGACCATGTCGAGGTCGAATGCGGCGTGCTGCTGCAGCAGCAGCGTCACGTCCGCGTTGGTCACGGCCTCCGCCAGGTCCTCCTCGCGCGGCACCGCGGTGCCGTCTACCGACCACTCCTTGACGTAGGGGTCCGCGAACGAGAGGTCGGCGCCCAGTTCCAGCAGCGCACGCGCCACGGGGAGGGCCGGGGTCTCGCGTTCGTCGGCGATGTCCGGTTTGTAGGTGACGCCGAGCAGGACGACCTTGGCGCCGTTCACGGCCTTCTTGTGCCGGTTCAGCAGCCGCTGTACGCGGGCGACCACGTACGAGGGCATCCGCTCGTTGATCTCCTGTGCGAGCTCGACGAACCTGAAGGGGTAGCCCAGCTTGCGCACGGTGTACGACAGGTAGGACGGGTCGACCGGGATGCAGTGGCCGCCCACGCCGGGCCCCGGCAGGAACTTGTGGAAGCCGAACGGCTTGGTGCCGGCGGCCTCGATGGCCTCCCACAGGTCGATGCCCAGCTCGTCGCAGAAGATCGCCATCTCGTTGACGAGGGCGATGTTGACGTGCCGGTAGGTGTTCTCGAGCAGCTTGGCCATCTCGGCCTCGCGGGTGCCGCTGACCGGCACGATCCGCTCGATGAACCGGCCGTAGAACGCGGTGGCCCGGTCGCGGCAGGTCGGCGTGAAGCCGCCGACGACCTTGGGCGTGTTGCGCAGGCCGAACTTGGCGTTGCCCGGGTCGATGCGCTCGGGTGAGAAGGCGAGGTGGAAGTCCTCGCCCGCGATCAGCCCCGAGGCTTCGAGCAGCGGCCTGGCCACCTCGTCGGTGGTGCCGGGCCAGGTGGTGGACTCCAGCACGACGAGCGTGCCCTTGGTGAGGTTGCGGGCGACGGCCTTGGTGGCGCCCTCCACGGCCGACAGGTCGGGCCGGTGGTCCTCGTCGAGCGGGGTGGGCACGCAGATGACGATCGTGTTGCTTCTGGCCAGCACGGTCTCGTCGAGCGTGGCGCTGAACCCTTGGGACAGCATGTGCTCGAGGTCGGCGTCGGTCAGGTCGTCGATGTAGGAGCGCCCGGCGTTGAGCGCGTCGACCTTGGCGGGGTCGACGTCCAGGCCGACGACTCGCAGACCGGCGGCCACCGCCTCCTTGGCGAGCGGCATGCCGACGTAGCCCAGGCCGATGACAGCCAAGTCTATTTCTGTCACAGCTGTGCCTTAGAGAGCCGGAAACAACACTTCATGGTGGCAAAGGTTATCTCAAGTCCACCTAGCTCACGCCTAATGCGAGCGAACCAGTCACAAGAGACGGCCAAAGGGACGGTCATCGCTCGGCAAGCGAACGGTATAGAGCTTGATAAGTCTCGGCAACACGGCTCCAAGTCCGCTTCGCCGCGACCTCCGCCCGGCCCGCCTCGCCCATCTCGGCGCGCTTGGCGGGATCGTCCCTGAGCCCGCCGATCGCCTTGGCCAGCGCTTCCGGATCGCCTGCCGGCACGAGCATCCCGGCCCCGTCGGAGCCCACCAGCTCCGACAGCGCGGGAAGGTCGCTCAGCACGACCGGCTTGCCGAGCGCCATCGCCTCGACGGGTTTCAATGGCGTAACAAGTCGGCACACCCGCAGGTCCTCACGCGGGCAGGCGAAGATGTCGATCGCGTCCTGGGCCTGCAGCGCCTCGTCGGGGCCCACCCGTCCGGGCAGGATCGCGTCCTTGAGGCCCAGCTCCTCGACCAGCGCGAGCAGGTTCTCGCGCTCGGTGCCGTCGCCGACGATGAGCACGCGGACGGGAGAGCCGCCGTCGCGCAGCAGCGCCGCCGCCTTGAGGAGTGTGGCAAATCCCTCATAAGCCACGATGCTCGACACCGAGCCGACGACGATCTCGCCTTCCTCGATGCCGTACGCGCGACGGAACGCGGCCCCGTCGTAGTGGGCGGTCAGCAGCGAGTCGTCCACGGCGTTGGGCGCGAGGTGGATCTTGTCCCTCGGCACGCCCCGCTCGACGATCTCCGCGGCCATCGTCTCGGCCAGCGTGACGACCGCGTCGGCCGCGCGCATGAGGAACGCCTCACGCTCGCGCTGGAGCACGTGCCGCTGGCTGCCGATCCTGATCGGGTCGCGGGAGGCCCACGTCTCCTCCAGGAAGCCGCGGACCTCGTAGACGAACGGCGTGCCCGTGCGGTCGCGCACAGCGTGGGCGATCGAGCCGTTGCGGTGGTCGGTGGCGGCGTGCAGGAGCTGCGGGCGCAGCTCGGTGACCAGCTTGGTGACGCGGTCGGCGCCCCTGATGATGCGGCCCTGCGTCTCGAACGGCATCTCGCCGTGCGGCTCGGGCAGCAGCCGGTGGTAGGGGATGCCGTCGATCTCGTCGTACGGCGCCGCGTCGGCGTGCCCCTGCAGCATCGGCCAGCCCCAGCTCGTGACCACGTGCGGGTCGATGCCCGCGGCCTTCTGGGCGCTGACGATGCGGTGGGTGCGCACGGTGTAACCGGCCTGCGTGTACGGCAGCGCGTTCGTGACGACGTGCAGGACCCGGTTCTGGACCCGCTCCAGGATGGCCACCTTGGGCGCGGGCGGGATGGGGTCGGGGCTGATCGCGGCCAGCTCGCCCCGGTAATAGGCGGCCCTGCGCTTGACGAACGGGTATTTGGTGTGGGCCTCCAGGACGGCGGCGGCCTCGCTGACCCGCCCTGCGTCCCAGTGGGTCTTGGCCTCGTTCCACGGGCCCTTGACCACGCGCATGCCGAACTTGCGCACCATGCGGCGGGCCCGGCGGGCGGCCGGCCAGGCGACGCTGCCCACGACGGGGCGCAGCCGGGGCGGGAGCGTGTCGGCGGCGGCCTGGGCCACGCGGACCGGGTCGGACTTGACCTTCGTCCACACCACGCGGGAAACGATGACCGGGTGGTTGACGAAACCCTTGAGAAGCCCACCGACGCCGGCACGGGCGGACTTCGCGGAGACCCGGTCGGATGTACGGGAGGAGTCTTGACGACTGGCGTCGGATGCCACGGTGGGACCGTACCATAGGCAGCGTTTTTTCCCTTCCGCTATGAAAGGCGAGGTCAATGAGGGAGAACCCCCTGGTCCTGCACGTATTGGGTGCTCGTCCCAATTTCGTGAAAGCGGCCCCGGTGGTGCGGGCACTCGGCGAGCTCGGCGTGCGGCAGGGCATCATCCACACTGGTCAGCACTACGACGCGCTGATGTCCGACGTCTTCTTCGCCGACCTCGGGCTGCCCGAGCCGGTGGCCAATCTCGGCGTCGGCTCCGGCAGCCACGCCAAGCAGACGGCCGCGCTGCTCGTGGGCCTGGAGGAGGTCGTGCAGGAGCACGATCCCGACCTGGTCGTGGTCTACGGCGACGTGAACTCGACGCTGGCCGCCATCCTGGTCTGCGCCAAGCTGGGCGTACGGACCGCGCACGTCGAGGCGGGGCTGCGCTCCTACGACAGGGGCATGCCTGAAGAGGTCAACAGGGTCGTCACCGACGCGCTGGCCGACCTGCTGTTCGCGACCTCGCCCGAGGCGCTGGCGTACCTCGCGTCCGAGGGGATCCCGGCCGACAAGGTGCACCTGGTCGGCAACCCGATGATCGACAGTTTGTTCTCGGCGCTGCCGTCGCTCGACCCGGCCCCGATCGCGGCCAGGCTGGGCCTGCCCGAGCGTTACGCGGTGGCCACCCTGCACCGCCCGGCCAACGTGGACACCGCCGAGGCGGCCAAGGAGCTGGTGAACGCGGTGCTGGAGGTGTCGCGGCAGGTCCCCGTCGTGGTGCCGGTGCACCCGCGCGGCAAGGCGCGGCTGGCCGGCGCGGGCCTCGTGGACGGCGGGTCCGTCAAGGTCATCGACCCTCTTGGGTATGTGGACTTCCTCTCACTCGTCCGCGGCGCCGCGCTCGTCGTCACCGACTCGGGCGGCGTGCAGGAGGAGACGACCATGCTGGGCGTCCCGTGCCTGACGGTCCGGCCCAACACCGAGCGGCCGATCACGGTCACGCACGGCACGAACCGCCTGGTCACGCCCGCGCTGCTGCCGGTCGCCGCGGAGAAGGCGCTGGCCGACGGCGCCGCCACGCCGGCCGGTGAGCTGCCGGTGCTGTGGGACGGCAAGGCGGGGCCGCGCATCGCGACGGTGATCGCGGCGTGGTTGAAGGGGGACAACCTGGCTCCCGCATCTCAGGGCAAACGCCCCGAATAGCGGCCATACCCCCCGTAGTATGAATCACCTCCGCTGAGCGATAGGCGTACCACCATGGCCGAAACCCCCGAACAGCCCGCTTTCCAACGGCTCGGGCCCGTCAACTGGCTGCCCGAGGAGCGCAAGCTCATCGAGCGCTACGAGGCAGAGGTCAAGGAGCTGCGCAGGCGGCTGGAGATCGCCGAGGCGAAGGCCGCGTACGCGTCGTGGAAGCTGGAGGCGACCCAGGCCAAGCGCACGTTCAAGCTGGGTGAGGCCCTGGGGTCGAAGAAGCCGGCGAAGATCGTCGAGGCCGTGCGGTCGAAGGAGCGCGCCCCCAAGCCGCCGATGCCGGTGACCGAGGCCATCGAGCTGGCCGACAACCGGCCGCCCACGGTCGAGGTGCCGCCGGCGAAGTGGCCGAAGGGCCCGGTCAACCGGCCCGACCTGAAGGTCGCGGTGATCCTCGACGACTTCTCCAGGATGGCCTTCCGCTACGAGTGGGACCAGATCGAGTTCGGGCTCAAGGACTGGCCGGAGATCTTCGCCGAGAAGCGGCCCGACCTGCTGTTCTGCGAGTCGGCCTGGCACGGCAACCAGGGCCGCTGGCGCTACCAGATGACCGGCACGAACGCCCCCAAGGAGCCGCTGCGCGACCTGGTCGCCTGGTGCAGGCAGGAGGGCATCCCGACGGTCTTCTGGAACAAGGAGGACCCGCCGAACTTCGACTTCTTCATCGACACGGCCAAGCTCTTCGACTACGTGTTCACCTGCGACGGCGACATGCTGCCGAAGTACCGCGAGGTCCTGGGCCACGACCGGGTCGACGTGCTGCAGTTCGCCGCCCAGCCGCGCGTGCACAACCCGATCCAGCAGAACAAGGGCCGCCTGCACGACGTGGTCTTCGCCGGGATGTACTTCCGCGACAAGCACCCCGAGCGCCGCGAGCAGATGGAGACCGTGCTCGACCCGGTCAGGGAGCTCGGCCTGCACATCTTCGCCCGCAACGGCGAGGTGGACGAGAAGTACGCCTGGCCGGAGAAGTACCGGCCGCACATCGTGGGCGAGCTGCCCTACGACCAGATGCTGGCCGCGTACCGGATGTACAAGGTCTTCCTCAACGTCAACTCCGTGCTCGACTCGCCCACCATGTGCGCGCGGCGGGTCTTCGAGCTGTCGGCCTGCGCCACGCCCGTCGTCTCCGGATGGTCACGGGCCATCGAGGAGACGTTCGGCGACCTGATCCCCATCGCGCGGGAGCCGGTGGAGTCGTACAACCAGGTGCTGCACCTGATCAACAGCCCCGAACTGCGGGCCAGGATGGGGCACCTCGCGATGCGCGAGGTGTTCGACAAGCACCTGTTCTCCCACCGCGTGGACCAGATCCTGCAGAACCTCGGCCACCAGGTGACGCCGCGCTCGCGCTCGATCACCGTCGTGCTGCCCACCAACCGGGCCGCGCAGATCGAGCACGCCATCTCCTCGGTGGCCAAGCAGCGGCACCGGCCGCTCCAGCTCGTCATGGTGCTGCACGGCCTGGACATCGACCCCGTCGTGGTGGCCGACAAGGCGCGGATGGCCGGCGTCACCGACGTCGTCGTGCTGCCCGCCGACGCCTCGCTGACCCTCGGCGCCTGCCTCAACATGGGCATCGCCGCCGCCGAGGGCGAGCTGATCGCCAAGATGGACGACGACAACCTGTACGGCGAGCACTACCTGTCGGACCTGGTCAGGGCCTTCGACTACTCCGACGCCGAGCTGGCGGGCAAGGGCGCGCACTACGCGTACTTCGAGGGCTCCAACACGACCATGCTGCGGCTGCCCGGCCTTGAGCACCGCTATTCGTGGCTGGTGCAGGGCGGCTCGTTCCTCGGCAAGGCCGGCCTGTTCCGCTCGTATCCGTTCGCGGACATCACCAGGGGCGAGGACACCCATCTGGTACGCCGCCTCAAGGAGGACGGCGTCAAGATCTACTCGGCCGACCGGTTCAACTTCGTCTACTGGCGCAGCGCCGACACGAAGATGCACACCTGGCAGGCCGACCACATCAAGCTGACCAGGAACGCGCAGTTCTCCTTCGTCGGCCGCCCCGACGACCACGTGCTCATCTGAGGTCTCCCGGCGCGCGCCGGGAGATCCACAGGTGCGTTCTCAGCGGCTCGCCCTCGCGAGGTTCTGGTCGGCGAGGTTCGCGAGCTCGTACAGGCCCTTGGGCTTGACCTGCTGGCCGACCACGAGCATCGACATGATCGTGGTGCCGCGCCTGATCATCACCGAGCCGATCTGCGCGTTCTGCTTGCCGCCCGCCGCCGTCGTCAGGTAGGCCCGCGACTGGTCGCCCTTGGCGGGCATGTCGAGCGTGCGCGTCTTGTACGTCACCGGCGTGCCCCCGACGTCGGCCGTGTAGGAGGCGCACTTCTCGGGCAGCGCGGCGGGGAAGTCGGGCTTCGGCAGCGACACCACGGCCTGGCTGATCGAGCCGCGCTCGGCGGAGAAGGCGATCACCGCGGCGGGCGACTTGGCGACGTCGGTCTTGGCCGCGTCGAGCTGGGCCGCGCCCGCGCACTCCGGGTGCTGCAGCTTGGCCTGGCGGACCGCCTCCAGGCCCTGCTGGGTGGACTTGAGCGAGCCGAAAGCGCCGGTCTCAGGGCCGTACGCGACGCTCATGCCCTTGGGTACGGGCAGCAGCGCAGCGCGCAACCTGTCGGTCTCGGCCGCCGACGGCGCGGACGGCGCCGAGGCGGCCGGGGCCGCCGGCTTGTCCTCGGTGGCGGAACATCCGGCCAGGACGAGAGTGCCCAGAAATATGCCGGAAACTGCTTGACGCATGGGTTCTCCATTTCACTCCAGCGGCATTGTGGAAACGTTAGAGGAAGCGACGGCTGAGGGGCCGTACAACGTCGCTATTCGCGGTTATGGCGGCTTCGGGAGCGATTTACCGTTCGCCCGGCCCAGCGGGCTCTACCTCGGCTTATGTGCCGCAAAACGACATCAGCCGTATTGGGCTGGGCAAAATGTTCGCCGATGTGCTGCGCGTCTCTGTGCGGCTTTTCTCCGGCCTGCTGATGATCGCGGCATGAGCCTGACCCCGCGCGATCTCGGTATGGATGTGCCCATTTCCCGCCGCGACTTCTTCGACGGGATCGCCGTCTCCTGCGTGGCCGGCGCCTCCGCCGCTTCAACCACCGGGCCCATTGCCGGGCCCGTCAGAACCGCCGCAGAGCCCGCGACGGCGCCCGCCGCCCTCACTGTGCTCGGAGACACCGGTGAGGCGCTCAGCGTGCCGCACGCGCTGCGGGACGGACGGTTCTGGGAGCACGCGGGCGCCCCGGCGCCGACGGGGGAGCACTACGGGCTGGTCGTCGTCGGGGCCGGACGCAGCGGGCTGAGCGCCGCCGCCGAGTGGTCGCGGCGGCGGCCGCACGACCGCGTGCTCGTCCTCGACAACCACCCCGAGGGCGGGGCAGGGCGGGAGCGGCTGCGCAGGGGCGCCGCGTTCGACGCCGTGATGTGCGACAAGGAGAGCTTCGGCGCCGACACGCTCGTCACGCTCGCCTCCCCCGGCTGGATCGACCGGCTGCCCGTCGCCGAGCAGGCGCGCGCGGACCTGCGCACCCTGTACGACGCCCCGCCCGACTGGTTGCCGGGACTGTCGCCGGAGGCCAAGGAGGAGCGGCTGGCGGGGCTGACGTACTCGGCGTTCCTGCGCGAGATGTGCGGGGCGCACCCCGACGCCGAACGGTTCCTGCGGACCATGTCCGCGCCCGAGTGGGGCTACGACACCCGGGCGTTCGGCGCCATCGACGCCTGGGGGACCGGCTACCCGGGCTTCGCCGGGCTGGGGCTCGACCGGTCGCGGCCGTCCCGGTACAACTCGGCGGCCGTACGCGCGGAGTGGCACGGCCCCGCCCCCGAGCCCGCCCCGCCCGCGGCGGGGCACGTGCGGTGGTCGAGCCCGGTCGTGTCCGTGCGCGACGGGGCCGGTGCGGCGACCGTCGGCTACTTCGACGGGCACCGGGTGCGCACGGTCGAGGCCGGGGCCGTCGTCCTGGCCTGCTGGAGCGCGGCCGTGCCCTACCTCGTGCCCGATCTGCCCGAGGAGCGGCGGCGGGCGCTGAGCCGGGCCGTACGCGTGCCGCTGCTGCGGGCCGAGGTGCGGCTGAGCGACCCGGCGGCGTGGCGGCGGCTCGGCGTGCGCCGGGTGCGGTGGACCGGCGCGTACTGGTGCGCCGCCGAGTTCGCGGCTCCCGACCTGGTGCGGCTGCTGGCCACGCCGTGCCGGTCGGAGCTGGGGCCGGACGCGGGCTCGGCGGCCGGGCGGCGCGAGTTGTTCAGGACGCCGTACGAGGTGCTGGAGCACACCGTACGCGACCAGCTCGCCCGGCTGCTCGGGCCGGCCGGCTTCGACCCGGGACGCGGCGTCGCGGCGATCACCGTGCACCGCTGGGGACACGCGCTGGCGCCGCAGTACTGCCGGCCCTGGCACCCGTTCCATCCGGACGGCCCGTCACCGGCGGACGCGGCGCGCGGGCGCTTCGGCCGGATCGCGATCGCGGGATCCGACGCGGGCGACGGAGCCGCCGTCCTGGCCGTCGAGGAGTTGTCCCGATGAAGAGGCTGTGGCTGCGGATCTTCCTGACCGGGCTCGTGCTGTGGCTGGCGACCGTGGTGGTCACCGGCTGGACGGGCAACTCGAACCTGGTGCCGACGGTGGTGCTGTTCGGCAGCTTCCTGGTGCCGGTGACGTTCGTGGTGTGGGCGTACGGGCGGGGGCGCTCGCCGGCCGTCACCGTGGAGCTGCTGTTCCAGGCGTTCGTGATCGGCGGCGTGCTGGGCGTGCTCGGCGCCTCGCTGCTGGAGAGCTGGCTCATCCGGCCTTCGCTGCTCATGTACGTCCTGGTCGGCCTCATCGAGGAGGGCGTCAAGCTGGCGGCGCTGGTGTTCGTCACCCGGCGCGTCGCCAGGCGCTCGATCAAGGACGGCGTGGTGCTGGGCGCGACCGTGGGCTTCGGCTTCGCCGCGTTCGAGAGCGCCGGCTACGCCTTCAACGCGCTGTTCACCTCCGAGGGCCTGTCGCTGAGCCAGCTCGTCGAGACCGAGGTGCTGCGCGGCATCCTCACCCCGGTCGGCCACGGCCTGTGGACGGCGATCGCGGGCGGCGTGCTGTTCGCCGCGCGGGGCCGGCTGTCGGCGCCTGTCGTGCTGACCTACCTCGGGGTCTCGCTGCTGCACGCGCTGTGGGACTCGATGAGCGCGATCGCCATCGCGATCACGCTCGTGCTGACGGGCCGTCCCTGGCAGTTCGAGCTGCTCCGCATCGGCCGGGTGCCGCACGTGTCGGCGTGGCAGGTGCACGTGTACACGCTGCTCAACTGGGTGGGACTCATCGTGATCTCGCTGGTGGCGCTCGGGTGGTTGTGGGGTGTGGTGTCCGCAGGACGCCGCGAGAGGGAGATCTTGTCCCAATAATCACGGTAATGAACGTCTTCCCCCCACTGCGCCGGAAGCATAATCGGTGCTAGTCTCCTGTGCGATCTTCCGGAGGTGTATTTACACAAGGTGTGGAAATGCCCCCGACTCGAGGTTGGGACATGGGCTCGCGAAACCGGTCAATTCGGTTCAAGATCTTCTTATTGCTGCTGCTACCCCTCCTGTCTCTGAGCGCGCTCTGGGGTTTCGTCCTCAACCTCACCATGGGCGACGCCCAGTTACTGCTCCGCGCTAACACCCTTTACGACACCATCGGCGTCGCATCCACCGACCTGGGAACACAGCTGCAGGCCGAGCGCGTGCGCTCCGCCGAGACGGTTACAACGCGTCAGCTCGGCGAGGTGCTCGGCGCCCAGCGCGCCCGCACCGACCGGTCCGTCGCCGAGTTCAGGCAGGCCGTCGCCGACGCGGGCGGCGCGGCCGACGGCGCGCTCCGCCGGCCGCTCGACACCCTCGACAGGTCGCTCGGCAACCTCGGCGCCATCAGGGCGAACATCGACAACGGCAGCGCCTCGCCGCTGTCCGGGCTCAACGCCTACAACCGCATGCTCGACGCGCTCTTCGCCGTCTACGACCACCTGATCGCCGTCCCCGACCTGCCGCTCTACCAGCAGGCGGCGTCGCTGCAGGCCATGGGCATGGCCAGGGAGTACATCGCCAGGGAGCACGCGCTCATCGTCGGCGCGCTCGGCGGGCAGCGGCTCACCGAGGACGAGACCACCGCCTTCACCGAGTACGCCGCCTCCAGGAAGTTCATGCACGCCCGCGGCCTCGCCGGGCTCGACGTGGCGCTGCGCCGGCCGTACGAGCAGATCTTCGCCACCGAGCCCTACCTCAGCTTCGCCACGCTCGAAGACCGCGTGATCAAGACCGGCGCGCCACCCACCGACCCCTCCGCCTGGCACGAGACCGTCGACAAACTGGCTTCCCGCCTCGACGACCTCAACACCGCCTCCACCGCCACCCTCACCACCCGCGCCTCCGACGCGGCCGCCTCCACGGTCGTCAGGATCTCCCTCGCCGGCGGCCTCGGGTTGATCGCCGTGCTCGCGTCGATCATCATCTCTGTACGCTTCGGTCGTCGCCTCGCAGGAGAGCTGGCCGGGCTGCGCGCCGCCGCGGTCGAGCTGGCACAGCAGCGGCTGCCCGCCATCGTGGCGCGGCTGCGCAAGGGTGAGGACGTCGACGTGCGGAAGGAGGCCAAGGCGATCAAGGTGAGCGGTTCCGCTGAGATCACCGACGTGGCCAGGGCCTTCGGTTCCGTGCAGCGCACCGCCGTCACGGCGGCGGTCGGCCAGGCCGCGCTGCGGCGCGGGGTCGGCCAGGTCTTCCTCAACCTCGCCCGCCGCAAGCAGGGCCTGCTGCACCGCCAGCTCGCGCTGCTCGACGGCATGCAGCGGCGTACGCACGACCCCGACAGGCTCGAAGAGCTGTTCCGCCTCGACCACCTGACCACCCGCATGCGCCGGCACGCCGAGAGCCTCATCGTGCTCTCCGGCGCCGCGCCGGGACGGGCCTGGCGCAAGCCGGTGCCGGTCATCGACATCGTCAGGGCCGCGGTCGCCGAGGTCGAGGACTACACCCGCGTCTCCGTCGAGACCATGCCCGCGGGCGCCGTCGAGGGCACCGTCGCCGCCGACCTCACCCACCTCGTCGCCGAGCTGGTCGAGAACGCCACCATCTACTCGCCGCCCGACACCACCGTCCAGGTGCGCGGCGACCTCGTCAGCAACGGCTACGCCATCGAGGTCGAGGACCGCGGCCTGGGCCTGACGGCCACCGAGTACGAGCGCATCAACGCGCTGCTGTCCAGGCCGCCCGAGTTCGACCTGGCCGACAGCGACAGGCTCGGCCTGTTCGTGGTGGCCAGGCTGGCCGAGCGGCACGGGATCAACGTGCTGCTGCGCCGCTCGCCCTTCGGCGGCACCACCGCGATCGTGCTGGTGCCGCGGTCGGTCGTCACCGAGCAGACCGCGCAGGAGGCGGCGGGCGGCGACGGCAAGGCCGAGCTGCCCAGCCGTACGAGGAAGAAGGCGCTGGCCGTCGTGACCTCCGGCACCCACGCCGGGCTGCCACGACGGGTGCGCCAGGCCAACCTGGCCCCGCAACTCAAGGAACCACCGCCGGAGCAGGAGCGGCAGGAAGAACGCTCTCCCGACGAGGTACGCGACCTGTTCTCCGCCTTCCAGCGGGGGACCCAACGCGCCCGAGAAGAAGCTCCTGAGGAGGGGCCCATGACCAAGGGGGATGCATGACTGCGCCGACCACCAACACCGGTGAGCTCAACTGGCTGCTCGACGACCTGGCCACCAGGGTCGCCGCGGTACGCCAGGCGGTGATCCTGTCGACCGACGGCCTGGCCGTGGGCTATTCCAAGGGCCTGAAGCGCGAGGACGCCGAGCACCTGTCGGCCGTGGCCGCCGGGTTCCAGAGCCTGGCCAGGGGCACCGGCCGGCACTTCGGCGGCGGCGACGTGCGCCAGACCATCGTGGAGATGGAGTCGGCGTTCCTGTTCGTCACCGCGGCCGGCCAGGGCACCTGCCTGGCCGTCATCGCCGAGGCGAACGTGGACGTCGGCCAGATCGCCTACGAGATGGCGATGCTGGTCAAGCGGGTGGGCCAGCACATCACCACCAACCCGCGCGCTGGAGCGTCATGAGCGACAGCCCGCAGTGGTTCGATGAGGAGGCGGGCCCTGTCGTCCGCCCCTATGCTCTGATTCGCGGCAGGACGCGGTCGTCGGGCGACGCGTTCGACCTCGTGGCCATCGTGCGTGCCGTCGCCGATCCCGAAGGGGAGCCCGGCGACGACCTCGGCCCCGAACAGCAGCAGATCCTGCGGGCGGCGCGCAACCCGATCTCGGTGGCCGACCTGGCCGTCGAGCTCGACCTGCCCGTCGGTGTCATCCGGGTCCTGCTGGGTGACATGCGTGACCACGGCCTCATCTCGGTGACGTCGCCCTCCGCAGGAGGGTCGCGGTCGAATGAGCGCATTCTCAAGGAAGTGATCAATGGACTCCGTGCTCTCTGAGGACCCCGTCGCGCTCAAGATCCTGGTCGCGGGCGGGTTCGGCGTCGGCAAGACCACCCTGGTCGGGTCGATCAGCGAGATCAAGCCGCTGCGCACGGAAGAGGTGCTCTCCGACCGCGGGATCGGCATCGACGACCTCGACGGCGTCGAGGGCAAGAACACCACCACCGTCGCGATGGACTTCGGCCGCATCACGATCCGCGAAGGACTGGTCGTCTACCTGTTCGGCACGCCGGGGCAGGAGCGGTTCTGGTTCATGTGGGACGAGCTGTCCTACGGCGCGCTGGGCGCGGTCGTGATCGCCGACACCAGGCGGCTGACCGACTGCTTCCCGTCCGTCGACTACTTCGAGCAGCGCGGCACGCCCTTCGTGGTGGCCGTCAACTGCTTCGACGGCGCCGAGCAGCACACCGTGGACGACGTGCGCATCGCGCTCGACCTCGACGACGACGTCCCCGTCATGCTCTGCGACGTGCGACGGCGGACCTCGGCCAAGGAGGTCATGATCACGCTGGTCGAGCACTCCCTGCGGACGCTCACCTCGGCGAACTAGCCGCCCTGGGCCCTTCCCCTAAAGGGCCCGCAAGCCGTTGATCACCTCGCGGAGCAGGCTCTCCGACGGGGTGGCGGCCTTGTCGCGCGGCGGGCGCACGGTCACCAGGTTGTGCTCCAGCAGGTCGCCGAGCAGCACCCGGACGACGCCGACGGGCAGCCCGAGATCCGACGCGACCTCGGCGACCGGCTTGTTGTGCCCTGACACGACGTTCAGCAGCCGGCGGTGCTGAGCGCTCAGCTCGGCCTTGGCCGGGGCGGGCATCCCCGTCAGCACGACGGTCGCCAGCAAGTCGACCTCGGCGGAGGCGGGCCTGGTGCGTCCGCGCGCGACCGCGTACGGCCGCACGACGGGCCCCGCCTCCTCGTCAACCCACTCGTGCTCGCGGCTCACGATCGAGATCCCCCATCCTGCTCGCTTTCCTGCCGGCCGCGCTGCCAGCCCGACTGGAGCGAGGAGAGCAGCGCCCTCGCCTCCTCCGGCGAGCGCTCCTCGACGGCCGGCGCCGGGCCCTGAGCCGGTCCCAGCGCCTGTCCCTGGGTGGTGCCGGGCTCAGGAGCCTGGCGCAGCCGCTGCGGCCGCGCCGTGGCCCGCTCACGGCGCGGCAGCTGCCGCGGCGGCGGGTCGTCCTGAGGCGGCGCCTGCTTCGGCAGCATCGCGCCGCCGTTGCGCTTGCTCGTACGGACCCTGCGCGGCAGCTCGCCGGGCCCCGTGGTGTCCGTCCTGACCACCGACACCGCGACCGGCTCGAACTCGGGATGCTGCGGCTGCGTCATCGGCTCGACCAGCGTGGCCGGCACGAGCACGATGGCCGTGGTGCCCCCGTACGGTGACTGCTTGAGCGTCACCTTCACCCCGTGCCTGGCGGCCAGCATGCCGACCACCGCGAAGCCGAGCCGCTCGGTCTGCGCGGGGTCGAACTCCGGCGGGCTGGCCAGGCGGGCGTTGATGGC
Source organism: Nonomuraea salmonea (assembly GCF_042428605.1). Classification (NCBI taxonomy): domain Bacteria; kingdom Bacillati; phylum Actinomycetota; class Actinomycetes; order Streptosporangiales; family Streptosporangiaceae; genus Nonomuraea; species Nonomuraea salmonea. The sequence continues at coordinate 172,452 of NZ_JBHMCF010000040.1, forward strand.
CCTGCGGGTGGCCTCATCCATGCCGAGCCCGCGGTCCTCGATCTCGACGGCGAAGCCCCTGCCGACCATCTCGCCGTGCACCGAGACCTCGTTGTTCGGCGAGGAGAACGTGGTGGCGTTCTCGATCAGCTCGGCGAACAGGTGCATCAGGTCCGCCACCGCCGCGCCCGACAGGCCGCACTCGGGCATCGGGTAGACGCGGACCCGCGTGTACTCCTCGACCTGGGCGGCGGCGCCGCTGAGCACGTCCTCCATCGGGATGACGCCGCGCCACCTGCGGCCCGCCGCGCCGCCCGACAGCAGCACCAGGCCCTCGGCGTGGCGGCGCATGCGGGTGGTGAGGTGGTCGAGCCTGAACAGCCGCTCCAGCGCCTCCGGCTCCTCCGTCTGGCGCTGCATGTCGTCCAGCAGCCTGAGCTGGCGCTGCAGCAGCGACTGGCTGCGCCGGGCGAGGTTGCGCAGCGCCTCGGCGACGCCCTCGCGCATCCTGGCCTGCTCGACCGCGGCGTCCACCGCGGTGCTCTGCACGCTGTCGAACGCCGCCGCGAGGTCCCTGACCTCGCTGGTCGCCTTCTCGCTGACCGTGATCGGCGGCGCCTCGGTCGCGATGTCCACCTGGTCCCCCTTGCGGAGCTTGGTGACCACGTCAGGCAGCCTGATCTCCGCAAGGTCCAGCGCCGTACGCCGCAGCGCGCCCAGCTCCCGGGTGAGCCGGCGGCCGACCTTCACCGAGATGACGATCGAGAACACCACCGCGATCAGGCCCAGCGCGCCCGCGACCGCGGCCCTGGTCACGACCGCGACGCCGGCCGGCTCCATCCTGGACAGCAGCTTGTCGCCGGTGCGCGAGATCGCCTCGCGGTATTCCCTCTGCACCTGCTCGGAGATGCCGCGCCACAGGTCGAGGTCCATGGGCTGGCCGTTGATGTACGCCTCCAGGAGGTTCTCCATGGTGACGTAGCGGGAGCTGTAGTACAGCTTCTCGAACGGGGCGCGCAGCTCGGTGTCGAGGTTGGCCAGGGCCTTCGGGAACTCGTACGTCCTGGCCCCGTCGATGCCCGCCAGGATGTGCACGTCCATCATGCTCGCCTTGCCCTTCGAGGCGATGACCAGGGCGTTCTCCCTGGACAGCAGCTCGCGGGCCTGGTCGGCGGCGATCAGGCCCTGGGCCTGCAGGGCGAGCTGCAGGTCGGTGCTGACCGTGAGGCGGGAGTACAGCAGGTGGATCTCGTCGGAGATCCTGGCGTACTCGGTGACCAGGGTGCTCGAGGTGAGCCGGCGCTCGTCCAGCTTGCGGCGGATCTCCGGCAGCCGGTCGATCGTCTCGAAGACGGTGCCGAGCTGGGTCTTCATGTCCTGCGTCAGCGCCGACTGCGTGTCCTCCGACATGGCCGCCTGGCGCAGAAGCTTGCCGGCCTCGTCCACCTTGGCGCGGGCCTGGGCGATGGTGTCCTCGTCGCCGCCCGTGCCGGCGAGGCGCTCGGCAGAGGCGAGCCGTTCCGTCTGGAGCTCGGAGACCAGCCGGTCGGCGTTGTTGATCACACCCGTCCAGATCGTCTCGACCTTGAGCAGGTTGAGCGCCTCTCCCGACGTGGTGCTCGCGGCGAAGCCCCAGAGCGCGACCAGGGAGACCAAAGGGATGACGAGCAGCGTCGAGATCTTGAATCTGATGGATCTGCCCGATGCCATGACACCTGCTCCCGGATAGAAGATCGCGGGAGAGAATAGCATCGAAACAGATGGTTTTAAGATCGACTAGCGATAAATCTGTGATATGTCGGGAAATTTATGGCCTTGCGGCTGGGGCCGCGCTGCCACGCCAGCCGCACCAGCCAGCCCGCCAGCACCGCGAGCAGCGCCACCTCCGCGCCCAGCAGCAGCCGCTCCACCAGACCGATCATCACCCGCTCGCCCGGCAGCGCCACGTACGTGATCGCCAGCAGCCCGAAGCCCCCGGCCAGCGACACCCACTCCACGGCCCGCGCCACGGGCTTCCAGGCGGCGTCCTGGCCCAGCCTGGGCACCAGCAGCGCGCCCGCCGCCGGGAGGCTCACGAAGGCCGCCACGGACACGTAGCGGTGGATCTGCGCCGCCAGGTCGAGGTCCTGGCCGATGGGTGTGGTCGGGATGACCGCAGCCACCATCAGGGCTCCCGACCACACCATCAGCAACCGCTCGGGCCACCCCCGCACGGGCGCCCCCGACGCCCGCAGGCCCAGCAGCAGCGCCAGCGACCCGATGCCCAGCACCGCCATCGCGACCTCCGTGACGCCCCCGCGGTCGGACACGGCGTACTCGCTGATGGTGACGTTCAAGGGGTCGAGCTGCGGATCGGGGACGAGCTGCCCCACCACCACGGCCACCACCGAGAACAGGATCGATGCACAGGCGATCCAGGGCGCCAGCCTTCTCACTGCTGCGGTCATGCCAGAACTCTCCCGCGACGGGGTGCGGACCCACATCCGGCTACACCCCCGACCCACCCCTGACCCGACCCCGAGACCCCGCCCCTACCGCCTTCGTCCGCCCCCGTAGGGCCCCGACCCTCCATGCTGCGAAGACACCCTCAGAGGGCAGGAACACCCGACCTCCCCCGGTGAGGCAACCAGGTCACTCCACCCCACAATCCCCCTAGGGGACCCAACCCCACCCACGCAAACCTCCCCGCCGTGGGACGGTGCCGTCCTTTGGGGCAGGCAGGGGGCCCGTCTTCGCCATCCTTGCCCGCCGCCCGGGGTGCCGTCCCTTGAGGGAAAGGGCAGGCGGCCCGTCTTCACCACCCTTTGCCCGCCACCCGGAGTGCCGTCCTGAGGGGGGAGGGCAGGAGGCTCGTCTTCGGCGCCCTTGCCCGCTGCCGGGGGTGCTGTTCTTGTGAGGGGTGCTGGGGGCTTGCGCCGCGGCCGAGCTCTTCCTTCGAACGGACGGCACCCCCGGCGGCGGGAAAGGTGATGCCGGGGAAGGGTGCCTCGCCCCTCCCGCAGAAAGGACGGCACCCCCGGCGGTGGGGAAGGGCCGAGGCCGGGGGTGCTGGGGGTGAGTCCCCTAGTCGAGGATGTGGGTGGTGGCGCGGTGGTAGCGGGCGCGGAGGGAGGGGAGCGGGTCCCCCGTGTACGTCTCCGCGTCCCCCGAGCGCCAGTCCGGCGACGTGGTGACCAGCGTGGCCGCCTGGTACGCGGCGCCGTCGGCGACGTACTCGGCGGGCGGCGGGACGCTGATCGGGAGCCCGAAGACGGTGGGGGCGATGCGGCGGACGGCTTCTGAGCGGGCCGCGCCGCCGATGAGCAGCACCCGTTCGGCCTGCATCGACAGCGCGTCGAGCGCGTCGGCGAGCCCGCACAGCATGCCCTCGATGGCGGCCCGCGCGAGGTGGGCGGGAGTGGAGGTGGCGAGCGTGAGCCCGTGGACGGACCCGGTGGCGGTGGGCCGGTTGGGCGTCCGCTCGCCCTCCAGGTACGGCACCAGCGTCAGCCCGTCGGCCCCGGGAGGCGCCTGGAGGGCGAGAGCGCTGAGTTCGTCGAGCCCGACGCCGGCGATGCGGGCGGCGGCGTCCATGACGCGGGCGGCGTTGAGCGTGCAGACGAGCGGCAGGAACCGCCCGGTGGCGTCGGCGAACCCGGCGACGAGCCCCGCGGGGTCGGCGCTGGGCGTCTCGGCGACCGCGAACACGGTGCCGGAGGTGCCGAGCGAGACGACGACGTCACCGGATCGGGCGCCGACGCCGAGCGCCGCCGCCATGTTGTCGCCGGTGCCGGGCCCGACCAGGATGGGCCCGTCGTTGGCGGGCTCGACGGGCCCGAGCACGCGCGGCAGCAGCGGCACGGTGCCGAGCGCCGCCTTGAGCAGGTCCGTACGGTAGGAGCCGGACGCGGGCGACCAGTAGCCGGTGCCGGAGGCGTCACCCCGGTCGGTGACGAGCCGGTCGAGCGGAGGGGTGGGCGCGTCGGCCCAGGCCGCGACGGAGAACGGCCCGCTTTCGAGCGCCCCGAGCAGCCGCCAGGTGAGCCAGTCGTGCGGCAGGCACACGGCGGCGGTGCAGGCCACGTTGGCGGGCTCGTTCTCGGCGAGCCAGCGCAGCTTGGTGACGGTGAACGAGGCCACCGGCACGGATCCGACGGCGTCGGCCCACGCCTGCGGCCCGCCCTGCTCGGTGATCAGGTCGGTGGCGGCCTGCGCGGAGCGGGTGTCGTTCCACAGCAGGGCCTCGCGTACGACCTCGCCGGACTCGTCGAGGCAGACCATGCCGTGCTGTTGACCGCCCACGCTGATGGCGGCCACGCCGTCCAGCCCGCCGGCCTCCTCGATGGCCTGCAACAGCGCCGTCCACCAGTGGGACGGGTGTACTTCCGTGCCGGTGGGGTGGGGTGCGCGGCCCTGCCGCACCAGCTCACCGGTCTCCGCGTCTCGAATGACGACCTTGCAACTCTGCGTGGAGGAATCGACCCCTGCGACCAGCGTCACCCACGAACTCCTAACAAGTGCTCCAGCGCAAGCTGGTTGAGATGCGTGAAATGGTATCCGCGGGCGGCGGCCGCCTCGGGATCGAAGTCGTCGTCCGCGAGATCGGCCAGCGTCTCGCCGCGGTTGAGCGTGGGCAGGCCGAGCTCGTCGACACGAGATGCGCGCATCGCCTCCCGCACCTCCGGATCAGCCCTGAAGTTCCGTGCTTTCTCCCGAAGTATGAGGTATGTCCGCATATTAGCGGCGGCCGAGGCCCAGACGTCAGCGTGGTCCTCCGTACGCAGCGGCTTGTAGTCGAAGTGCCGGGGACCGTCGTAGCCGCCGTGTTCGAGCAGGTCGACCAGGAAGAACGCGCTCATCACGGCGCCGTGCCCGAAGACCAGGTCCTGGTCGAAGCGGGGCCCGTGCTGCCCGTTGAGGTCGATGTGGAACAGCTTGCCCTGCCACAGCGCCTGGGCGACGCCGTGGACGAAGTTGAGGCCGGCCATCTGCTCGTGGCCCACCTCCGGGTTGAGCCCCACCATCTCCGGGTGCTCCAGCTGGGAGATGAACCCCAGCGCGTGCCCGATGGTCGGGAGCAGGATGTCGCCCCTGGGCTCGTTGGGCTTGGGCTCGATCGCGAAGCGCAGGTCGTAGCCGCGCTCGCGGACGTAGCCGCACAGCAGGTCGAGGGCCTCCTTGTAGCGCCCGAGCGCCGCGCGCACGTCTTTCGCGGCGTCGGACTCGGCGCCTTCGCGCCCGCCCCAGCACACGTACGTGGTGGCGCCGAGCGAGGCGGCCAGGTCGATGTTCCTGGTGACCTTGCGCAGGGCGTAACGCCGTACGTCGCGGTCGTTGCTGGTGAAGGCGCCGTCGCGGAAGACGGGGTGGGTGAACAGGTTGGTGGTGGCCATGGGCACTTTCATGCCGGTCTCGGCAAGCGCTTTCCGGAAGGCCGCGATCGCCCGTTCGCGATCGGGATCGACGGCGAGCAGGTCGTCGTCGTGGAAGGTGACGCCGTAGGCCCCCAGCTCGGCCAGGCGATGCACGCTCTCGACGGGATCGAGGGGCGCCCGTACGGCGTCCCCGAACGGATCGCGCGCCTGCCAGCCGACCGTCCACAGACCGAACGTGAATCGATCGTCAGGGGTTGGCTCGTACATGGTTCGATGCTCCCCCGGTGATCAGTTGTGCACAACCATGCCGGGCACAATCGCACGATCTCGGGCCCGCCACCGGACGCCCCGCCGCCCCTGAGACCCTCAGAGCCCTTCAGAGACCCTCAGAGCCCTTCAGAGACCCTCAGAGCCCTTCAGAGACCCTCAGGGACCCTCAGAGACCGGAGGGATCGCGCCCCACGCTGATCTCCTCGGCGATCTTGCGGATCTCCGTCACCTCGAGGCCGGGAGCCTTGGGCAGGTGGCGCAGCAAAGCGTCCATCACCACGGGGACAGGCTGGCCGGCGAACCGGCCGGCGATCCCATGAACCGCCCTGAACAGCGCCTCTTCGGTGTCGTGCATCGGCCTCTCCTCGGTCGGGTACCCGGCAACGCTACGGCCTCCGTCCGACACTTCGCGCCCTAAGACTCCAGCGTGTTCCGGACCGTGGCGCAAATCTCGTCCAGCCGGCGCACCTGCTCGGGCGTCAGCGCGTCGAACAGGCTGCGGCGCACCTCCTCGACGTGGCCAGGGGCGGCGGCGGCCAGCACGGCGTACCCCTCGTCGGTGAGCACGGCGAAGCTGCTGCGGCGGTCGGACGGGCACGGCTCGCGGCGCACCCACCCGCGCTCCTCCAGCCGCCGTACGGCGTGCGACAGGCGGCTCTGCGAGCTCTGGGCCCTGGCCGCCAGCTCGCTCATGCGCATCGCCCGTCCGGGCGCCTCGGAGAGCGCCACGAGGATCACGTAGTAGGCGTGCGGCATGCCCGCGTCGCGCTGGAGCTGCCGGTCGAGCGCCTCGTTGACGAGCTGGGTCGCGGCCAGGAAGTTGCGCCAGGCGCGTTGCTCGTCCTCATCCAGCCATCGGGTCACGCTCCCAATTTAGTTGAACTCTCATATACTTGATGATCGGGACTCCGTCGAAAGGGGCGAACCATGCCGGTCCAGCGGCTCAACCACGCCGTCCTCTACGTGCGCGACGTGGAGGAGAGCGTCGCCTTCTACCGCGAGGCGCTCGGTTTCGACGTCGTCATGAGCATGCGCGGCGCCGCGTTCCTCCAGGCGCCCGGCTCGTCCAACGACCACGACCTGGGCCTGTTCCAGATCGGCGCGGACGCCGCCCCCTCGCCCGCCGGGCGCACCTCCGTCGGCCTCTACCACCTGGCCTGGGAGGTCGACACGCTGGAGGAGCTCGAACGCGTCAGGGCCAAGCTGGCGGAGCTGGGCGCGCTGGTCGGCGCGTCCGACCACAGCACCACCAAGGCCCTCTACGCGCGCGACCCCGACGGGCTCGAGTTCGAGGTGTCGTGGCTGGTGCCCGCCGCGCTGCTCACCGAGGAGACGCTGGCCGGGCGCACCCGGGTCCGCCCCCTCGACCTGGACGCCGACAAGCAGCGGTACGGCGCTCAGACCAGGGGCGGCGTGGGCGTGTCGATCCCCGCCTGACGTACCGTGGAGGTATAAGCCCTCTGGTCCCACGGAGAACCGGCCATGCCAAGCGATCCTGACCATGTGGTCGACGCCATCGACGGCGTCGTCGAGGAGTGGGAGACGCTGAGCGCCGACGCGATGCGCTGGGCGCCGCCCGAGAGCAAGAGCCCCGACCTCATGACCGAGGTGGGCGAGATCTTCGGGCCGCTCGTCAACGCCTTCACCACCGCGCTGCGCCCGCTCGGCGACGCCTTCGAGCGCGTGCTGACGTCCCTGGAGGAACAGGCCGATCGCCTCCCTGGCCCCGACCACCGCGACGACTGACCCCGATATCGGACCACCTACAGTCGGACCACCGCACAGACTGCCAGCGCCACGTCCGGCAGCGTGGCTCAGGCGTGGGCCTGCCGCATCGCCCGCAGCGGGCCGCTGAGCTTGGCCAGCTCGGCCAGCATGGCGTCGGCCCCCGCCTCCATCTCGGCGCTGGGCCGCAGCGTGCCGTCCTCGGTGAGGTGCTGCGGCACGAACGGGATGATCACGCCTTCCAGCACCGGCACCATCTTCATCGTGCTGACGACGTGGCGCAGGCCGGTGACGGCGCGGGTGCCGCCGGAGACGCCGCCGTAGCTGACGAAGCCGGCCGGCTTGTGCTGCCACTCGTGGTGGAGGTAGTCGAGGGCGTTCTTGATCGTGGCGGGGAAGCTGTGGTTGTACTCGGGGGTCACGAAGACGTACGCGTCGGCCCGCTCCACGGTGGCGCTCCACTCCTTGGTGTGGGCGTTGACGTATTGGCGCAGGCGGGGGTGGTGGGGCTCGTCCATGAACGGCAGCCCGACCTCCGCCAGATCGACCAGCTCCACGTCGAACAGGCCCGAGCCGGCGGCCGTGTCGCGGAACCAGTCGGCCACGGGACGACCGGCCCGACCTGGGCGGGTGCTGCCGACGATGACCTGAAGGACGGGGTTGACTTCCATGATGACTCCTGGTGAGGCGGAGGATGACTGCTCAACATTATTTAGCAGCTACATATTTCTTAGCAAACGGTACACTGGACCCATGAGTCCCTCGTCGGTGTGCACGCGCTTTCACATCGCCCTGGAGTTGATCGGCGCCCGCTGGTCGGGCGCGGTGATTCACATGATCTTCAAGGGCGCCCACCGGTACGCCGACCTCAAGGCGGCCATCCCCGGCATCAACGACACGATGCTGGCCAGGCGGCTGCGCGAGCTGGAGTCCGCCGGGCTGATCGAGCGCCGGGTGCTGCCCACCTCCCCCGTACGCGTCGAATACCACCTGACCGAAATGGGCAAGGAGCTGCGCCCGGTCGTGGACGAGCTGATCACGTGGGCGCACAAGTGGATCCCGCTGCCCGAGGACGAGGCCGCGTCCGCCTGAGGCGAGATCCTGTTACCTTGCCGACCGTGAGCGGATTGGGCACCCTGATGCGGCACGTGCACGAGCTGATGGACGGCGCCATCGCGGAGATCTACGCCGGCCACGGCCTGCCCGACTACCGCCCGCGCTTCTCCCCCGTCGTCCGCACGCTGGTCGCCGACGGCCCGATGACCATCGGCGCGCTGTCGAAGGCGATCGGCGTCAGCCACTCGGCGGCCAGCCAGACCGTGGTGCAGATGCGGCGGGCCGGATTCGTCACGCTGGAGAAGGGCTCCGACGCCCGCCACCGCATCGTCCATCTGACCGAGAAGGCCCGCGCCGCGCTGCCGCTGATCGAGGCCGAGTGGGCGGCGACCACGCGCGCCATGGCCGAGCTCGACGCCGAGCTGCCGGCCCCGCTCGCCCAGGTCATGGCGGCCACGTTGAAGGCTCTCGAACGCAGGCCCTTCCGCGAGCGGATCGGTGACCTAGAATCGTTCACATGACCTGGCGACATTGATGCATAACCCGAGACCCGCGCGGGGCGCGCGGTCCTCCGAGGCGACGAGCGCTCGGAGTGTCCGTTCGATCCCGTGGAAGGTCTCATGCTCGTCGCATCGTTGTACGCGTACGCGTTCCTCAGCGAATTCATCCTGCTTTATCCGGTATACGCGCTGCTGTTCACCGATACCGGTCTCTCCGTGGCCCAGGTCTCCAGCCTGTTCGCCATCTGGTCCCTGACGGGCCTGGTGCTGGAGATCCCGTCCGGCGCCTGGGCCGACGCCGTCTCGCGCCGCCTGCTGCTCGTCCTCGGCCCGCTGCTGACGGGGGCCGGCTTCGCCCTGTGGGTGGTGTTCCCGTCCTATTGGGCGTTCGCGGTGGGCTTCGTGCTCTGGGGCGCGGGCGAGACGCTGATCTCCGGCTCCTACGAGGCCCTCGCGTACGAGGAGCTCGAACGGCGTGACCAGGCCGGCCGCTACGCCACCGTCATCGGCCGGGCCACCGCGGCGAGCATGATCGCCACTGCTGCCGCCATGGCGGTGGCGGTGCCCGTGTTCGCGGCGGGCGGGCATCCCGCCGTGGCGGTGGCCAGCGTGCTGACCTGCCTCCTGTGCTCGGCCACGGCCCTGACGCTGCCCGAGCACCGCGTACGCCGGGTCGCGCCGTCCTACCTCGCCGTGCTGCGCGAGGGCATCGCCCAGACCAGGGCCGACCGGCGGGTCACGCACGCGGTGCTGCTGGTCGCCTTCGTGGCGGCGCTCTGGGGCGGCCTGGAGGAGTACATCCCCTACCTCGCGCTCGAAACAGGGGTGCCCGAGGCGGCGGTGCCGCTGCTGGTGCTGCTCGTCACGCTGGGCATCACCGCGGGCGGCCTGCTGGCCGGGCCCGCCGAGCGGCTGCCGCCCCGGGCGTACGGGCTGCTGCTGGGCCTCGCCGCGCTCGCCCTGGCGGCGGGGGCGCTCAGCCGGCACGTGGCGGGGTTCGTGCTGATCGCGCTGGCGTTCGGGGCGTTCCAGCTCGCCGGGGTGCTCGCCGACGTGCGGCTGCAGCAGCGCATCACCGGGCCCGCGCGGGCCACGGTGACCTCGGTCGCCGGGCTCGGCACGAGCGTGGTGACGCTGGGGCTCTATGGCGTGTACGGCGCGCTGTCGCCGTACGCGCTCAACGGGACGACGTTCGCGCTGCTGGCCCTGCCGTACGTGCTGATCGCCCTGCTCACCGCCCGCGCCCGTCAGTAGCGTGACGGGATGCGCTTGGGCAGCGGCGGCGGCGCCGGAGCCTGCTCCTCGACGAGGACCGGTTCCGGCCGCTCCGAGCCCCGCCAGCGCGCGGGGAAGATCGACGCGGCCAGCAGCACCGCCCCCGCGGGCAGCGACCAGGGGTCGATGAGGTCGAGGTACGCCTGCGCGTAGTCGGCCCGCACCTGCCCGGCCCACGGCGTACGGGCGAAGATCGCCGTACCGGCGAACGCCAGGCCGGGCACCAGCGAGGCGAGCGGCGAGATCCGCGACCCGCAGAGCGCGCCCACCAGCACCATGGCGGCGACGAGCGCGCCCGTGGCGAGCCAGTCAGGATCTTGACTCGCGGAGTAGAGAAAGCCCGCCGCGATCAGCGGCGTGGCCGGCAGTCCTGCGCCGGCGCCGAGCACGTGACGAACACCATTACGCACAGAGAACACCTCCAGCCACGGCACCCTATCCAGCCAGCAGGTCCTTCACCTTTAAGGCAGAAATCTCACCCTTGCCACCTATGACCGAAAAGGCGTCATAACACCGAAATAGTGTCCGTTTGGTATCTGAGCATGGGCCGCCGCAGCCGTTAACTTGACAGCACCCCCACCCGAGGAGTGCACATGTTGAGTAAGCGCTGCGCGCTGACGGGCGGCATCATCCTCGCCGTCTGCCTGGCCACCCCCATCAGCCCAGCATTAGCTGACCCAGCACCTCAATCCGCCTCCCCCTCCGCACCCCCCGAGATGATCGACGCTCTGGAGCGCGACCTCGGCCTGTCGGAAGCACAGGTCGTCACCCGCCTCAAGAACGAGGAGCGAGCCGCCGTCACCGAGAAGAACCTGTCCAGCGACCTGGGCGGCACGTTCGGCGGCGCCTGGCTGAACGACGACGCGAGCAAGCTGAACGTCGCCACCACCGACCCCGCCGCCGCCCCCGCCATCGAGGCGCAGGGCGCGCAGCCGGTCATGGTCAAGCGCTCGCTCGCGCAGCTCAACGGCATCATGCAGCAGCTCGACCAGGCCCCGGAGAAGGCCAAGGCCGGCGCGGCACTCTGGTACGTCGACGTCAAGACCAACACCGTCTCCGTCCAGGCGCCGACCGTCGAGGCCGCCGAGGCACTCGCCGACGCCGCGGGCGTCGACCGCAACGCCGTCACCGTGTCCGCGACGGCCGAGCAGCCCAAGCCGTACATCAACATCATCGGCGGCGCCGCCTACTACATCGGCTCCAGCCGCTGCAGCGTCGGCTTCGCCGTCACCCGCGGCAGCACACCGGGCTTCGTCACCGCGGGCCACTGCGGCCGGGCCGGCTCCCGCACGACGCAGCCCACCGGCACCTTCCAGGGCTCGTCGTTCCCGGGCAACGACTACGCGTGGGTCGCCGCCCCGAACAACACCGTCACCCCGTACGTGCGCGGCTCCGGCGGCGCCAACGTGACCGTGCGCGGCTCTACCCAGGCGGCCGTGGGCTCGTCCATCTGCCGCTCCGGCTCCACCACCGGCTGGCGCTGCGGCACCATCCAGCAGCACAACGCCAGCGTCCGCTACTCGCAGGGCACCGTCAGCGGCCTGACCAGGACCAGCGCGTGCGCCCAGCCCGGTGACTCCGGCGGCTCGTTCATCTCGGGCAGCCAGGCGCAGGGCATGACCTCCGGCGGGTCGGGCAACTGCAGCATCGGCGGCACGACGTACCACCAGCCGGTCAACGAGGCGCTGAGCGTGTACGGCCTCACGCTCCGCACCGGCTGACCCCTCCTTGCAGGACCCGCGCGGCGCGCCCCTCCCAGGGCGCGCCGCTTCGGCGTTCACGCGACGCGGTAGCCGACCCCGCGGACGGTCTCGATGATCGGCGGGTCGCCGAGCTTGCGGCGCAGCCGGCCCACGGTGACGATCACGGTGTTGGTGAAGCTGTCGGCGTTCTCGTCCCATACCTGTTCGAGCAGCAGTTCGGCGCTCAGGAAGCCGGGGCTGGCCCGCAGCAGCGCCTCCAGCACGGCGAACTCCTTCACCGACAGCTCCAGCCGCCGCCCGTCCCGCACGGCGGTCCTGCGTACCGGGTCGAGCGCGATGCCCGCCACCCGCAGCGTGCGGGGGCGCGCGTCCGGGCGGCGGCGGGCCAGCGCCTGGATGCGCAGGATCAGCTCGGGGAAGTGGAAGGGCTTGGCGAGGTAGTCGTCCGCGCCCAGCGCGAGGCCGCTGACCCGCTCGTCGGGCTCGCCGGCCGCGGTCAGCATCAGCACCATCGGCCGCTCCGACCGCTCGGTGACCATCTGGCACAGGACGTCGCCGTGCAGTCCCGGCAGGTCCCGGTCGAGGACCACGACGTGGTACGCGTTGACGTCCAGCTTGGCGGCCGCGGCGAGCCCGTCGTACGCGACGTCCACCGCCATCCCCTGGTCGCGCAGCCCTTCTGCGACGACCTCGGCGAGCGCGTCGTCGTCCTCGACCACCAGGACCCTCATGCCGGCAGCGTCACCGTCGCGCGCAGGCCGCCCGAGGGGCGGGCGAGCAGGTCGAGCCTGCCCCCGTGGGCCTCGGCGACGGCGGCCACGATCGACAGGCCCAGGCCCGACGAGCCGGTGCGTTCCCTGCCGAGGCGTTCGAAGGGGCGCGCCAATCTGTCCACCTCCCGCTGGTCGAGGACGGGGCCGCCGGTCTCGACGACCAGCGTTCGCCCGGTGCCGGTGATCTCGATGAAGCCGCCGTCCTCGTTGTGGCGTACCGCGTTGTCCACCAGGTTGTCCACCAGCCGGGCCAGCAGCTCGGGGTCGCCCGTCGTTGTCGTCCGCACGTCGGTCGTCACCGTCAGGTCTTTCACGTCCCTTTCCGCGAGTGCGGCCCGTACGAGGTCCGCGAGGTCGATGCTCTCGGCCTTCGCCAGCGCCCCGTGCTGGGCCCTGGCCAGCGCAAGGAAGCCGTTCACCAGGTGATCGACGCGGTCGAGCTGCCTTCTGAGGCGGGCGGCGAGCGCCACCGTCGAGGGGCCGGGGTCGGGCTTGGCCACCGCGACGTCGAGCGAGGCCCGCATGGTCGCGAGCGGTGTGCGCAGCTCGTGGGAGGCGTTGGCGACGAAGCGCCGCTGCGCGGTGAACGCCGCCTCCAGCCGTTCGAGCAGGCCGTCGATGGTGTCGGCCAGATCCTTGACCTCGTCGGCCGGGCCCGTGACGGCCAGCCGCCGGTCCAGGGTGTCGGAGGAGATGCGGCGGGTGGCGGCCGTGATGTCGCGCAACGGGCGCAGCACCCTTTTGGCCAGCATCCGGCCCACCAGCACCGAGACGACCGCCATCACCGCCATGGCCAGCATCGAGCCGATCAGCAGCCGCTGCGCCTGCTCGTCGTACGCCGCCGCCAGCCGCTCCTCCAACTCCCTGATGCGCTGGTCCGCGCTCTGCCCTGGCACGCCTCCCGCCGGGACGCTGACTTCCACGCCGCCGGACAGGAAGAAGGACAGGGTCAGCAGCGCGACGCCGGACAGGAGGAACACGGTGGCGTACAACATCGTGAACCGTGCGCCGACGGTCCCACTGCGCGGCCCGATCATCCTGCCAGCATGCCCTGCGGAACCTAACAGCAGCGTGACAGCACCGGTTCTGCTCGCGTTACGCGCCGCTTCGTAGAACCAACCCCATGATCCCTCTCCTCCGTCCTGGACGCCTGATCGCCCTGGCCCTCGCGGCCGCCGCCATCATCGTGCCCGGCCTGTCGCCCGCGTCCTGCTCCGGCTTCTGCCCCGACCCGATCGTCGCCGCGGACGGCACCGCCGTCAGCGACCGCTTCTGGTTCTTCCACCGGGAGCTGGGCCGCGAGGGCGCCATCACCGTCCGGCTCGCCGCGATGACCGGGACGATCACCTACCCGCCGCCGCGCCACGACCGGATCGTGTCCGGGCTGGTGCCGTGGGCCAAGACCGGGATCATCGTCAAGGACGGGCTGCGCCAGGGCTCCTCGTACGCCGCGCTCATGATGACCGGGCGGCACGGCCTCCGGTTCCAGCACGACTACCTGCACGACGCCGCCGTCCCAGGCACCGCGCGCTGGCTGCGCCTGACCCGGTCCGGCGACGTGATCACCGGCTACACCTCCGCCGACGGCGCCCGCTGGGACCGCGCCGCCTCGGCCACCCTCAAAGGGCTGCCGGAGACCGTACGGGTGGGGCTGTTCGCCGCCTCGCCCGGCGATCTCACCCTGCGCGAGACAGGGCTCGGCGGGACGATCGAGGAGGTCCGCTTCACACAGGCCGTCGGCGTCTTCGACCACGTCACCGTCGAAGGCTCCGCCGGCGGCTGGGGCAGCGATTCCGTCGGTTCCATGAACGAGACCGATTGGGAGAAGCACCACAACGCGTCCGGGGTCGTGTCGAAAGACGGCACCATCAAGATCAGCGGCACCGGTGACATCGGGCCGCTGCCCGAGGAGGGCGCCCGTGCCATCGAGAGCTCCCTGGTGGGACTGCCCCTCGCCCTCCTCATCCTGGTTGTGCTGGGCGCCCGCTCCGCGAAGACCGTCGCGACCGCCACGTTCGTCACCGGCCTGCTGGCGATCGGCACCGTCATCCTGGCGCAATCACCGGATTCGCTGCTCACCGCCTTTCGCGTGATCGTGGGCTGCTCTCTGGCGCTCGCGCTCTGCACGGTCATCGCCCACGGGCTGGGCCGCTTCCGCCTGCTCCTAGGGGTGGCCCTGATCGCGCTCCCCGCCATCCTGACGGCGTTCCCGCTGCTTCCTGACCCGGTCGCCGAGTGGCTGCTGCGGGTCACGCCGGCCGCCGGATTCGCCATCAAGCAGACGCTGGTCGAGTATCCGCAGGTGACGGCCCACTACGCGCCCTCGACGGGTTACCACCCGCTGCCGGGCTGGGCCGGGATGGCCGTCCTGGGGGCGTACGCACTGATCGTCATGCTGAGGCGCGATGAGTTTCGGTCTCCCGACAGGTCTGCATGACCGAGAGAAAGGACCTCCCGCCATGCAACGACCCGTACTCGGCAGTCTCCTCCTGTCCAGCACCGACCCGGAACGTCTCCGCACCTGGTACGCCACCGCCCTCGACCCGTCGGACAGCACCGAGGTCAACGGTTACCGGGTGCTGAAATTCGGCGATTTTTATCTATTTATCGACACCCGTCAGGACATCGCCGACAAGAACCCGGAGCCAGGGCGGGTCATCCTGAACTTCGACGTCCCCGACGCCCGCGCGGTCGCCGCCCGCATGGAGCAGGCCGGCACCCAGTGGCTCGCCGACCTGGAGGACCGCGACGGCAGCCTCTTCGCCACCGCCATCGACCCGGACGGCAACTACGTGCAGATCATCGAACTGAGCGAGGAACACCGCCAGGCGTCCTCGTAGGCTTCGACCATGGATTGGCTGACCTGGCACGACCAGTACGACGTCCCCGGCTCCTACCTGGCGCAGCGCTTACACGTCGTCCAAGAACGCATCCGCCTCGCACTCGACGCCTCCCCGCCCGGCCCGCTGCGGCTCATCAGCCTCTGCTCGGGCCAGGGCCGCGACGTGCTGGAGGTGCTCGCCGAGCACCCGCGCCGCGACGACGTCCGCGCCCGCCTGGTCGAACTGGACCCGCACAACACCGCGATCGCCTCGGAGGCGATCGCGTCGCACGGACTCGACCAGGTCGAGGTGCTGACGGCCGACGCCGCACTCACCGACCACTACCAGGACCTGACGCCCGCCGACATCGTCCTCGTCTGCGGCGTGTTCGGCAACATCACGGACGAGGACATAGAACGCACCATCGACACCTGCCCCCAGCTGTGCACCACCGACGGCGTGGTCATCTGGACCCGCCACCGCCAGGCTCCCGACCGGGTGCCGCTGATCTGCCGCTGGTTCGAGGAACGCGGCTTCGAACGCGAGTGGGTGTCACCCCCGGAGGCCGGCTTCGGCGTCGGCGTCCACCGCTTCACGTCGCAGCCCCGCCCCCTGCTGCCAGGCCGACGCATGTTCACCTTCATCGGCTACGACGAACTCCCCGATGACTTCCCGGCGGAAGAGCCGTCATAAGCACGAGCGACACCAAGGTCGCTCGACAACCGCGACCCCCGGGAGTCCCGATCATGCGGAAACTGATAGCGACGGTCTTCAACTACTCCCTCGACGGCCTGCTCGCCGACCAGGACACCGACTTCTGGAAGTTCTGCTTCAGCCTGCCGGAGAACAGCCGGCCCGACGACGAGGCCTACCTCGCGTTCCTGCGCGGCGCCTACGCCCACGTCATGGGCCGCACCACGTACGAGGGCACGTCCAAGGCCATGCTGACCTCCCCCGACCACCCGTTCTCCGACCTCCTGACCAGCGGCCGCAAGGTCGTCTTCTCCCGGACGATGCGGACGGCCGAGTGGGCCAACACCACCATCGCCGCCGGCGACACCACAGAGGAGATCGACAGGCTGCGGCAGGGCGGCGACGGCTACATCATCGTCTGGGGCGGCGTCCGCCTCTGGCACTCCCTCATGCAGCGGGACCTGCTCGACGAGCTGCGCGTGAGCATGTTCCCGTATGTCGCCGGTGAGGGCACCCGCCTCTTCGACGGCGTCCCGAAGTCGTACGAGCTGGAGCTGATCTCCAGCGCCCCGTCCAGCAGCGGGATCGTCGAGCTGCGGTACCGCCGCCCCCGCTGACTCAGGAGGCCACTGATTCAGGGGCTGCTCCGAAGGGGTTGTCGACGACGTAACGCCACCTCCCGTCGGGCCCCCTCCTGGCGACGTCCGTGGCGGTCCCCTCGATGTGCACGGGGCGGCCGTCACGGTCGGTGCCGTCGATGACCCAGTCGACGATCAGCAACGCGACGTCGCCCGTGGCGTAGACGTGCCGCGGCCGAACCGTGATCGGCACCCCGAGCCCCTGGAACCGGGCGTTGGCGTCGTACGCCTCCCGCCCGGTCAGCGGCGCCCCCGGCTCCGGCACGAACACCGCCCCGCTCTCGTAGATTTGAGCCACCTTCTCCGGATCCCCGCTGTTGAACAACTCGGCGAAAACGAGAGGCACGTCCTCGGGACGTTCGGCAAGCATCACCATGTCCTTTCCGTAGACGCGGCAACGCTAGGAGGCGCCCTCGTGACTCACCAAACAGTCAGTCACCCGGCCCGGCCGGGCCTGCCCGACGACCCGCGGGCCAACGTCCCGGCCCCCACCCCGTCCTGCCCCGTGGAGATCACCCTCGCGGCCCTGCACGGCCGCTGGACGACCCTGGTGATCCGGGAATTCCTGAAAGGCGACCACACCTTCTCAGAACTCCGCGAAGCCCTTCCGGATCTGTCGGACAAGGTGCTCTCTGACCGCTTGGCACACCTGACGAACGCCGGCATCCTCACCCGCCACCGCGAGCCAGGCTGGCCACCCCGCGTCCACTACACCCTCACCCCCCACGGCCGCAGCCTCGGCCCCGTCCTGCAAGCCCTCTGGGACTGGGGCTCAACCGCTCCGACGAGGCACCCCGAGGACGGCTAGGAAGCCATCGGCACGGGCGGCACGACCTGGACGATGCGCGCACTCCCAGCGGCCACCCTCGTCTCATGCATCGTGACCACATCCCCCGGCACGAGATGTCCCCAATACTCAGGAGTCAACGGGACCAACCGCACCCGCGCACATCTTCCCGGCTCCAGCGCAACACGCCCCTCCACCCAAAGACCGGCGATGGCGAACTCTCCCGTGGGCAGACCGATGTCCCACATGGGCCGGAGAAGCCTGCCGGGCGGGATCGCCGTCGCACGCCCTCCATCGTGCAAGGAAAGCTCAGCAAGGAAGGCACCCGCGGACGCCTCGCTCCGCCGCCACTCGTACCAGACCACATCCGATTCGAGCCACAGCAGGCGGGCGACATCCGCCAGCAGCGTCCAGAACGCAGGCGGGCACGGCTGCACATCACCCAGCTCCTGGAGAAGGACGAGCGCCATCTCCCACTCATCATGCGCCACGTAACCGACGACGTCAGCGCCGAACTCAGTCCGTACGTCGGCGGAACACAGCCGTGCGGCCTTCAAGAGAAGATTTGCGGGGTCAGGCACAGCGTTCAATCGCGGCGGCGTTCAACCCGGGCCCGCCTACGAAACTCATCGAGCCACCCGGCAATCTGTTCGTCGTCGTGGAAGTAATCCTCATCTGGGCCGGAACGCAAGTCGACGCCGCAGAGATGCATCAACGCCTCCCACACCGGCTCATCGTGCCCCTCGACCATGTCGGCGGCCACGAACTGCGCCGCCCACCGATCCACTTCCTCCCGAGTCATGTCGCCCCGGAGCAGCCCTTCGAAATGGGCTTCGACCTCCGCGCGCGTCGGTAACGCCACCATGGCCCGCATGCTTGCACGCCCTCACAGGCAGAATCACCCGGTTCTCGCGACGAATGCGTACTCCCCACCGACCTCGCCGAGGCTCGCACTCCACCCACCGCACCCCGTCGTAGAGGTAGGCACCGAAGAACCCCATCAGTTCTCATCCCCCTGTTGGCGGGCGCATCTTTTCCTGGCCGATCTTGGCACGGTCGATCCCCGGCCCGAATCGACGCCGGTACTCCAACGGAGTGAGCCCGATCTTGCGACGCATCAGCGCACGCAGATTGGCGGCGGTGCCCAGCCCGCTCTGCCGCGCGACCGTCTCGAAGCGTGGCTCGCCCCGCTCGATCAACCGGCAGGCCAGGGCGAGTCGCTCGCCGGTCAGCCACGCCAGCGGTGTGGTGCCCATCTGTACGTGGAAGCGGCGGTGCAGGGTGGCCGGACTGACCGAGGCGCGCGCCGCGAGGTCGGACACCGTGAGCGGGGCGTCCAGACGCTCCTGGGCCCAGGCGAGGATGGGCGCCAGGGACTCGTCCGGCACCTTGGGCACGGGCCGCTCCACGAACTGCCGTTGCCCGCCGTCGCGGTGGGCGGCGAAGACGAGCCGCCGGCTCACGGAGTTGGCGACTTCCGCGCCGTGATCGCGGCGGACGATGTGCAGGCCGAGGTCGAGCGCGGCTGCGCTGCCCGCGGCCGTGAGGATGTCGCCGTCGTCCACGAACAACACGTCTGTTTCGAGCCGGACGGAAGGGAAGCGGGCCCGGAAGGAGTCCGCCCACTGCCAGTGTGCGGTGGCCTGGCGCCCGTCGAGGACCCCTGCCTCGGCCAGGGTGAAAGCACCGCTGCAGAAGCCGACCAGGCGAACGCCGCGGGCATGCGCCCGCCGGATGGCATCGAGCACGGCGGCTCTGCGGGGCACCTCGACGTCGGGACGGTTCGGGACGATCAACGTATCCGCCGATTCGGCCGCTTCCAGGCCGGCGACGCCCGTGAGCGTGAAAAACCCGTCCCTCATCAGGGTGCGCGGCTCGGGGGAGCACAGGCGAAAGTCGTAGAGATCGCGTCCGAGCTCGGGCCTGCGCAGGCCGAAGACCTCGGTCGCGCAGCCCAGCTCGAACGGGTTGGAGTTCTCGTCCACGATCACGACGACCCGGTGCAACCCGGCGGCATGGTCAACGTGCGAGGATCCTTGCGTCATATGCTATTCCTAGCACTCACGCAGAGCGCGCTCGCTGGACCAGCATGGATGCGTGAGCATCGAACCCATCGCCCTCAGTGAGGCCCTCGCCTCCTTCGACGCCCTGTGGAGCCCGCGCATCGTCACGCGCGTCAACGACTACGACGCACGCGTCGCCAAGGTCGAGGGCGAGCACATCTGGCACGTCCATGACGACACTGACGAGTTCTTCCTGGTTCTCGATGGAGAACTGCACATCTCCCTGCGCGAGCCCGACGGGGAGCGCACGGTCCGGCTCCCCACGGGCGCGGTCTTCACCGTCCCCCGTGGTACGGAGCACAAGCCGTCCGCGCCCGCCGGAGCCGCGATCCTCATGTTCGAGCCCACTGGGACACCGACGGTCGGCGACCGCCACGCCGAGATCCCCGACCACATCGACGCGACGACAGGACACGCACTCGACTCCTGAGGACGTCCCTCAAGATCACAAAGGCCCTCTTCTCCAAGTACGGGAGAGGGCCTTTCACGTGCGGAGGATGAGGGACTCCCTCGATGGGCGGCGGCGAACCCACAGCGATCAAAAGGGAGCCCACGAGGCGGCGGTCAGGACCATACGATCATGCTGTGTCCGAGTTCTCGACTCCTCGCCGTG
Source organism: Nonomuraea salmonea (assembly GCF_042428605.1). Lineage (NCBI taxonomy): Bacteria > Bacillati > Actinomycetota > Actinomycetes > Streptosporangiales > Streptosporangiaceae > Nonomuraea > Nonomuraea salmonea. The sequence goes on from NZ_JBHMCF010000040.1 coordinate 192,703, forward strand.
AGATCGGCTTGGCTCCGGCGGCCTGCACTGGGAACGGGAGTGACGATGAGCAGTCTTCTCAGCGCGCTCACGGGCGAGGTGACGCCCGATTTCAGAGTCTTCGTCGTCGCCGGCGTCCTCGACGGCCAAACAGTGGGCTCGGCGGTCGAAGGAGAAAGGGAACCACCGGCCGGCAGGATCGCAGCCGGGCACGACGGGCTCATCATCCGAACGGCATACCGTCCCTACTGGGAGATGGTCCACAACCGGTTCGAGCGGTGGGATGGGCCGCCACCTGTTGATGACTGGGAAGAGCTTTGGACCGGCCGGCTCACACTGACATCCGGACTGATCGGCGCCGAAGCTTGGGCGGCTGAATCTTCGCACGATATGGAGTTCGACCTTGGGCAAGGCGATACCACCTGGTCCACACGGGTAGCCACCAAGGTCCTTCGGACCGAACACGAGCCCGACTTCCCTGACGCAATCGCTCGGATCGAGCTCTACAAGATCCAATTCTGGACCTGAACACTCTGGGGATCGCCCTTGAGACAACCACAAACCATTAGATTGGCTGTGGCGCGCCATCTGAGGGCGAACGCAGGAGAGCGGTCGCTGTGGGAGAACCCGCGGACCCCGTCGGGAGCCGGACCGTGGTGGAACGAGGAAGACATGAGTCGATATTTCAAGGTCGGCGAACAAGTCCTCTGGAACCCCTCCAACGGAGTCGCCGGCCTCTTCATACGGGGATGTACAGGTGAGCGAGCAATCCGCATGCCCGCCACGAGGTCGGCCAGGCGATGTGGAGCGATGGGCGGCCCTTTCGGCGCAGCACGCTCGGGCAATGCCACGCTGAGATTTCCACCGGACCTGCCCAGCGGTTCAGCTCGGATCGTGCCGCTCCTGGCTCGCCACGGGCTGAACCGGCTCGCCTCCCATCGAGCGGACTGAGGACTGGAAGGTCGGGCAGGCCATCCTCAAGCAGGCCGGCGCCAGGAACGTCCGGGTCCACGACGCCCGGCACACCGCCGCGACCCAAACTGCAACCCTGATGCCCGCAGAGATCAAAAAGGCCCTTCCCCGATCACTCGGGGAAGGGCCTCTCATCTGCGGAGGATCGGGGATTTGAACCCCGGATGGCCGGTAAGACCAAACCGCATTAGCAGTGCGGCGCCATAGACCTGACTAGGCGAATCCTCCTGGGAGCCAGTGCGGCTCAGCACAGCGTACCGGCCTTCTGGCGAGGCGGCAAAGCGATTGGTTCGTGGGCCGCCTCGGCGAGTTATCAACAGGCTGTGGGTAACTGCCTGTGGATGAAGCCCGCCCGAGTTGGGGCGGGCTTCAGGGGCTGTGGATAACTGAGTTTTCCACAGGAGGTCCCAGGCGTTCCGGATCTGTCGGTCATGCCAGGGCCCACAAAAACGACGGGTCAGGCGGCCGGGTTGGCCTCGCCCTCGATCTCGATCTTGACCTTCTTGCCCACCAGCACGCCACCGGTCTCCAGCGCCTGGTTCCAGGTCAGGCCGAAGTCCTCGCGGTCGAACTCCGTGGTGATCGAGAAGCCCCACACAGCCTGGCCCCACGGGTTGGTGCCGGCGCCGCCGTACTCGACCGTGAGCTCGACCTCGCGCGTGACGTCGCGGATGGTGAGGTCGCCGACGACGGTGAACTCGTCGCCCGAGTGGCCGGTCACGCGGGTGCTCTTGAACGTGATGGCCGGGAACTTCTCCGCCGACAGGAAGTCGTCGCTGCGCAGGTGGCCGTCACGGTCGGGCATGCCCGTGTCGATGCTGGCGGTCTCGATGGTGAGCTCGGCGGACGACTCGAGCGGGTTCTCGGCGATCGTGACCGAGCCGCTGAACGTGCCGAAGTGGCCGCGGACCTTGCTGACCATCATGTGCTTGACGACGAAGCCGACGTTCGTGTGCGCTGCGTCAATGGTGTACGCCCCGGCGGCGGGGATGGTCAGGGACTCCCAGGTACGGGTGGACATCGGGGTTCTCCTTGGAAGGACGGTTGTTACGTGGATGTCTGCGGCAACAACTTTCTACCCGAGGAATATTCCTTCCGTCAACTATCGTCGGCTAAGGTATGAATGTGATGAACGTGGACGACCCCCGGGTGACGGCGATCGGACTCCTGCACGAGGTGCACGCGGGCTTGATGGACCGCTTCGCGCCGGCACTCAACGCCGCGGGGTTGTCGGACGTCGATTTCGAGGCGCTCATCCGCTTGGCACGTTCCCCTAGCCGTCGCCTGCGCATGAGCGACCTGGCCGCCCAGACGGGATTGTCCACCAGCGGGGTGACCAGGGTCGTCGACCGGCTCGAACGCGAGGGCCTGGTCCGCAGGGAGGCCTGCTCCGCCGACCGCAGGGCCTCCTACGCCGCCCTCACCGTCGAGGGCCACGACCGGCTGGAGCTCGTGCTGCCCAAGCACGTACAGGACATCGAAGACCTGTTCACCGGCCAGCTCGAAAAGGACGAGCTGGAGGCGTTCCTGGCGAGCCTGCGCAAGATCCGGCAGGTGGTCCGCCCCTGCGCCACCGCCGGGGCCGCCGGGGCCGCCGGGGCCGCCGGGGCCGCCGGGGCCGCCGGGGCCGCCGGCGCCGGCGCCGGCGCCGGCGCCGCCGACCCTAGCCTGCCAGCGCGTTCCTGAGCTTGGCCATCGCCCGCGAGACCGTGCTTTTGACCGTTCCCACGCTGATCCCGAGCGTCTTGGCGATCTCGGGCTCGGTCATGTCCTCGTAGTAGCGCAGCACGATCGCGGCGCGCATGCGTTCGGGCAGCTCGCGCAGCGCCTGTTCGAGCGCCTCGTGCACCTCGCCGACCGGCTCGTGGTGGTGGTGCACGACCTCCGGCAGGTCGTCGGACGGGTACTCCTCCACCTTGCGCCGCCGCCACTGCGAGATGTTGATGTTGACCATGGCCCGCCGTACGTATCCGTCCAGCGCCCCGCGGTCCTCGATGCGGTGCCAGGCCAGGTACGTCTTGGTGAGCGCGCTCTGCAACAGGTCCTCCGCGTCGAGCGGGTGCCCGGTGAGCTGATGCGCCTGGCGCAGCAGCGCGGGACCGCGCGCCCTGACGTACTCGCGGAACTCGTCTTCCCAGCCGGTGGTCTGCATCGTGGCCAGAATCGCAGCCTGATGCCCATTTGTGCCCGAACCGCAATTCAGGTTTCGGCCCACCGCAGACAAAGGTAGGTCAAGGTTGGTGGCGGTTTGTACGACGCCGTAGGTGAAGGCACTTCCCCAGGGATGCGGATTTTGCTCTCATCCCCGCCGCCACGGCGTGATCAGCCTCTGAGTCGTGTGACCCTAGTACCCGAGGCGAGGGAGGGCTGATGGGCTATCCGAGCGTTGAGCGTCGCAGGGTGCTCGCCGCGGCGGCGCTCGGCCGCGAGGGGGGCGTTCCCGGCCCCGACGCGGGCACCGGCGAGCCGCTGCGGGCCGTGGCCGGCGAGGTGCTCGACGTCAGCCCGCACCTGATCACCATCGAGACCCCGGGCGGCGCCGAGGAGCGCCTCGTGATCGCGCCCTGGGCCACCGCGTGGCACGGCTCCGAGGTGGCGCCCGCCGACCTGCCCGTGGGCTGCATGGTGCTCATGCGGGCCATGCGCGAGGGCCGGGTGGTCGATCGCATCTGGGCCGACACCACCCGCATCACCGGAACGATCCTGTCCATTCAGGGCCGCCGTGACCTGACCGTCGAGCTCGACTGCGGCCCGCACCGCGGCCACCGTACGGTCGTCATCCCCTACCGCGCCTCAGGCCGCCTCCAGGTGCGCCATCCGCTGTTCGAACCCGGCTACCTGTTCGACGCGATCGGCATCCGGCAGGACGGCGCCGGTCTCGCGCTGCTGCCCGCCACCTCGCAGCCGCCCTACCCGGCGCGGACGGTGCCGCCTCCGCCGCCGGCGTACGCGGGCGCCCAGTCCCGCATCGCGGGCACGGCCACCTGGTCCGACACGTTCGACGAGGAAGAGCGCGGCGCGGCGTACCCCATGTTGGAGCGCGCCGACACCGGCTGCCCGCAGGCGGGGGTGTCGTGCGCGGGCCTGCCGTACCTCGCGCTCGGCTCGCTGCTGCAGGTGCGCAACGTGTGCACGAGCCGCTCGGCCAACGTGCCCGTGGTGGCGTGCGGGTGCGTGGCGGGGCGGTTCTGCGACCGGTGCGTCGAGTGCGACACCTCCCCGCGCGGGCGGATCGCGGAGCTCTCACCCTCCTCGTACGTCGAACTCGGCGGCGAGCTCATCAAAGGGTGCTTCAATGCGCAGATCGGATTGGGGTGACGTTCGTGCTTGAATCACAGCTCCCGCTCCTGATCGTCATGCTCGCCCTCGGCACGGTGGCGAAGGTGGGCACGGTGACCTCCGGGGGTGAGCCGGGTTCGCTGTCGAGGCTCGGGCCCGCGGTGCTGGTGCCGGGGCGCATGCAGGCTCCCGCGCTGCTGGTGTGCGCGGCGGCCGAGCTGGCGCTGGCCACGGGGCTGCTGGTGACGACGCATCCGCTGTTCCGGTGGGGCACGGTGGCGTTCTTCGCGCTGTCCACGTACGTGCTGCTGGAGCTGCGCAGGCGGCGGCCCGACGCGGGCTGCGGCTGCTTCGGCGAGGTGAGCTCGGCCCCGGTCGGGCTGCGCTCGATCGGCCGCACGGTGGTGCTGACCGGCATGGCGGTGCTGTCGGTGTGGGCGCCGGTGCCCGGCTGGGTGTCGGTGTTCCATCTGTCGTGGTACGCCGCCGCCGGCGTGGCCCTGCTCGTGCTGCTGTCGCCCGAGGTGGAGGAGCTGATCGACCGCGTACGCTTCCGCGCCCCCTGCGAGCAGCGCCGCGGCCCGGCAGAGTCGGTCACCCTGTCGCGGCTCAGGTCGAGTGGCGTCTGGCGGGCGAGCCGGGCGGAGCTGGTGTCGGCGCAGCCGTACGACAGCTGGCGGGAGCTGTGCTGGCGCTTCTTCGCCTTCCGCAACAACGACGGCGACGACGTGGTCTTCGCGGTCTACCTCAGCGGGCGGCGCCCGGCGGTGCGGATGGCCGTGGTCAGCGCGCAGGACAGCGAGCCTCTCGCGGAATATACGCCAGTATCGGCCTGACGCTAGACAGCGTTAGATTTCGCTCGACAGGCATGGCGATATAGCTCTATTGGGCTGTCTAGCTTCCCCACTAGACAGCCCAATAGAGGTCTAGGGGCGTCGCTCAGATGGGCTGAGCACGCAGGAACTTGCCGAAGTGCGGCACCGTGAACGCGATCTGGCCGCGCTCGGCGCTGTAGATGAGCCCTTTCTTGATGAGGCTGTCGCGGGCCGGCGAGAGGCTGGACGGCTTGCGCCCGAGCGCGTCGGCCACCTCGGCGGTGGCCACTGGCTCGTCGCCGATCTGCGCCATGGCGTGCATGTAGTCGCGCTCGGCCGGGGTGGCGCGCTCGTAGCGGCTGCCGAAGAAGCCGACCGCGAGCTCTTCCTCGGCCTCGGGCGCGGAGACCTTCACGTCTTCGAGGGTGATGGGGCTGCGCGGCGCGAGGTCCCAGGCGACCTTGCCGTAGGCCTGCACGAAGTAGGGATAACCGTCGGCGGCCTCGTAGAGGGCGTCGAGCGCCTCCTGGGTGAACTCCACCTCCTCCTCGCGGGCCGGCAGGATCAGCGCCAGGTCGGCCGCCTCGCGGTCGAGCTTGTCGATGCGCGCGTAGCGGAAGAGCCGCTCGGAGTAGCTCTTGCTCGCCGACAGCACGCTGGGCAGGTGCGGCAGCCCGGCGCCCACCACGATCAGCGGCCCGCCCGACTGTGACAGCTCGTGGCAGGCCGCGCAGAGCGCGGAGACGTCGGCGGGCTGCACGTCCTGCATCTCGTCGATGAACAGCGCGATGCCCACCCCCAGGTCGGTGGCCACGCTCGCCGCGTCGACGAAAAGCTCGGTGAGGTCGATCTCCAGGTCGCCGGAGTCGGCGCGCCCGCGGCTGGCGGGCACCTCGATGCCGGGCGACCAGTGGGAGGTGCCCTTGGCCGCGGACGGGTCGCGCATCGCGAACGCCTTGAGCACGCCGAGGAACTCCTCGATGCGCTCGGGCGCGCGGTGACGCGGAGCCAGCTCGCGGATGGCCATGTGGAGGGCGGCGGCCACCGGCCGCCTGATCGACTGGTCGGGCCGGGCCTCGATCTTGCCCGTGCCCCACAGCCGCTGCATGGCCATGGACTTGAACGTGTTGAGCAGGACGGTCTTGCCCACTCCCCGCAGGCCGGTCACGACCATGCTGCGCTCGGGACGGCCGCGGGCCACCCGCTCCAGCACGACCTCGAACTGCTGAAGCTCGCGATCGCGCCCGGCGAGCTCCGGCGGGCGCTGCCCGGCGCCGGGAGCATAGGGGTTTCGCACAGGGTCCACGCTCTCGGACTTTATTGCCGGATATAGCGGCCGTCTTAGATTTGGGAAGAAAGTGCTACGGCGTGTCCGAGCAGGGGCGGGCGCGAGCACCGTCATCGGACACACCCCCTCTCACCAGGCCGAACCTCTGTTCGATTGCGGTACCTAGAACTGTAGCGCGGACTCGAACACCTATGCGATGGTTTCGAGTAAAGATCTTGGGAACACCAGGAGCCCCCGGTCGTCCTCGGCGCGTCGCGCGCCCGCGAGAAGTTGGCAGCCGTCCCGCCCTGGCAATAGCGTTCGTGGCCATGCGGACCTTCGCGAACGTACAGGAACTCAAGGCGGCCGTCGGCGAGACGTTCGGCCCCACCGAGTGGCGCACCATCACCCAGGAGCAGGTCAACACCTTCGCCGACGCCACCGACGACCACCAGTGGATCCACGTCGACGTGGAGCGGGCCAAGGAGGGGCCGTTCGGCGGCACGATCGCCCACGGCTACCTGACGCTGTCGCTGCTGCCGTCGTTCATGTTCTCGCTGGTCAAGGTCGAGGGCATCGCCATGGGTGTCAACTTCGGGCTCAACAAGGTGCGCTTCCCCAGGCCGGTGCCGGTGGGCGCGCGGGTGCGCGCGGTCGCCGAGCTGACCGACGTCAAGGGCACCCCGGCCGGCCACCTGTCCAACCTGAAGATGACGATCGAGATCGAGGGCGAGAAGCGGCCGGCCTGCGTCGCCGAGACCCTCAGCCTCTACGTTCCCGCCGAGTGACCGCTCAGAGCAGTCCCGCGACGATCGCGGCCAGCGCGGCCAGGCCGATGAGCCCGAGGTAGGCCAGCACGAGCCGGGTGTCCCGGAGGACGCACTTGCTCCTGGACAGCCCCGCTCGCCTGGCCCGCCAATAACCGGCGAACCCGAGCACCGCGAACCCCAGCACCGCCCACGGCCCGAGCAGCCAGGCGAGCAGCGCGACCGTCGCGTACACGCACAGGCGCAGCGGATCGTACGGCTGCGCCCCTCCGCTCTGCCGGGTCACCGCGCCACCGCCGAGAGCCGCTGGCGCGACAGCTGCGGCCACGCCTGCACCGCGCAGAACGGCGCGCACTGGTCCTGCTCGGCGCGCGTCCCCACGTGCACGCAGCACTGCGTGAGCCGTTCCTCGATCATCGTCGACAGGTCCATGAACGGCTTGACCGTGATCCGCACCACCCGCTCGCCCAGCATCCTGCGCAGCTTCTTCCGCCTGCCCGGCAGCGCCGACGAGGCCAGCGTGAGCAGGGTGGAGACGCCGAGGTCGCAGTTCTCGCAGATGGTCCGCCACACGTCGCCGATCTGCGGATGCGACAGCGACGACTGCTCCGACAGCAGCCCGAGCAGCGACTCCTGAACGGCCATGCGCAGCTCGCGCGGGATCTCGGTGTCGGCGATGCGGTTGGAGACCAGGCCGAGGTTCGCCTTGAGCCGGTCGTGGCCGATCAACGCCGTCAGCGAACGCCACTGCTTCGCGTCGTCGCGGATCAGGTAGCCGACCGAGCAGCAGTGGGGGTGCGAGCAGGGCAGCGCGGTCAGGTCGCGCCACGTCACGAGCCCGTCGGTCTGCGGGCCGAGGCGCTTGAGCACGCCGGTGTGGGTGAGGCGGTCGTTCGGGTCGATGACGCCCGACCTGCCGGAGCCGAACTGGGGTTGCAGCGAGACGCCCCCGACGTACGGGGTGTCCAGGGCCAGGCGTACGACGTCGCCGATCTCCCCGTCGTTCACCCCGAGCGCGGCGGTCATGACCAGCGTGGTGAAGATCTCGCGCTCCGACAGCCGGCGTACGGCGTCCGCCTTGATCCTCGTCAGGTCGCCGCCGCGATGGTGCCTGGACGCCTCGGCCGACGTGCCGTCGTACTGGAGGTAGACCTCCACCCGTTCCCTGTGCTCGGTGAGCAGGTCGAGCAGGGAGTCGTCCTTGGCGATGAGCACGCCGTTGGTGTTGATGAGGATGCGGGTGACCGGGCGGGCGGTCAGCTCGGCGAGCAGGGTCTTGAGCTCGGGGTGCAGCGTGGGCTCGCCGCCGCTGAGCATGAGGACGTCGAGCTTGCCGTTCTCGCGCTGGAGCCGCTGGTCGACGTTGGCGAGCACGTCCGCGACCGGGACGACGCCGCTCAGGTCGGGTGAGCTGTCGGCGAAGCAGGTGGGGCAGCGCAGGTTGCAGGTCTCGGCGATGTCCTCCAGGAGGATGCAGGTGTGCTGGGTCTGCATCTCGGGGAGGCCGTGGAGGTAGGCGGAGGGGATGGGCCTGAAGTTTCCCGACATGTCGGGAACGTGCTGCTTTGTGGGGGCGGTCCATTCCTCCAGGTACGCGAGGATCTCCGGGTCCTCGTCGTACAGCGTGCTGATCAACCCGTGCTCGCGGCAGCCGCGTTCGAGCCAGACCCGGCCGTCCCGCTCGGCCAGATAGCCGCTCAGCCGCTCGACCTCCTCCAGGTCGCGGCCATGGCATTTCGGGCAGAACGCGTTCACGTACCGCAGGATCCGGTCGCCCCGCAGCCCCATCCCAGCACTCATGTCATGACCTTCCGCTCGAAAAGGGCATCGTAGTAACCGCGCCGCCACCCGTACGCGAGCCGCACCCCGAGCAGCACCAGCCCCGGCAGCAGGAACCACTGGGGTCTGGTGAGGTCGAGCCACACCGTCTCGTTCGCCCTCGTGAACTCGACCAGGAAGCGGAAGGCCGCGTACCCCGCCAGGTAGAGCGTGAACAGCTCCCCCGGCTGCGTCATCCGCTCACGCGCCCAGCGCAACGCCACGAACGCGGCGAGCTGGAAGATGATCTCGTAGACGAACGACGGATGCATGGCCTCGCCGGTCAGGCATCCCGGGCATTCCGGGGTGGTCGGCGGCGCGTGCACGCCCCACGGCAGGTCCGTGGGGCGTCCCGGCGCCTCGGTCAGGTGGCAGCCGATGCGGCCCACCGCCATGCCGAGCGCCACCGCGGGGGCGAACAGGTCGCCCGTGCGCTCCTTGTAGCCGATGACCCGCTTGGCGATCAGCACGCCGACGTACGCGCCGGTCAGGCCGCCCAGGATGCTGCGCGAGCCGTACAGCCAGAGGTCCTTGAGGTCCAGCGTCTCCATCCAGCCCGCCAGCCGCATCCCGATCGCCCCGCCGACCAGGGCGCCGGCCACCGCGACCAGCGACTGCTCGTTCAGCGCGCCCCTGCCCCGCGCCTCCCTGACGAACACGACCGCGGCCACCAGCACGCCGAGGCCGACGAAGATCTCGTGGTACGGCATGTCAGGTGTACAGGCCCGGGTTGAGTCCCGTGCAGAAGCCCGCCGACAGGATCGACCACAACGCCCACCCGATCATCAGGCCCAACCCTGTGCCTCTCGCCCACGGCTTGCGGACGAAGCACAGCCCGATGCCCGCCACCAGGCCCACCGCGGCCAGCACCACTGTGCCGGCGATGACGTAGGGGTTGGAGCTGCCCTGGGCGCTGATGGCGGCGAAGAAGACGAAGAAGCCGATGAGGGCGTTGAGGACGCTGTAGACGGCCAGGCCGGCGAAGAAGAAGGCGACCACGACGCCGGTGGTGTTGGTGGTGGTGGTGGGTGGGGGTGGTGGGGGGCCGAACGTGGGTGGCGGGTACTGACCGCCCGGCGGCGGCCCCCCGTAGGGGCCCTGGGGCTGGCCTGGGTACGGCGGCTGGCCTCCGTACTGTGGCTGGCCTGCGTGCGGTGGGTGGTTCGTGTACGGCGGCTGGTTCGTGTACGGCTGGTTCCCGTAGGGCGGCTGGCCGTGCGGTGGTTGGCCTTGATGGGCCGCTGCGGGTCCGTAAGATGCCTGCCCGGGGAAGGCGCCCTCGTGCAAGGGGCCGCTTTGCGGGGGCGGTTGCTGGGAGGGCAGGGGGTAAGGCGTGTCGGGCGCCACGAACGTCGGCCGCCCAGCCCCCGAAGGCGCCTGCTCCCCCGAAACGCCCCCTTGCCCTGAAACGCCCCCTTGCCCCGGCACGCCTTGACCCGGCACGCCTTGACCCGGCACGCCTTGACCCGGCACGCCTTGACCCGGTGTGCCTTGATTGGACGTGCCTTGATTGGACGTGCCTTGGCCGGTCGGCGGCTTCGTACCAGATGCCTCTTCGTCCGGGACCGCCATCGGCTGGGGGACACCTGACGGCGGCGGAATGGCAATGGGCTTACCAGTGGGCGGCGGCATCATCACCGGCCGGCCGCTGGGAGGCGGCGGCACCGGCTGCCCGCCGGACGGCTCGGCGCTGGGCGGCACGCCGACCGACTCCCCGGTCGGAGGCGGCAGGAACTGCGGCTCCCCGACCTGCGCGACCTCCTCCTCAGGGGTCACCTGATCAGGCGTCGCGTCCTCCTGTCCCGGCTTCGGCGTCTCGGGCTCCTCAGCAGGCCCCGGCGGCGGTGTCGTGGTCATCGGCTCGGTCCACCCCCTTGGTCGTCATGATCGATCCCATCACGACGGCGACGAGCGCGTACCGCATCGAGAGGGACGCCGACGACGACCCGGACAGCAACGACAAAACGCTCACCCCGCACACCCTATGGCCCAGCACCCCACCTACCCCGTCACGCGCCCTCCGAGTAATAGATCGCGGCCTGCACCCGGCTCTTCAGCCCCAGCTTGTTGAGCACACGGCTCACGTGCGTCTTGGTCGTGGCCTCCGCCATGTCGAGCTCCCTGGCGATCTCGGCATTGGACATCCCTCTGGCGATGCAGGCCAGCACCTCACGTTCGCGAGGCGTCAGGGCGTCGAGACCGGCGGCGCTCTCGGCCCTGCGTACCGGCGACTGCTCGGCGAACGCCGAGATCAGCTTCCGCGTCACCCCCGGCGAGATGAGCCCGTCGCCGCGAGCCACCACGCGCACGGCCTCGACAAGGGAATCGGCGTCGGTGTTCTTCAACAGGAACCCGGCCGCCCCGGCCCGCAACGCGCCGAACACGTACTCGTCCACGTCGAACGTCGTGAGGATCAGCACGTCACAGACTCCCGCCAGCTCGCGGGTGGCGGAGATGCCGTCGAGGCGCGGCATCCGTACGTCCATCAACACGATGTCCGGCCGCAGCTCCCGAGCCATGGCCACGGCCTCGACCCCGTCGGCGGCCTCGCCCACGACCTCGATGTCCTCGGCCCCGCCCAGGATCAGCACGATGCCGACCCGCACCGCCGCATGATCATCAGCGACCAGCACCCGAATAGCCACCATCAACCTCCGCCGAGACCCGAAGCCAATCCCTTACCGACCAAGAGCCGGCACGTCGTCCGTACCGGCCTCGGCGGGCAGCACCGCCGCCACCCGCCAGACCCCGTCGTCTCCCGCCGCCGCCGGGCCTGCCTCGAAGGTGCCGCCCACCAGCACCGCCCGCTCCTGCATGCCGACCAGCCCCGCCCCGGCCCCCGGCAACCCCTCGACGCCCCTCGGCCGCCTTCCGCCGACCCGGTTCTCCACCCGCACGGAAATCCTTTCGTCCTCGTAGGCGATCCGCACCAGCACGGGCGACTCCCCGTGCTTCATCGCGTTGGTGAGCGCCTCCTGCAGAATCCGGTAACCGGCCAGGTCGACCGCCGCGGGCAGCTCCCGTACGTCCCCCTCGACCTGCATGTCCACGTCCAGCCCTGCCCGCCGGGCCCTCTCCACCAGGCTCTCCGCGTCGGCCAGCCGGGGCCGCGTGGCCTCGCTCTCCCTGTCGTCGCCCTCCTGCCGCAGCAGCCCGATCATGGCCCGCATCTCGGCCATGCCCTTGACGCTGTTCTCGCGTACGGACTCCATGATCGCCCGAACCGTCGCGGCGTCCAGATCCTTACGGGACAGCGCGGCCGTGGACTGGATGGCGATGGCGCTGAAGTGGTTGGCGATCATGTCGTGGAGTTCGCGGGCCATCCGCGTACGCTCGGCCGAGATGGCCGCCTGCCGGTCGAGCTCGGCGAGATGCGCGACCTGCTCGGCCCGCGCCCGCTCCGCCGCCGCCCTGTCTCTCTGCTCCCGCAGCACCAGCGCCGTCGTGACCGGCGTGATGAGCACCAGCCCCGCCTGAATCCCCATGACGGCCAGCTGCCGCCAGTCGGCCATGAGGAACCCGGCCACCGCCCCCGCCGCGATCGTCAGCACCGCGGTGGCGCCCAGCAGCACGCGGGCGAGGCGAGCGGGGCCGTAGAGCGCGGCGGCGTACAGGTTGTCGGTGAACAGCAGCACCGTCCCCAGCGACGGCCCCACGAACCCGTCGAACACGATCCCGGCCACCCCGAGCCCCAGCGAGACGAGCGGCGCCCGCCGCCGCACCACGATCCCGGCACAGACCAGCGTCAACGGCCCCACCAACACCCACGAGGGCACCCCGCGGGGCAGGTAGGCGTTCCCCGCGATCAGCAGCACACCGACCACGAAGGCCACCCCGGCCGGCAACACCGCTCGCAACATGCCCCCATCCCACCACCTCCCACCCCCCGCGACCTCCTGCGAAGGTCCGCCTGTGGATACACCCTTCGATGTATCCACAGCCCCGCCTCACCAGCTCCCCTGTCCACATCCGGCCATACCGATCGCGCATGTCACGCCAACCCCACGCGTCATTGGAACGTCCCAATCGCTATCCCCAGCCGATCGGGAAAGGGCTCCGATGTCGCAGCCATACGGTCAGAACCCCTACGGCCACCAGCCTCCGTCACAGCCATACGGCCAGAACCCCTACGGCCACCAGCCTCCGTCACAGCCGTACCCGCCCCACCAGCCCGGCTACGGCCATCCGCCGGGCCCGCCGCCGCGCCGCAGAAAGTCCAGCGCCCCGACCGTGCTCATCATCCTCGGCGTCGTGGCCGTCATCTTCTTCGGCGGCTGCGCCGCCATCATCGCCGCCCTCGGCAGCGCCGGCAGCCCTTCATCCACAAGCGCCGCCATCGACCAGGCCGATGCCGGCGACGACGAGCCGGGGGCCACGCAGGAGACCTCACGGCCGAAGAAGGCCAAAGCGCCGAAGATCGGCAGCACCGTCCGGGACGGCAAGTTCGCCTTCACGGTCACCAAGACGGAGCGACGCACCCGAGTCGGCAGCGAGTTCCTCGGCGCCGAAGCACAGGGCGTGTTCCTGCTCGTCCACATCACCGTCGAGAACATCGGCGACGAGGCCCAGGCCTTCACTTCCAGCGCCCAGAAGCTGTACGCCAACGGCAAGGAGTACGAAGCCGACTCCAGCGCCTCCATCTACCTGGAGGGCTCGAAGAGCTTCTACGAGAAGATCAACCCCGGCAATGCCGTACGCGGCGTCGTCCTGTTCGACATCCCCAAGAACCTGACCCCGGAGACCATCGAACTACACGACTCGATCTTCTCCGACGGCGCCCGAGTCTCCCTGTCCTGAGCCACCGAAGAACGTCTCCCGCCCCTACCCGAAGGGGGCGGGAGGCCAGCCCGGAGGCAACCGACCGCAGTGGCGACGCCGGCTCGCCCGCCGACGCAGGACGCCGACCACCCCGACCGGACCACCTGCAAGGCCCTGGCTCCTCGGGCGAGAGCCGCGAGCCTCGGAGCACCGATCAGACGGCTAAAAGCACCGTGCGACTCTGGTAGAGTCTTCTTGTCGCTGAGACCGAGCAGGTCAAGGCGCACAAGCCAAGCGGCCGTAGCTCAATGGATAGAGCATCTGACTACGGATCAGAAGGTTAGGGGTTCGAGTCCTCTCGGCCGCGCTCCAGGTAGAAGGCCCTTCGGGATGATCCCGGAGGGCCTTTTTCGTGGCCGTACAGCAGCGTCGTACAGCAACGCAGCCCGGCACAGCCGATCCCCCGCGAACAGCTCATGCCGACGGGACGCCGGCCGCTCTACTCAGCACCGACGAGGCCCTCTCGTAGGCGGCGCACCCAATCCTCGGGGAAGACCTGCTCAAGCCGCTCCCTGCTGGTCTCCAACAACCCCTCCTTCGCCAAGGGAAGGAGGGCGCCGTCCTGAACGGCCTTGTGATTCTCGGGCGCGGGACAGATCAGGACGGCGAGGATCCGGCATCCTCGTTGGACCTCCTCGATCCCCGTCGTGTGGATCATGCTCTTGATGGGCTCCCATGCTGTCCGTACGGCGAGCCCCACCAAAGCATCGAGCAGAACGCTGCGACCCTCGGCCTTCCGGGACTGCAGGATGACCGTCGTCACGTACTCCGGGACTCGGTCCATGGCCTTCGAGAGCTTCTCGATAGCCTCGGCCACGGCGACGAGAAGGTCGCACCATAAATGACTGTTGAGTTGCCTCCTGATCTCTCGCGGCTTGCTCCCGCCGAACCTCTTATCGAGCTCCTGGATTACGGGGCCGGCGAGGATGTCTCCGATTTCCTGGATACAGTCGATGGTGTCCGGGTTTTCGGATAGCCAGTCAACGAGGTCGACCGTGGCGCTATCGGTGGCTGCTATCCGTCTGGACTTTGGCGACTTCTGTTGAGCTTCGGCCCAGGCTCGATCACTGTTATCTCTCGCCTGCTGACGATCAGCGGGAGAAGGGTCTCGGGCCAACATGAGATCATTGGTCCAGTTATGTTTCGTCCCTCCACAGGCGGAACACTTGCAGTTGTGCCCCTTGGCCCGTTCACAGATCACAGGGTGCGTCATCCGCCCTCCGCTGCATCCGGCAGATAGTGAACTGAGCCCCTCGCTGGAAGCTCCATCCTTTTGAATCACAGGCGGCGAAAAGCGAAATGACCACCGTAGCCAGTCCGGCATATCCCTTGGGTTATGACGGGGTCCGGTGCACACACATAGGTCCTCTGGGATACCCCCAGAGGACCTATGTTTGGTACCGAGAGATTAGTTATGTCTCGCTTGAACGGTCGAGGCTCTGATTGAGCCGGTCAAGCGCCTTACGGGTTTCGGGGCTGGGGATCTGAGTGTAGATATCCATGGTCATCGAGATCTGCGAGTGGCGCAGGATGCGCATGGCCACGCGTGGGTGGACGTCGAGGGCGGCCAGGAGTGAAGCACAGGTGTGCCGGGTGTCGTGGACGCGGATGCGCGGAACACCCGCTCGGCGGCAGTGGCTCTCAAAGACCCGGTTGAAGTTCCGCGGCTCGATCGGTGTGCCCGTTCTGGTCGTGAAGGTCAGGTACGTGGACACGTACTTTTTCTACGCGCCCACTCGCTCGGCCAGCTCCCGTAGCTCAGAGGACGCCGGATCCTGCATGGACACCAGGTCAGAGACGAGTTGCCGCACGACCCGGTGGTTGCGAATCTGCTCCGGCGTGACGTTCTCGGCCTCCAGCAGTCGCGCGACCGCTTCGTCCACCTGGCGGCGCTGCGCATGCGCCCGCGCGAGATCGACAGCCAGCCGCGCCCGTCGTTCGGCCGACAACGTCGAGGCGTCCACCGCGGTCCCGATCCGCAACGCGTGCCCGGCGTCACCCACCTCCACAGCCACCGCCACCTCATGCAGCGCCACGTTGGCCGGCCCGAACTCGGTGTTGTAGTCGTTGCGCCCCTCACCGACCCGCGCGGCCATCTCGCGGGCTCGCGACAGGTGCTCGTAGGCGACATCGGCCTGATTGAGCCGCGAAGCCGCCACCGCCCGCTGCAACGTCAGTCCACCCCACAGCGACATCGCTTCCACGTTGCCCTGATCGGTCAGGAACCACAGCGCCTCAGCAGCGGTCCGCGCAGTCTCCTCCACCTGATCGAAATGACGCGCCCCCAGGAACACGAACCCCAGCCGGAACGCCCCGGCCGCCATCATCAACGGGTTACCCGCACGCTCGGCCGCGCTGATGGCCCGATCGGCCGCGATCCACGCCGCCTCCGGCTCACCCAACTTGGCCAACGACGCCGAACACGCCTGGTAGGTGACCGCCAGCAGCTCGAACAACTCGGCCTGCCGCTCAGCAGGCGCGGACCGCACCGCGTTCTCCAACGTCGGGACGAGCCCACGCAGCAGCTCCGTACCTATTGTGCGGCGCAAGTACTTCAAGTCGCTTGTACGGGAACTGGCCAACTTCCTTGTTGCCGACCTGGACGGCCTCGTCCGGCTCGTCAAACGCAAGCTGAAGAAGATCCAGTACCGGCCTCACCTACTCACCGGATGCCTGACCCAGACCGGACTCACCCTCGACGTCGCGGCAAAACCATGACCGACCCTACGAATTCAACTGGTGTACCTCTTTCAGGCTAATGTCAGCTTATGTAGCTGGCTGTCCGGAATCTTCTAGGCATCTCAGGGAGACACGTTGTGTGCTATGGGTGTTCTACACTGGGCTTGTGGCTCTGTCGCCAGATTCAGGTTACGCATACGATGTATGTCTTTCGTATGCGGGTGAGCAGCGTGCTTACGTTGAGCTTGTAGCCGCCGGTCTTCGCCGCGCGGGTGTTCGAGTGTTCTTCGACGCCTACGAGCAGGCAACGCTCTGGGGTAAAGACCTATACGAGCACCTCAGTCATATATACCAGGAAGCTGCGCAATATTGCGTGCTTTTTGCATCGGCTGAGTATGCGGCCAAAGTATGGACATCGCACGAACGTAGAAACGCGCAAGCGCGAGCCCTTAATGCCAATGAGGAGTATATCCTTCCTGCCAGGTTTGATGATACGAAAATTCCCGGACTATCGCCTACCGTTGCTTATATTGATCTGCGCGGCATTGCGCCCGAAGATCTGGTGGGTCTTATTCTAGAAAAGCTCAGGCCGCACGACGGCGAGGAGCGTCTCCTTACCATCGCACTACCGGTGGTTCCACGTTCCTCTAGCGAGCAGATGCGGCTTCTATCGGAAAAACCTCCGGCTTGGGAGTATATTCTATTCGCGAGCGAACTGCAGATGGGTCAGCGTGCTTTGCTGGATAAGTGGCATGACCATGAGCTTGGCTATGCTGCTCGGAGCGGAAAACACATCGATCCGGAAAGTGCTCCTTCCTATCTTGAAGCGAAGTTCAGTGAAATTCAAGAGATAATATCTGCAATCGAGCTTATATTTAGCTGCTCCGCGCAGAACCGTGCTTTCGGAGAGCCTGGCCAGGCGGGCGACGAGGAACGCATAAAGCATCTCGCGCGAAAGCTTCTCCATATATATGAAGGTCTACTTGATTGGTCGGCTCATCTCAGAAGCTTGAGTGTTCCCTCGGAATTCACTCGTGCCTTTCGGCTGGCAGCGTCCTTCTCTGACCAACCGCTTCGAGAGATTCGCCAGTTCATAGAGAGCTTCATAGCGATGGCAGAGCAACTGCCCGAGATGCTGGCTCAAGGCCAGCCGGTGAGAGTATCTATGGACTTGATAGTCACCGCAGATGACTTGGTCATCGAAGAGTTCAATGGAGAGTTGCGACGCTTGGGTGAGGTCCTAGGCTGACCAGCAGTCCAAGCATCGACGAGCGCCTGCTTACCCTCCTTCGCGCCCACCGATTATGAGCGTGGTGGTGGTATCCAGGGGGATCACGTGTCAGATGCTCCGTCAGGCGGGTGAGGGCTCGTCTACGTACGGCAGCGGGGCATTGGAGCACCGGCGCGCCTGACCTGTGCTGTACAGCAACCGATACAGCAACACCGCCTTACACGATCACACGCTGGCGACCCGTATCCACCGTCTTACCAGGACGTGCACGCGTCCACTTGGGATGTGCCGTTCACTACGGATCAGAAGGTTAGGGGTTCGAGTCCTCTCGACCGCGCACAGCATCAAGGCCCGCCACCAGGGATTCCTGGGAGCGGGCCTTCGTGTTTGTCAGGACAATGTTGAAATCTTGCTAACACCTCTGCTGACAAGCGCCCTCTTCCCCCCTCGCCGACCGACTCGGCGAAGATGTCAGCTGCCGAGGTCGCCGGCAGCCTTCGTCCGCCAGGCGAAGCGGGACGTCGTCCGATCGCCATGGGGTGGTCGAGGTCTGTCGCGGTCGGGGCGATCGAGGAGCCAGGGTTCGTTCCTCACCCCGGCTTACGGGGAAGCGCAGTCGACCGCGCGCCGCAGTCCGGATGCCCAGCGGCAAGGATCAGACCGCGTGATCACGCGTCACTCCCGTGGTGGCGCTCCGTCTCGCGCAGCAGATCCGGTTGCCGCATGGCCCTGTGAACCTACTGCAGCACCGAGGGTTGGCCGGGATGACGGTAGTGATGGAGTTCCCAGGGGTCGTGGGCGCTGAAGACCGACACCTGGTCGCCGTGGCGGCGGAGGAGTTCGCGTAGCCGAGCCTGAGTGCCGAGCCTGAGATCGTGGTGAACTTCTGAGCTGGTTTGCACTAGATCGAGGAGCGGGTGAGGCTGGGGGGTGTCACCGAGTTCCCGGTGGTAGTAGTAGGCGTCACCGCAGTGCAGGAGCCAGCGGTCGCCGTCCTGGACCGCCACTCCGGCGTGGCCGGCGGTGTGGCCGCCGAGCGGGATCAGGCGGATCTGCGGCGGAAGGCCCTGGGGCTGCAGCGAGGCGAAGCCGAACCAGTCCTCGCCGGGGCCGGTGGGATAGGTCACCCAGTTCGGGTGGTGTGCCCAGTGGGCCGGGCGGTAGCGGAAACTGGGCGCCTGGCTGGTCGCGGCTTCAAGCTCGGCCGCCAGGACGTGGACCTGGGCGGTGGGGAAGTCGGGCAGGCCACCGCAGTGGTCCACATCGAGGTGCGTCACGATGATGTGGCGTACGTCGCCGGGGTCATACCCCAGCCGGGCGATCTGGCGTATGGCGGTTTCCTGCTCGTCCAGCAAGGGCTGGGCCATCTCAACCCAGTCGGCGCCGAGGGTATGGCTGGGGTCGCGTACATCGTCCAGGCCGAGACCGGTTTCGATGAGGACCAGTCCTTCGGAGTCGGTCTCGACCAGCAGGCAGTGGTTGACGGCGTGCGCGGGGGCCGGGCCCGCGTAAGTGGCTTCGATCTGCCGTACGGACCCGCAGTTGAGGTGATGGATCTGCATGGCGGCTAGCCTGCTAGTTGAAGCGCGGTTCAAGTCAAGGAGGCATGGTGGGCGAGCAACTGCTGGACATCGCAGAGGTAGCCGAGCGCTCCGGACTGGCGGCGTCGGCGCTGCGGTTCTACGAGAAGCGGGGCCTCGTCTCCCCGGCGGGCCGCAACGGGTTGCGCCGGACCTACCACTCCGAGGTCCTCGATCACCTCGCCTTCATCACCTGCGCACGCGGCGCCGGGTTCACCATCGCCGAGATCGCCAGATTCCTGCGGGCAACCCCCGGCGACCTGGAGCTACGCACCCGCATGATCGGCAAGGCCGAGGAACTGGAGGAAGACATCGCTCGCCTGATCCGCATGCGCGACGGCCTCCGCCATGCCTCGACCTGTACGCACGAGCCGCTCGTGGAGTGTCCCGACTTCAAGCGCACCTTTCAACCCGGCACCCCTCCCGCCCCCTGGGACCAGTCCCTGTAGATCAGGCTTGGTCCCGATGCGCCCTGTCCTTGCGGTGAAGGCTCCCTGCCATGCGCGCCGGAGCCCTGTACACGCGGAGAGTGATCGGGGGGTCGGCGTGACCAGGACGGCCGCGACGACATGGACGGGGAAGCCGGCGAGGAGCAGGGTCGTGGCGTGGATGTGGCGGAGGTCGTGAAGGCGTCGCGGACAGAACGGCGGCGCGTCCGCGCCACCTTGACCTGGAGGAACGACAGCATCCAACAGGGCGCCGTCTCGACAGCGTGGCCGCGCTCGAACACAATGTGCGGCTTGACGATGAGGTGTTGGCGCGTCCAACATTTCTGGCTTTCATGAACAGAGGCCGCCGCGGTCCCCGGACCTGGTTCTATTCGATCATGACATCCAACCGACGAAGGGCCGTGCTGGCGGCGGTCCTGGGCTTGGCCGCGGTGGCTGTTCCCGTGGCCTTACCGGCGGCGGCGACGGCCGTGCCGGAGACGTGTGTGGCGCCGCCACCCGACAGTCCGGAATATGACGACTTCGTGCTCACGTACAAGACCGAGTGCGCCTCGAAGAACAACTACGACCGGACTTTTCCGGACGTGACGGTGTCCGCGCTGGTCGACGGGCGCAACGAGCTGTCGGTCACGACCTCGACGGCGCTGGCCGGCGCGATCGCGTCGGTCAAGGTGAACGAGAAGGAGTTCATCTCCAGCGGCGGCCACGGCGCGGCCTTCCAGTACGCCTTCCACGCCTGGAAGGACGGTCAGGAGGCGAGCGAGTGCTACAACCCCACGCAGGCCGGCGCCCGCAGGGACGACGACGGCAAGCCGCCGCCCTACCACGGACCCAGCACGAGCGCGCTCTACACCATGGCCAGGTCGGGCAGCTCCATCCGTACGGAGCAGCGGCCGGCGATGTTCATGACCTTGACGGACACGCAGCCGGGCTGGGGCGGCTGCCGCCCCGCCGACCGCCAGCCGGCACGTGTGCCGTACACGATGGGCCTGTCGCCGTACTGGCTGAAAACCAAGATCGAGATGGCTCCCGACCACGACGCGGAAGGGCTGGAGAACGTCTTCCGCGCCGCCGCCACGATCACCTCGGAGGACGAGCCGTACGACCACTTCAGCAGCGCCTTCGTCGCCTACCTGCAGCCGGACTTCACCAAGGTCTACTCCTACAGCCCCCAGCTGCGGCAGCTGTCGGCGCAGCCGACGGAGTCGCACACGAGCAAGGACCCCATGGTCCGCTGCACAGCTGATGAGCGCTACTGCCTCGGCATGTACGTCAAGCCCGACGTCCAGGGCGACAAGGCGTACTACTACACGATGACGCGCCCGCCCATGGACTACAACGGCCACTTCGGCGAGAACACCATCCAGGTGACGAGCCCCAGCGGCGCCATGGACCAGGGGGACGAGCGCACCTACGAGACCTACGTGGTCGTCGGCGACAAGAGCCGCGTCGAGAGCACCATGACGCAGCTCCACGAAGCGTTCACATAGGTCACGGAAGACCCTTGGCCCGGCGGCCGCTCCGCGCCGGTCGGCCGCCGCTCCGTACGACAGGCCCTCCGGGATCATCAGGGAGGGCCTGATCAGGTGTCGTACATGCCGTCCCACGGCTCGTAGAAGCCGATGTTGTCCGGGTAGAACTCGGCGTGTTCCATCCCTTCGAAGGTCTCGATGACCAGACCGAACAGGACCCCGTCGAACGTGCGCTGGAAGGGCCGGATGGCGATGTCGTCGAAGCGGAACCCGGGAAGCGCCTCGAGCCAGTGATCGAGTCGCTCGTTCGCGAGGTCGACGGCTGCCCGATGGTCGTCTTCAGCGCCGGTCCCCTCGATGCGAGAGTCGAGGTGATGGCCGGCGGCGTCGAAGGTGTGCAGGACGGCGTACTCCCATGCACCTGAGAGTAGAGACCAGGACCGACACCGCTGAGGACCGTCGGGGCCCTACGGGCGTATCGTCCGAATGTGGATCATCCCGCCGGAGGGCTTCGGCATCGCAGATGCCGGGACGATGCGGGTGTGCTGGTCGAGGATGCCGACGCCCGACGAGCGGCTCGCCATGGATGACCGGAGCCTCGAACTGCCAGGTCAGTCGGACAACGGCCAGTAGAGCTCATACGTCAGCGCCGCGCCCGCCACGACCGAAAGCGGCCAGAGCGGGACAAGCCAGAGCGCCGTCAAGCGCGTGCGCCGCATACGTCGGGGGATCATCGTGATCACCGCACCCAGCAGGACGCAGCCGACCGGCGCGAAGAGCCAGACGAAGAAGAGAGCCTGATCCAAGGCGCTGATGGGAGCGCATTCTTCGGTCTCGTGCCCCGTCATTGAAACGGCCGGCCTGGAAGGTTCGGCAGAGGCTCAGGCGCCGCGGTGATCGTCGTACGGACGGGTGGAAGCTTTGCTCCCGTGACCACCGTGCGGACGTCCAGAGACGTCCCGCTCTCGGGACGGCCTGGACGCCGCCAGTGCGCACGGCCTCTCACCCGAGTCAGCGGGCTTCGAGGTCGCCGTGGGCCTCGATGGACAGGTCCTGCCAGTCGGACCAGGTCTTGAGGCGGGCGGCGTACGCCTGCTCGATCATCAGCTGGAACCCCTTCCCGAACAGCACCCGCACCGGCGGGTTGTCGGAGTCCACGAGCTTGAGCAGGGCCTGCGCCGCGGCGGCCGGGTCGCCCGCGGGCATCTTGCCGGCCATCGCCCCGAGCCGCTGACGGAGGCCGTCGTAGGCGGGGTCGGGCTTGGCCATGTGGCCGTTGGCGAGGGGGTCGGGGTTGTTGCCGTCGCGGGTGGCGAACCCGGCGGGCTCGATGATGGTCAGCTTGATCCCGAACTCGGCGACCTCGCCGGCGAGCGCCTCGTTCAGGCCCTCGAGGGCCCACTTGGAGGCGTGGTACGCGCCCCCGAGCGGCATGGCGATGATCCCCGCGGCGGAGGACAGCTGGATGATGTGCCCGGAGCGCTGTGCCCGCAGGTACGGCAGCGCGGCCTGCACCACCCACACCGCGCCGAACAGGTTGGTCTCCATCTGGTCGCGCAGTTCCTGCTCGGTGAGCTCTTCGACGGCGCCGACCTGGGCGTACCCGGCGTTGTTGACGATGACGTCGAGGCGGCCGAAGTGCTCGTGGGCACGCTGCACGGCGTCGAAGACGCCGGCCCTGTCGGTGACGTCCATCTCCAGGGGGAGGACGGCGTCGCCGTAGGTGTCGGCCAGCGCCTTCAGGCTCTCGGTGCTGCGGGCGGTGGCGGCGACCTTGTCGCCGCGCTCCAGGGCGGCCTGTACGAAGTTGCGGCCCAGGCCGCGGGACGAGCCGGTGACGAACCAGACCTTCTGCATGATGTGCTCCTTGTGGTTTGCCGCTGTCAGCCGTTTCAACCTCCAAGACGAGACAGCCCCGTGAACCTGTGAGCTCCCGGACGTGTGAGCTGCGACACATGCCCCTTTTGTCCGGGATGGTGATATCAATGGTCGGCGTGACCCGCGTCGAGGAGTTCCAGGAACTGAGGCCGCTGCTTTTCGCGATCTCCTACCGCATCCTGGGCAGCGTGAGCGAGGCCGAGGACGCCGTCCAAGAAGCCTGGCTGCGCTACGAGGGCTCCGCGACCCGGCCCGATTCGCCCAAGGCGTTCCTGTCGGCGACGGTGACGCGGATCTCGATCGACGTGCTGCGCTCCGCCCGCGTACGGCGTGAGGCTTATGTCGGGCCCTGGTTCCCCGAGCCGCTGCTGTCCGACCCCTACCAGGACCCCGAGCGGTCGGCGGAGCTGTCCGACTCGTTGTCGATGGCGGCGTTGATCCTGCTGGAACGGCTCAGCCCGCTCGAACGCGCGGTGTTCGTCCTCCGCGAGGTGTTCGCCTTCAGCTACCGGGACATCGCCGCCGCCGTGGACCGGTCGGAGGCGGCCTGCCGCCAGCTCGCCGTGCAGGCGCGCCGCCACATGGAGGCGGGCCGGCCCCGCTTCGAGGCCGACCGCCGGGCCCGCGACCAGCTCGCCGGGCGCTTCTTCCACGCGATGCGCGAGGGGGACGTCGCGGGGTTGCAGGAGCTGCTGGCCGCCGACGTGCAGCTGGTCAACGACGGGGCCGGCAAGATCGGCAGCACGATCCCGCTGTTCGGCGACACGAAGGTCGCCAAGGTGCTGGCCGTCATGATCCCGCCGTTCGCCCAGATCGGCGCGGCGCTGGAGCCGACCGAGGTGAACGGCCAGCCGGGCGCGATCATCCGCGACCGCGACGGCCGCATCTTCAACGTCTGGACGCTCGACATCCAGGACGGACGCATCCAGACCATCCGCTCGATCGTCAACCCCGACAAGCTCACCCACCTCGGCCCCATCGCCGACGCCCTCGCCGTCATCGACGAGAAGAAGCAGGTCCGCCGCAACCGTTAACTCGGGTAGCGCAGGCTCAGCTCGTCCATGGCGAGATCCCAGAAGGACCGGTAGCGCGTGGCGCCGGGTTTCCAGGGCGCGAGATACCAGGCCTCCCACTCACCTTCGGCGCTCTTGACATGCGGATTGAGGAGCGCCACGCCATCGTCCCAATAACCGGCCAGAAGGGTGTCGGGCACGTACTCCCCCCTGAAATGGATGGACTCCTGATCAGGTCCGTAGACGAAATAGAGCTCGTCGGGGACACACAGGGGCGTCGACCAGACCTCGGCCATCGACGGATCGACGTCACGCAGCCACCCGGCCTCTTGCAGAGGCAGCAGGCGGCAGTCATCGTCGCCGCCCCAGCCGTTGGCGACCATCAGGAACTGCCGGTAGCTCGTCGGCAGCTCCACACCCAGCCGCTCTTCAAACTCCCGTACCTCTGCTTCGGTGGCCGGCGGATGCAGCTCACCCAGCGGGTTACGAGTGCGGCGCCCCCTGATGCGTTCGTGCCATGGGCTCACTGCCAGGAAGACCCCTCTTCGAATCGAGCTGTCCCAGCACAATAGCGCTGGGGGCGGCACCCAGCCCGCACTATTGGCGGCGGCTTGCGGCCACTCATCCACGCCCGCGCGATCTGCGCCGACGTTTGGCAGCGCTTCCCGCTCCAGCGTCTGGTGAGCTCGGTCCACGTCTCCTCGCTGACATATCCGCAGACGTGATCGGTGGCCGCCGCCAAAGCATCCTTCTCAATGGCGGTTTCCAAGTGATCCACGGCCTCCTTGATCAATATCTTTTCGCGCTCCAGTGCTTTTCTCGCCGGCACCTTCTACTGTGCATACGGATCCTGTCGTTGACCTCCTGGACGGGGCGGGCCTAGCATCGTGTGGGAACGTTGCCATACCGCGAAAGGCGCCCATGTCCTCCGTACGTGTTCTTGATCAGGGCTGGGAGCTTCGGGGGTTTCTCGGGGATGACTGGCAGTTGCATCGGGCGCAGTTGCATGCCCGGGAGGGGCACACCGGGGGCTGGGTGCCGGCGAAGGTGCCCGGGAGTGTGCTGGCTGATCTGGTCGCGGCCGGGGAGGCGGTCAGTCCGTACGTCGGGCGGCAGAGCATGCTGTCCGAGTGGGTGCCTCAGCGGACGTGGGTTTATCGGACGCGGCTCGTCATGCCCACGCCGGAGGCCGGCGAGCGGGTGTTTCTCGAGTTCGACGGCATCGACTATGCGGCGGCCGTCTACCTCGACGGGGAGCGGGTCGCGGTGCACGAAGGCACCTACGTGCCGCTGGTCGTCGAGGTCACCGGGCAAGTCGGTGGGGAGCATGCGCTGGCGGTCGTGGTGGAGCCGGCGCCGGTCAGTGAGCCGCAGGTCGGGTACACGGCCAAGGTGAACGTCCACAAGGGGCGTATGGGGTACGGGTGGGATTTCTGCCCGCGGCTCGTACATCAGGGGTTGTGGCAGCCGGTGCGGTTGCGAACGACCAAGGCGCTGCGGCTGGTTGACGTGTGGGCGCGGGCCAGCATCGAGGGGGAGGTCGGGAAGGTCGTCGTTCGGCTTGATACGGATGCGGCCGACCAAGAAGGCTGGGCTGAGCTGGTTCTTCGTACGGCTCAAGGCGAGGTCGTGGCGGAGGCGGGCGTTCCGCCCCGCGGCAGTACCACGCTCACCGTGGACGATCCCCGCCGATGGCATCTCAACGGGCACGGCGAGCCCTGCCTCTACACCCTCACCACGATCCTGCGCGACGCGAAAGGCGAGGTCAGCGACCGGCGCGACACCCGGATCGGGTTCAGGGACGTGCGGTTCACCCGTGATCCCGGGGCACCGGCGGACGCGCTCCCGTACCGGCTGGCGGTGAACGGCCGGCCCACCGCGATCAAGGGGTGGAACTGGGTGCCGGCCGACGCGCTCTACGGCGCCGTCGACCAGGACAAACTGCGCCACCTCCTCACGCTCGCCCGCGACGCCGGCGTGACGATGCTGCGCGTCTGGGGCGGCGGGCTCATCGAGAGCGAGGCGTTCTACGACCTGTGCGACGCGTACGGCATCCTCGTCTGGCAGGAGTTCGCCCAGTCCAGCTCGGGCATGGAGAGCCTGCCCAGCGACGACCCCGCGTTCGTGGCCAGGATGACGGCCGAGGCGGAGCGCATCGTCCCGGCGCGGCGCAACCATCCGAGCCTCGCGATCTGGTGCGGCGGCAACGAGCTGCAGCGGGCCGACGGCGTGCCGCTGAAGGACGCGGACTCGCCGGTGCTGGCGGCGCTGCACGGCGTGGTGGCCCGGCTGGACCCCGACCGGCACTGGCTGCCGACCTCCCCGACGGGGCCGGTGTTCGGGAACACGCTGGAGAGCGTACGCACCGGGCCCGAGCACCACGACGTGCACGGCCCGTGGGAGCACCAGGGCCTGGACGACCACTACCGCCTCTATGACGAGGGCAGGGCGCTGCTGCTGAGCGAGTTCGGGGTGGAGGGGATGAGCAACCTGCGGGCGATCGAGTCGGTGGTGCCGGCCTCGGAGCACCGGCTGCCGACCACCCGCAACCCGATCTGGGACCACCTCGGCCGCTGGTGGAACAACGAGCCCCTGGTACGCGCCGCGTTCGGCGACGCCATCGAGGACCTGGGAACGTTGTCACGGGCGAGCCAGTTCCTCCAGGCCGACGGACTGCGGTACGCGGTCGAGGCCAACAGGCGCCGCCCCGAGAGCTGCGGGGTGCTGCCGTGGCAGCTCAACGAGTCGTTCCCGAACGGCTGGTGCACGGCGTCCGTGGACTACTTCGGTGAGCCGAAGGCGGCCTACCACTACGTGCGGCGGGCGTACCGGCATGAGCACGTGTGCGCGGCGCTGCCCGCGCCGCGCGCGCACGAGCTGCGCGCGGTCGTCTGGGCCTGGTGGGAGGGCGGTCCGGCCGAGGTCGAGGCGCGCGTGCTGGGCCTCGACGGCGGCGTGCGGGCCGAGCGGCGCTGGACGGCCGCCGCCCCCGGCGAGGTCGGAACGATCACGTGCGCGCCTGGGCCGGGCAGCTTCGTGCTCGACCTGTCCGTACGCGGCGAGCGCCGCACCCTCACCAACCGGCGTACCATCACCAACCGGTACGTCCTGACCGCAGGCCCGGGCTTCGCCGACCTGCTCACGCTGCCCGAGGCCCGCGTCACCACCGAGCTGGAGACCGGCGACACGACCTGGACGCTGCGGCTGCGCCACGAGGCGGGCCCGGTGGTGCCGTTCGTGCGCCTGCTCGACGCCCGCCCGGCGGCGGCGCCCGGCTGGGCCCGCTGGGACGACAACGCGTTCGACCTGCTGCCCGGCGAGGAACGCGTGCTCCACGCCACCTGGGACGGCGTGCCGCCGCAGGATCGCCGGATCCGCCTGGACGCGTGGAACCTCCCGCCGACGACCCTGACCGACGCCGGCGCGTGACTCCCCCGCAACGCCGGAAAGCGCCCTCCGCCGGCGATCGGGGCGACGTGCGGGCGACGCTCGCTGACAACGTCATCCGAGGCTGACCGCATGTATTAGTGTGACGACCGTGAGTAACGGAGACTCCGTCGCCGCGGCCCTGTCCGCACGCGTCCTGCGCCGTATCGGCCGGCGCGGCGCGTCGCTGGCGTTCGTGGGCCTGCTGTGCCTGGCCGTCGCCGCGTCGCTCGCGTTCAGGCAGGGCGGCGAGCGGGCCGCCGCCGGTCAGGCGATGCTCACCACGATCGCCCCGATACCGGTGTGGGCGCTGGCCTGGTGCCTGACGGGCGTGCTCTGTCTGGTGCAGATGTTCCTGCGCTCCGACAGGGTCGCGTTCGCGGTGGCCACCGCGCTGCTCCTGCTGTACGGCCTGGTACACCTGATCTCCACGTTCACCGGCGACAATCCGCGCGGCTGGGTGGCCGGGGCGGTGTGGCTGGCGTTCGGCGGCTGGATCGCGCTGATCGCCACCTGGCCGGAGGCGGCCACAGTGCACCGGCTGACGTCGGGGTGCCGGGGCGGGCCGGCCATCGTCGTGGCGGACGGGGGCGGCGTCATCCAGTCGTGGAACCCGCAGGCGGCGGCGCTGTTCGGGTGGAGCACGGAGGAGGCGGTGGGCCGGCCGCTGACGATCCTGATCCCGCCCCGGCTGCGCGAGGGGCACCTGGCGGGGCTGACCAGGGTGCGGTCGTCGGGCGAATCGGTGCTGTCCGGGCGGATCATCCGGCTGATGGGGCTGCGCCGCGACGGCAGCGAGATCCCCATCGCGTTGACGGTGAACACCTGGCGGGGCGACGACGGCGTCGGCTACACCGGTGTGATCAGGCTCGTGGGAGGAGCCGGCGATGTCGAGTCTGACTGAGGTCCTCATTCAGATCGCGGTCGGGGTCGTCCCGCTGGGCGTGGCGTACCTCGCCTTCCGATCGGCCACCGACGCCAACAGGAAGACCCACGAGGCGGCACTGCTGCAGGTGGAGCGGCAAGCGGAGCTGGAGCGTTCCAAGGTGGACGCCGAGGCGTACACCAGGGCCAAGACCATCTACGAGGACGCGCTGAGCCAGCTGGAGCGGCAGCTCGCCCGCATGCAGGGCCAGGCGGAGCAGGTGAGCGCCGACCTGACTACTGAGCAGGACATGTCCACGGCGATGCGCGACCAGATCCGCAGGTTGCAGGCGCAGATCCGGGCGCTCGAACGTACGGTGATCGCGTTGCGCGCCCAGTTGCTCGCGGCGGGCCTGGCTCCCGCGCCCGCCTCGGAGACGACCGGCCCCTACCAGCTCCAGCACCGGCTGGCCGACTGATCGGGTGGACATGGGGCGCCCCCTTCTGTCACCATTTCTTTCATGATCATGCGAAAGGAGGGCGCCTCCGCCCTCGCCCGGTGAGCGACATCCTGCAGCGGGAAGCTGCTTCACTCCGTGACCGATGGCTGGGCCGCGCGCTCTCGACGCGGCCCGCGGACCGCAAGGCCGCAGAAGCCGCCGTCTCCGATCTCTACCGGTTCATCGGTCTGTCCCCACCCCGTTTCCACTGGGTGACCTCGCCTGCCGCCGCGTTCGCGACCGTGCCAGCCGGGCTGCCGCCCGGGCAGAGCGTCGAGCGAGTGGACGCGTGGCCGCTGCCGGCCAGGTTCGCGACGCTGCGCCACCGCGTGTACGGAGCGGTGCACGCCCGCGTACGCCCGGCGCAACGCCCGGTCGACGTGCTGCTGCGCCGCGAGGTGCACCAGCCACTCCTCAACACGGCCGGCCGCTGCCTGCTGCCGCCCGTCGAGCTCGCGCACAACGAGGCGTCGCGGCACCAGACCTGGTACCGCACGGTGTGCGTCTCCTGGATCGCCCACTGCGACGCGCTGCGCCGGATCGCCGGCGTGGAGCTGCCCGCCGAGCTGGCACGCCAGGTGAACATGTGGACGGCCGTGGCCACGGCGTGCCACTGGTGGTGGCCGTCCGAGCACGTGTGCGTGATGTCGGAACGCCCCGCCGAGCTGCACACGGAGACGTGGACGGCGACCGGCGAGCAGCGCCCGCACCACGCGGACGGCCCATCGGCACGGTACGCCGACGGCTGGGCCACCTACGCCTGGCACGGCACCAGGATCCCGTCCTGGGTGATCCACGACCCCACCCCCGAGCGCATCTCCGCCGAGCCCAACGTCGAGGTCAGGCGCTGCGCGATCGAACGCCTCGGCTGGCCCGCCTACATCGCGCGGGCCGAGCTGCGGCTGGTCGCCACCGCCCCCGACCCCGGCAACGCGGGCACGGAGCTGCGCCTCTACGACATGCGCCGGGACACGCGGGTGCTGCTCGCGGTCAACGGCTCGGTCGAGCGCGACGGCCGCCGCAGGCAGTACGGCCTCACCGTGCCCGGCTACTTCGACGATCCGCTCGCCGCCGCCGGCTGGACGTACGGGCTGTCCGGCGAGCAGTACGCCCAACTCCTACGCAGAACCTGAGGTGATGCTCATGACAGTGACGCTGGCCACGCTGGCCCGGCAGACCGGCCTGACCGTGCTCGACCACCTGGAGCAGTCGATCCAGATCCCCGTGCTCGACGGCCCGCAGGCCCAGGGCGACCTCATCGTGGTGCCGCTGCGGCTGGTGGCGGCGTCGGTGCAGATCCGCGACGACCCCCGCTGGCAGGCCGTGCCCCCTGAGGGCGTCGAGCTGCTGCGCGGCGCGGCGGGCGGCAACCCGCACACGCTGGTCGCCGAGCCGGGCACCTGCCGCTGGACGGTGAACGTCTCGGACGCCGACGGCCTGGCGATCGGCGTGTTCTCCGCCTCGGCCCCGGTCTATCTGCTGCATCCGGAGCACGGCGGCTCGGGCTGCGCGCCCGGCACGTACGTGGTGCGCCGCCAGCGCGAGCACGAGGGCCGCCGCGCCCGCCTGGTGGCCGACTAGCGGAATCGCACCCGGGCGTCAGGCCGCGGTTTGACCCTGACGCCCGGGTCAACGTTCAGCTTCACGTCCACTCACCTACGAGAGGACGTTCTTGACATCCTCCACCTCGTGAACGAGGGGGATTCCCACGGTCGCCCGTGAGGCTTCCTGCTTCACAGCCGGTCGCCCGCCCGAGAAAGAAACTCTCGTTGAGGTCTTACACCAGCTCCACAGGCGTTTCACCTCTCCGCCAGCCCGGCGGCGAGGATGTTTCCGATCGTTCGTCCAGTGGCTTGGTCATCACCACCGTCGAACACACTACCGAACCGTGCGATGTCGTGCGGCGTTTTGACGCCGAGTCGCACCTGTTCGCCGCCGACAGTGCGGCGCCCGACGGGCCCGAGCGCATCGTGGAGGCGGCGATGGGGCGGCTGGGCCGGACGACGTCCTGGTCAACAACGCGGCGATCACCCAGCCGGCCGCGCTCGGGGCCATCGATCGGCGTACCGCGGAAGACCCGAGGAGCAGATCGCCGCCGCGGGCGCGGGGCTCACCGGACGCATCCCGCTCGGCCGCATCGCCCGGCCCGCCGAGATCGCGTGGTGGATCGTGAACGTGGCGCGCCCCGAGGCCGCGTACCTCACCGGGGCCGTGATCCGGGTGGACGGCGGCCTTTCCGTGGCGGCGGGGCAGCAGGCATAGGCTGGAGCGATGCTGATCGGGGAGCTGGCGCGGGCGAGCGGCGTCACCGTCAGGGCACTGCGCTACTACGAGCAGCAGGGCCTGCTGCGGCCGGGACGGACCTCCAACGGCTACCGCCACTACGACCGCGGCGCGGTGTCGACGGTCCGCAACATCCGGCTCCTGCTGTCCAACGGCTTCACCGCCCAGGACGTCCGCGGCTTCCTGCCCTGCCTGGAGGGCGACGACGTGGCGCTGGGGCCGGCCTGTCCGCCCAGCGTCGAGGCGGTGACCAGGAAGGTGGCGGACCTGGACGAGCGGATCGCCGAGCTGAGTGCCGTGCGTGACCGGCTCGTACGGGCCCTGGCAGGCGGCGGGACGCCGCGGCGGCCCGGCGCGGTCGCCCGCCACCCCGCCTACCGGCCTTAAGAGGCGTGGACCTCGGCGAGCAGCTCGGCCGAGCGCAGCCACGCCTTCCTGTCGACCGCGGAGAAGGCCACGATCAGCTCGTCGGCCTGAGCGTGCTCGGCGAAACGGTCGACATACGCCTTGACCTCGGCCGGGTCGCCGACGGCCGAGTATTTGGCCATCTGCACGAGCTGCCGGCCCGCCGGGGAGTCGAGGATCATGTCGGCCTCTTCGTCCGTGAACGTGCGCCCGCGCCCGAGGAACCGGGTGACCCGCAGCCGCTTGGAGGCCAGGAACTGCTCCTCGGCCTCCTCGGTGGTGTCGGCGGCGATGACGTTGAGCGCGGCGATCACGTGGGGCCGGTCGAGCTGGGCCGACGGCTTGAAGTCGCGCCGGTAGAGGGCGACGGCCTCTTCCAGGGCGGCGGGCGCGAAGTGGGAGGCGAACGCGTACGGCAGGCCGAGCGCGGCGGCGAGCTGCGCGCCGAACAGCGAGGACCCGAGGATGTAGAGCGGCACGTCGGTGCCCCTGCCGGGGGTGGCGTGCACGCCTTGGATGCGGGTCTCGCCGGTGAGGTAGCCCTGCAGCTCCAGCACGTCCTGCGGGAACGAGTCGGCCGACGAGGGCGTGCGGCGCAGGGCGCGCATGGTCTGCTGGTCGCTGCCGGGCGCGCGGCCGAGACCGAGGTCGATGCGGCCGGGGTGGAGCGTCTCCAGGGTGCCGAACTGTTCGGCGATGGTCAGCGGTGAGTGGTTGGGCAGCATGACGCCGCCCGCGCCGAGGCGGATCGTCCGGGTGTGGGCGGCGATGTGGGCGATCAGCACGCTCGTGGCGGAGGAGGCGATGCTGTCCATGTTGTGGTGCTCGGCGTACCAGATGCGCTGGTAGCCCAGCTCCTCAGCGCGCTGGGCGAGGGTCACGCTGGCGGCGAAGCTGTCGGCGGCCGTCTCGCCCTCGCCGATGTGCGCCAGATCGAGGATGGACAGCGGCAGAGCCATGAGTGAGCGCCTTTCGCAGAGCGGGGTGACCTGGTGGTGGTCAACAGCGGCGCCTGCCCGGTTATTTCATGGGGCCGAGCCCCCGCAGGCGTCGGGCGGGGGCTCGGCCGGGTGCGCGTGAGCGCTAGGAGGTGGCGCAGGTGAGCCCGGACGGGCCGCCGGACCCGCCGCTCGCGATGAATCCGAACGTGGTCGTCGCGCCAGGGGCGATGTTGCCGTTCCAGTTCAGGTTGGTGACGGTGACCGAGCCGCCGCTGACGGACAGGTCGCCGTTCCACAGCTGGGAGATCGTCTGTCCGGAGGGCAGCGTCCAGCCGACCCGCCAGCCGCTGGTGGCCGCGCCGCCGGTGTTGGTGACGGTGACCTCGCCCTGCATGCCGCCCGACCACTGGCTGATCGCCTTGAACGTCGCCGAGCACCCCTCGGGCCCGGTCGTCGGCGTGACGGTGGGCGAGACGGTGGGCGAGACCGTGACGGTGGGTGAGACCGTGGGCTCGGGCGCGGCCATGGCCAGGTCGTACGCCCGCTGCGGCACGAACTGCCCGGCCTGCGCGATGCACCCGTCGGCCTCGCCGGGCGGCTTGACCCAGAGGTAGGCGTCGATCGCGGAGTCGCCGGTCTCCGTGGTGCTCCAGATGCCGGTGGCGCGGCCGCCCGGGTCGCACCACTCGCTGCCGGCCGGGCCGTTGCCGTTGCGGCTGGTGTCGATGACCGCCTTCAGCCTGGAGACGCCGGTCGCCGCGATGATGCTCTTCGCGTACGACACCAGCCCAGGCGTCGAGCGGTAGTTGGAGGTGTTGACCGCGATGCCGTCGGCGCTGTTGGCGACGTCGGCGCCGTTGAGCCGGGAGGCGGCCTCCGAGGCGGACAGCCAGGCGTCGTGGCCGATGTCGAAGTACACCTTGACCTGCGACGACGTGCCCTTGAGCCGCTTGCCGGCGTAGGCCATGGACGCCTTGACCTCGGCCTGCTCCGAGCCGTTCATGCAGTTGGTCATGATGGCCAGGGCGTCGGGCTCCAGCACGATCGTGGCCGGCCGGCCGCCGAGCCCGGCGGCGATCTGGTCGATCCAGGCGCGGTAGGAGGCGTGGTCGGGGGCGCCGCCCGCGCTGGGGCCTCCGCAGTCGCGGTTGGGCATGGCGTACACGGCCATGATCGGGATCTTGCCGGCCGCTGCGGCGGCGCCGACGTACGCGTCCACCTGGCTGCGTACGGTGCTCGGGTTGTAGGTGGCGAACCAGCGGCCCTGCGGCACGGCCGCGATCCGGTCCCTGATCACCGCCGCCCGGCTGTCGCCCGGGTTGGCCGCCACCCACTTGGCGGCGTTGGTCTGGGGATCGACGTAGAAAGCGGAGTCGGCGGCCTGGGCGGTGGACGACGAGGCGGCGACGACGACCGCCCCCGCCGCGGCCATGGCGGCCGCTGTGAGGAGCACCGCCAACACGGGCCTTCTGCGAGACATGAACGATCTCCGTCCGTCATGTGGGAGCGCTCCCACGGGCTTCCGTGGATCGTAGAAAGCGCCCCCGTACATGACAAAGACATCGGATCGCTCCCGAACCCTGCGCCGCAGGTCGGAGCGGGTGCGGGCGGTGAAACTTTCAGCCGGCCAGGCACGCCTCGAAGACGGCGGTGAGCCGGTCGACGTCCTCCGGCGTGGGCTGCTGGGGGCCGAGGCGGCGGCGCGTCGCGCCGATGCCGAGCAGGACCGCGGTGGCCATGCGGGCCCGCGCGCGGGCGTCGGGCCCCTCAAGCCGGGCGACCAGCGGCTCCAGCACCGCCGTGATCAGCCGCTCCCTGGCCACGGCGTGCACCTCGGGGTGCATGGCCGAGCGTTCGAGTGTGCGCAGGATGGGGCTGTCCGGCGGCTGGTGCATGCGCTCGGCGGCGTACTCGGCCAGCCGCCTGGGCAGGTCCTCGGCGTCGCCCTCGTACAGGGCGCCGAACCTCGGCTCGCCCTGCAGCACGGCGCCGAACAGGCCGGCCTTGGATCCGAAGTAGCGGCCGACCAGCGCGATGTTGGCCTCGGCCGCCGCCGCGATCATGCGTACGGTCACCTGCTCGTAGCCCTGCTCGCCGAAGAGCGCGCGGGCTGCCTGGAGGATCCGCTCCCGGGTGGCCTCGCGGTCGCGCGGCCTGGCCTCAGTCACCTGGGGACTCATGCCCGCACTCTACTCGGCGGTCACCCACTTACCGCGCGGCTAGTAAACGGACGTATACTCGTCGAGGACAAAAATGAACGAAGGGGATGTGGTGTTGTCTTGGTAGCGCACGCACCGGCCGCGTCCCCCGCGAAGCGGCACTACACCCACCGCGAGATCCTCGAGGTTCTGTCCGGGCTCATGCTCGCCATGCTGACCTCGATGATCTCGACTTCCGTGGTGGGCACCGCGCTGCCGACGATCGTGGGGGAACTAGGCGGTCAGGACCAGTACTCATGGGTCGCCAGCGCGACCATGCTGACGATGACGGTCTCGACGCCGTTGTGGGGCAAGCTGTCCGACGTCTTCGGGCGCAAGCTGCTCTTCCAGAGTGCTCTGGTGCTGTTCGTGGCGGCCTCGGCGGTGGCCGGCATGTCGCAGAACATGGGGCAGCTCATCGCCGCGCGTGCCATCCAGGGCCTGGGTGTCGGTGGTCTGTCGGCTCTGTCGCAGGTGATCCTGGGGGACATCGTCTCGCCGCGCGAGCGTGGCCGCTACTCCGGCTACATGGGCGCCGTCTTCGGCATCTCGACGGTCGCGGGGCCGTTGCTGGGCGGGTTCATCGTGGACACCGAGTGGCTGGGCTGGCGCTGGTGCTTCTACGTGGTCGTGCCGTTCGCCCTGGTGTCGTTCTTCGTCATCCAGAAGGTGCTCAAGCTGCCGCGGATCAAGCGGAAGACCTCGATCGACATCTGGGGCGCCACGACGATCACGGCCAGCGCGAGCGCGCTGATGCTGTTGCTGACCCTCGGGGGCAACGAGTTCGAGTGGAACTCGCCCTGGACGTACGTGCTCGCCGCCACCGCGCTGCTCATGCTGGCGCTGGCCGTGCTCTCGGAGCGGACCGCGCGCAACCCGATCCTGCCGCCGCGGCTGTTCCGCAACAGGACGTTCGTGCTCACCAGCCTCGCCTCGCTGTTCGTCGGCATGGCGATGTTCGGCGCGATGATCTACCTGCCGCAGTACCTGCAGATCGTCAAGGGGCTCAGCCCGACCAACTCGGGCCTGATGACGCTGCCGATGGTCATAGCGCTGTTCCTGGCCGGCGTCATCTCCGGGAAGATCGTCACCCAGACCGGGCGGTGGAAGATCTTCCCCGTGGCGGGCCTGCTCATCGTGGCCATCGGGCTGTTCCTGCTGTCCAGGCTGCACGTCGACTCCAGCGAGTGGCTCATCGGCTTCGACGTCGCGGTCCTGGGCACCGGCCTCGGCCTGTCCATGCAGATGCTCATCCTGGCCGCGCAGAACGGCTCCGAGCTGCGTGACATGGCCTCGACCACGTCAGGCGTGTCGTTCTTCCGCTCCCTGGGCGGCGCCGTCGGCGTGGCCGCGTTCGGCGCGATCCTCACCGGCCGGCTCAAGGACGAGATGGCCGCGATGCTGGCGGCGGCCGGCATCAAGCTCCCCGGCGGCGGTGACGTCAAGCTCGGCAGCCCCGAGGCCATCCAGCACCTTCCAGGGCCGGTCAAGAACATCGTGCTGGAGTCGTTCACGCGGGGCCTGGAGACGGTGTTCATCGTGGGCGTGCCGATCGCGCTGCTCGGCTTCGTCGCCACGATCTTCCTCAAGGAGCTGCCGCTGCGCGGCTCGGCCGCGCCCGCGGCACCCACCCCTCAACCGCTCAGCAAGGACGACCTCGTCCTGGCGGGCCTGCTGCTGGAGCTCATCGCCCAGCGCATCGAGCGAGCCAACGGTGAGCGCTCGGCACTGCTCACCGCGGTCGCCGACATGGCGCCACCCGACGGCCGCTCGGAACGCGAACGGGCCAGGTCGGTCGCGCAGAGCGTGCTGCGGCCCACCTCGCGCGCCCTGATCGCGCAGGCCACGCCACCGCAGAAGGACCTCGTCTCAGGAGGAATCACACAATGATTCGCAAGTTCGTGGGTGCCGTCGCCGCGGCCCTGGCCGTCATGGCCGGGCTGTGGCAGATGATCGCGCCCTTCGCCCTCGGCACGCAGCCGGAGGACGCCGACTGGACGAACGCCACCCAGTCGGAGTTCTTCACCGGCCTCGGCGTGGCCGTCGTGGGCGTCGTGGGCGCGATCGCCTTCGTGGCGGCCATTCACGAGGACCTGGTGGTGCGCGGCCTGGTCGTGCCGAAGCCGCGCCGCGAGCCAGAGCCGGAGCCTGAGCCCGTGCCGGTCGCTCCCGCCGGGCCGCAGGCCACCTCCGCCGAGCTGGCGAGCCTGCTGGCCCCGCTCGTGGAGGCGCTGCGTGAGGACCTCAACACCCGTACGGGCGGTGGCGAGCACCGCCAGAACGGCAAGGCTTCCCTGGTCGGAGTGGAGGACAACCGTTGAAGGCCAAACTGGGCGTGGGCGCCCTGGTGCTGCTGTTCCTCGGCGGCCTGTGGCTGATCGCGGCCCCGTTCGCGGTCGGCTACCAGCCGCGCGGCGCCGAATACGCCGACGCGACCGTCAACGACCTCTGGCTGGGCGGCGCCCTCGCCGGGATCTCGTTCGTGGCCCTGGTGATCTACGCGGCCGACGCGCTGCGCGAGCTGGCGCACCGCGGCAGGCACGCCGACGTCTGACGCGGGCGATGCCGTGTTCGGCAGTGGCACGGACCCGCAGTGGGAGCCGCTGGCAGGCAGGCTCCCCGAAGGGCGGTTCGAGATCGGCAAGGACGGCGTCGGCCTGCTCGTCGTGGGCTTCGACGGATCGGGCCCGAGCCGCAACGCGCTCGCGTACGCGGCCGGGCTCGCCCGCAGGGACGACGCGGCCCTGCTGATCGCCTTCGTCGAGGCGCTCAACACCTCGACGCTGTGGTTCTTCGCCGGGTCGCCCATCATCCCCGACGCGGCGGCCGACCTGACCCAGGACCTCAGGGAGGAGCTGCGCGGGGCCGGGGTGCCGTGGCGGTTCGTCAGCCTGCGCGGTGACGCGGCCCGCGAGCTCGAGGCGCTGGCCAGCACGTACATGGCGGACGCCATCGTGGTGGGCCGCTCCCGCTCCTCGTGGCGGCGGTCGGTGGCGGCCAGCCTGGCGAAACGAGCTCGCCGTACTGTGCTGGTAGTGCCCTGACCTGGCCCGACGTCGCATATGGTGGCGAGATGAAGCGTGCTGCCGCCATCGCGTTCGTGGTGCTCGCGTCCGCCGCGTGTGCGGCCGCGGAGGAGCCCGCGGCCTCCGCCGACCCGCCGCGAGAGCCCGCCACCGTAACTGCCACCGCCGAGCCGACGTCGGAGCGTTCCGCAGCGACGCCCAGCCCGACGGCGCCGCCCGCGTTCACCTCGAAGGTCTCGCGCGTCTCCCGCGACCGCCTGCCCTACTCCTGGCGCCCCGGGTGCCCCGTTCACTACCGCGACCTGCGGCTGGTGACGCTGTCGTACTGGGGGTTCGACGGCAAGCCGCACACCGGTGAGCTGGTCGTGCGCAAGACGGTGACCGACGACATCGAGACGGTCTTCAAGAAGCTGTACGACCGCCGCTGGCCGATCAGGCAGATGAAGCTGGTCGACGCGTACAAGGCCGACGACTACGACTCGATCGACGCCGACAACACCTCGGCCTTCAACTGCCGCCGGGCCACGGGGTCCAGCAACTGGTCGAACCACGCGTACGGCGAGGCCATCGACGTCAACCCGCTGGAGAACCCGTACGTCACCGCGAGCGGCGGCACCGCCCACCGCAACGCGAAGAAGTTCACCAAGCGCCCAATGAAGGGTAAAGGTGTGATTAATCCCGGCGACCGGGTCGTCAAGACCTTCGCCCAGGTCGGCTGGGAGTGGGGTGGCTACTGGTCAGGCGCCAAGGACTACCAGCACTTCTCCAAGGGCGGAGGCTGAGAGGATTCCCTCATGACGGCGAAGGACGGCGACGGCTGGACCGAATGCGCCCAAGGCCATCGGCACTGGGGCGTCCACGGCGCGTCCGGGCTCCTGGTCGTGCACCACGACGATCGCGGCATCCCGTACGTGC
Organism: Nonomuraea salmonea; assembly: GCF_042428605.1. Classification (NCBI taxonomy): domain Bacteria; kingdom Bacillati; phylum Actinomycetota; class Actinomycetes; order Streptosporangiales; family Streptosporangiaceae; genus Nonomuraea; species Nonomuraea salmonea. The sequence goes on from NZ_JBHMCF010000040.1 coordinate 231,278, forward strand.
TCCTGCAGAAGCGCTCGCTGCGCTGCCACCACGGCGGCACCTGGGGGTTGCCCGGCGGCGCCCGCGACAGCCATGAGGACGCCGTCACCAGCGCGCTGCGCGAGGCCCACGAGGAGGCCGCGCTGGGGGCGGAGGCGCTCCGCGTCCAGGGCGTCTACCGCGACGACCACGGCGGGTGGGCGTTCGAGACCGTCATCGCCGAGTCGCCCGAGCTGATCGCCGCCGCGCCGGCCAACTCGGAGAGCGACGAGATGCGCTGGCTGGCCCTGCCCGAGGTGCCCCAGCGCGAGCTGCACCCGGGCTTCGCCGCCACCTGGGACGACATCAGCGGCGCGCTCCAGCCCGAGACTCTCGTGCTCGACGTCGCCAACATCGTCGGCGCGCGGGCCGAGCGGGGCTGGTGGAACGACCGCCTGGGCGCCGCCACCCGGCTGCTGGAGGCCGTCTCAAGGCTGCGGCTGAGCCATCCGGTGCTGGCGCAGTGGTATCCGCGCATGGTGGCCGTCGTGGAGGGCGCCGCACGCAGCGCGCCCGAGGTGCCCGGCATCCAGGTGGTCGCGGCCATGGGGAGCGGCGACGACGCGATCGTGGACGTCGTACGCCGGGCCAGGGTCTGGGAACGCCTGCTCGTCGTCACGGCGGATCGTGGCCTGCGCGAACGCGTGGCGAAGCTGGGCGCCGAGACCGTCGGCCCCAAGTGGCTGCTCTCACAACTGCCCGCGTAGGTCCACCCGGTCGAAGGCGGCCCTGAGCCCCGTCACGTCGAGCACCCGGTGCAGGACCCCGTGGACGCCCACGATGCCCAGCGACCCGGCCTGCGCGGCGACCCTGCGCCGGTGCTCCACCAGCACCCACAACCCGCTGGAGTCGCAGAACTCGAGCCGCCCGGCGTCGATCACCACCTGCACCCTGCCTTCGGTGAACAACGCGACCAGGGTGTCCTTGAGCAGTGGCGCGGTGAGCTTGTCGAGGTCACCGCTCAGCCGTACGAGCGCGTCGCGGGAGCCGCGCTGCACCTCGACGTCGAGATCCGCCACCACCTGAACGTACACCCCTGTCACCACAGCCGCTATCGTGGTTTCCGCACAGGAGGGTTCGCATAGTGGACGAGTGCAGCCGCCTTGAAAGCGGCCAGGTCAGCGATGGCCTCGTGGGTTCGAATCCCACACCCTCCGCTCAGTCGCGGATCCCCGCGAAACCGTCGCCCACGCTGGCGGCGAGCTGGAGATAGGCGTCCCTGGTCGGCTCCTGCAGCCGGTCCAGGTCGATCTCCGCGCCCTCCTCCAGATGCGGGTCGTACGGCACCCTGATCACCGCGCGGCACCTGGCGGCGAAATGGGCCTCCAGCTTCTTGATGTCCACCGCCGACTTCGACCTGGGCCGCACGCTGCACAGCACCACGGTCGCGTTCTTCACCAGGTCGCCGTAGTGGTGGGCCTCCAGCCAGTCGAGCGTCGCCGAGGCCGCCCTGGCGCCGTCCACCGACGGGGAGCTGACCAGCACGATCTGGTCGGCGAGCCCCAGCACGCCGCCCATCGCCGAGTGCAGCAGGCCGGTGCCGCAGTCGGTGATGCAGATCGAGTAGAAGTTCTCCAGCACCTGGGAGACGGCCTGGTAGTCGGCGCCGCTGAACGCCTCGGAGACCGACGGGTCGCGGTCGGAGGCCAGCACCTCCAGCCGCGACGGGGCCTGCGAGGTGAACGCCCTGATGTCGACGTACCGTTTGACCTGGTCACGCTCGTTCAGCAGGTCGCGTACGGTGGCCGAGGTCTCCAGCTCCAGCTTGTCCGACAGCGTGCCGCGGTCGGGGTTGGCGTCGACGGCGATCACGCGGTCGCCGCGCACCTGCGCGAGCGTCGCGCCGAGGCCGACCGTGGTCGTGGTCTTGCCCACTCCGCCCTTGAGGCTGAGCACCGCGACGCGGTGGTGTCCCGCGGTGACCGGGGTGCGGGCGCGGGTCACCAGCTCGCGGCGGCGGCGCACCTCCGGGGGCTCGCCCGGCTTGATCCAGCCGCCCGACGCCTTGTAGACGATGCGCCGCCAGCCCTTGGAGGGGGCGTTACGCCGTCCGCGTAGCAGGGACTCCGGGTCGAGGCTCTCGGCCGTGGGCTTGCCGGTCGCCGGTGGCCTGGGCGGCGCCGTGAATACGGGCACGGGGGCCGGGCGGCGCGGCGGGCGCACCGGGGGGATGTCCCGCTCGGCCGGGCGCCACTCGGGCTGCTCGGCCCACTGGGGGCGCTCCTCCGGCTGCTCGGTCCACTGAGGGCGGTCCTCCGGCTGGTCGCGTACCCACTGGGGGCGCTCTTCCGGCTGCTCCCTGCCCCACTGGGGAGCGTCCTCCTGGTCCCAGCGAGGAGCCTCTTCCGTCTGGTCGCGGCCCCAGCCCGACGGCTTGTCCTTCGGGTCCTGGCCCCAGCCAGGCGTCTTGTCCTTCTGGTCCCAGCTCGGGGCCTCGTCCTTCGCGGCCGGGTCCTGGGTCCAGGCCGCCGGGGTCTCGTCCGCCTGGGCCGCCTTACCCCAGCTCGGCGCCTTCTCCGGCGGGTCGACCCAGCTGGTGGGCCGGTCCGGCGGCTCGGTGGCGGCGGGCTGCTCGTCCTCGCGGCGGTCCCAGTGCGGGAGACCCTCCGACTGCTCGCGGCTCCACTGCGAGCCCTCCTTGGCCCACTGCGGGATGTCGGTTTCGGGCGCGCTCCGGCGCTCGTCCTCGGTCTCGGGGGCCGGCGTCTCGGCGGCGTCCCACTGCGGGCGCTCGGTGCGCGGCAGGGTTTCGGACACGTCGGGCGGCCAATTCGGACGGTCGTCACGCGCGGCCGGCTGCTCCTCCGGCTCCTCGGCCCTCTTCTGGGCCGGCTCCTCCGTGTCGTCGGCCTGAGCCGGAGGCTCGGTGCGCGGCCGGGTGTCGGTTGCCCCGGAGTCCTTGGTCTCCTTGGCCGGCTCTCGGGCGCTCTCGTCCTCCGCGGCGGGCTTGTCCTGCGGCGGCTCTACCCGGACCGTGTCATCGGGCCCAGGCCAGTCGGACGCGGGCGGCCAGGTGCTCTCCTCGGCCTTCCCGGCCGGCTCCGCCGGGGTGAAGGGCAGCGCGTACGTGTCGGTGTCGTCCGGCCGCGGCAGCGGCTTGAGCGGCGCGAGGAACGGATCGTCCACGCTCGGCGCGGCGCTCGCCCGCGGCTCGTCGGCCGTGAACCTGGCCGGCCACTCGCCCGAGTCGCTCGCCGGGCGTTCATCGGTCGCCGCCGGGCCGCCGTACGCGGAGTCGACCGCGGCCCTGAACAGCGGCTGCGGCGGCGTCTCGTGCTGCTGCGGCACGAGCGACCAGGGGTCTTTGGGGTACGGCGACGCGACCGGCTCGTCGACCGGGGCGGCCGGCGCGCTCACGGAGACGGGAGCCTCTTCCGTCTCTTTGATCGCGTCAAGCCAGGCGAGCTGTTCCTCGAGAGATTCTTCTCGATCGTGTCTTGCCACCGTGTTCCCCCTCGGGTGGGTCTAAAGGGGCAGCAAATACATTGCAGGGTAACGCCACCCGCTCGGTCGCAGCCCGGCAACCCACAACTTCTTTGCCCGGCTACCGTGGTTCGCATGCGAGCCATTGAGATCGTCGAACCGGGCGGACCAGAGGTGCTGGAGTGGCGCGAGGCGCCGGATCCCCACGTCGGGCGCGGAGACGTGCTGATCGACGTGACGGCGTCGGCGGTCAACCGCGCCGACGTGCTGCAGCGGCAGGGATTCTACGACCCGCCGCCGGGCTCGTCGCCGTACCCGGGGCTCGAGGTCTCGGGCGTGGTGGCCGAGGTAGGGGCGGACGTCGAGCAGTTCAAGCCGGGTGACGAGGTGTGCGCGCTGCTCGCCGGCGGCGGTTACGCCGAGCGCGTAGCCGCGCCCTGGCAGCAGGTCATGCCGGTGCCCTCCCAGGTGTCGCTGCGCGAGGCCGCCGGGCTGCCCGAGGTGGCCTGCACGGTCTGGTCCAACGTCTTCATGGTCGGGCGGCTGCGCAGGGGCGAGACGCTGCTCATCCACGGCGGGGCCAGCGGCATCGGCACGTTCGCGATCCAGCTCGCCAAGGCGCTCGGCAGCCACGTCGTCACCACCGTCGGCTCAGCCGAGAAGGCCGACCGAGCCAGGGAGCTGGGCGCCGACGAGGTGATCAACTACCGCGAGGAGGACTTCACCGACAAGGTGCGGGCCGACGTCATCCTCGACATCATGGGCGCGAAATACCTGGACAAGAACGTCCGTTCCCTCAAGACGGGCGGCCGGCTGGTGGTCATCGGCATGCAGGGCGGCACCAAGGCCGAACTCAACCTGGGCATGCTGCTGGCCAAGCGCGCCTCGGTGCACGCCACGACACTGCGCTCGCGGCCCGTCGACGAGAAGGGCGCCATCGTGCGCAGCGTGGTCGACAACGTGTGGCCCCTGGTCGGAGCGGGTGCCGTACGTCCGGTCGTGTACGCCGAGGTGCCCATGGCCGACGCCGCCGAAGCTCACCGAATGTTGGATTCGGGGGAGCACGTCGGCAAGATCCTGCTAGTACGGTGAGTGTTATGAATGCTGAGGACAACAACACCCCCCACGTCGTGGTGGTGGGCCCTGATTTCCAAGGTCAGGGCGATGGTGGCGAAGACGACCGCTCGGTCACCAACCTGGTCGAGCAGCCCGCCAAGGTGATGCGTATCGGCAGCATGATCCGTCAGCTCCTCGAGGAGGTGCGCGCGGCTCCCCTCGACGAGGCCAGCCGCAAGCGGCTGAAGGAGATCCACGAGTCCTCCATCAAGGAGCTCGAAGACGGTCTCGCGCCCGAGCTGGTCGATGAGCTGGAGCGGCTCTCGCTTCCGTTCACCGACGACAACGGCACGCCGCCGAGTGACGCCGAGCTGCGCATCGCGCACGCCCAGCTGGTCGGCTGGCTCGAGGGCTTGTTCCATGGCATCCAGACCACGCTGTTCGCGCAGCAGATGGCCGCCCGCGCCCAGTTGGAGCAGATGCGCAGGGCGCTGCCAGGGGTGCCGGGTGACGAGGGGCAGCGGCCGCCCGGCGGTTCCGGCCCCTACCTGTAGGCCCTTCTCAGGGCCTGCGGGGCTCCGCCGTCAGGCGTAGAGCTTCTCGATCACCTGCGCGACACCGTCGTGGTCGTTGGTCGCGGTCACGTGATCGACCGCCGCCAGCACGCGAGGGTGCGCGTTGGCGACCGCGTACGACGTGCCTGCCCAGCTCAGCATGGGCAGGTCGTTGGGCATGTCGCCGAATGCGATGGTCTGCGATGGCTTGATCTCCAGCTGCTCCGCGAGCGCCGCCAGGGCGGTGGCCTTGGTCACGCCCTGGGCGCTCATCTCGATCAGCCCTCTGCTGCTGGAGTGGGTGGTGGTCACGAGATGGCCGACCAGCTCGTCCACGGCCGCGTGGAGCTCGTCGGCGTTCATGCGGGGATGCAGGGCGAGCAACTTGGCGCATGGACGGGAAGTGACCGATTCCACACGCGCTGCTCCGAGTGCCCGGTCCAACCCGCCGAGCCGGAAATCTGACTCATGCGCAAAACCGGCTTCATACTCGACCGAAAATACGAGTTCGGGCACGTTCGCTCTTAGCTGAGCGACGACTTCCTCGAGCACCTCGATGCCGATGAGGTGAGATTCCACTATCCGTTCGGTATGGAGATCGTAGATCAGCGCTCCGTTCGCGCAGATCGCCAGGCCACGGTGACGTACCGCGCTGGCCACCCCGCCCATCCACCGGGGCGGACGCCCGGTCACGAAGGCCAGGACCGCCCCTGATTCCTCGACTTTGCCGAAGGCGGCGACCGTGCGGGGAGACACGGTTCCGTCCGTACGCAACGCGGTGCCGTCGAGGTCGGTGGCCACTAGACGCGGTGCGGGAAGGCTGCGCATAACAGGTTCCAGTTTGCCCGGTGATGCCGCCTGACAGAAATCTTCGTTGGGAGGGGAACACCAACGCTCCAGAATGGTGTTAGATGTGATGGCGTTGTATTAGCTGATCCCGTAGTGAAAACCAGCATGACTTTGTCTGAGCCACCCCGGGTGCTTGCTGTACGACACACCGGGACCCACGAGGTGTGGGTCCCATAGATTCACATCCTGAGGGAGAGCTTTTATGGCTCAGGGAACCGTCAAGTGGTTCAACGCCGAGAAGGGCTTCGGCTTCATCGCCCCGGACGGCGGTGCGCCGGACGTGTTCGTGCACTTCTCCGAGATCGTCGGCAACGGCTACCGCAGCCTTGAAGACGGCCAGCGGGTCGAGTTCGAGATCACGCAGGGCCAGAAGGGGCCGCAGGCCTCTCAGGTCCGAGCCATCTGACCTGTAGCAGCGAGACAGACCGGAGTTCGCTTCCAGCGGGCTCCGGTCTTTTGCTTGTGTCGAGTGTGATGTCGGATTGGTCACGGCTGTGACTCGACTCACATGACCCTTGAACCGCCCCGTCCCCCGAGCGGTCAACCTGGGTATGAGGTACGCGTGGCTGTGCCACCCCGTGACGGTTGCCGGGGTGCTCGTGCTCTTGGTCAACGACCACCTGCTCAAAGCGGCCTTTCCCGGCGTCGTGACGGGCAAGCTCAGCGACGTGGCCGGCCTGCTCGTGGCCCCCGCCCTCGTCGCCCTCCTCCTGACCCGCCCCGCAGCAGCCCTCACGAAACGCCTGCTCCACGGTCTCGACCGACGACTCCCTGAGCGGCTGCGGCGCTTCCTGCGGCGGCTCCCTGGAGGAGCCCGGTCCTCCAGGGGCGTCCGCTCCGATCGGCGCCCCTCCCACCTCTCCGGAAGCGGCCACCACCCCTCCTCGGTCGGGCCGCTGCGCCGGCTTTCCCGCTTCGTGCGGTCCGGGGGGCCGTGGGTGGGGAGTGACGGGGTGGCGGTCGTGGTGACCGGGGTGCTCTTCGCGGCCGTGAAAACGACGGAGACGGGCGCGGAGGCCGCCTCCCATGCCTGGACCTTCCTCGCGGGCCCGTCGCGGGTCCTGGCCGATCCTACGGACCTCCTGGCGCTGCCGGCCATCGCCCTCGCCTGGTGGGTACGCGCCCACAGCCTCCGCCGCCCGCCCGCCGCCCGCTGGCGGTTCGCGGTGACGATGCCCCTGGCCGTGCTCGCGGTGACCGCGACCTCGGCGGCCCCGCCCACCCCGTACGTCGGCTCCGTCACGGTGGACGACCAGGACCGCATCGCCGTCCACACCTGGCCGCACACCGTGTGGACCTCGGAGGACGGCGGCCGCACATGGTCGGAGAGCACCGCGGACAAGGAGAGGAAGGGTCAGACCGCCCAGTGCGTGCCGAAGCAGGCCACCCGGTGTTACCGCGTGACGGAGGACCGCAAGGGCGTCGAGCAGTCGGACGACGGCGGCAGCACCTGGCGGCCGTCCTGGCGCCTGTCGTCGGACGACATCGAACGCCTCAGCAGGCGCTACGACGACCCCTCCGGCTTCCCCACCACCTTGGCCGTGCAGGCCAGGCCCGGCGGCCACATCGTGGTCGTCGCCGGCGGTCCCGACTCGGTCGTGATCCGCGACGTCTCAGGGACGTGGCGCCGCGTCTCCCTGCCCGAGGAGGCCCCTGAAGTCCCGCTGCGCGGCGAACTCGTCTGGGCCTGGGCCCTGGCCGCGTGCGCGCTGTTCGGCTTCATGGGGGCTGGCCTGCGCCGCTACGGGCGTACGTATCTGGGCATCGCCGCCGTCACCTGCGCCGGGTTCGCGGCGGCGCTCACACCCTGGTTCGACTACGCGTCGATGCCGGCGAACCAGGAGGTCTCGATGCTCATGGGCACGGGCGGACTTCTGGCAGCGGTGCTGGGCGCCCCGGTCTGCCTGGGGCTGGCGGTCGCAGGACGGCCGCGCAAGGTGCCCGTCCTGACCGGCGTGCTCGGGGCTCCGCTGGTCTACGCCGCCGTCTCGCTGCCCTTCAGGGCCTGGGCCGACGGTTCCCTGGCGTCGTACCAGATAGCCGTCGCCCTGGCCGTGCTCCTGACGGCGGCGGTGCTGGTCGCGGGCGCCCTGCTGGTCAGGCGCGACGCCCGCGCCGAGGAGCAACGCTCCTCGGCGGGGCTCTGAGCACCTACTTGGGGGGCTCCAGGACATCGAGCCCGACGTACGGCCGCAGCGCCGCGGGAACCACCACGGAGCCGTCGGCCTGCTGGTGGTTCTCCAGGATGGCCACGATCCAGCGGGTCGTGGCCAGCGTGCCGTTGAGCGTGGCCAGGTGCTGCGGCTTGCCGTCCTTGTCGCGGTAGCGGACGGCGAGCCTGCGGGCCTGGAACTCGGTGCAGTTGGACGTCGAGGTCAGCTCGCGGTAGCGGCCCTGGGTCGGGATCCAGGCCTCGCAGTCGAACTTCCTGGCCGCCGACATGCCGAGGTCGCCGGCCGCCGTGTCGATGATCCGGTAGGGGACCTCGATCTTGGCCAGCATCTCCTTCTCCCAGGCGAGCAGCCGCAGGTGCTCCTCGTGGGCGTCCTCGGGCCGTACGTACGAGAACATCTCGACCTTGTCGAACTGGTGCACCCTGATGATGCCCCTGGTGTCCTTGCCGTACGAGCCCGCCTCGCGGCGGAAGCACGACGACCAGCCCGCGTAGCGCAGCGGCAGCTCGTCGCCGCCGACGATCTCCTGGGCGTGGTAGCCGGCCAGCGACACCTCGGAGGTGCCGACGAGGTAGAGGTCGTCGTCGGGCAGCCGGTAGATCTCCTTGTCGTGGGCCACGTGGAAGCCCGTGCCCTGCATGGTCTCGGGCTTGACGAGCACCGGCGTGATCATCGGCGTGAACCCGGCCTCAATGGCCTGCTGCATCGCCATGTTGAGCAGGCCGAGCTGCAGCCGCGCCCCGACGCCCTTGAGGAAGAAGAACCTGGCGCCCGACACCTTGGCGCCGCGCTCCATGTCGATCGCGCCGAGCGCCTCGCCCAGGGCCAGGTGGTCCTTCGGCTCGAAGTCGAACTTCCGGGGCTCGCCGTGCGTCTCGAGCACGACGTAGTCGTCCTCGCCGCCGGCCGGGGCGCCCTCCTCGACGATGTTGGGCACCGTCTGGAGCACGCCGTCGAGCTCGGCGCCCAGCTTTTCCGCCTCGGCCTCGGCGGCCTTGACCTGGCTCGCGAGGTCTTTGGCCCGCTGGAGCAGCGCGGCCTTCTCCTCGCCCTGCGCCTTGGAGACCGACTTGCCCATGCTCTTCTGCTCCGCGCGCAGAGACTCGAACGAGGTCAGCGCGGATCGGCGGCGCTCGTCGAGGTCGAGCAGCGTGTCGACGACAGAGTCGTCCTCACCGCGGGCACGCTGCGACGCCCGTAGCCGGTCGGGGTCCTCACGAAGGGTACGCAGGTCAATCACAAGGAAAGGCTACCGGCGTACGGACCCCCGCTGCCCCTCGTTATCCCCGACACCCGGAAAACCCGCCGACGACCCGCACCGCGCCCCGCCGGCGGGCCGCACGGCACGCCAGGTCAGATCTCGCCCGCGCGCACCTTGGCCAGCCACTCGGCGGCCTCGGCGAAGTCGGAGTCGGAGGTGCCGCGCTTGATCTGGGGCACCAGCCCGTCGGCGCGCGGGTAGCTGCCGAGGAAGCGCACCTCGCCGCAGATGCGGTGCAGGCCGGCGATGGCGTCGCCCACCCGCGCGTCGGCGATGTGGCCCTCGAAGTCGAAGTGGAAGAAGTAGCGGCCGATGCCGTCGCCGGTGGGCCTGGACTCGATGCGGGTCAGGTTGACCCCGCGCACCGAGAACTCGGTCAGCATCTCCAGCAGCGCGCCCGGGTGGTCGTCGGCCAGGAAGACCACCAGCGTGGTGCGGTCGGACCCGGTGGCCGGCGGCAGCGGCCCAGGCCGCGCGACCTTGACGAACCTGGTCACCGTGTCGGACCTGTCGCCGATGCCGGAGGCCAGCTCGACCAGCCCGTAATGCTCGCCCGCGATGCGGGCGGCGATGGCCGCGTCGTACGGCGACCCTGGCAGCGCCACCTCCTGCGCCGCGGCCGCCGTCGAGGGGGCGGACACCACGACGGCGTCGGGCAGCTCACGCGCGACGAACGCGCGGCACTGGGTGATGGCCGCGGGATGCGTGTAGACCCGCTTGATGTGGGGGATCTCGGTGCCCGGCCGCGCCAGCAGCGAGAACTGCACCGGCAGCAGCAGCTCGGCGTTGATCACCAGCGGCTCGCCCCACGCGAACTCGTCGAGCGTCGTGGTGATCGCGCCCTCGATCGAGTTCTCCAGCGGCACGACGGCGCCGTCGGCGTCGCCGGAGCGCGCGGCGTTGAGCGCGGCGCTCACGTTGGCGCAGGGCAGCCGGTCTGCCGTGGGATCGAGGAGCCGCAGGGCCTCTTCGGTGAAGGTGCCTTCCGGTCCGAGATAGGCGAGTCTGGGCATGCGTCCAGGGTATCCGCAGGTGGGCGGCCTCGCGGCCGTTTACTCCGATGGCTCGTCTCCGGCGTGGATCACCTGCTAGAACGTCCCCGGCACCGGCCCCGCCACCAGGGGCCCCAACCCGAGCCTGGCCGCGCGCACGGCCTCTTCCTCCTCGGGCGACAGCGGCTCCTGCCCCTTGCCGCCGACCACGGGGCGCACGTACGTACGGGTCTCGCTGCGCCCGTTGATGGACGTCAGCACGATGCCGTCGCCCAGCCCGTTGATCATCGCCACCGAGAACGACAGCCGCCCCGTCATCTCCGACAGCGCGTCATACCGGCACACGGCGACGTCCCTGATGGCCTTGAGATCGCCGCGGCCCTCGCCGAGCTGCCGGGCGAGCAGCCGCCGGCAGTCTTCGACCGTGGCCCTGGCCTGCCGCAGCGCCGAATAACCGACCAGCACGCCACTGACGCCTGCCACGGCGCCCACGATCACCCAGATGGTAACGAGCACGACACGAAGGGTAACGGGAAAGTCAAGCGAGCTGCCGCCGTTTCGGCAGCCAATGCACCAGCAACCACACCAGGGCCAGCGCGCCGAGCCCGAACCCGTTCTGGACGATCTTCCCCAGCACCACGCTGACGCCCGGGATGTCCGCCGCCTTGAGCGACACCCCCCACCATGGCACCGGCACCACGTAGTACAGCCACACTCCGGCCGCCACGCGCAGCCGTACCGGATCGCGGCCGTCGCCGGCGATCGCGGCGAGCACCACGACCACCCAGGCCAGGTGGTGGATCCAGGCGACGGGCGACAGCAGCACGGCCATCAGCCCGACCAGCGCGACCGCCGTCACGTGATCATCGTTCCGGTACGCGTCCCGCGCCCCGCGGAAGCCGTACCAGCCGACCGCCGCCACGATCGCCAGCCAGAGCACCGAGGTCAGCGCGTCCGGCCAGTAGAGCCTGATCAGCATCCCGCGGATCGACTGGTTGGTGGTGGCCGCGTTCGCGCCGAGGCGTTCAGGGTCGAGCAGCGCGGAGAACCAGAAGTCGGCCGCGTCCTGCGGGATCACCGCGAACGGCAGCAGCGTCAGCACCGCCGCCGCGAAGGAGGCCATGAAGAACGTCCGCCACTGCTTGGTGATCAGCAGGTAGATCAGGAAGACGCCCGGCGTCAGCTTCACCGCCGTCGCCAGCCCGATCAGGAACCCCCTGGGCCACCACGGCCGCCGCGCGACACAGTCGGCCACGCACAAGGCGACCAGCAGGATGTCCACCTGCCCGAACCTGACCTGGTCCCTGATCGGCATCAGGTACGTGCATAGGACCATGAGCAGCGCGAACACCCACGGCGCGTATTTACGCAGCGACTCCCTGACCAGCAAGGGCCGGAACGAGAACCCGACCGTCACCGCCAGCGCCACGAAGATCCCGGCCGTCCACACCCACTGCGCCGTCTCCCACGACATCCCGGCCAGCCCCACCGCCAGCATCGCCGCGACCGGCGGGTAGGTGAACGGCAGCAGTTGCGGGGCCGGCGTGAAGTAGTCGTACACCGGGCGGCCGTCGAGCAGCATCTGCCCGCCGGTACGGTAAACGTCCAGGTCGACCAGGCGTTGGTCGTCGGGGTTGGTGAGCCACTCGTACACCAGCGGCGCCGCGGCCGCCGCGACGAGCAGGGCCGCGATCACCCAGGCCCACCACTGCCGCCGTCTCACCCGTACCTCGCCACTTGTCACGGTGTGGCACGTTACCGTGGCTGTTGTTTGGTCGAGGGGCAGACTACTGGGGGTCCGTACATGCCGAACGCCATGGCGTGCCCGGTCCGGCGCGAAAAGCGGCGGCGCCGCCGCCTCCTGACGACCCTCTTGGCCCTGTCCGTCCCGCTCCTCTGGACCGCCCCCGCCACAGCGGCCACGGCTCACCCCACCTCGAGCCTTCACCGAGAAACCGCCCTGCCCGATGACCCTCTGATCGGCAGCGCTCGTCCTGCCGCCCCGGGCGGGCGAGCCACCACCGCGACCGGCGGCACGAGCGCCCCGGCGACGGCCACCCCCACGGGCGGCACCGCGAACGCCCTCCAAGGCCGAGTGGCTCTGATCGGCGTCCCTGGGCTGGAGTGGAGCGACCTCGACCAGACGCGCACCCCCAACCTGTGGCGCCTCATGTCCGAGGGCTCGTCGGCCTCCCTCTCGACGCGCACCGTGCCGCCCCCCGGGCGCGGCATCACCTGCCCCACCGCGGGCTGGCTGACCGTCTCGGCAGGCCAGCGAGCCGGGACACCGGACGAGGGCTGCCCCGCACCACCCGCCCCTCAGCAGAGCGGCGAGGGCGCCACCATCCCGGGCTGGGACGCCCTGACCGCCCACCAGTCGGAGACCGGGTACAACGCCCGCCTCGGCACCCTGGGCCAGATCGTCACGGACGGCGGCGGCAAGGTGGCCGCCATAGGTCCGGGCGCCGCGTTGGCCGCCGCCGACAAGTCCGGAAATATCGCCAAATACGCCCCCACTCCTTCCGCCCTGGGCGACCCCACCCCGTACCACCTGATCGTCCTGGAAGCCGCCGGCCTGGCAACGGCCTGGTCACAACAGCCCGTGGACGACTACGGCATCCCCACCGCCCTTCCCGCGGCGGCCCGCGAGAAGGCCGTCGCCGAAGCCGACGGGCGCATCGGCGCCCTGCTCACCCGGCTCCCTCCCGACACGACGATCCTGCTGGCCGGCGTCTCCGACGTCACCCCGAACGCCCACCTCCACGTGGCCATCGCCACCGGCCCTGCACCGACCGGCCCCGCCTACCCCCACGGCTACTTGACCGCCACCTCCACTCGCCAGGACGCCCTGGTCACGATCAGCGACCTCACCGCGACGGCCATCGACGTCCTGGGCCTGACCCCACCCCGAGAAGTGGTCGGCCGCCCCTGGCAGGCCGGCGGCCAACCTCCCGCGACCCCCGCCGACGTGGCGACGGAACTGGCCGACGAAGACCTGGCCAGCCAGGTGTTGCGTGAGGTCCGCGGCCCGTTCTTCACCGTCCTGGTCATAGCCCAACTCCTCTTCTACGCCTTCGCCGCCCTGACCCTCCGCCACCGCCACCCCACCCGGAAAGCCCAGCGGTCGGGTGCAGAAAGCACACGAACACCCCCCACCACCCAGCCTCGGCCCACAGACCACCAGCCCACCGCCACAGCCCTCGAAGGAGAAGCACCCCCGGGGGCAACCGCCACATCCGCACAAGCCGCCCAGACCGACGCCCTCACAGACCAACCACCGGCCACCCAGCCCCCGGCTGAACAGGCGACCCCGGCCGGCACCCCAGCACAACCGGCAACCCCGGGCCGGCCGACCCCAGGCGGCGGCGCCCCCGCGCACGTGGCCGCCCCGGGCCAGTTGGCCGCCGCCCACTCGGCCGGCGAGCCGGCGAGCGGGTCTCTCGTGCTCAAGTCCGTGCAGGTCGTGGCTGTGGTCAGTGGGGCGATCACCGTTTCGACGTTTCTGGCGCAGCTCGTGCCCTGGTGGACGTTGCCGGTGCCGATGGTGTCGGTGATCGTGACGATCGTGGGCATCGCCGGGCTCATCACCGCCGTGGCGTTCGCCGGCCCCTGGCGTGCGCACGTGCTCGGCCCGCTGACGGTCGTCGCCGCCGTCACCTCGCTGGCCCTCCTCCTCGACGTCATGACCGGCTCGACGCTCCAGGTGAACGCCGTCGGCGGGTACGAGCCCGTGACCGGCGGACGGTTCTACGGCTTCAGCAACATCGCCTTCGCCATCTACGCCACCGGCACCATCCTCGCCCTGGCCGGGATCGCCCACTGGCTGCTCGGCAAGGGCGTGCCGAAGGCCGTGGTGGTGACGCTGTGTGCGGTGTACGGGGGGTTCGCGGTGTTCGCGGACGGATGGCCGGCCTGGGGTGCGGACTTCGGGGGCGTGCCGGCGTTCGTGGTCGGTCTGGCGGTCTTCCTGATCCTCCTCTCCGGCCGGCGGGTGTCGCCGCTGCTGCTGGTGCTGGTCGGGCTGGCGGGGGCGGTGCTCGTGGGCGCCCTGTCCGTGGTGGACTGGCTGCGTCCGGAGTCCGAGCGCACCCACCTCGGCACCTTCGTCCAGCAGATCATCGACGGCGAGGCGTGGACGATCATCGGACGCAAGTTCGGCGCGATGATCGGCGTCACGGTCGGCAACTGGTCGCTGACCCTCCTCTCGCTGGTGGCGCTGGCCTTCCTGTTCTTCGTGCTGGCCCGTCCCTCACGCTGGGGCGTGGCCGCGCTCGGCCTCGCGTACGGGCTGACCCCCACGCTCAGAGCGGGCCTGTTCGGCGCGCTCGCCTGCGCCCTCATCGGCTTCCTCATGAACGACTCGGGCATCGCCATCCCCGCTATGGCCCTGACCGTCGCGGTGCCGCTGACGCTTGCCGCCTGCGTTCGCGCCCTGCAGCTCGCCACGCCCACACCACCAGCGCCACCGTCAGAGCCAGCAGCGCCCAGCCGAGCTGAGGTCTGACCACCGTACGCAGCCACTCGAGGTCGTCGGGCTGCCCCTCGACCCTGGCCGGCAGGTACGCCAGCGACAGCACCAGCAGATGCGCGACCACGAGCCCGTCCAGCGCGGACGCCCCCACCAGCGCCAGCATCCCGAGCGCCAGCCCGTCGTACCAGGGCAGGATGTACGGCGTCGCGAACAGGTAGGCCACCACCAACGCCATGGCGACCACCGGCGCATCCAACCCCCCGGACGCCACCGAAGAGGCATGCCCGGAAAGCGCGCCAGGTTGGCTGGAGAGCGCCCCACCGCCGCTCGACCACCCGGCACGTACGGCCAGGCGGAGCAACGACCACGCGATGAGCACGAGCACCAGCAGCGACCCGACCTGGATGGCCCCCCGGTAAGCGCTCCCCGTCCCCACGACGGCCTGCAGCCAGCCCTGGACGAGCTTCCAGAACGAGGCATGGGAGATCGACTTGCTCGTACGGGTGATCGGCGCGAGGGCGTCGAACCCGACGACGGCGTACCCGACGACCACCACCGCGACCGCGCACCCCGCCATGAGCGCCAGGCGGCCGGGCCGGCGGCGCAACTCCCAGGCGGGGCCGAGGGCGACGAGACCGGCGTTCACCTTGATCGCCACCCCCAGCCCGAGCAGGACACCTGAGCCCATGGGACGCCCCCTGGCCAGCAGGGAGGCGACCATGCAGGCGATGGCGAGGGTGTCGACGTGCATGCCGGCGACGAGGTGATAGAGAAGCAGCGGGTTGGCCGTCCACAGCAGGGCCGCCCTCAGGCGCCTGCGGGGGTCGTGCCGGGTGAAGCGGTCGACGAGCAGCCCCGTCACGATGAACGCGGCGGCGTTGAACAGCGCCAGGACGAACATCGTCAGCCTGAGCGAGTCACCGCCGATCCAGCTCGCCACCGCCTGCACGGCCGTGGCGACCGGCCCGTAGACGCTCGGCTCCTCCCGCCAGGGCTCCTCGACGGCGTCGGCGATGGGGTCGCCTGGGAGGTCGATCGCGCCGTGGGTGTACGGATCGACGCCCAAGGTGACCATGCGCCCGTAAGCGGCGTAGTTGAGGTGGTCCCCGGACCCGGAGGGCGGCAGGAACGCCAGCACGGCGGCGGCGACACACCCGACGAGCACCAGAGCCCTGGCATTGAGGAGCACTCCTCCGAGCCGGTTGAGCGGGGCGGGAGAGGGCCTGCGGAAAGCGGCACCCCCCGAGCCATGGTCGGGGGCGTCCGGAGTGGCCGTGGGGATGGCGCCGGGGCCGTCTGGAGCGACCGTAGGGGTGGTGTCGGAGCCGTAGGGGGTGGAGCCGGAGCCGTCGCGGGTGGAGCCGGAGCCGTCGCGGGTGGAGTCGGGGTTGTCGCGGGTGGTGGGCGGAGGGGAGCCGGGGCGGCTTGTCGCGAGGAGGGCGGCCAGGAGGCCCAGGCCGCCCAGGAGCAGGGTTGCGGCTGCCAGGGCGATGATGAGGTAGGGGCCGGGGTGCGCCGCCAGGGAGTAGGGCGGCTGCCAGGCGGGGCCGGTGAGCGCGGGGACCATCGCGGACGGGCCCAGGAGGCCGATGGTGATGGTCAGCAGGATCGAGGCGACGATCGCCACCATGGCCGGCCCGGCCAACCGGCCTCGTCCCTGTTTGCGCCGCGCTTCCGAAGTCACCGGAAGATTCCAGCACACCCGCGGAAGGGATCCGGCCCGCTCAGCCCCTCCTGTGGACAACCGCAGCGAATCACCCCGGCCTGTGGACAACCCGCCGACCTCTCCGTCCACCAGCCCACAGGCTGCTGCACGCTTGGGTCGAATCCACCGGCAAGCCGAAGGCCGGTCAGCCCGCGCTCGAAGCTCAAGCGAACGCGCTGCCGGACCGTGCCACAGAGCGCCCTCTAGCCACCCCGAGCGAAAATCATTCGCCGGTGAGGCCGTCCACCGACTCGCGGATGAGGTCCGCGTGGCCGTTGTGGCGGGAGTACTCCTCGATCATGTGCACGAGGATCCACCGCAGGCTGGGCTCGCGGCCGTCCGGCCACGCGCGCCTGGCCGGCTGGTCGAGGCCGCCGGCGGCCAGGGCCTCGTCCAGGAGGTGGCGGGAGCGGGTGACCGCGTCCTGCCACAGCGCGTGCAGGTCCTCCGGGGAGTCGGCGGACGCCGAGTGCCAGTCCCAGTCCTGGTCCGCCTTCCAGTCGACCGTGGTCCACAGCGGCTGGCCGGGCCGGTCGTGCAGCATGCGGGAGAACCAGTGGTCCTCGACGTACGCCAGATGCTTCAGCATGCCCCCGAGCGTCATCGCCGACGCCCCCACGGTGGCCTTCAGCCCGGCGGCGTCGAGGCCGGCACACTTCCACGCGAACGTCGCCCGGTGGAACTCCAGGTAGCCCACGAGCGTGCCGAGCTCGTCGGCGGCGAGGGGAGGCTCAGGACGGCCCTGCTCGTCTGTGTCGGTCATGGGCGGTCAGTTTAGGGGGTTCGCCGGTTCAGCGCTTGGGACGAAGTTTGTCCAGATTTTGTACGACCACCGGCTCCCGTACCGCCAGCGCCCGCGCCACGTCCCGGAGCTGCCGCGCCCGGTGGAGCTGGGCGCGAAAGTCGGTGCCGGTGGCCCGGTGGGCCATGTCGACCTCGACCTCCTTGACGCGGAACCCCTTGCGCAGCAGGTCGATCGTCAGCGCCGTCTCCACTCCGAACCCGTGCGCCAGCGGGCGCGCCGCCTCGAAGGCCGCCCTGGTCAGGCAGCGCTGGCCGTTGAGCGGCTGGGTGGCGTCGAAGCCGGTGGCGCGGCGGATGCCCTCTTTGGACAGGCGGACCACTAACCCGTGGCCGCCCAGCTTCACCCTGGTGGAGAAGACGGCGATGGTCATGTCGGCCTCGCCCGCGCGTACGGGCTCGATGAGAGGCGCGGCGGTCTGAGCGGTTTCGCCCAGGTCGGCGTCGAGGAACAGCAGGTGGCGGGGGGCGTCGTCCTCGTCGAGGAGGCGTACGGCCTCGGCCCCCGTCTCCATGGCGGCGGCCTTGCCCCGGTTGCGGCTGTGCCGGACGACCCGCGCGCCGGCCGCGCGGGCGACCCTGCCGGTCTGGTCGTGCGAGCCGTCGTCGACGACCACGACGAGATCGACGCCCGGCAGGGCCGCGGCGGCCTTGACGGTGGCGGCGATGCGGTCGGCCTCGTTGGCGGCCGGGATGACGACCGCCGTGTCAGCGCTCATCGAGCCGCACCTCCTTCAAGCGCGGCGCAGCCGCGATCGCGTTGCCTCATGATCCCTCGGTGATGAGGAACTCCTGCGGCACCTCTTCGTGCACGGTGAACACCGAGTCGAGCCCGGTGACCTGCAGAATCTTGCGTACGGCGGGACGCGGCGCGGCCACCTCCAGCGTCCCTCCCTGCTCTTTCATCCGCTTGAGCGCCGAGAGCAGGACGTTCATCCCCGTGGAGTCGCAGAAATCCACGGCGGACATGTCGATGACCACCCGGCTAGGCCCTTCCTGCAGCAGCCGAGTGAACTCGGACTGCAGGTGAGGCGCCGTATAGAGGTCGATTTCCCCGGTGACGGCAACGAGTGCGCACCCGGCATGTGATCGAGTCGAGACCTTGAGCTCCACATGGGCAGGCTAGCGGCGCTGAGGCTTCCGGTCACGTTGTCACGCCGATAGGGCAACCACAGGTTTTTGTCCTCCGTTTGGGCTCCATGAAAACGGAGAGTACGCGAAGCTTGACAGCGTGACACCGGAACCGCCACCGCCTCACGGAGAAGGAAGGGCTGGGGCACGACCGAGGAGCCCCGGATCGATGAACGCAGACGAACCCGAAGATCCGCAGCGTCAGGGCCTCCGCGAACGCCTGGAGACCATCCTCATCACCACGGAGAAGGCGACGTCATGGCATGAAGAAGCAGGTCACCTGCGCGCCCTGGTGAACCATGAGGGCTACGTCCCCATCCGCACCCGCCTCGCGATCGAGGACCTGGAGTTCCTGGCGGGGGCGCGTACGGAGTTGCTCAGGTTCTCGGAGCTCGGGCTGAGGTTGCTCGACCTCCACCAGCCGCGCGACGCGGGGGGCATCACGAGCGACGCGGCACATCCGATCCTGCGCTGCAGGAGCTGCATGTGGCGCTGGCCCTGCCCGACGTTTCGGGCGATGTCGGAGTCGTTCGGCCGGGAGGCCGCAGAAGGCCCCTGACAGACCCGCACGCCAAAATCTCGCCGACCAAGGGTTGTCAGCTGTCAGCGGAATGATCAGCTCGCATCAGTTCTTCCCTGCGACCGTCGCCGTGTGAGGCTTTCCCGCTGGGCCCGGCCGAACAGCGTGCACTACCAGATCGCTTGGCAGCGGGCACGAGAGGGGAAGATGCGCCAGGTTCGGTTTCGAGCATCTGTCGGCCGCGCGCGAGGCGAGCGGGCGGCCTGGTTTCACGTCGCCGGGCAGTTCCCCGGAGACGCTGAACGCCTGTGGAGGCGGCGTAAGACCAGGTTCCGGCTCGGCAGATGCCAGCGAAGCGAAGCAGGCAAGAGAATCACTTCGATTCTCCGAGCGGCAGCCGGATCTCGAACCGGCACCCCGGCCCGTCGTTGACCACGCCGATCTCCCCGTCGTGCGCCTCCACGATCCCCTGCGCGATGGCCAGCCCCAGCCCGGCTCCGCCGTCCGCGCTGGGCGTCCGCGCGGCCTCCCCCCGGAAGGCGACCTCGAACACCCGGGGCAGATCCTCCTCGGGGATCCCCCCGCAGCAGTCGGTGACCGACAGACAGGCCATCCCCTGCTCGACCGCGGCCCTGAGCACCACGGGCCGGTCGGACGGCGTGTGCCGGATGGCGTTGACCACGAGGTTGCGCAGCGCCCGCCCCAGAGCCCCCGCGTCGGCCTCCACGGGCACGGCCGCGGCGGCCTCGGCGGTGAGCATCACCCCCTTGGCCCTGGCGAGCGGCTCGGCCCCGGCCAGCGTGTCGGCGACCAGGTCGGCGAGCCCGATCCGCGAGCGTGACAGCCGCAGCGCCCCCGCGTGGATGCGGGACAGCTCGAACAGGTCGTCCACCATCGCCGACAGCCGCTCCACCTCCAGCTTGATCTGCCCGTGGTAGCGGGTGACCGTCTCGGGGTCGGTCACCACGCCGTCCTCGAGCGCCTCGGCCATGGCCCGCATGCCGGCCAGCGGCGTACGCAGGTCGTGGCTCACCCACGCCACCAGCTCGCGCCGCGCCCCTTCCAGGGCCTGCTCCCGCGCGTACGCCTCCTCCAGGGTGTTGGCGATCGTCTGCAGCTCGGCCGGGAGCCCGGTCGGCGCGACGAACGGCAGGTCGCGTACGGCGGCCACCAACCGCCTGCTCTCCTGGACGACCCGCCTGGCCAGCACGAACGCCACTCCCAACCCCACGAGCCCCCCGACGGCCACCACGCTGAGCACGAAGTCCTTGGTGGGCCCCTCGATGATCATCTTGTTGATGATGGCCACCACGCCCGCCAGCGTGGCCGCCACCGCGACCACCACGACGACGGCCATGGCCACGCCGATCGACCGCGTGCGCAGCCGCCCCATCAGCCAGACGCCCGCCAGCGCGATGAGCAGCCCGAGCCCGGCCGTGACGGCCATGACCATGGGCAGGTCGCCGGGGCGCGGCATCAGAGGCCGTCCAGGGGCTCGTAGCGGTAGCCGACCCCCCACACCGTGACGATCCTGCGCGGTTCCGTCGGGTCGGGCTCGATCTTCTCCCGCAGCCGCCGTACGTGGACGGTCACCGTGGACGAGTCGCCGAACGACCATCCCCAGACCTGGTTGAGCAGCGCGGAGCGGCTGAAGGCCTGGCGCGGGTTGCGCATGAGGTAGGCGAGCAGGTCGAACTCGCGGGCGGTCAGCAGCACCTCCTCGCCGCGCAGGCGTACCTCGTGGGCTCCGACGTCCACCAGCAGGTCGCCGTCGCGCAGCACGCCGGTGCCGCCGGTGACGGAGGCCCCGCGCGCCCGCCGCAGCACCGACTGGACGCGCAGCGCCAGCTCGCGGGGGCTGAACGGCTTGGTCACGTAGTCGTCGGCGCCGGTCTCGAGACCGACGACCCGGTCGATCTCCTCGCCGAGCGCGGTCAGCATGATCACGGGCACCGGCCAGCGCTCCCGCAGCCGCCGGCACACCTGGAGGCCGTCGATCTTGGGCAGCATGAGGTCGAGGACCATGAGGTCGGGCGGATGGGCGAGGGCCCTGCGCAGCGCCTCGGCGCCGTCGCCGACGCACTCCACCTCGTGCCCGTCGCGCTCCAGATAGCGCGCCACGACCTCGGACACCGTGGGATCGTCGTCCACCACCAGGATGCGCGTGTTCACGTCTTCACGGTACGGCCCCGCCGCCCGGAACCGGCCGGTACGTCATGGCTTCGTAAGGGTCGCGGATCATGCCCCGAGGACGTACGGTGGGCGCATGGGTAAAGTCGTGATGCTCGTTCTGGGGACCTTGCTGGGTCTCTTCGTGCTTTTCACCTTCATCCTGCCGATGCTGGTGGGTCTGATCAAGCTTGCCTTGATCATCGGTGTGATCGCCCTGGTCGTGTTCGTCGCGGTCACCGTCGTCGGTAAGACGTCCCGCTCCAGCTGATGCAGCTGCTGTTCGACCCGTGGCTGGTGGGGATCACCATGATGGCGATCCTGCTGCTGGCCACGTGGGCGGCCACGCTGCTGCCCGTCCTTCTCGGGGAGCCGGTGGGCTTCCCGCTGTCCTACGCGCGCCGCACGGCCTTCCAGCGGCTGCGCGACCCCGACGCGGCCGGGCGGCCGCGTCCCCGCGCCCCTTAGCGCGCCCCGCTTTTCCTGGACGCGGGGCTTCCTTACGAGCCCCCGTCGAAGCGGGGCTCCCTCGGCCATGACGAGCGAGCCCGTCGTCATCACGCCTCTCTAGCAGGGAACAGGGCTCATGATCGATTCTCTCGTCACGTTCGTCATTCACGTCTCCGGCGGCAGTGCCGCCCTCGGCATCGTGCTGTTCACCCTCGCCGTACGCCTTCTGCTGCTGCCGCTGAACGTCCGCCAGGCCCGTACGGCGAAGATCCGCGAACGGCTCGCCCCCAAGCTCCGCGCGCTGCGTGAGCGCCATGGCCGCAACCCTGAACGCCTGAGCAAGGAGCTGAGTGCTCTCTACGCCAAGGAGGGCACGTCACCGTTTGCCGGGATCATGCCGATGCTGGCCCAGTTGCCGTTCCTGTGGCTGATGTACCGGGTGGCCACGCATCCGACCGCGCTCGCGGGGCACACGTTGTTCGGGACGCCGCTGGGGGAGCAGGCGGCCGGCGTGGTCGCCCATTTCGGTCTGGTCAGCACCCCGGTTTTGGTCTTTGTATTGGTCATCGCCCTGGTCACAGCGGTGGCGTGGCTCTCGGCCCGGCAGATCAAGGTCGCCGAGGAGCAGCCGGAGGCCATGAAGCGGATCATGCGGCTGCTGCCGTACGGCTCGGCGCTGGCCGCGCTCGTGCTGCCGCTGGCCGCCGGCCTCTATCTGCTCGTCTCGACGGCGTGGGCCGTGAGCGAGCGCGCCGTGCTGGCTAGCCGGCCTCTCTGAGGGCCGCGACCTGCCCGTTCACACTTTTGCTTGGCGCGGGCAGAATCGCCCACACGGTCGTCGTGTCGCCGTCGTGCCGCACCCCCCAGCTCTCGGCGACATATTCCACGATGCCGAGCCCCCGGCCCCCGAGCGAGGACAGCGTCGGCCGGCCCGCACGGGGCTCGGTCGCGGCGCCCCCGTCGCTGACCGCCACCTCGATGTGATCGTCGCTGCGCAGCCACGCCACCCGCACCATGCCCGACGGCAGCGGATGAGCGTGCCGCAGCGCGTTGCTCAGAAGCTCGCTCACGACGAGCACGGCATCGTCGATGGCCGCGGTGAAGACCCCACTGTCCTGCAGATCAGTGCTCAGACGCTGGCGGGCGACGGCAACGCTGGACGGCGCGTACGGCAGCAGCACCACGCTTGACACACCCACCTCCCCGTTCCCTGTGCCCCCCGCGGGAACACTCCCCGGTACGACCGAAATGCCCCGTTACTCGATCCCAGAAACCGCATCTCGATCACAGCTTGTACACATTGGAAGATAGATCAGCGCAACCGTGACCACCTCGTTACCGCATCGGTGTGTCGGATCCGATAGTGGAAGAGCCCCTCAATACGAGCCGCATTCTGGTGCCTCCTCCTGGTCGCGAATGAGCGCTGACATCTCCTCCCTGTGCCCTGGCGAGACTGCGGACGATGTAGAGACCGAGCCCCACTCCACCAAACCGTCTCCGGTCGCCGCTGTCCACCTGGACGAAGCGTTCAAAAACCCGCTCACGGTCAGGCGGGGCGATTCCGACTCCCTCGTCGTCCACGACGACGACCACGTTGTCGTCCTCCGGCCAGGCCGCCACGCTGATCAGCCCGCCCTTGGGCGAGTACTTGAACGCGTTCTCCAGCAGCTGCCCGAGCAGGATGTCGGTGGCCAGCGCGTCGCCCAGCACGTACGGCAGCCCTTCGGGCACGTCCACCTCGACCCGGTGCCGGTCCGACAGCTCGGGCAGCCCCAGCGTGGCCGCCACGATGCGCTCCCCCAGGTCGAACTCCTCGATGCGCACCTTGAGCTCGTCGGCGCCGGCCCGCGCGCCGAGCAGCAGGTGGTCCATGAGCACGCCCAGCGACCTCGCGCGCTCGGCGATCGTGTGCACGGCCGAGCGGCGCGCGGGGTCGCTCATGTCGTCCCAGCGCGAGTCGAGCGTGCTGGCGAAGCCCCGCACGATGGTGATCGGCGTGCGCAGCTCGTGGCTGGTCGTGGCGAGGAACAGGTCCTTGGCCTCCTCCAGCTCCTTGGCGGCGGTCACGTCGCGGAAGTCGACGACCACCTCGCCGGTCTCCTCGATCTGCGCGCTCACCACGTCGAGCCAGCGCCCGTTGTCGAGCTGGAAGGTGCCCTTCTCGCCGGCCTTGGGCAGCGGGAATGGCGGCGGGCCGCCGATCACGGACTCGGCGGGCAGCGCGGTCAGCTCGGCGGCGGCCGGGTTCCAGCGCACCACGAGGCCGTCCTGGTCGAGCACGGCGATGCCGTCGGCGCTGGCGTCGAACACGGCCCGCTCGTGCGCCCGCTGCCGCACCGCCTCCTGGTAGGCGACCGCGTTGCCGACCGCGATGCCGGCGTGCCCGGCCAGCAGCTCCAGCAGCTCCAGCTCCAGGTGTCCTGGGTTGCGGCGGGCGAACAGGGCATAGAGAGCGCCGTACGGCCGCCCGCCCACCGCGGCGAGCCCCAGCGCGATCGTGTGCAGGCCCTTGAGCTTGGCCCACACCAGGTCGTCGAGCCCGTGGGACTCCAGCATCACGGTCTTGCCGGTGCGTAAGAGCTTGTCCACCAGGCTCGTCCGCAGGTCGGTGGTGGTGCCCCTGATCGCCTCCGGCAGCTCGTACGTGCTGACCAGCCGCAGCCGCTCGCCTTCGATGAGCACGAACCCGCCCGCGTCCGCCCCGGTCAGCTCGGTCAGGCTGGCCGAGATGCGGTCGAGCACGGCCGACAGCTCAAGGTCGGAGTTGATGTCCCCCACGACGTCGGTGAGGCGGGCGACCAGCCGGGCGCGGCGCGCCATGCGGTGCTCGGCCATCTCGTCGGCCCTGGCCGGGTGGTAGGCGCACACGTAACCGGCGACGGCGCTGCCGAGGCGCAGGGCGCTGATGTCCACCCGCAGGTCGAGCACCCGGCCGTCGGCGTGGAGGCGCTTGGTGCGCAGCGACACGGGCTCTCCCGTACGTACGCGCTCCAGCACCGCGTTGTGCTCGGCGCCCAGCTCGTCCGGCACGATCGGGGCCCGGCGGCCGAGCAGCTCGTCGGCGCTCCAGCCGAACATGCGCTCGGCGGCGGCGTTCCACACCAGCACGCTCTGGTCGCGGTCGAGCGCCACGATGGCGTTGGGCGAGCTGGCGAGCGCCGCACGAGCGATCTCATCGTCACTACCGGCCCATTCGTCCCCCACTACTCCATAGTGCACGTGGCGCGGTGGGTGCGTCGGGCGATCCGTCCGATACGCTGCGGTCACGGTGATTCCCGGCAGGTGGGAGGGTGAGGGGTATGTCGAGCAACGATCTCGATGCCCTGCTGCGGGTGACCTCCAGCACCTATCGGGGTGAGACACCACCCGACATCGCGTTCGGCACCTACGACGGCGCGGTGGGCAGGATGGTGCTGGCGGTGACCGGCAAAGGCATCGCGGCGTGCAGCTTCGAGGCGGAAAACGACGTGTTCGAGCTGATCACCCGGCACGTGGGGCGGTTCATCGGGCCCGACGCGCGGCGGCTCGACCCGGTGCGCAGAGAGCTCGACGCTTACTTCTCGGGGCGGCTGCGGACGTTCGCCACGCCGGTCGACCTGACGCTGGCGACGCCGTTCGCCCGTACGGTGCTGCAGAAGACCATGGCGGTCCCCTACGGCACGACCACGACGCTGGAGGAGATCGGCGAGAGCATCGGCAGGCCGCGCGCGCTGCGGGCGATCGGCAACGCGCTGGCCTCCAACCCAGTCTGCGTGATCGTGCCCTGCCACCGGGTCCTGCGCGAGGACGGCGGGCTCGGCGACTACGCCGGCGGCGCCGCCGCCAAGCAGCACCTGCTCAACGTCGAGCAGCGCGCGACCGCTGGATGAGCCCGATGAGCAGCGTCACCAGCGCCGCCACCAAGGCGCCGCCGAGCGCGCCGTTCATCCACGACTGACGCACGAAGCCGAGCGCCTCGCGCACGCCCGTCCAGAGCGCGTCCCACTGCGGGAAGGTCGGCGTCGAGGTGGTCAGCCAGTACGCGGCGAAGCCCAGCGCCCAGGGCACCAGCATCGACCAGCGCGACGGTGCGTCCTCGGCGGTGTTCCAGCCCTCGCCGCGGCGCAGCACGAAGTAGTCGACCGCGAGCACCGCGAACATCGGCACGAACACGGCGCCGATCACGCCGAGGAACACGCCGTAGGAGTTGACGTCCGCGAAGAGCGCGATCACGACCGTCACCACGCCGATGGCGGTCGAGAGGATCCGGCGGTCCACCCGCGGCATCAGGTTCTGCAGCGACATGGTGGTGGAGTAGACGTTGGCGAAGGACTGGTCGGTCTCGCGCAGCACCAGGATGCCGAAGAACAGCGCGCCCAGCGGCACCGCCACGAACGGCGTGAACACCGACGTCGCGTCGGCCAGCACGCCGTCGGCGCCCGCCAGGGCCACCGCGTAGACGCCGAGCCCCAGGCAGGCCACCTGGGCCAGCGTGTAGCCGCCGACCACGCCGGTGAACGCGGCGCGTCCCGACCGCGAGTGGCGGGCGAAGTCGGCCGCCATCGGCACCCACGACACCGACAGCGCGATCACGTAGTCGACGGCGGCGGGGAAGGCCGTCCAGCTCCCGCCCTCGGGTGAGGGGGCCTCGCGCAGGAAGAACACCGCGAACCAGACCATCGCCACGATGACGCCGACGGTGACGTAGCGGCGCAGCAGCCGGATCGAGCCGAGCGGCCAGACGGTCAGCGCCGCCGTCAGGACGCCCGCGACGAGCACCCACACCTGGTACGGCACCGACGGGAAGATCGCGCCGGCCCCCTTGGCGATCACCCACAGCTCGAAGGCGCCCCAGCCGATCATCTGGATGATGTTCAGCAAGGTCGGGACGTAGGAGATCCTGGCCCCGAACAGCCCGCGCAGCAGCACCATGGCCGGCTTGCCGGTGCGCGTGCCCGGGATGGCCGACAGGCCCACCATGGCGGTGCCGATCAGGCTGCCCACCACGGTGGCGACCAGCGCCGCCGCGAGGGTGAGCGGCGCATTGCCCAGCGGGTCGAGCAGCAGCAGCGCTCCGGAGAAGCCGAGGAGGCTGACCCCGAGGTTGGCCCAGAGCGCGCCCTGATCGAGCACGCCCAGGGTCTTGGGCGCCTCGCCTTCGAGGGTCAGCGGAACTTCTTCGACGCCGTGCGACATCGCACACTCCCTACGCCGGCATTACCCGGACAGGTTCAGGCGGTCGGCAGCGGATGCATTGCTGCCCTCTCAGCCCGGCGACCCCGAGCTCCCGCGACGATCTGTAGTTTGCGCCCTTATCTTGCCTTAGAGAGGGTCAAATCGCCATAGTGGGCGACTTACGCCACAAAAGGCTCCTGGCCCGTCTCGCTGACCATCGGCTTCTGCGCGGCCTCCCACGACTGCATGCCGCCGCCGACGTTGACCGCCTCGCGTCCGAGCTGGTTGAGCCACGCGGCGACCTGCAGCGACCGGCCGCCCACCCGGCAGACGACATAGACCGTGCGGTCGCCGGGGACCTCCTCCACCCGGCCCTGGATCTGCGTCATGGGGATGTGGACGGCCTGCGGCGCGTGGCCCGCCAGCCATTCGTCCTGCTCGCGGACGTCGAGCAGGTAAGCGTCTGCGGGCACGGCACTGGCCTCGATCTCAGGAACGGTCATGACTCCATCATGGCGTGCCCGAAGCCGTGCACCGGACGCCCGCACCTACTTGAGCAGCTTGGACAGGCGGCGGTCGGCCAGCGGCTTGCCGCCGGTCTGGCAGGTCGGGCAGTACTGCAGCGAGGAGTCGGCGAACGAGACCTCCCTGATCGTGTCGCCGCACACGTCGCACGGCTGCCCCGCACGGTTGTGCACCCGCAGCCCCGACTTCTTCTCCGCCTTGAGATCCTTGGCCGCGAGCCCGTGCGCGCGCTCGACCGCGTCGCGCAGCGTGGTCACGATGGCCTCGTGCAGGTCGGCGAGCTGCGCGTCGGTCAACGTCGCGGCGATCTTGAAGGGCGACATCTTGGCGGCGTGCAGCACCTCGTCGGAGTAGGCGTTGCCGATGCCGGCGATCACCTTCTGGTCGCGCAGCAGGCCCTTGATCTGGGTGCGCTTGCCGCCCACGATGCGCTTGAGCGCCTCGACGGTGAACGATTCGGCCATCGGGTCGGGGCCGAGGGCGGCGATGCCGGGCACCTCGTCCGGATTTTTCGTGACATAGACGGCGAGGCGCTTCTGCGTCCCCGCCTCCGTCAGCTCGAACCCGGGCGCCAGCCCCTCGTCGTCGGGCGCCAGCCGCACGCGTACGGCCAGCGGCCCCTTCCCCGGCCGCACCGGCTTGGCCCCCGACAGGTCGTCGCGCCAGCGCAGCCACCCGGCGCGGGCCAGGTGGATGATCAGATGCAGCCCGTCGCAGTCGAGGTCGAGGAACTTGCCGTGCCTGCTCACACCGGTGACGGTCAGCCCGCCGAGCGAGGTGACGGGTGGGTCGAACGTCTTGAGCGCCTGGATGGCCACCACGTCGATCCCCGCGATCGCGCGGCCCACGGCCCGCTCACGCAGGAAGTGGGTGAGCGACTCGACTTCGGGAAGTTCGGGCATGCCCCCAGAGTACGGCCCGCACGGAACTGTCCCCAGAACGGGAGCCATCGGGTCGTTAGGGTCAAGTGCATGACCGTGACGATCGCAGAAGAGCTCCTCCTCCTGGCACTCAGCGAGGACAAGGGCAAGCTCCTCATCAACGCGGCCACGCTCGACCTGGCGCTCTCCGGCGGCATCCTGGCCGAGCTGGCGTTGGCCGGCCGCGTCACCAAGGACGGCAAGAAGCTGGCCGTCGCCACGCCCGACCCGGTCGGCGACCGGGAGCTGGACGCCGCGCTGGAACGCATCGCGAACGACAAGGCGCGCACCCCGGAGTGGTGGGTGCGCAAGCTGCAGACGGACGACCTGCGCGACCGCCTGCTCACCCGCCTGGCCAACACCGGCGTGCTGGCCAGAGAGCGCACCAAGGCGCTCGGCATCTTCACGGTCACCCGCTGGCCCGAGCTGGACTCCGCCGTCGAGGCCGACATCAGGGAGCGGATGACGGCCGTGCTCGCAGGCGCCACCCCCGACCCCCGCACGACCGCCCTGATCGCGCTGGCCAAGGCGGCCGGGCTCGACCGCAAGGCGTTCCCCGACGCCGGCAAGGCCCGCGTCAAGGAGCTCGCCAAGGGCGACTGGGTGGCGGACGCGGTGGCCCGCGCCATCGCCGACATGAACGCCGCCGTCGTGGTCACCACCGTGACGTGAGGCCCGTCAGCCGGCGTCCACGACGTCCTTGGGCACCGGCTTGTCCTCCTTCAGCGCGTTGAACAGCGCGAGCGCCTTCGTCCTGTCCCACTTCACCGCGTCACCGCTGGCCACGCGCTCGGTGCCGCCGAACGGCACCACCGTCGTCACCGGGCTGTCGCCCATGGCGAGCCCCAGCGACAGCATGTTGAACGCCCCGGTGCTCGAGTCGACCTCGACCGCGTCGGTGGCGCTCGCGGCCAGCGGGATCGCGGTGAACGGGTTGAGCAGCACCCCGGGGCTCGCCGCCTTCTTCACGACCGCGCTGAGGAACTGCCGCTGCCGCTTGGTCCGCTCGAAGTCGGGCAGCGCGCCGCCCTTGCGGGTGCGTACGTAGCCGAGCGCCTGTGAGCCGGTGAGCACCTGGGTGCCCTTCTTCAGCTTGAGCCCTGCCTTGGGGTCGTTGACGGCGGCCCGTACGTTGATCTCGACCCCGCCCACGGCGTCCACGATGTCCACGAACCCGGCGAAGCCGATCTCCATGTAGTGGTCGATGTGCACGCCGGTGGCGTTCTCGACCGTGCGGACGAGCAGCTTGGGCCCGCCGAAGGCGTAGGCGGAGTTGAGCTTGTCGCGCCCCCTGCCCGGGATGGTGATCGCGGAGTCGCGCGGCAGGCTGACCAGCGTGGGCGCGTCGCTCCCCTCGGGGATGTGCAGCAGCATCATCGAGTCCGTACGCTGCCCCGCGGCCCGCCCGGTGGCGAGCTTCTTCCGCTGAGCGGCGGTCAGACCCTTGCGGCTGTCTGAGCCGACGAGCAGCCAGTTGGTGCCAGGCGTGTCGGCGGGCCGCCCCTCGTACTCGTCGAGCACCCCTTCGATGCCCGTCAGCCGCGAGTTGACCCAGAAGAACAACCCCACCCCGGCGACGAGCAGCAGCACCAGGAACCCGGCGGTGATCGACAGGATCGCCTTGCCGGAGATCTTCTTACGCGGCCCCTTGGGCGGCCCCTTGGGAGGCCGCGGCTCGGCGGGACCACCGGACCGCGAGCGAAGCGGCCTGACCGGGCTCTCGCCGGCCCGCTCGCGCCCGTAGACCCTGGAGGACCCCCTGCGCGGCGGAGCCTCCGCAGGGCCCTCTGGGGCGGCGGTGGGAAGCTTCTGGGTGGGCGCCCCCGCCGCAGGCACGGGGCCCTGCCCTCCTGGCGGCGTTGGCCCTCCGGGCGGGATCCGGTGCGCGGGCGCTCCTCCAGAGCGCAGGCCGTCACCGGGCCGCGGTGGCAGCGGGCGGCCGTCGCCTGGCGAGCGGTAAGCCCGCGTCCGGTCGTCCTCAGACACTTCGCCTTCTTCCCCTCGGTTTGTCATAAACGCTACGTCCAACCCTCGCCAGTGAAGACGCTCCGCCAAGGATTTCCTACGGAAAAGTACGCGGAACCAGCGGAGAGTCACTGCGGAAACATAGATGCCACCAGCATCGTTACGGTTATGGACGACCACTATCGAAAGGAAGATCGTGTCCGATCCGGACCCGTGGAGTCTTCGCCCGTGCTCGGGCACGGGTTCCTCTGAGGGCTCACTACGGTGAGCGCCTATCTCGGGCTGCTGGCCCTCCTGCTCCTGACCGCGGCGACCGGCTACTTCGTCGCCCAGGAATTCGCCTTCGTCGCCGCCGACCGCAGCCTCCTGCGTGAGCAGGCCGCCGCCGGCGACACCTCCGCCGAAAAGGCACTCCAGGTCACCTCCCGCCTGTCCTTCATGCTCTCGGGCGCGCAGCTCGGCATCACGGTGACGGCCCTGCTGGTGGGCTTCCTGGCCGAGCCGGCGATCGCCGCCCTCGTACGCCCCTGGCTGACCGACCTGGGCCTGCCCGACGCCATGATCACCGGGGTCTCCGTGGCCGCCGGCGTGTTCGTGGCCACCGTCGTGCAGATGGTCTTCGGCGAGCTGGCCCCCAAGAACCTCGGCATCGCGAGGCCCGAGCAGGTGGCCAAGTTCCTGGCCCGCTCGACGCTGGCGTACCTCGTGATCGTCGGCCCGGTGGTCAAGCTCTTCGACTCGGCCGCCACCGGCCTGCTCAGGCGGGTCGGCATCGAGCCCGTGGAGGAGGTGGAGCACGGCGCGACGCCTGAAGAGCTGTCCCGCATCATCGCGGAGTCGACCCAGGCGGGCGAGCTGCCCGCCCGGCTCTCCGACCTCCTGGAGCGGGCTCTGGAGTTCGGCGACCGCACGGCCGAGGAGATCATGGTCCCCCGCCCCCGGGTGGTGGTGCTCCGCTCCTCGCAACCCATCTCCGACCTGCTGGCCGTCATGCAGGACTGCGGCCACTCCCGCTACCCGGTGGTGACGGAGGAGGGCGACGTGGCCGGCGTGACGGGCGTACGCGAGCTGCTGACGACGGGCGTGGAGATCGGCACCATAGCCGCCATCACCCGCCCGGCACTCCTGGTGCCGGACTCGGTGCCCCTGCCGGCGGTCCTCGACCGCATGCGCGCGGCCAGGGACGACATCGCCTGCGTCATAGACGAGTACGGCGGCCTGGCAGGAGTGATAACCATCGAGGA
Organism: Nonomuraea salmonea; assembly: GCF_042428605.1. Taxonomy (NCBI): domain Bacteria; kingdom Bacillati; phylum Actinomycetota; class Actinomycetes; order Streptosporangiales; family Streptosporangiaceae; genus Nonomuraea; species Nonomuraea salmonea. The sequence continues at coordinate 262,660 of NZ_JBHMCF010000040.1, forward strand.
CCTGGCAGAGGAACTGGTGGGCGAACTGGTGGACGAGAACGACCCGGAGCCCCAAGGAGCAGTCGAACGCCCGGGAGGAGTCTGGGAGGTTCCCGGCCACCTACGCCTTGACGAGGTGGAACGAGCAACGGGTCTGGCGCTCCCGGAGAGCGACGACTACGACACACTGGCCGGCCTGGTCCTCGCAAGGCTCGGCAGAATGCCGAACCAGGGCGACAAGGTCACCGTCCCCATGACCCAGGACACCGACCCCTTCGCGGACGACCAGGAAGAAGCCCTGGCAGAGCTGACGGTCATGTCCCTCCACCGCAGGGTCCCGGAGTGGGTCCGCCTGACCCCGTCCAAACACGCGGAGGCGACGACCAGATGAGCATGATCGCCCTGAGCCTGGCGCTCCTCGCCTTCAACGCGTTGTTCGTGGCAGCAGAGTTCGCCTTCGTCTCGTCCAGACGCCACCGCCTGGAGGAGATAGGCGCGACAGGCAACCGCCTGGTCAGAATGGCCGCCCGCTCAGCAGCAGGCGGCAGCAGAAAACTCTCCCTGATGCTCGCCGGCGCCCAGTTGGGCATCACCCTCTGCACGCTGGGCCTGGGCCAGGTGACGGAGCCGGCGATAGAACACTATTTGGAACCAGTCTTCGCAGCAGTGGGCATCCCGGAGGCGATGCGCCTCCCGATAGCCCTGACCTTCGCCCTGGCCCTGGTGACGTTCCTGCACATGGTCGTAGGGGAGATGGCCCCGAAGAGCTGGGCACTGACCCACCCGGAACGAGCGGCCCTGATCCTCACCCTCCCGTTCAGAGCCTTCACGACGGTCATGCGCCCGCTGCTGGCAACGTTGAACGCCCTGACGAACGCCATCCTCCACCTCTTCGGCGTCCAGCCGAGAGACGAGCTGGCAACGACGAGAACCCCCCGTCAGCTGGCCATGCTGGTAGGCGAATCAGGCCGCATGGGCCTCCTGGACAGAGAGGAACACGACCTCCTGACCAGAGCCCTACGCCTGGGCGACGAGGGCATAGAACCCCTGATGGTCCCCCTGGACAGGGCGGTAAAGGTCACAAAGGACGCCACAGCAGCAGAGATCAAGAAGACAGCAGCGGGAAGCGCCCACCTCAGGCTCCTGGTGGAAGGCCCGAACGGCGTAGAAGGCGCGCTACACGTGAGAGACGCCCTACTGAAACCAGCAAGCAAAGCAAGCGACCTGCTACGCAAGCTCCCAGAGCTACCCTGCACGACCCAGGTCCCCGAAGCCGTCACCGCCCTACAGGAACAACGATCCCATTTGGCCTTGGTTACGAACCAAGACCAAAAAATCATCGGAATGGTGAGCCTCACCGACCTGGTAGGCGAACTTCTGGACACCAGAACAGCAAGTGTGACGTAGAACACAAAGGGCCCGGGAGGGGATGAAAGTACCCTGCAACCACCGGGCCCTACCCTCAACCCGAAAAGAAACCCCAGATCCCCTTGCGCAAACAGCACCCCTTAGACAGGGTGAGCAAACACAGACCCACCGAGGGAAAGAAGCACCAGGGACAGCCGACCTTGGGACCGAAGCACTCGAGGGAAAGCCTGAGCACAAAGGACCACCAGAAAGTCCTGGGGTCTGGGGCGAGAGCCCCAGGAGCGCCAGCGACAGGACTGGGGGTCTGGGGGCGACAGCCCCCAGGAGCGCCAGCGAAAGACGCTGGGGGTCCTGGGGTTACCCCCGGGCAGACATGACGAGGGGGACCCGAGGGAGCAAACCTGAAAGGCTTGCGACCAAGGATCCCCCAGTCACACGAGTGGGCGAGGAGGGATTTGAACCCTCACGTCCTTGCGGACACACGGACCTGAACCGTGCGCGTCTGCCGTTCCGCCACCCGCCCTTGTGGGTGCGGAAAGAACATTAGCACGGAACAGCCACTGGTACTGAACCCGGATACGATCGCATAAGACACGGGAGCGGAGGAGCTGGGCGCGGCTGCCGACGAGCGCCTGTGACACCGTCACGTGGAACGAGCGGAGACCGGGCGCCGATGCGTCTACGGAGCCGCGATCATATGCACGGAGGAAGGGAGGTACCCGGTGGGAGTCCTTCAGCGCTTCGAGCGAAGGCTCGAAGGCCTGGTTGAGGGAGCCTTTGCGCGGGCGTTCAAATCTGACCTTCAGCCGGTCGAGGTCGCCAGCGCGGTTCAGCGGGAGATGGATGAGCGTGCGGCGATCGTCGCTCAAGGTCGCACGCTCGTGCCCAACGACTTCGTGGTCGAGCTGTCCACGACCGACGCCGAACGGCTCGAGGTCTACGCCGACAGCATCAGCCACGAGCTGGCCAACCTCGCCAGGGAGTACGCCAAGGAACAGGGCTACTCCTTTGTGGGACCGGTCCGGGTTCGCTTCGAGACCGCCGGCGATCTGGCTGTGGGCTTGTTCCGCATCCGTTCGGGGGTCATCCGCGGCGCGACGGTGGAGCAGGACGAGATTCGCCAGCCGGCGAGCGACCTGCCTCCGTCGAGACCTCACGCTTTCGGCGGGCGGCCGCGGCTGCTCGTCAGCACTCAGGACGATCCGCAGGGCGACCGCTCCTACGAGCTCACCACTCCGGTGACCTTGCTAGGCAGGGGCACCGACTGCGATCTTCGTCTCGTCGACCCCGGAGTTTCGCGACATCACGCGGAGCTGCGTGTCGAGGGCCAGAATGTGGTTCTCGTCGATCTGGGTTCGACGAACGGCACTTTTGTCAATGGCCAGCCGGTGCGCAGGATCGAGCTCCAGAACGGCACGCGAGTGACCCTGGGGCGTACGACTCTGGTGTTCCGGCGCGATTAGGGGTAGACAGACGGTCCATGTCCGAGCTCACGCTGCTGCTGATCCGGCTCGCCTTCCTGGCGGTGCTGTGGTTCTTCGTCATTGCCGCAGTCGGCGTGATCCGGACTGACTTGTTCGGTTCACGCACCGCGCCGGCGGGTGGCCGTAAGGCCATGAAGCCCGCCAAACCCGTGGCCAAGCCCAAGAGCAAGAAGGGCGAGCCACGCCAGCTCATCGTCACGGGTGGGCCTCTCCAGGGCACCACCATCAACCTCACGGAGCAGCCCATCACCATTGGCCGGGCCAATGACGCCACGCTGGTGGTCACCGACGACTACGCTTCCAGCCGGCACGCCCGGCTCTTTCCTCAGGACGGTCAATGGATCGTGGAAGATCTTGGGTCCACCAACGGCACGTACCTCGACCGTTCAAAAGTCACCCGCCCGACCCCGGTGCCGCTCGGTGTTCCGATCCGCGTCGGCAAGACAGTCATTGAATTGCGCAAATGACCATCGCACTCCGCTACGCCGCCCGCTCGGACGTCGGCCTCCTCCGCGAAGGAAACGAGGACTCGGCGTACGCTAGCGGCCGCCTGCTCGCCGTCGCCGACGGCATGGGCGGGCATGCACACGGCGAGGTGGCGAGTTCTGTCGCCATCGCCGCCATGGCCTCTCTGGAAGAGGCCCAACAGGGGGGTGACCTGCTCAACGCCATCGAGGCAGCGGTACGCGACGCCAACCGCAAGCTGCACGAAATGGTGGGGCGGGATCCCAGCCTCAAAGGCATGGGCACGACGCTCACCGCCATGCTCTGGAACGGCACCCAGGTCGCCCTGGTGCACGTGGGCGACTCGCGCGCCTATCTCCTGAGACGTGGTGAGCTCTACCAGATCACCCACGACCACACGCTGGTGCAACAGCTGGTGGACGACGGGCGCATCACGCCGGAAGAGGCGGCCACCCACCCACAGCGGTCGATCCTGCTGCGCGCGCTCGACGGCAGCGGCGAGGTCGATCCCGATCTCACGCTGCGCGAGGCGCAGGTGGGCGACCGCTACCTGCTGTGTTCCGACGGCCTGTCGGGCGTGGTCAGCGCGGAGACGCTGCATGCCACGCTCACCAACATCGACGATCCTGAAGAGGTCGTCCGCCAGCTCATCGATCTGGCGAACCGGGGTGGCGGGCCCGACAACATCACGTGCGTGCTGGCCGACGTGCTGGAGATCTCCGACGGGCAGCAGCCGCCCGCGGAGGCCGCCATCGTCGGCGCGGCGGGCATGGCCGTGCTCGACGGGAGCCCGCAGGACGTCCCGCCGGGGCGAGCAGGCGCGGTGACCGCACCCCAGCCGGTGCTCTCCGACGACGATTTCGCTGAGCCGGTCGCCGGGACCTCGTCCCGGCGTTCGAGGAAGCGTCGCCGGATGTGGCCCGTGCTGGTCACCGTGCTCGGTGTCGGAGCCGTCGGCGTCTTCGTCGGCGGCTACTTCGGTTACCAGTGGACTCAGGACCAGTTCTTCGTCGGTGCAAGGGGCGGCGAGGTGGTCGTGTTCCAGGGGGTCAAGAAAGAGGTGGGTCCCTTCCAGCTCTTCCATGTCTCCAAGCCCACTGGCCGCCAGCTGTCCCAGCTGTCGGAGGCCGATCAGGCGCTGGTCAGGAGCGGCATCCCCGTCCCGAACGTGGCCGAGGGCATGACGAAGATCAACAGCCTGTCGTTCGACGAGCAGGACAAGGCCGCGGAAGAGAAGGAACCCGAGACGGAGGCGAGCGCCTCTCCCAGCGCCACCGCCTCCGCCACCAAGTCCAAGACGAGACAGCAGTAGATGAGCGAAGTCGACATCACCCCCGTCCCGATGCCGGCCAAGCGGCGCGTGGCGCAGCTGGTCATGCTCGCGCTCGCGGTGGTGATCGTCATGGCCGCCTACGCCAACGTGGGTCTGGCCATGGACGGGCAGATCCCGGCCGGGATGCTGACCTACGGGCTCAGCCTGGGCGGCCTGATGCTGGCCGCCTATCTGGTGCTCGCGAAGTTCGCCCCCTGGGCTGACCCGCTGATCCTGCCGCTGGTCACCGTGGTCAACGGCATCGGCCTGGTGATGATCTACCGGCTGGAGAACGCCCCGATGGACGGCGCCTCCGCGACCAGCCAGATCATCATGACCGGCGTCGGGGTCGTGCTGTTCGCCGTGACGCTGGTGGTGCTGCGCGACCATCGCACGCTGCAGCGGCTGACGTACACGGCGGGGCTGATCGGCGTGGTCCTGCTGATCTCGCCGCTGACCCCCGGGCTGGGCCAGGAGCGCAACGGCGCCCGCATCTGGATCGGGTTCGGCGCGGCCACCATCCAGCCGGCCGAGTTCGCGAAGATCGCGCTGGTCATCTTCTTCGCCGGCTACCTGGTCGCCAAGCGTGACGTGCTGGCGCTGGCCGGGCGGCGGCTGCTCTTCATCGACCTGCCGCGGGCCCGTGACCTCGGCCCGGTGCTGATCACGTGGGCCGTCGCCATCGGCGTGCTGGTGCTGCAGAAGGACCTGGGCTCGTCGCTGCTGCTGTTCGGCGGGTTCGTGGTGATGCTCTACATCGCCACGCAGCGTACGTCGTGGGTGCTGATCGGCATCCTGCTGTTCGTCGGCGGCGCGTTCATCGCCGGCCAGATCTTCTCCCACGTCGGCGACCGCTTCGACGTGTGGCTCGACCCGGGCTCCCAGGAGTACTACGACCGGCCCTTCGGCGGCAGCTACCAGATCATGCAGGGCCTGTTCGGGCTGGGCGCGGGCCGCATCCTCGGCACGGGGCTCGGCCAGGGCCACCCCGAGCTGATCCCGCTGGCCTTCTCCGACTTCATCTTCAACGCCACCGGCGAGGAGCTCGGCCTGACCGGGCTGATGGCGATCCTGATGATCTACGCGCTGATCGTCGAGCGCGGCCTGCGCACCGCGCTCGCGGCCCGCGACCCCTACTCGAAGCTGCTCGCGGGCGGCCTGTCGTTCATCCTCGCCTGGCAGGTGTTCATCATCGTGGGAGGCGTGACCAACCTCATCCCGCTGACCGGCCTGGTCACGCCGTTCATGTCGCAGGGCGGCTCGGCGCTGCTGGCTAACTGGATTCTTATCGCTCTCCTGGTACGAACGTCAGATGCCGCCAGACGCCCCCCACCCCAGGCGATCCAGAACGAGGGACTGACGCAGGTGTTCCAGCGATGAACGGCACCTTGAAGCGAGTGGCGGTGGCCGCGCTGGCCATGTTCGCGCTCCTGATGATCAACGTGAACTGGCTCCAGGCCGTCAAGGCCGAGGAGTACCAATCCGACGCGCGCAACACCCGCAACTTCTTCGACCGGTACGCGATCGAGCGCGGCCGCATCACGGCGGGCGGCAAGGTGATCGCGCAGTCCGTGGACACCGGCGACAACAGGTTCCGCTTCATCCGGAAATATCCGGACGCGAAGCTCTACGCGCACGTCACGGGCTTCTTCTCCCCCGAGAGCGCCGACGCCATCGAGTCGACCCACAACAAGCTCCTCGACGGCTCCAGCGCCGACCTGCTGCTGCGGCGCAGCATCGACCTGTTCACCGGCGAGCCGACCAAGGGCGCCAACGTCGAGCTGACGATCGACCCCAAGGCCCAGAAGGCGGCCTACGACGCCCTGCGGCAGAGCGGCAAGCGCGGCGCCTTGGTGGCGCTCGACCCGAAGACCGGCGGCATCCTCGCCATGGTCTCGCTGCCCACGTACGACCCCACCGAGCTGTCGGGCACCGACAAGGCCAAGGTGTTCAAGCGCTACGACGAGCTGGCCAAGGACAAGAGCCAGCCGCTGCTCAACAGGACCATCGCCCAGACCTACCCGCCCGGCTCGACGTTCAAGGTCGTGACGGCGGCGGCCTACCTTGAGGACGACGACTCGCGCGGCCCCGAGACCACGGTCGAGGCGCCACAGCGGCTGCCGCTGCCCAACACGAACATCAGCCTGCCCAACTACGGCGGCGCGGCGTGCGGCAGCGGCCAGGTCACGCTGGTCTACGCGCTGGAAAGATCCTGCAACACGCCGTTCGGCTCGATGGGCATGGAGCTGGGCTACGACAAGATGAAGGAGCAGACCGAGAAGTTCGGCATGGGGCAGCAGGTCGCCGTGCCGATGCCGGTCGCCCAGAGCGACTTCGGGCCCAAGGAGGACCAGGCGGCCGTGGCGATGGCCTCGATCGGGCAGCGCAGCAACCGGATGACGCCGCTGCAGATGGCCATGATCGCGGCGGGCATCGCCAATGACGGCACGGTGATGAAGCCGTACCTCGTCAACAAGGTCACCGACTCCAAGGGCGACACCATCGACGAGGCCGACCCCGAAGAGCTCAGCACGGCGGTCAGCTCCGGGACGGCGGCCAAGCTGCGCGACATGATGGTGAGCGTCGTCTCCAACGGCACCGCCAACCTGGCGCAGGTGCCGGGCGTCCAAGTAGCGGGCAAGACGGGCACCGCGGAGACCTCCGACGGGCAGCCGCCGCACGCGTGGTTCATCAGCTTCGCGCCGGCGGAGAACCCGAAGGTGGCGCTCGCGGTCATCGTCGAGTCGGGCGCCGCCAACGTCGGGGCGGAGGCGACCGGCGGTCACACCGCCGCGCCCATCGCCAAGGCCGTGCTGGAGGCGGTGCTGAACAAGTGAGCGACGGTAACCTGCTGGGTCATGCGGCTCCGTAACCGCTACCTCCTGGTCTCCCGCATCGCCACGGGCGGTATGGGAGAGGTCTGGCGTGCCCGCGACGAGCTGCTCGGGCGCGAGGTGGCGGTGAAGATCCTGCGCAGCCACATCTACGCCGACCCCACGTTCCGCGAGCGGTTCAGGAACGAGGCGCGGCTCACCGCGGCGCTGGCCGACCCCGGCGTCGCGCAGATCTTCGACTACGGCGAGCAGAGCGACCTCGCCTACCTCGTCATGGAGCTGGTGCACGGCGAGCCGCTGTCGGCCATCCTGGCGCGCAACGGCGCGCTAGGGCCCGAGGTGACCCTCGACGTGGTGCACCAGACCGCCAAGGCGCTGCACGCGGCCCACTCCGCCGGGATCATCCACCGCGACGTCAAGCCGGGCAACCTGCTGGTCACCCCCGAGGGGTCGATCAAGGTGACCGACTTCGGCATCGCGCGTGCCCTGGAGGCGGCGCCGGTGACGCAGACCGGCACGGTGCTGGGCACCGCCCAGTACGTCAGTCCCGAGCAGGCGCAGGGTTTCCCGCTGACGCCCTCGACGGACCTCTACTCGCTGGGCGTGGTGGCGTACGAGTGCCTGGCGGGGCGCACGCCGTTCCGTGCCGACAGCCAGGTGGCGATCGCGCTGCTGCACCTCAACGAGCAGCCGCCGCCGCTCGGCGCCGACGTGCCGGCCGCGGTGCGCGAGCTGGTCATGGGGCTGCTGGCCAAGGAGCCCGCGCAGCGGCCCGGGTCGGCGATCGAGGTGGCCGATCGGGCGTACGTGCTGCGCGAGTCGCTGGCGGGGGCGGTGCACGGCGCCGCCGAGCTCAGCATGCTGACCGACCCGGGGGGCTTCCGCGTCCGCGAGCCGGCCCCCGAGGACGAGCTGGCCACCGACAACCTCGACCCGGCCACGCTCCAGGAGGGCCCGCGGAAGAAGCGGCGCAGGGGCGCGCGGACGCTCGCGCTGGTGGCCGCGGCGGGCTGCGTGGCGGCGGTGGGGCTGACGGCCATCACGTTCGCCGATCCGCAGCGGCCGCAGGCGACTCCCGAGGTGGCCGAACCGACACAATCGCCTACCGTGAAGGCCACGCCGACCCGGCAGAAGCCCCGCCCGTCGAAGACGAAGAGCACGCGGCGACCGCCGGTTGTTACGGTGAGGACACCGAGGCCGATACCCTCACGGTCGGCTACGGTAAGCACGTCGGCTACTCCCACCAAGAAGCCGACGCCGACGAAACCGCCCCCGACCACCACCCGGACGCCAACCCCCACCCCGACCCCAACGCCCACCACGACACCGACGACACCGACACCCACCGCCACGCCGGATCCGGGTGAGACAAACCCGCCCAAAGAGGAGACGTGATGCGCCATGGGGTCGATGATGGACACCGGCGGCCCCGCGAGCCGGCCGGTACCCAAGATGAACGGTAAGGGACAGTGCAGGAAATGACTCAGCCTCGGCTACTCGGAGGTCGCTACGAGCTCGACGGTGTCGTCGGGCGCGGCGGCATGGCCGAGGTGTATCGCGCCCGAGACATCCGGCTGGACCGCATAGTCGCGATCAAGACCCTCCGGTCCGACCTGGCGCGAGACCACACCTTCCAGGCCCGGTTCCGCCGTGAGGCGCAGTCGGCGGCCTCACTGAACCACCCGGCCGTGGTCGCGGTCTACGACACCGGCGAAGACGTCACCGACGGCACCCCCGTGCCGTACATCGTGATGGAATACGTCGACGGGCGGACGCTGCGCGACCTGCTGCGCCAGGACAGGCGGCTGCTGCCCGAGCGCGCGGTCGAGCTGGTCGACGGCATCCTGCGGGCGCTCGACTACAGCCACCGCGGCGGCATCGTCCACCGCGACATCAAGCCGGCCAACGTGATGATCACCCGCGCCGGCGACGTCAAGGTGATGGACTTCGGCATCGCCCGCGCGATGGCCGACTCCGCGGCCACCATGACGCAGACCGCGCAGGTGATAGGCACCGCCCAATACCTGTCGCCCGAGCAGGCCCGCGGCGAGCGGGTCGACGCGCGCAGCGACATCTACTCCACCGGCTGCGTGCTGTACGAGCTGCTGACCGGCCAGCCGCCGTTCACCGGCGACTCCCCCGTCGCGATCGCCTACCAGCACGTGCGCGAGGAGCCCATCCCGCCGTCGCAGATCGACCGCGAGATCCCGGCGTGGGCCGACGCCATCGTGCTCAAGGCCATGGCGAAGGACCCGGCCCAGCGCTACCAGAGCGCGGGCGAGATGCGGGCCGACATCCAGCGGGCCATGTCCGGCATGCCGACCGACGCCCAGACGATGGCGATGACCGGCACCATGGGCCAGGGCACCCGCATGATGACCGCCACGCACGCGGCCGGCGGCCCGGCCACGCAGCGCACCAACGCGATCCCCGACTACGACTACGACGAGGGCGGCGGCCGGGGCGGCCGGCGGAGGGCGTCGGGTGGCGGCGGCAACAACGCCGTCAAGACCGCCCTGTGGATCGTCATCCCGCTGCTCATCATCGGCGCGTTCATCACGGTGGGCTACGTCGTCTTCAGCGGAAAGGACACCCCTGCCGAGACGTCGGTGAAGATCCCGTCGCTGGTGTCGCAGGAGCGCTCCTACGCGGAAGCGGAGCTGAAAAAGCTCGGGCTGGTGCCGGAGCTCGTGCAGAAGGCCAGCTCCGACGTGGAGAAGGGCGCGGTCATCGAGACCGATCCGCCCGCCGACACCACGGTCGAGAAGGGCTCGACGGTCAAGCTGATCGTGTCCAAGGGGCCCGAGAAGATCAAGGTGCCCGACGGCCTGGTCGGCATGAGCTCCGAGGACGCCCAGAAGGTCCTCGAAGAGGTGGGCCTGCGCGGCGTGATCAAGACCCGCAACTCCAGCAAGGCGCAGGGCACTGTCATCGCCACCGACCCCAAGCCCGGGGCCGAGCTGGAGAAGGGCGGCTCCGTCACCCTCTTCGTGCCGAAGGAGCAGCGCGAGGTGCCCAGCGTCATCGGGCTCACCCAGCAGGACGCCACGGCTCAGCTGAAGGGCGCGGGCTTCAAGGTCAAGGTCTCCCAGCAGCCGGCGCAGGAGCCCGAGGGCACCGTCGTGCAGCAGAACCCGGGCGAGGGCACCAAGCTGCTGCCGGGCACCACGATCACGATCACGGTGTCCACCGGTCCCCAGGACACCGCGCCGCCGCCGACGGACGACCAGCCGACGGACGACTTCCCGACGGACGACCAGCCGACCGACGACTTCCCGACGGACGAGGAGGAGCCGCCGACGGACAACCCGATCGGCGACGAGGGCCTCGGTGGCGGTCTGCACGGTGACGGCTGGCGCAACCGCTGAGACACGCTGAAAGCCGCCTCTCCTGCGCGGAGGGGCGGCTTTCGCGCTGCCGGGCTGCTGAGGTCCGTGAGAGGCCGCGCGCATGAGAAGGCCCCGCGGCGAGCGGGGCCGGACATGAGAACGCCCCCGCCGCTCGGGGGCAACGGCGGGGACGCTCACTGGTACGTCGCTCTACGCGAGACGTTTGTTACACCATTTTTTGCAGCCAATTCCCCAGCAACCGATGACCGTGCTCGGACAGCACCGATTCCGGGTGGAACTGGATGCCCTCGATGGGCAGCTCGCGGTGCCGCAGCCCCATGACGACCCCGTCGGCGGTGCGGGCCGTCACGTCGAGCACGGCGGGCACGGTCTCGGGCAGCACGGCCAGCGAGTGGTAGCGGGTCATGCGCACGGGCGACGGCAGGCTCTCGAACACGCCCCTGCCGTCGTGGCTGATGTCGCTGGTCCTGCCGTGGAACAGCTCGGGAGCGCGCGTCACGGTGGCGCCGAAGGCGACCGCGATGGCCTGGTGGCCGAGGCAGACGCCGAGCAGCGGCCGGCCGGTCTCCGCCGCGTGGCGGACCAGCGGGACGCTCACACCGGCCGCCTCGGGCGTGCCGGGGCCCGGGCTGACGACCACGCCGTCGAAGCCGTCGGCGTCGTGCACCCGGACGTCGTCGCGGGGCCGGACGTCGCACTCGGCGCCCAGCTCGCGCAGGTATTGCACGATGGTGTGCACGAAGCTGTCGTGGTTGTCCACGACCAGCACACGGCTCATTTCCTCACCGTCACCTCATCGAGTGTCACCGCCGGCTCCATCAGCGGGAACACGACGTACCAGAGTAGGGCCACCGCGGCGAGCACCAGCACGGCGGCCGTCAGCAGCCGGGCGGGCGGGCGGCCGGGCAGCTTGCGCCAGAGCCAGGCGTACATGTCACTCCTCGCGCGGTTCGCTGTGCTTCAGGACGCCGTAGACGATGAGCCGTTCGGCGGCGGAGTACTCGGGGTGGCAGGTGGACAGCGTGATGAAGGCGCGGATGGGCCGGATGTCGGGCTTGCCGGGCACCGGGGCCAGCACCTCGACCTCGTCGGGCCGCACGACGTCCTGGGAGGTGACGCGGTAGGTGTGGCGGGCCTCGCGGGTCTCCACGATGATCTCGTCGTCGCGTTCGAGCTCGTCGATCTCGTTGAACGGGGCCGCGTACGTGGTGCGGTGGCCCGAGAGCACGAAGTTGCCCACCTCGCCCGGCATGGCGCTGTCGGGGTAGTGGCCTGGGCCCTTCTTGAGCTGGTCGGCGCCGACGCCCTCGACGATCGCGTACCGGTAGTCGCGGCCCAGCCGCGGGATGCGCAGCAGCGCGAACGCCTGCCCGGCCTTCGGCTCCGGCGGGGCCGTGCGGCTCTTCTCGGCCGCCAGCTCGCGCTGGAGCAGCAGCTGCTGCCGCTGCGTGTACGCGCCGGTGCCCCAGAGCAGGTAGGCGCAGAACAGCATGAGGATCAGGCCCGCGGTGATGCTGGTCTCCCCGAGGGCCCGGAACACGGCCCGCATGCGATCAGGGTATTCGGCGACGATGCGGGGCCCGGGGATCGCCATGCGACGCGCGTGGCGACTATCCTGGGCCTCACTTCAATTACCCTTACCGAAGAGCCTGCGGATGATCCGGAAGCCCAGGCCCTCAGCAGGAGTTACCCAGTGCCCAAGTCGAAGGCTCGCAAGAAGGCGGTCTACACCCCGCCGCAGAGGTCACAGCAGGTCAAGGTCAGCCCCCGCTGGCTGGCTCCCACGATGGTCGCCGCGTGGATCATCGGAATCCTGTGGATCGCCGTCTACTACGTCGCTCCGCAGGCTCCCTTCTTCAGCGACCTCCAGAACTGGAACCTGCTGATCGGGTTTGTTTTCATCATCTTCGGTGTGGTTCTTTCCACCCGCTGGCGTTAGTTCTTTCCACAGTCTTTTCCACAGCCTGGGGAAGCTCAGCCGACCATGCTTGCTATCGCTGGGACGCGTACCAGCACGAGCGCCACGAGGAGCACCAGCGCTCCAGCGATCGCCAGCCACTGCACCAGCGTCCTGTTGGCCTTCGGCGCGTAGGCCAGCGCCAGGGCCAGGAGCGTGCCGGTGACGAGGCCGCCGACGTGACCGGTCCAGCTGATGCGCAGGCCTGAGAACGCCGGCAGCACGAACGTGATGGCCAGGTTGAGCGCGATGATCACGGCGATGCCGCGTACGTCGAGGTTGAGCCGGCGGCCGACCACGAAGACCGCGCCGAACATGCCGAACACCGCGCCCGACGCGCCCAGCGTGAAGGTGTTGAGCGGGTCGACCCAGAAGCCGAGCACCGAGCCGCCCAGGGCGCTGAGCAGGAAGAGGGCGATGAAGCGGGCGTGGCCGAAGGCGCGCTCCAGGTAGGGGCCGATGACCCAGATCGCCCAGCCGTTGAACAGGATGTGGATGAAGTCCTGGTGCAGGAACGCCGCGGTGATCAGGCGGTAGTACTCGCCGAGCACGGCGACGCCGGGGGGCCACATCGCCAGCGCGGCGGTGACGACGTCGCCCACGAGCAGCTGGGCGCCGAAGACCAGGACGATGAGCCCCAGGATGGCGTAGGTGACGATCGGGGTGCGCACCAGGCCGCCGCCGAACGTGGACTTGGCCTGGCGGATGGCCTTGTTGCCCTCGGCGACGCACTCGGGGCACTGGAAGCCGACCGCGGCGTCGCGCATGCAGTCGGGGCAGATGGGGCGCTCACAACGCTGACAGCGCACCCACGTCTCCCTGTCGGGGTGCCGGTAGCACGTGGGCACGGCCTCAGCGGGCTGCTCGGGCTGTGGGGGCTGGCTCGGCGGCTGGCTGGTCATGACCGAAGCCTAAGGCTTGCGGGGGTATGCCGCGTGAGCCCGCGAACCTGCCGTCCTGCGGGGGCGACGCGCCCGTCGCGGATCGGCACGTCCCGCTGCCCTGCGCGGCCGGAGCGACCGTGGGAACGGCACTCCGGCTGCGCAGGCTCGCAAGCTGCCTTCCCCGCCCGGAGGCTGGGGACGGGCGGATCGCGTCAGGCCTGGACGCGGTCGATGGTGACCGACTGCACGACGACGTCCTCGACCGGGCGGTCGCGGCCGTCGGTGCGGGTCTTGGAGATCGCGTCGACGACCTCCTGGCCCTCGACGACCTCACCGAAGATGGTGTGCTTGCCGTTGAGGTGCGGGGTCGGCCCGACCGTGATGAAGAACTGCGAGCCGTTGGTGCCCTTGCCCATGCGGATGCCGGCGTTGGCCATGGCCAGCAGGTAGGGGCGGTCGAAGCGCAGCTCGGGGTGGATCTCGTCGTCGAACTCGTAGCCGGGGCCGCCGATGCCCTGGCCGAGCGGGTCGCCGCCCTGGATCATGAAGCCGGAGATCACCCGGTGGAAGATGGTGCCGTCGTAGTAGCGCGCGGTGCTCTTCTCGCCGGTGCCCGGGTGGGTCCAGGGACGGGCGCCTTCGGCCAGTTCCACGAAGTTGCGTACGGTTTTCGGCGCCTTGGTGGGGAAGAGTTCCACCTTGATATTGCCGTGATTGGTCTGCAGGTTAGCGATCAGCTTCTCAGCCACGAGACAGCTGCCCCCCTCTATGCACAGGGTTGGAATTGTGGTGTTTTGAGGACTATGGCCTTTCGGCCTACCGAGCCATCCTCCCACGGACGGCCATGATTGAGCCGCCTTGTCCAGGGAAGGTCAGGCTCGGGGCCCCAACGACAGGGGAGGTTGTCGTGTCCCTGACACTGAAGAAACGCCGCGTGGTCATAGAAGTGCCCGCCACGTGGATGGGTCAAGTGAAGACCCGGGCCGCTCAGACCGGCCAGCGTCTCGCACCCATGGCCGACCAGGCCAAGGTGGTCGCGGCGCAACGTATCGAAGACGCCCGCTACTGGGCGGCGCCGCGGCTGGAGTCCGCGGCGCACGGGTTCGAGGAGCAGGTCGCTCCCAAGGTCAGCTCGATGCTGACCGCGGCAGCCCGGCGAATCGATCCCAAACCGACACGATCGCGGCGCTGGCCGACGCTCGTGCTGCTGACCGGCCTCGCGGTGGGGACGATCGGCTACATGTTCTACCGCCGCAACGCACAGCAGTGGACCGAGCACATGAAGGACTCCGCCTCCGATGCCTCACGTTGGGTCAATGAGAAGGCGGACAGGACTGCGGAGTCCGCTGACCAGATGGCGGCCAAGGTGTCCAGCAAGTCGGACGAGCACAAGATGTCGTGAGTTCGCCCGTCCTGAGAAGCGCGCCTCCGTCACGTGACGGGGGCGCGCTTCGCGTGCGGGGGGCTGGTTGACGTACGACCAAGCGCTTGTTACAACCCCGGCATGACGCTGTCACCCCTCGACGACCACCCCGTCCACCAGGCGGCCCAGGTCATGCGGCACGTGACCACCGGCGACCGCAACTTCTACGACCGCTACTACTTCAACTGCCACGCCGCCTCCGACGAGCTCATGCTGATCGTCGGCCTCGGCCAGTACCCCAACCTCGGCGTCACCGACGCCTTCGCCTGCGTCCGCACCCAGGACCTGCACCGCGTCGTGCGGGCCTCGCGCGAGCTGGGCGCCGACCGGATGGACACGCGGATCGGCCCCTTCCGGGTGGAGGTCGTCGAGGGGCTCAAGCGGCTCAGGGTGGTGCTGGAGCCGAACGAGCACGGCCTCTCCTTCGACCTGCACTGGGAGGGGACGATCCCGGCCACCCTCGAACCCCGCCACTTCCTGCGCCGCCAGGAGCGGGTGGTCTTCGACTCGATGCGCATGGCGCAGACCGGCCGGTGGACGGGAAGCATCACGGTCGGCGAGCGGGAGATCGAGGTCACCCCCGACCGCTGGACGGGCACCAGGGACCGCAGCTGGGGCGTCAGGCCCGTCGGCGAGCCGGAACCGCCCGGCATCCAGGCCACCGGACCCGGGACGTTCTACTGGCTCTACGCGCCGATGCAGTTCGACGACCACGCCGTGCTCTGCATCGTGCAGGAGGACGAGCGGGGCCGCCGGGTGCTGGAGGAGGCCGTACGCGTGTGGTCCGACGGCCGCGAGGAGGAATACCTCGGCAGGCCGGAGTACCGCCCGGTCTACGCCCCCGGCACCCGCGACGTCGTCGAGGCCGTGATCACGTTCGCGCCGCCCGGGGGCAAGCCGTTCGACGTGCGCTGCACGCCGCTGCTGCCGGTGCACCTCATGGTCGGCACCGGTTACGGGCTGGAGCAGGACTGGCGGCACGGCATGTACCAGGGGCCAGGGCCGGTCGTGCAGGGGGTGACGTACCGGCTGCCCGACGACGCCCCCAAGATGTGGGGGATGGTCGACGCCGTCGGGCGCTTCGAGTACGACGGGCTGGTGGGCCACGGCCTGTTCGAGTATTGGGCGCTGGGGCCGCACCCGTCGTTCACCGGGTGAGCCGGAAAGCGGTGATGGTGGAGGACCTGCCGGTGAAGGGCCTGGCCCGCACCCGGCTGGCCAAGTCCGTGCACGACGCCGGATGGTCGGCGTTCGTGACCATGCTGGAGTACAAGGCCGCCCGGTACGGCCGGACCCTGGTGAAGATCGACCGCTGGTTCCCCAGCTCGAAACTCTGCTCGGCATGCGAGGGGTCGCCGGGTCGATGCCGCTGAACGTCCGGTCGTGGGCCTGCCCGTGCGGGGCGGTTCACGACCGGGACGTCAACGCCGCCGAGAACATCCTCGCCGCCGGACGGGCGGAGAGGCTGAACGCCTGCGGAGGGACCGTAGGACCCGCCGCCTAGCGGAGGGCAGGACCCGGTGAAACAGGAAGCCACAGAGGTGCCGCACACGCGGCACGGGCTGAATCCCCGGCCTTCTTCAGGCCGGGGAGCGCGTCAACGGTCGGCGCGCTTACAGGTGATCGTGATGGCCTCGGCCGGAGTCCCGGCGGGGGCCTCCGCGGAGCCTTCCGCGAGCGCCGCGACCCGTACGGGCAGGAACTCCACCGTATCGGCGACCTCGGCGGGGACCCCTTCCTTGAGCGCCTCGGTCCGCCCGAACGGCGGCGCCTCCGCAGCCTCGTGGCTGCCGATCTCACTGGCCGGCATCGCCCTGGCCAGCTCGACGACCTTGCCGTCCGCGGTCGTGCAGGTCACCTTCACGCCTGGCGCGGACGAGCGGACCGCGTCGGCCGGGTCGGCGCCGTCGGCCAGCGCGGAGCCGCCCAGGCCGGTGACGGCCAGCACGGCCGCCGCGCCCAGCACCGCGAGACGTCGCTTGAACATGGAATCTCCTTGATCGGAATCGGTCGGACGGCTCCGAGACTGGCCCCGCGCACCTGAAGTGATCCTGAAGGCAGCCGAAACGATCTTCAGCTTCGCTTTAGGTGCGCTGAGGCAGGCTGGGTGGCGTGCGAGTCTTATTGGTGGAGGACGAGGAGCGGCTGGCCGACCTGATCAAGGGCGGGCTGTCCGGCGAGGGCTTCGCGGTCGACGTCGCCCACGACGGGCGCGACGGGCTGTGGCTGGCCACCGAGAACGCGTACGACGTGATCGTCCTCGACGTGATGCTGCCCAGGATGAACGGCTACGCCGTGTGCTCCCGGCTGCGCGAGGCCGGCGACTGGACGCCGATCATGATGCTCACCGCCAAGGACGGCGTCTACGACGAGGCCGAGGCGCTGGACAACGGGGCCGACGACTACCTGGCCAAGCCCTTCTCGTACGTGGTGCTCCTGGCCCGGCTGCGCGCGCTGGTGCGGCGGGGCGGGCGGGAGCGGCCGGTCTCCCTCACCGTCGGCGACCTCGTCATCGACCCGGCCGGGCTGCGCTGCCGCAGGGGCGAGGCGGAGATCGCGCTGACGCCCAAGGAGTTCGCCGTGCTGCACGCGCTCGCCCGGCGGGCCGGCGAGGTGGTCTCCAAGAGCGAGCTGCTGGCCCAGGCGTGGGACTTCAGCTACGACGGCGACCCGAACATCGTGGAGGTCTACATCAGCGCGCTGCGCCGAAAGATCGACCTGCCGTTCGGGAAGACGACGTTGATGACCGTGCGCGGCGCCGGATACCGGCTGGAGGCGGCATGAGGCTGTGGCGGCGGATCTCGCCTGGATTTTCCTCGGTGCGGGTACGGGCGACGGCGGCGGCCACGCTCGTCGTGGCGGTCGCCCTGGGCGCGGCGGCCCTGGTGCTGGTGGTGTCGCTGCGCGGCACGCTGGTGAGCAGCGCCGACGCGGAGGCGGCGAGGAAGGCGACGGCGGCGGCCCCGTACGCGGAGACGCTGGAGTTCACGCCCATCGAGCCGATCAGGACGAGCGTGCGCGCGGACGCCCCGGCGAGCGCCCCGCAGGAGGGTGTGGCGCTGCGGGTGGCCGACCCCGACATGCTGCTGACCCGGCGGACGGCGGCCACGGAGTGGGCCAGGCCGAGCGAGTACGCCGTCGCCGCCGTCGAGGTGGCCACCGCCGACGGCCCCGCCACGCTGCTGTCGCGGGTCTCGCTGGAGGGCGTCGAGCAGGCGCTGCGCACGGTCTACGGCGCGCTGCTGCCCGGTGTGCCTGCCCTGCTGGCCGTGGTGGCCGGGGTGACCTGGCTGTCGGTGGGCCGCGCGCTCGGCCCGGTGGCCGCGATCAGGGCGAAGGTGGCCGACATCACGGCCCGCGACCTGCACAGGCGGGTGCCGGTGCCGCGTTCGAAGGACGAGATCGCGGCGCTGGCGACCACCGTGAACGGCACGCTCGACCGGCTGGAGACGGCCGTGGAGCAGCACAAGCGGTTCGTGGCCGACGCCGCGCACGAGCTGCGCAGCCCGATCGCGACCCTGCGGGCCCGGCTGGAGCTGGCCGAGCCGAGCGAGCTGACCGCCGAGGCGCTGGCCGACGTCGAACGCCTCCAGTCGCTGGCCGCCGACCTGCTCATGCTGGCCAGGCTGGACGCGGGCGAGCCGCTGCGCAGCGGCGAGATCGACCTGGGTCAGGTGGCGGCCGAGGCGGCGCTGCGGGCCAGGCGGCGGCCCGACGTGCGGGTGGAGCTGGACGTCGCGCCTGACGTGGTGTTGCCGGGGTCGAGCGGGCACCTCGATCGCCTGGTGACGAACTTGGTGGACAACGCCGTACGGCACGCGAGCGCGACCGTACGGGTGCGGGTGGCCGCCGAGGACGGTGACGCGGTGCTGGTCGTGAGCGACGACGGGCCCGGCATCCCGGAGGATCAGCGGGAGGCGGTGTTCGGCCGGTTCACCCGGCTGGACGCGGCGCGGGCCAGGGACGCGGGCGGCGCGGGGCTGGGCCTGCCCATCGCCAGGGACATCGCGCACCTGCACGGCGGCACGCTCGTCTACGACGACGCGGGCTTCGTGGCGCGCTTCCCCGCTGATCAGAAGGCTGGTCAGGCGTCTGAGAAGGCGTCGAGCTGCATGAACGCCCGCTCGACCGCCTGACGGGAGATCTCCTCGGGGTAGGGGAAGAGCCTGATCGAGTCGCGCAGCCCCTCCACGTGGGCCTTCTCGGCCAGCTCGGCGACCAGCGCCAGCTCCTCCTGCTGCGCCTGCGCGTACGCCCGGTCCACGACGGCGCCGTGGCCCGGCACGATCACCGGCTCGGGCATCTCGGCCAGCATCGCGGCCAGCGTGACCGGCCAGTCGAGCGGGTAGGAGTCGCTGAACGCCGGCGGCGCCCCCTCCTCCACCAGGTCACCGGCGAACAGCACGCCGGCGTCGGGCACCTGCGCCACGATGTCGTTGCTGCTGTGACCGAGCCCGAAGTGCCGCAGGTGCACGATGCGACCGCCGATGTCGAGGCTGGCGGCGCTGCTGAACGTGTGGTCGGGCGGCACGATCGTGACCTCTTCCCACTCCTCGCGCTGCTCGGGCCTGCTCCTGATCATGCCCTCGCGCTGCCGCTCGCCGTAGAGCTCGATCTCCTCGGCGCACCGGGTGTGGCCCCAGATCTCGGCGGCGGGGCCGAACATCGCGTTGCCGAAGAAGTGGTCGAAGTGGGAGTGGGTGTTGACGATCGTCCAGGGGTAGGGGGTGACGCGCCGGACGGCTTCGGCCAGGTCGGCGCCCTCGCGGTGGGAGCCGCGGGTGTCGAGCACCAGGCAGTGCCCGTCGCCGACGATCAGCCCCGTGTTCAGGTCGTACGACCGGTGGCGTCGTACGTAGACCCGGTCGCCGATCTCCTGCCACTGCTCGTTCATGGCACCAAACCCTACTTAGTCACGACATGGGCCTCCAGGGGAACGATCAGCCCCGCAGGTACGCCAGCACCGCCAGCACCCGCCGATGCCCGTCGGAGGCGGGCGGCAGGTCGAGCTTGGCGAAGATGTTCGCGATGTGCTTGGCCACGGCCGCCTCCGTGACGTGCAGCTCGACGGCGATCGAGGCGTTCGCGCGGCCCTCGGCGATCAGGCCGAGCACCTCCAGCTCGCGCGGGGTGAGCCGGGACAGCGGGTCGCGCCGCCGGCGCAGCAGCTGGCGCACCACCTCGGGGTCCACGACCGTGCCGCCGGCGGCCACCCTGTCGAGGGCGTCCACGAACTCGCGTACGTCGCCGATGCGGTCCTTGAGCAGGTAGCCGATGCCGGCGCCGCCGCCCGACTCCAGCAGCTCGGCCGCGTACGTCTGCTCGACGTACTGGCTGAGCACCAGCACCGTCAGCTCGGGGAAGCGGCCGCGCAGCTCCAGGGCCGCCCGCAGGCCCTCGTCGGAGAAGCCCGGCGGCATCCGCACGTCGGTCACCACGGCGTCGGGACGATGCTCGGCCACGGCCTCGACCAGGGCGGGCGCGTCGCCGACCGCGGCCGCCACGGTGTGGCCGAACCGGTCGAGCAGCCCGGCGATGCCCTCGCGCAGCAGCACGGCGTCCTCGGCGATCACCACGCGCACAGGTCCTCCTCGATGATCAGCACGGGATCTCCGTCCGGACGAGCGTCGGGCCGCCCGGCGGGCTCGACAGCGACAGTCTGCCGTCCACCACGGCCAGCCGGTCGGCCAGGCCGGTCAGCCCCGTGCCCTTGGCCGGGTCGGCGCCGCCCGCGCCGTCGTCGCACACCTCGACGACCAGCGTGCCGCGCTCCACCCGGCCGGTGACCGCGCCGCGGGTGGCGCCGCTGTGCCTGGCGAGGTTGGCCAGCGCCTCGCTGACCACGTAGTAGGCGGTCACCTCGACCGGGGCGGGCAGGCGTCCTGGCAGGTCGAGGTCCACCGCGACGGGCACCGGCGAGCGGCCCGCCACGTCGTGCACCGCCGCCGCGAGCCCCCGGTCGGTGAGCACCTGGGAGTGCACGCCCCTGATCAGCTCGCGCAGCTCGGCGAGCGCCCGCTTGGCCTCGTCGTGGGCCTGCGCGATGAGCCGGCCGAGCTCGGAGTCGGCCGCGAGGTCCAGCTTGGCCACGCCCAGCGTCATGGAGAGGGCCACCAGCCGCTGCTGGGCGCCGTCGTGCAGGTCACGCTCGATCCTGCGGCGTTCCATCTCGAACGCGTCCACCAGCCGGGCCCGCGACCGCAGCACCTCGCTCAGCTCGGAGTCCTGCGGCGCCAGCACCGCACGCACCATCGCGCCCCGCGCCCCGCTCCAGGCCGTGATCGTGTACGCGGCCACCGGCAGCAGCAGCACCCCCATCACGGACCCCGCCGTGCCCGCCACGGCGTTGACGTCGGACTGCACGACCGGTGTGAGGATGACCAGCACGGGCCCGCCGAGGGTGAAGGCGAGCATGACGAGGTCGATCCACCACAGCGCCAGCACGGTCATGACCGCGAGCCCCACCTCCCGTTTCCGCCGGTCGGGCGGTTTGGGCACCTCGACCCGATCGACCAGGCGCAGGCGGAGGCGTTCGAAGGCGGCGATGGGCAGGACGCACAGCGCCAGCGCGGCCGGCCCGGCCACGAAGGCCAGGTAGGGCGTCACGCCGGCGCTGAGCGTGGTCGCCCCCACCGTGGCCCCCGCCGCGAGCCCGGGCACCACGCTGGCCAGCAGGTACGCGGCGCCGCGCCACGGCCAGGCGGAGGCCAGGAACGGCAGCGGCCGTCGCGTGAGGGCTTCCAGCGCGGTCCTGTTGAGCATGCTGCGACCGTAACCGCTGGTGAGGGGTGGGGTCAGTAGTGCAGGGTCTAGCTTCTGAACGTCAGGCCGGCGAACTCACCAGAGGTACGCCAGCGGTCGATGTAGGCGAAGTACGCCATCGCGCCCTGCGGGTGCCCGACGTTCAGCCACGACTTCAGGCCGAGGTCGCGGCCCTCGTTGTTGTAGTAGCCGGGCGTGCAGTCGGGTGAGCCCATGAGCCGTCCCGTGCCCGAGAGCAGCAGCTCGATCCAGTCGTCCTCGGCCTCCCGCGTGGCCTCGACCTGCGTGTGGCCGTGCTCGACGGCGTGCCTGACGATCGCGGCGATCGTCCTGCCCGCCTCGGTGAAGTTGTGCGGGATGTTGGAGATGAGGTTGGCGCCCTGGGCCGGCTGGACGATGAAGACGTTGGGGAAGCCGTGCACGTGCATGCCGTGCAGCGTGCGCATGCCGTCGGCCCAGCGCTCCGACAGCCGCACGCCGTCGCGGCCTTTGATGTCGTAGCCGGCGCGGCGGGTGTAGTCGGTGCCGACCTCGAAGCCGGAGGCGTAGATGACGCAGTCCACCTCGTACTCGCGGCCGGCCGCCACGACGCCGCGCTCGGTGATCCGCTCGACGCCCCTGCCGTCGGTGTCGACCAGGTGGGTGCCCGGCAGGTTGAACGCCTGGAGGTATTCGTCGTGGAAGCAGGGGCGCTTGCAGAGCTGGCGGTACCACGCCTTGAGCCGCCGCGCGGTCTCCGGGTCGCGGACGACGGCGTCCACCCGGGCCCTGATCTCCTCCATCTTCTCGAAGTCGGCGTCCTCGAACGCGGCCAGCACGCTCTCCTGCGTCACCTGGCCGGGCGGCAGCGCGCTGATCTTCGCGCGGAAGCGGCGGGCGATGTCGGTCCAGCCGTCCATCACCAGGTCCTCGTCGGCCGGGCCGCCGGTCTGGTTGGCGGTGAAGTTCTCCAGCCAGCGCTGCTGCCAGCCGGGCGTCGCGATCGAGGCGAACCAGTCGGGGTCGGTGGGCCGGTTGTCGCGGACGTCGACGGAGGAGGGCGTGCGCTGGAAGACGTACAGCTCGCGGCAGGACCTGGCCAGGTGCGGCACGCACTGGACGGCCGTCGCGCCCGTGCCGATGAGCGCCACCCGCTTGTCGCCCAGCCGGTCCAGGGGCGCGCCCGAGGGGTCGCCGCCGGTGTAGGCGTAGTCCCAGCGGCTGGTGTGGAAGGAATGTCCGGCGAAGTCGTCGATGCCGGGGATGCCGGGCAGCTTGGGGACGTGCAGCGGGCCGATGCCCATGGCGACGAACTGGGCGGTGAACGCGTCGCCGCGGTCGGTGCGGATGAGCCAGCGGGAGCGGGCCTCGTCCCACTCCAGGTCCAGGACCTCGGTGTGGAAGAGGGCGTTGTCGTACAGGCCGAAGTGCTTGCCGATGCGGCGGCAGTGCTCCAGGATCTCGGGGGCGTGCGCGTACTTCTCGGTCGGCATGTGGCCGGTCTCTTCGAGCAGCGGCATGTAGACGTACGACGCCGTGTCGCACTGCGCGCCCGGGTAGCGGTTCCAGTACCACGTGCCGCCGAAGTCGCCGCCCTTCTCCACGATGCGCACGTCGGTGACGCCGGCCTCCTTGAGCCGGGCGCCGGTGAGCAGCCCGGCGAAGCCGCCGCCGATGAACGCGACCGTCACGTGGTCGGTTTTCGGCGGGCGCTCGGTGACGGGGGTGTAGGGGTCTTTGAGGTAGTGGGCGAAGCGGCCGGTCAGGCGGATGTACTGGTCGTTGCCGTCGGGCCTGAGCCGTTTGTCGCGCTCTTCGCGATATCTGCGGCGGAGTGCGTCCTTGTCGAGGGCGGGACGGTCGGCGACGGTCATGCATCCCCTCCGGCGGCGTGCGGCTCTCCGAACCTATTTTCAGAATGGCATTCGGAAATAGCTACCACAAGCACGAAAAATTACGGCATTGACGGCCATATCACGCAAGTGTCAAGATCTTGCCCACCAAGAGTGGCGAGTGGGACTCAGGTTGGTGTGCGTGTCCCTCGCCCGTCGTCGTTCGGGGAGTCTCCCCGGCTTGGAATCGAGAGCGAGGAGATGTCGATGAAGAAGAAGAAGCTCGAGGTCAAGATCAGGAAGCTCGAGAAGATCGAGACCACCATCAACCGCGGTGGACAGAGCGGTTGATCTACTGACATACCGGAACCGGTCGGCGTTCGTCCGGCCGGTTCCGCTTTTCAGGGACTGGAAGGAGAAGGTGACGACGTGCGCCTGCCCAGGGTCAAACACGTGCACCAGCCGTTCCTGCTGCCGGGCAACCGCATCGTCATCGGGCTGTCCCAGTTCGGGGTGGCCTCCGAGATCGAGGACGACGACGAGGGCAGCATCGCCGCGATCGTGACCCTCATGGACGGCACCCGTACGGTCGACCAGATCTGCGCCGACTTCACCGCAACCCGTCCCGACGTGGACGACGACAGCGTGCGCGAGGTCATCGACGGCCTGATCGAGGGCGGCTTCATCGAGGACGCCGGAGCGCCCGTACCGGCGAACCTCACCGAACGCGACCTCGCCCGGTACGAATCGGCGCGCCACTTCTTCAGCTGGATCGACACCACGCCACGGACGTCACCGCACGAGATCCAGTCCAGGATCAAGACAGCCCGGGTGAGCCTGCTCGGCGTGGGCGGCACCGGATCGGCCGTGGCGGCGGGACTGGTCGCGAGCGGCATCGGCGCGCTGCGAATCGCCGACTTCGACCGCGTCGAAGAGTCGAACCTGACCCGCCAGCTCCTGTACGCCGAGTCAGACGTGACCAAGCCCAAGGTCGACCAGGCCGTCGCCCGGCTGCGGGCGATGAACGGCGCGGTCGCGGTGACCGGCAGCGACACCAAGGTGACCGGCCCCGACGACGTCGTGGAGCTGATGAGCGGCCACGACCTGTTCGTCCTGTGCGCCGACGAGCCCCACCCCGAGATCGTCGCGTGGACCAACGAGGCCGCCCTGCGGACCGGCACCCCGTGGTTCATGAGCCTCTACACCGGGCCGATGGTCGTCGTGGGCTCGTTCGTGCCCGGCGAGACCGGCTGCTGGGCCTGCCTGGACCGGCAGGAGGAGGCCCGCAAGGAGAAGGAGCTGGGGCGGCTGCTGCCCGAGTCACGGCCGAACGCGGTGGTCGCGGCCAGCGCCAACATCAGCGGCCACCTCTGCGCGCTGGAGGTGCTGTACCAGCTCGGCGGCCTGCCGGCACAGACCCGCGGCCGGGTCTTCCACTGGAACATGGCCGTCTGGGACCACCAGTACTTCATCGACGTCCCGCGCGACGACGACTGCCCGATGTGCGGGCCGGGGGCCGGGTGAGCGTCCCGGCGGCCGAGGTCGGCGCGGGCAGCGTCGTACGCCTGCACCCGCTCGTCGTCCGTCCCGACGACGACGACCCGGAGATGATCGTGGCCGGCCGCCCGGACCTCGGCGAGTTCGTCGAGCTGCCCGCGGTGTGCGGCGAGGTGATCCGGCTGCTCGGCGAGGGGCGTCCCGTCGCCGACGTCGAAGCCGTCATCGCCGACGAGCACGACGTCGAGCTGGACGTGGCCGACTTCGTGGAGTCGCTCGCCGACCTCGAGTTCGTGGCCGAGATCGACGGGCTGCCGCTGCCGGGGACCGCGCCGAAGGCCGCCCACTTCCCCGGCGTCACCGAGCGGCACGTACGGTGGCTCTTCGCCAGGCCCGTCAGGCTGGTCTGGCTCGCCGTCGTCGCGGCCGCGGCGCTGACCGTCGTCGTGCGGCCGGAGCTGTTCCCTCACCACCGTGACTTCTTCTGGAGCGAGTACACCGGGCTCTCCGTGCTGGTCAACACGGCCTTCTTCTCCGTACTCGCGAGCGTGCACGAGATGATGCACCTGCTGGCGGCGCGTTCGCTCGGCGCTCCCGCACGCATCGCGTTCGGCACCCGGCTGCACTACCTCGTCGTACAGACCGACGTCACCGCCATCTGGGGAGTGCCCCGCAGGCACCGCTACCGCGTGTACCTGGCCGGGATGGCCTCCGACCTCCTCCTCATCGCCACGATGCTGCTGGCCGTGGCGTACCTGCCGCTGCCGGGCTTCGCCGATGCGCTGCTGCGCGCCTTCATCCTGACCGCGCTGCTGTCCCTGCCCCTCCAGGCCCAGATCTACATGCGCACCGACCTCTACTTCGTGCTGCGCGACGTGCTCCGGTGCAAGGACCTGTTCGGGGACGGGCTCCGCTACGTCCGGTACCTGCTCGCCCGCGCGGTCGCCCCGTTCAGGAAGCCCGCGTCGCCGGCCGCCGACCCCACCGGCGAGCTGGCCCCGCACGAGCGGCGGGCCGTGCGGATCTACGCCGTCGCCCTCGCCGTGGGCGGTTCCGTCACGCTGACGGTCTTCGCCTTCTACGGCGGCCCGATCATCATCAACGGGCTGGTCCACGCGCTGGCCGCCGTCTGGGCCGGCCTGCACGGCGGGCCCGCGACCGCGGCGATCGACGCCGCGCTGCTCATCCTGGTCGAGGGCGGCATCCAGGTGATGTTCCTGGTGACGTTCTTCCGGACGCGCCGCCCATGGCTCCGCCGGTCATAACGACCACCAGCGCTGACCGGGATGTCCAC
Source organism: Nonomuraea salmonea (assembly GCF_042428605.1). Classification (NCBI taxonomy): domain Bacteria; kingdom Bacillati; phylum Actinomycetota; class Actinomycetes; order Streptosporangiales; family Streptosporangiaceae; genus Nonomuraea; species Nonomuraea salmonea. The sequence goes on from NZ_JBHMCF010000040.1 coordinate 289,080, forward strand.
TATTGTGTGGTCGCGGGACTCACGAGGAAGCGGATCCGTCTTGGCCCATCGCGCACTGGTCATCGCCCTGTTGCCGGCGATCGGGCTGCGCGCGCTCGCCGTCCTGGGCTTCCCGCCGGCCATCCTGTTCTACGGCGACTCCTTCGCCTTCCTGCGCGAGGAGCTGACCCCCGGCACGACGCGGCCCTCCGGCTACTCCCTGCTGCTCGCGCTGCTGCGGCCGGCCCACAGCCTGACGCTCGTCACGGTCCTGCAGCACCTGCTCGTGCTGGGCCTCGCCGTCGGCCTGTACGCCCTGCTGCGCCGCCGCGGCCTGCCCGGCTGGGGCGCGACGCTGCTGGTCACCCCACTGCTCTACGACGAGTTCATGCTGCTCCTGGAGCACATGATCATGGCGGACGCGGTCTTCATCGTGCTCGTCGCCGGCGCCGTCGCGCTGATCACCTGGCGGGTCACCCCCACGACCGCGGCCGTCGGCGGGCTGCTGCTCGGCCTGGCCGGCATCACCAGGACCGTGGGGCTGCCGCTGCTCATCCTGACCGCCGCCTACCTGCTGATCCGCCGCTACGGGTGGCGTCCGTTGGTGGCGCTGCTGGTCGCCGGGGCGCTTCCGCTGGGTGCGTACGCGGTCTGGATGAAGGCCGAGAAGGGGACGTACGCGCTGACCGAGGCCGACGGGAACTTCCTGTGGTCGCGCACCATGAGCTTCGCCGACTGCGGGGTGATCAGGCCGCCCGAGCGGCTGGCGGTGCTGTGCCCCAACATGCCGGTCGAGGAGCGGCCGTACCCGCCCCACTGGCTGTGGGAGGACTTCTCGCCGCTGCCGAAGGTGCCGGGCACGGCCAACCGCAACAAGCTCGCCGGGGAGTTCGCGCGGGCGGCCATCCTCGCCCAGCCGGGCGAGTACCTCGGTGCCGTGGTGACCGACCTCGGGCAGCTGTTCCGCTGGGAGCGGACCTCCGTCGACGAGAAGACGCCGTACAAACTGCCCTCCTCCGAGCGGCCCATCAGCTCGTCGGTGCGGGGAGTGGCCGAGGCGTACGAGGCCGGGCCGGCCGCCACCCGCGTGGTCGAGCCGTTCGCCGGGTGGCTGCGGGCGTACCAGCGGTTCGGATACGTGCCGTTCCCGCTGCTCACGCTCGTCCTGGCCGGCGTGCTGGTGGCCGCGCCGCTGCGGCGGCGGTGGGACGCGCTGCTGCCAGGGCTCGCCGCGCTCGCGCTGGTCGCCTCGCCGCCGTTCCTCGCCGCCTTCGACGTCCGGTACGTGATCCCCGCCATTCCGCTGATCTGCCTGGCCGTGGGGCTCACCTTCGGGCCCCCGACGTCGTTCTTGGCCGGACGCCGGGGTGCTACGGTCCCGGTGGAAGGCCGTACACACGCGATGGGAAGCTATGACGGAGGCAGGGCCGACGGGTGACGCCCTGGTGGAGATGCTGGCGGCGCTGGCCAACCCGCTGCGCCTGCGCATCATCGCCGAGCTGAGCGCCGGGCGCGACTACGTCAGCCACCTGGCCCGCGTCATCGGCGTCAGCCGGCCGCTGCTGCACATGCACCTGCGCCGGCTGGAGGCCGCCGGGCTGATCACCGGCAGCCTCGAGCTGTCCGACGACGGCAAGGCGATGAAGTATTACGAGGTCACCGACTTCGACCTGCACCTGACCGCGCCGGCGCTGGCCGAGGCGGCCAGGACACTCACCAGGCCGGACCCCGAGGAGGGCTCCTAGATGACACTGTCGTGGCCCGAGGTGATCTTCTACCTGGGCGTGCTCCTTCTGGTCACGTTCTTGATCAGTACGGTCGTCGTGGGCACGTTCGACGCCCGCAAGTCCCGGCACCAGGCCGACCAGGCGGAGGAGCTGCGCCGGCTGGTGCAGCGGTATGAGCAGCTCGCCGAGAAGACCATGGACGCCCAGCAACGCACCGCCGCCGACCTCGCCGAGCTCCGCTCCCGCGCGGCCTCGATCGAACAGATCTTACGGACGGTCGAGTGACGCCTGCTGCCGCGGCGAGCGGTCGCGGCTCGGCGCCCGGGCCGGCCTCATGGCCGGTCGAGTGACGGCTCGGGGTTGAAGCGGGCCACGTAGCGGCGCTGCCAGGGGGTCTCCACGGCGTGGCGGTCGTAGTGGGTGCGGACGTAGGCGACCGCCTCGGCGGGTGGGACGCCGTCGAGGACGGCGAGGCAGGCGAGGGCGGTGCCGGTGCGGCCGCGGCCGCCTCCGCAGGCCACCTCGACGCGCTCCGACGCCGCGCGCTCCCACGCCTCGCGCAGGTCGGCGGCTGCCTTCCGGCGGTCGGACGGCAGCCAGAAGTCGGGCCAGCGCACCCACCGGTGCTCCCAGCCGACGGGCGGCGGGGCCTTGCCCAGCAGGTAGAGGGCGAAGGCGGGCTCGGGGCCTGGCGGGAGCGGATGCCGCAGGCCCCTGCCGCGCACCAGCCGCCCGGACGGCAGGCGCAGCACCCCTGGCGCCTCAAGATCCCACGTCATGGCGGGAGCGTAACCCGCCCCACCCGCCGACGGCAGCGACACAACGCCCTTTCCGCGCTGGGCGGACATGCGGCGGTCAGGGCTTGCCCGTGAGCCAGGCTGAGGTGAGGTCGGTGACCATCGATGCGGCGCGGTCGGTCAGGTGGATGTGGTCCACCAGCAGCATGCGGCCGCCTGACGCCGCGATCTCGTCCCAGGTGCGGCGTAGCAGGTGGTGCTGGGCCGCGACCGTGAGTGCGAGGGGGAAGCTGAAGGCGTAGGGCGTGCGGGGGCCGGCCTGGCGCAGGGTGCCGGCCATGCGCTCGTACAGGGGGAGGTAGGCGGCGCCCGTCACGGCGGCGACCTCCTTGACGGCGGCGTTGTAGGCGGGCAGCCGGAGGTTGGGCCCGGCGTCGAGGTCCTCGCCGAGCGGGGGCAGCGACATGAGGGCGACGCGGGCGCCGGTGGTCTTGACGCGCTCGACGACGGTGCGCAGGTCGGCGCGGTAACGATCGGGCGGGACGTCGTCGCGTACGTCGTTGGTGCCGATGAGCAGCGTGACGGCGGCCGGGCGGCAGGCGACGACGTCGGTCTCGACGCGGGCGAGCAGGTCGGCGACCTTGTTGCCGTTGACGCCCGCGTTGACCACCTCGTACGCGGGATGCCGCGCCCGCACCGCCCCCACCCAGTCGGCGCCCAGCGAGCCCTGCGTCATGCTGGCCCCGGCCGCCACCAGGCGGGGCCGGGTGGGCTCGGCGCCGCAGGCGGCGGACGGCGCGTTGTCGGGCGCCCGCAGGAAGGTCAGCCAGCCGACCACGCCGGCGGTCCCGAGCACGAAGACGAGCAGTGTGCTCAACGTGATGGTCACCGGGCGCACGACGGCACTCCCGAGAAGAGATCCACGTGAAAAGCTCCTAGGGTGAGTAAACGCTCACTAACTTGTTCGGCGATGCTAGTGAGCGTTTACTAACCACGTCAAGCGCCGCCGAGGGAACCGGATGGGACATGGGAACGAGGGACGTGATCCTGGACGCCGCCGCCGCGGTGATGGCCGAGCACGGTCTGGCCAACGTGACGACCAGGCAGATCGCGCGCAAGGCCGGCTTCACCGAGGCCGCCCTCTACAAGCACTTCGCCGGCAAGGCCGACCTGCTGGTGGCCGTCCTGCGCGAGCGCTCCCCCGGTTTCGGCGCGCTGGCGGCGGCGCTGCGGGGCGGAGCCGGCCTGGAGAAGGACCTGACCGCCGTGGCGGGAGCGGCGATCGCGTTCTACCGGGCCGGGTTCCCGATGCTCGCCTCGATCTTCGCCGACCCCGGCACGCTGTCCGCACACAAGGAGGAGCTGCACCGGCAGGGCGCGGGCCCGCACAAGGCGAACGAGGCCGTGGCCGCGTACCTGCGCCGCGAGCAGGAGGCCGGCCGGGTGCGCGCCGGCGCCGACGTACGGGCGGCGGCGGGCCTGCTGCTGGGCGCCTGCTTCCAGCACGCCTTCCTAGAGCACATGTCGCCACCGGCCGAACGCGACGACGACGCGGCGGCGGCGGCGGGTTTCGTCCGCGCCCTGCTCGACTCGCTGACCCCCTGATCCAAGGAGCGGTCAAAGTTCCTTGAGACGACACTAAGATTGCATCATTCGTTATCTTGTATCGTTCGCGTTTAGGTGATTAGGTTGGGCGCTATGACCGCACCCCAGACGCCGACCGGCGCCGAGGAGCTACGCAGTGTCGGGCTGCGGGTGACCGCCGCCCGGGTCGCGCTGCTCGAGACCGTCCGCGACGGTGACCACCTCGACGTCGAGGCCATCGCCTCCGGGGTGCGCGACCGCGTCGGCCACATCTCGCTCCAAGCCGTGTACGAGGCGCTCAACGCCCTCACGGCCGCGGGCCTCGTCCGCCGCATCGAGCCGGCGGGCAGCCCGGCGAGATACGAGGGCCGGGTCGGCGACAACCACCACCACGTCGTCTGCCGCGTCTGCGGCGCCGTGGCCGACGTCGACTGCGCCGTCGGACACGCGCCGTGCCTGCACGCGTCCGACGACCACGGCTTCACCATCGACGAGGCCGAGGTCATCTACTGGGGCCTGTGCCCCGACTGTTCCACCGCCACCAGCAGCTCTTGAGCACCCTGAGTCACATAGTCCGGAGGGATTCCCATTGTCTGAGAACCACGACGCGATCGTCACAGACCCGAAGACAGAGGATGGAGGCGGCTGCCCGGTAGCCCACCGCGCGCTCCACCCCACCCAGGGCGGCGGCAACCGTCAGTGGTGGCCTGAGCGGCTCAACCTGAAGATCCTGGCGAAGAACCCGGCCGTGGCCAACCCCATGGGCGAGGACTTCGACTACGCCGAGGCGTTCAAGAGCCTCGACCTGCCGGCCGTCAAGCGCGACATCGCCGAGGTGCTGACCACCTCCCAGGACTGGTGGCCGGCCGACTTCGGGCACTACGGGCCGCTCATCATCCGGATGGCCTGGCACAGCGCGGGCACCTACCGCATCAGTGACGGCCGCGGTGGCGCCGGCGCGGGACAGCAGCGCTTCGCCCCGCTCAACAGCTGGCCCGACAACGGCAACCTCGACAAGGCCCGCCGCCTGCTGTGGCCGGTCAAGAAGAAGTACGGCAAGAAGCTGTCCTGGGCCGACCTGCTGATCCTGGCCGGCAACGTGGCGCTGGAGTCGATGGGCTTCAAGACGTTCGGCTTCGCCGGCGGCCGCGAGGACGTGTGGGAGCCGGAGGAGGACGTCTACTGGGGCCCCGAGACCACGTGGCTCGGCGACGCGCGCTACACCGGTGACCGCGAGCTGGAGAACCCGCTCGGCGCCGTCCAGATGGGCCTCATCTACGTCAACCCCGAGGGCCCCAACGGCAACCCCGACCCGCTGGCCGCCGCCCGCGACATCCGCGAGACGTTCCGCCGCATGGCGATGAACGACGAGGAGACGGCCGCGCTGATCGCCGGCGGTCACACGTTCGGCAAGACCCACGGCGCCGGCCCCGCCGAGCACGTCGGCCCCGACCCCGAGGCCGCGCCGCTGGAGGAGCAGGGTCTCGGCTGGCGCAACTCCTTCGGCACCGGCAAGGGCGGCGACGCCATCACCAGCGGCCTCGAGGGCATCTGGACCCCCACCCCGACCCAGTGGGACAACAGCTTCCTCGAGACCCTGTACGGCTACGAGTGGGAGCTGTTCAAGAGCCCCGCGGGCGCCTGGCAGTGGCGGCCGAAGGACGGCGCCGGCGAGGGCACCGTCCCCGACGCCCACGACCCGAACAAGCGGGTGGCCCCGACGATGCTCACCACCGACCTGTCGCTGCGGGTCGACCCGATCTACGAGCAGATCACCCGGCGCTGGCTCGACCACCCCGACGAGTTCGCCGACGCGTTCGCGCGGGCCTGGTTCAAGCTGACCCACCGCGACATGGGCCCGGTCGTGCGCTACCTCGGCCCCGAGGTGCCCAGCGAGACGCTGATCTGGCAGGACCCGCTGCCCGAGCGGACGTACGAGCTGATCGACGCCGGTGACGTCGCCACCCTCAAGAGCCAGATCCTGGCCTGCGGCCTGTCGGTCTCCGAGCTGGTCTCCACCGCGTGGGCGTCGGCCTCGTCCTTCCGTGGCAGCGACAAGCGCGGCGGCGCCAACGGCGCCCGCATCCGCCTGCAGCCGCAGGCCGGGTGGGAGGTCAACGACCCCGACAGGCTCGCGACCGTGCTCGGCGCGCTTGAGGGCGTCCAGAAGGCGTTCAACGGCGCGCAGACCGGCGGCAAGCAGGTCTCGCTCGCCGACCTGATCGTGCTGGCCGGCAACGTCGGCGTCGAGAAGGCCGCCAAGGACGCGGGCTTCGAGATCGAGGTGCCGTTCCGTGCCGGTCGTGTGGACGCCACGCAGGAGCAGACGGACGTCGAGTCGTTCGCCGCGCTCGAGCCGACGGCCGACGGCTTCCGCAACTACCTGGGCAAGGGCAACCGGCTGCCGGCCGAATACCTGCTCATCGACCGCGCCAACCTGCTGACGCTCAGCGCGCCCGAGATGACCGTCCTGGTCGGCGGCCTGCGCGTGCTCGGCGCCAACCACCAGCAGTCCCAGCACGGCGTCCTGACCACGACGCCCGGCACGCTGACGAACGACTTCTTCGTCAACCTGCTCGACCTGGGCACCACCTGGACGGCGACGTCCGGCGACAGCAGCACCTTCGAGGGCCGCGACGCCGCCACCGGCGAGGTCAAGTGGACCGGCACCCGCGCCGACCTGGTCTTCGGCTCCAACTCGGAGCTGCGGGCGGTCGCCGAGGTGTACGCCTGCGACGACGCCAAGGAGAAGTTCGTCAAGGACTTCGTGGCCGCGTGGGACAAGGTCATGAACCTCGACCGGTTCGACCTGTCCTGATCGCCAGGTCTCACGGGCCCGCCACCTTCCAGGTGGCGGGCCCGCCTTTTTTGTACGTGGTACGTCAGGTGACGGTGATCTTGCCGATGCCGAGCGTGGTCTGGGAGGGCAGGATGCCCGACTCGAACACCGCGCCGAGCAGCGGCAGGTTCAGCTGCGCGAGCAGCGCGGCACGCTCCTCACCGAGCGCCTTCCAGGGCCCGGCGGCGAGCTGGTCGGTGTGGCGTTCGACCCGGTTGCGCAGGGCGCGGCCCTCCGGGGTGGCCATGCCGTCGGCGTCCACGAGCCCCCTGGCGGCCAGCCGCTCACGGGCGGCGCCCCACTCCTCCTCGCTCCACCCGCGTCCGGCGAAGTTGGCGACCGGCGCGGCCCCGACGGCGGCGAACGACACCAGCGCCTCGCACCCGTCGAGCCCCGCGGCCTGCAACGCCGTCAGATGCCCGTCGCCGCGGTGCTCGCGCAGCACCGTGTACGCCTGCCACAACCGCACGTGCGGCTCGTCGGGCCAGGGCAGCGCCAGGTTGGCGGCGGCCAGCGGCCGGTGCGCGACGTCGGCGCTCTCCGCCGCCCTGACCGCCAGCTCCGCCGCCTCCGCCAGCGGCTTCACGTCGTCCACGAGGGCCCGGATGGTCCGGTCCACGGCCCGCAGCCGGGCTTCTAGCACCTGCTCGGGGGAGGCCGTCTCCCAGATCGCCGGGACGTATTCGGCGATCATGGCCGGGCTGAAGCTGTAGTAGGTGGCCGCGACCAGGCCACGCCCCGCGGCGCCGAGCACCGCCGTACGCCAGGCGAAGTAGCTCGGCCAGCGCGGCTCGACGGCGTAACCGAGGGCGGCGGCCTCCTCGAACGCTTCCTTGCTGAAGTAGAGCGGCGCGTGCACCGGCTCGATCTGGTGCCACATCTGCCGGGCGAGCTGGTCGAAGGTCACGAAGGATCCTCACTGTCTAGATAAGCTATGCCAGTGATGGTAGAAGCGTGGCGAATCACTGGTCAAGCCGAAATAGACAGTTATGTCGGGAGCAGGGTCGAGCTGGCCGTCCAGCTGATCAACTCCCTGGCCACGCCGCACGCGCACGGCCGCGGCGTCACGCCACCTCCGCCGGGAGCCGACCGCCTCGCGGCGGTCGTCGCCGCACAGGAGCGCCTGACGGTCCACCCGCCCGCGAGCGTCCTCACCCCGGCCGACGCCGACCGCCTGGCCGGGATCGCCGCCCGCCTGCGCCCGCTGTTCGCCGCCGGCGACCACCTCCTGGACGCGGCGGCCGGCCTCAACGACCTCCTCGTACGCCACCACGCCGTCCCCAACCTGCACGGCAGCCCCGCGAACCCGCTCGGCCTGTCCTTCCACCGCCCCGACGCCGACCCCGTGGACGCCTGGGCGGCCGACATGGGCACCGCCCTCGCCATGGTGATCGGCGTCGGCCAGTCCGCCCGCCTCGGCGCCTGCCAGGCGGAACGATGCTCCCTGGTCTTCTACGACACCACGAGGAACGCCTCCCGCCGCTTCTGCGACCTGTCCTGCCAGAACCGCGCCAAGGCCAGCGCCTACCGCGCGAGAAGACGCGCCTGACCCTTTGGGGTTCCCTCAAGAGACTCACGGTGTTATGGTCGTGGAGTCTCTTCAAGGAACCCAAAACGCAGGAGCGGACCATGCTGAGCCCCGCCGTACGCCGCGTCCTCGACGGCACCCCGATCGCCCACCTCGCCACCGTCCTGCCCGACGGCTCGCCCCACAACGTCCCGATCTGGATCGGCACCCACGGCGACCACGTCGCCTTCCTCACCGGGCCGCGGTCGCGCAAGGCCCGCAACCTGCGGGACGACCCCCGGGTGGCGGTGTCCATGACGCCGGCCGACAACCCGTTCGAGCCGGTCATCGTGCGCGGCAGGGTCGTCGAGTGGCTCGACGGCGACGCGGCCTGGGACATCATCGACGGGATCGCCCAGAAGTACATCGGGCAGCCGTACTCACGCGACGAGGACCGCGTGGTCGCCCTCGTCAGCCCCGACCACCAGATCGTCGGGCGCGCCTGACCCACACGGCCGAGCCCGGGTCGCAACCGGCCCACCGCACCAGCACGAGCGCGCCGCCCAGCACGATCACGGCGCACCCGGACACGAAGCCGAGCATGATCGCGCCCTGCCTCGTGCGCACACCACCGTGATCGTGTGGTGATCATGTGCAGGGTTTGTGGAGGCGGGGGCGATCGTTGCGGTGAGGAGATCACTCACGCGCCTCGCCGCGGGCTTCCGCGGCAGGCATCCGAAGGGAGAACCCTGTGGTCAAGATGAGCATGCGCTACGCCAGGTACGCGCTCAGCACCCTGACGACCGCGCTGTTCCAGATCCCCGCCACCTGAGGGAACTGAGCCGGCCGGTCCCTCCGGGGGGCCGGCCGGCCGGGGTCGCTCCGTTCCGATGAAGTGAGGTGTCCTTGCTCGCCACAGCCGCTCGACAGCTTCGTCACGCCGCCACCGTGCTCCGCGGCGGGAAATTCGACGTGGACGCCCTGGGGAAGCTGGTGACCGACCTCCGCGGGATGCTGGCCGAGCTGGGCGAGCCTGGTGAGGGCCCGAACGACCTGCTGCCCGGCGGCGGCGTCGACGATCCGGAGATCAGGCGCTCGATGGCGGACCGCCGGCTGCGGCAGGCGATCAGGCGGGCGGCCGGGCACACCGCGTACTACCGGCTCTGGTTCGAGCAGCACGGCCTCGATCCGGCCGGGATCGGGCTCGACCAGCTCTCCCAGGTGGCCACCACCCCCAAGTCGGCCCTGCGCGGCGCCGGCCCCGCGTTCGTGTCGGACGTGAGCGAGCCGGTCCTGATGGCGCAGACCACCGGCACCACGGGCACGCCGGCCATCGTCTGGTTCTCGCGCTACGAGCTGGAGCTGGCGGCGGTGCTGTCGGCGATCTCGTACCTGATGGTGGGCGACACGCGCGAGCACCACGTCGGGCTGTCGTGCATCAGCTCGCGCGCGACCGTCGGGCTGGTCACGGCGCAGCGGGCGCTGACCATGGTGGGCGCCGGCTTCATCGCGCAGGGGCTGGTCGATCCGGGCATCGCGCTCGACCGGCTGGCCGCGCCGCTGCACCTGCCGGGCAAGCTGCCGTACGTCAGCGACCTCTACACCGTCCCCTCCTACCTGGGTGCGCTCGTGCAGCGGGCCGAGCGGGACGGCTGGCAGGCGAAGGACTTCGGGCTGCGCCGGGTGATGACCGGCGCGGAGATCCTCACCGACGCGCTGCGCGAGCGCGTACGCGAGACGTTCGGCGTGCCGGTGTCCGACGTGTACGGCATGACGGAGCTGGTCCCCACCACCGGCATGGTGTGCTCCAAGCAGCACCTGCATCTGGCCGTCGAGCAGGCCCACTTCGAGATACTCGACGTGGACGCCGACACCCCGGTCGCCGCCGGCGAGGTCGGCGAGCTGGTCGCCACCCCGTACACCCCTTACCGCGAGACGACGCTGCTGGTCCGCTACCGGACGGGCGACCTCGTACGCCGCCTGCCCGACGAGCCGTACGGCTGCGAGCTGGCCGCGCTCCCCGCCACGTCCAGGATCGTCGGGCGGGCCTCCCACTACGGCGGCGGCCCGACCGACCGCGACATCCTGGAGGTGCTGCAGGCGGTGCGCGAGGTCCCGCTGCCGACCAGGTACGCGCTGACCGGCGACCCGAAGAAGCCCGACCTGCATGTCGTCGCCCCACGCCGGGGCGGCACGCTGGGCCGCATCGAGGAGCTGGCGACGGAACGCGCGCTCCCCGTCGCCGAGATCGTGCTCGTGGACACCGCCGACGAGCTGCCCGAGCCATGCCGGGTGCGCGCCGACCTGTACGAGCACAGCTTCGAGTCATCGCCCTCCGGAGACCCCCGATGATCACCTTGCCGAACCTCGCCCTGCTCGACGTCGTCATCGCCGCGATCGTGCTGGGCGCACTCGGCTACGTGCGGCGCTACTCGCTGCCGCGCCCGCCGATCGGCTACTCGACCACCTCCGACGTGCTCATCATGAGCTGCCTGGTGGTGGTGATGCCCGTCGGTTACCTGGCGCTGCCCGGCCCCGCGGTCTCCGCCGTGTTCGGCGTGCTCTTCCTGGCCAGCGTCCAGATGACGCTGGCGCCGGTGATCGGCGGCCGGCGGGCCACGCTCGCCTCGCTGCTGCTGGTCGCCGTCACGGTGGCGGCCGCGGTCGCCGGGCTCGACGGCATGGTGCTGGCGTTCAACGCGCTGCTCATCGCGATCTCCGTGATCGGTGTGACCAGCCTGTGGGCGCAGACCGGCATGTCGGCGGGTCACGTGGCGGCGTTCGCGACCGTGCTGGCGGTGTACGACCTGTTCGCGACCGGGCTCGGCGACCTGACCGACCGGTTCCTCGCCCAGGTGGTGGGCCAGCCGTTCGCGCCGCTCCTGGCGGTGACGGGCGGGACGGCGCCGGTGGCGGCGGGCCTCGGCGACTGCCTGATGCTCGCGCTGTGGCCGATGGTGGCGGCGAAGGCGTACGGCAGGGTGGCCGCCTGGATCGGCGCGGTCGCGGGCATCGGCCTGATCGTGCTGGTCGAGATCGGGTTCGCGACCGGGGTGCTGCGCTCGGGGATGGCGTTCCTGACCGTGCTCGGTCCCGCGATCCTCATCCAGTACGTGCTGTGGCGCCTGCTTCGCGGGGCCGAGCGGCGTACGTACGCGTGGCTCGGCGTCCCCGCCTCGGGGCTGGACACCTCCGGCCGCGTCGAGCGGCTGACCGGCGCGCTGCGCGCCGCGCAGACGGCCGAGACGCCGTCCGGCACCTGGGTGGCCGTCGACGGCGACGCGGTGATCGCGCACGGCCCGACACCGGGTACGGCGCTGCGTGCCGCCCGCCGCGCCGGTTACGAGGGCACACCGTTCGTCAAGCAGATGTGACCAGCGCGGCGGTCAGCACGCGCTCCTGCGCCCCCGCCGCGCTGACGACCGCGTGCGCCCGCCGCCACGTCTTCCTGGCCGCATCCGCCTGCCCCATGGCCTGCCTGGCGTGGCCCAGCAGGATCAGCGTCCTGGCACGGGCGAGCCGCTGCCCGGTCCTGCGGAAGACGTCGAGCGCCGCGCCGCAGCTCTCCTCGCAGGCGGCCGGCTCGCCCAGGTCGAGCTGGGCGGCGGCGACGGCGGCGAGCGCCCTGCCCAGCGCCAGGCCATAGCCACGCTCCGCCAGCTGGCGTGCCTGCTCTGCGCGGGCCAGCGCCTCGGCGGGCCGCCCCTGGGCGCGGGCCAGCTCCGAGCGGATCAGCAGCAGCTCCACCTGGTTCGACCGGTGGCCGGTGCGCCCGGCCGACGACTCGGCGGCGGCGAGGCGCTCGCCTGCCTCGGTGAGGTCGCCGCGGCGCAGGTGCACGAGCGCGTGCCCGACCAGCGCGCGTACCTCGACCTCGGTGTTCTCAGCGCTCCTCGCCACGGCCGCGGCCTGCTCGTGGGCCCGCAGCGCGTCGTCGTAACGGCCGGCGTCGCGGTGGACGCAGCCGATCGACTCCAGCGCCATGGCCTCGACGTACGGTGACCCGATCTCGCGCCCGGCCGCCAGCGCCTGGTCGAGCGTGGCCTGGGCGTCCGCCAGCCGGCCCAGCTCCCGCCGCACCACGCCCAGGTTGGTCAGCAGGACGGCTTCGAGCTGGCGCTTGCCGACCTCGGCGGCCGCGGCCAGCGCCTCCAGGTTGCGCTGCTCCGCCTCGCGCAGGAGGCCCAGGTCGAGGGTGAGCGAGGCCAGGTTGCCGAGGCTGGACGTCTCGCCCGCCCGGTTGCCCAGCTCGCGGTCGATCGCGAGGGCCCGGCGGAACTGATCGGCGGCCTGCTCCGCGTCGCCCGCCTGCGCGAGCGCCACCCCGCCGGCCCGCAGCACGGCCGCCTCGCCCGCGAGCCAGCCGGCCCGGCGCAGGAGGGGCAGCGCCTGGCGGTAGGCGTCGATGGCGGCGTCGAGGTCGGTGATGCGCCAGCGCACGTAGCCGATCGACATCAGCATCGCGCCCTGCCCGAGGTCGTCGTGGTCGGCGCGGGCGGCCTTCAGCCCCAGCTCGGCGATGCGCAGGCACTCGGCGACCGGCCGCCGCCAGGGCAGCACGTCGCGCAGCGCGTCGGCCAGCCGCCAGGCCATCGCGTACGGGCCGCGCTCGGCGGCGCGGGCGACCAGCGCGGCCACGATGTCCCACTCCCGCTCCAGCCAGCTCTCCGCCTCCGCCCGGTCGGCGAACGTCAGCGGCGTCACCCCCGTGTCAGGGCCGCCCGGCGCCGGCCCGACCACGCGGACGTCCACGTGCTCGCCGGCCGCGACGATCGTGCGCAGATAGAAGTCGAAGTAGCGGGTGACCGCCAGCTCGCGCTCCTCGGGCGGGTCGTCCGCGAGCGCCTGCTCCGCCGCGTACGTGACCAGCAGGTCGTGGCAGGTGTAGCGGCCTGGCCCGGCGTTCATCAGGTGGACCCGCGCGAGGTCGTCGAGCAGCCCGGCCGTCTCGCCCGCCGGGAGGCAGGACAGCGCGGCCGCGCCGGGCACCGTGACGCCGGTGTTGGGCAGCAGGCCGACCAGCCGGAACAGCCGCCGGCCCGCCGGGGTCAGCGTCTCGTGGGAGCGGCCGACCGCGCCGCGCACCGCCGTACGCTGGTCGCCCGGCACCTCCAGCTTGGACAGCAGGTTCCGCTCGTCCAGCTCGGCCACGTAGTCGGCGAGCGCGCGGTGCGGGCTCGCCGCCACCTTCGCGCCCGCCACCCGCAGCGCCAGCGGCAGCCGCGCGCACAGCTCGGCCAGCCGGGCCGCGACCTGCGGCTCCCGCTCGATGCGGTCCTTCCCCACGGCGTCGGCGAGCAGGTCGAGCGCCGCGTCCTGGTCGAGCACGTCCAGCGTGACCGACGCCGCCGACTCCAGCGCCACCAGGCCGCTCAGCCGGTCGCGGCTGGTGACGAGCATCCGGGAGCCGCTGCCCGGCGGGATCAGCGCTCTGATCAGGTCGGGGTCGGCGGCGTTGTCCAGCACCACGAGGACGCGCTGCTCGGCCAGGATCGACCGGTAGAGGCCGATCTGTGCCTCCAGATCGACGGGGATGTCCTTCGCCGGCCAGCCGAGCGCCTGGATCAGCCGGGGCAGCGCCTCGGCCGCGCTCATCGGCGGCGCCCGGTCGAAGCCGCGGGCGTCGAGGAAGAGCTGGCCGTCGGGGAAGCGCTCGGCGACGCGGTGGGCCCAGTGGACGGCCAGCGTGGTCTTGCCCACTCCCGCGCCCCCGACCAGCAGGGTCAGCATCGCGTGCGGCGTCTCGTCCAGCCTGGCCAGCTCCGCCCGCCGGCCCACCAGGCGGCCCAGCGCTGGCGGGAGCTGGCGGGGGACGATGCGGCGGGCGCTCTCGCGTACGGGCGGGGTGAGGGTCTCGTCGTTGCCCAGGATCGCGGCGTGCAGGTCCTGCAGCTCGTGGCCTGGCTCGACGCCCAGCTCCGCCCCGAGGACGGCGCGGACCCGGCCGTACATCTCCAGCGCCTCCGCCCGCCGGCCCGACCGGTGCAGCGCGAGGATGAGCTGCCGCCAGACGCGCTCGTTGATCGAATTGGCCTCGGCCAGCGCGCGCAGCTCGCCGATCAGCTCCTCGTGCAGGCCCAGACGCAGGCGGAGGTCCGTCCAGTCGCAGCGGGCGGACAGCGCCAGCTCCTCCAGGTCGGCGACGCGCGGCAGCACGCTCGCGGTGAGCTGCGCGTCCTCGGCCGGCCTGCCGCGCCACAGCGCCAGCGCCGACCGGTACGCCTCATGGGCCTTCGCCAAGTCGCCTGCCTCGGCGTGGTGGCGGGCCTCGCTCAGCGTGTCCTCGAAGAGGAACAGGTCGAGCTGGTCGCGGTCGAGGGCGAGGAGATAGTGGTGGTCCTGGGTGACGAGGCTGGGGGCGACCGTACGGCGCAGGCGGGTGACGTAGCTGTGGATGTTGGACACCGCCGAGGCGGGCGGATCTTCCCACAGGCAGTCGATCAGCCGCTCGAGCGAGACCGGCGTGTTGGGGTAGAGCAGCAGGACGCCCAGCATCGACCGCTGCTTTCCCGGGACGTGTACCGGCCCGTCCGCGGAAAGGGCCTGAACAGCACCGAGAATGCGAAACGCGGTCACAGGCGACCTTCCTCGTAGACGATGACGAGTTGTACACCGGCCGCCGCGACCGCGCAAGACGCCTACTTCGAGGCGTCGGCCCTGGCCGGAAGGAGCAGGGCGGTGACCACCACGGCCACCGACAGCACCGCGCCGATGACGAAGGCCAGCTGCATGCCGCCGAGGTCGGCGAGCACGTCGCTGACCCCTGACTCCCGCAGCGACGCGCTGCGCGCGCTCATCACGGTGATCACCATCGCCGTGCCGATGGCCGCCGCGACCTGCTGCAACGTGCTGAGGATCGAGCTGCCGTGCGAGTAGAGCGCGGGCGGGACCGCGCCGAGCCCGAGCGTGAAGACCGGGGTGAACGTGGCCGCCAGGCCGATCGACAGCAGCGCGTGGAGCGCCAGGAGCTGCCAGTAGGGCGTCGTCATCGTGATCTGGGTGAACCCGGTGAGCGACAGCATGATCGCCACCGCGCCCGGCACCACCAGCACCCGCCCGCCGAACTTGTCGAACAACCGCCCCACGGCCGGCCCCAGCAGCCCCATCGCCAGACCGCCCGGCATGACCAGCAGCCCGGTCTCCAGCGGGCTGAACGCCCTGACGTTCTGCAGGTAGAGCGGCAGCAGCACCATCGAGCCCAGCATCGCCATGAAGGCCACCGCCATCATGATCAGCGCGACGGTGTACGTGCGGTTGCGCAGCGTCCGCAGGTCGACCAGCGGCACCCCGCGCCGCTGCAGCACGAGCTGCCGGACGACGAACACCGCGATCGTCACCAGCCCGGCCACCACGATGGCCACCGCCATCCCGGCGTCGCCGCCCTCGAACCGGCTCAGCCCGTAGACCAGCCCGCCGAACCCGGCCGCCGCCGTCACCACGCTGAACCAGTCGATCGTGCCGACCCGCGGCTCCCCGACGTTCTGCAACTGCGCGAGGCCACGCCACGTGACCAGCGCCGCGATCGGCAGCACCACCGCGAACAACAGCCGCCACGACCCGAAGCTCAGGATCAGCCCGGAGATCGTCGGCCCCATGGCGGGCGCCACCGAGATCGCCAGGCTGACGCTGCCCATCACCCTGCCCCGGTTGTGCTCCGGCACGACGTGCATCAACGTCGTCATCAGCAGCGGCATCATCACGGCCGTGCCCGACGCCTGCACGATGCGGGCCCCGAGCAGCACCTCGAACGACGGCGCCACCGTGGCCAGCGCGGTGCCCAGCAGGAACAAACCCATCGCGGTGGCGTACGCGCCGCGCGTGGTCACCCGCTGCAGGAACCACCCCGTGATCGGGATCACCGCGGCCATCGTCAGCATGAACGCGGTCGAGAGCCACTGCGCGGTCTGCTCGCCGATGCTCAGGGCCGTCATGAGGCGCGGGATCGCGTTGATCATGATCGTCTCATTGAGGATGACCACGAACGTGGCCAGCACCAGCAGCCGGATCACCGGCGGCGTGCGCCGTGACCCGGCGGCCTCCTCGGCCTTCGGTGGTGCTGCGTCGTGCGTTGAAGTGATCACGGAGCCTCGATCTCGGTCGCCCGTCAACAGGGGATCAGAAGGGGTGTTCTCTGGGACGGTCATCGTCGTCATGCACATACTGACCGCCGCCACCGACAGAACTCATCGGCGGTCTGCACGGGCGGTTCCGTGCGGGCTGGTCTCTCCGGAGCTGCTCTCTGCGGGCGGCCCTGCAGGATTCTCCGCAGGCAGTCCGCGCGACGCGGCTCTGCGGAAGCTCTCTGCGGGACAGTCCGCGCGGGGCGGTTTCGCGGGGGGCGGTTCTACGGGGGTTCTCTACCGGAAGGTCTCTACCGGAGGGTCTCTACAGGGGTCTTACCGTCGTTGGCGCACCCTCCCTAAGCGCCGAGCCGGGCGCTCCTCATTCCCGATTTATGCGGATATTTCGTGATCGAATCTGCTTCCCGCGCGTGCGTGACCATTCCGGAAGGTCCGATCAGGTCACGTACCTGCCCATCCGGGGCCGCATCCGTTAGCGTCACCACCATGCCCCTCGCCCTGATTCCCAGCCCTCCGGAGGGGGTCTGGCATCTCGGGTTCATCCCGATCCGGGCCTACGCGCTGTGCTTCATCGTGGCCATCGCCGTCGGCATCTGGATCAGCGACCGCCGCTGGCGCGCCCGAGGCGGCGAACCGGGCACGATCAGCGACATCGCCGTCCCCGGCGTCGTCTTCGGCCTGATCGGCGCCCGCCTCTACCACGTCATCACCGACTGGCAGATCTACTTCGGCCCGCGCGCCATCAAGGAGCCGTACCAGGCGCTGTTCATCTGGGAAGGCGGGATGAGCATCTGGGGCGCGGTCGCGCTGGGCAGCGTCGGGGTGTGGCTCGCCTGCCGCCGCCGCGGCCTGTCGCTCGGGGCCGTCGCCGACACGGTCGCGCCCGGCATCGCCATCGGACAGGCCATCGCGCGGTGGGGCAACTGGTTCAACCAGGAGCTGTACGGCAGCCCCACCACGCTCCCCTGGGGCCTGGAGATCGACCAGGCGCACGGCGGCGAGCCCGGTGCCCTCTATCACCCGACCTTCCTGTACGAGTCGCTGTGGGACCTCGCGCTCGGCCTCGCCCTGATCGGCATCGGCCGCCGCTTCGACCTCCGGCACGGGCGGTTGTTCGCCGTCTACGTCGCCGGGTACACGCTGGGCCGCTTCTGGATCGAGGGGCTGCGGATCGACGCGGTGGGCGGGGTGGATCACGCGGTGACGTTCCTGTCCCTGCGGATCAACCAGTGGACGTCGATCGTGCTGTTCGTGGGGGCGCTCGTGTCCTTCTGGCTGACCCGCCGTAAGGACGCCGAGGAGATCGTCGTACCGGCCAGGTCCTGATCGGCTACAGTCGTCCGCCATGGCCGACGAACCCTCCCCCTACCTGACCGCCACCGCCACCGCGTACGACGCCGTCGCCGACCTCTACACCGACCTGGTCCGCGACTCGCTCGACGGCCTGCCCCTGGACCGCGCGATCGTCGCCGCCTTCGCCGACCTCGTACGCGCGGACGGCCCCCGCCCGGTCGTCGAGGCCGGCTGCGGCCCCGGCCACATGACCGCCCACCTGCGTGACCTCGGCCTCGAAGCCTCCGGCGTCGACCTCTCGCCCGCGTTCATCGAGATCGCCCGCCGCGACCACCCCGGCCTGCGCTTCGAGCTCGGCTCGATGGGCGCGCTCGACGTACGGGACGGGTCGCTGGGCGGCCTGCTGTCCTGGTACTCGATCATCCACACTCCGCCGCAGGAGCTGCCGCCCTACCTGACGGAGTTCCGCCGCGTCCTGGCCCCCGGCGGCCACCTCCTGATCGGCTTCTTCGAGTCGGAGGGCGAGCCGGTGACGGAGTTCGACCACAGGGTCACCGCGGCCTACCGCTGGCCCATCGACGAGATGGCCGACCTGCTCCGCAAGGAGGGCTTCACGGAGGTCGCCCGCATGCTCCGCGAACCGCTGGAGGGAGAACGCTTCCGCCGCGGCCACCTCCTGATGCGCGCGGTGTGACCCACTAGGGCTCCCAGATCGATTCGAGCCGCTGAGCGAGTTGATCCTCCGTCCCCCCTCGATTGAGAAAGGCCCGAATCTCCTGAGCCTGAGCGATCGTCGGCAGCCGCCCGTCAAGCAGAAAAGGCAGCAGCAACCGCCGCGCCACCAGCTCACGCTCAGAGATCCCGTACGGCCTGCGCACCACCGCCACATTGACCCGCAGTCCATGCTCGTTCCCCGGCGGAACACCGGGCCGATCGACCTCGATGGCGACGTACCGAAACCCGTTGGCCAGATCACAAGCCGCACACCCCACCGGCCCCCGGCTCAACCGGCCCCCGCACTCCCCGCAGGTGAGCCGATCGTAGGCGGCATCCACGACTCGCCAGAGATGCCTGTCCGGCTCATCAACCACCATGGAGGCGACGTCCCGCTCCTCCTGAGGGCCGAGCCCGCCGAACTCCCGCGCAACGAACGCCCGCCACCCCGCCTCGACGACCTCGTCGACAACGGCGGCACAGGCCCGGCACCCAGGCGCCCCAGCAGGCTCCCACCGCTTACACGAGACGCACCGCCGCACCCAGGAAACGCTAGCCCGCACCACCCCGGAACTCACCCGAATATCCCCCGGCGAAGCTGTCGGTGCCACTGTGTAACGTCCTTCGAGTGGACGACACCGCCAGAAGCCGCCAGGCCGCACACGCGTATGTAGACAGCGCCGAACGCCGCGACTGGGACACCTTCAGCACCCTGCTGGCCGACGACGTGGTGTACGAGATGCCCCAAACCCGCGAACGCATCCGCGGCAGGAAAGCATTCCTCCAGTTCAACATGGACTACCCCGGCGACTGGCACATGGAGCCCCGCCGCATCCTCGCCGACGGCCTCCACGCCGCCGCCTGGATAGACGCCCGAGTCGGCGACGAACACCAGGACGCCTGCATCTGGTTCGACCTCTCACCCGAGGGCCTGATCACCAAGATCACCGACTACTGGCCCGAACCCTACGACCCTCCAGCGGGCCGCACCCACCTCGTAGAGCGCTACTGACCGCCGAAGGCGGGCGGGGCAGTGGCCGGTTGGATAGCGGGTGGTTACGCGGCGCTTGTCGTGCTTCTGGGTACCTTGGGATGGTTCACCTCGAAGAGGGGCGTTCCGGATGCCTTCGCCATGGCACAAGGGGTGCTGACCCTGCCCCTGAGTTATCTCGTCTCCCGGACCCGCTTGAGCGGAATCGCCTGGATCATCGCTGTTGACCTGGTCGGTCTCATACAGGCAGGCATTGTGTGGTCGGCGCTCACGGCCTTTGACGTGTGATTCTCCCCTGGAAAAGCACGGTGCAGTAAAAAGAAGGCCGGTTTTTGGGCGGCCTGGCAGATCATGGCGGCATGGAGGTTTGTCTGAAGCACCGCAGCGAAGACTCGCCTTCCTAGTTTGCGGCGCCGGTCTTCAGGGGTTCCTCTGCGGCCCTGTATGCCTGGACGAGTACGTCCAGAATTCCCCGAAGCCGATGCTCTCATCGCGCATTGCTGACCCTGCGCGGCGCCTCTTGGGTGTGGGCCCAGCAGCGCAGAAGGGGTGGAAAGATCAGAGCCGCGGAGCCGTGCAGGAAGGGCTCTGCCGTACCCCCCAACCCGAAGGTGGCTTCTCGACATGCCTATGCCCGTGAAGGTCGCCAGGAACCTGATCTGGATCCAGGCGACGCTCGCCCTGCTCAGCCTCATCCTGCTGTTTCTGGCTCTGTTCACCGACTCGCGGAGCGCCGTCCAAGACCTGCTCTACGCCCCCATCCACCTCCCAGCACTGATCACGGGCCTGTTGGCCAACAAGTGGCACACCCGCCGGCCTCGGTTACGCCTCGTCACCGTCGCCGTCCAGCTCGTCATCCCCGTGCTCGACGTCATCGAGTTCCTGATCGACGGCACTGTCACCTGGGTCGTCAGCGCGCCCTGCACCGCACTCATCGTCACTCTGCTCCTGCTGCCGTCGGCGAAGGCCTGGTTCTCCACCTCGTCCTGGCGCGTCCCGGCGCCCGGCTGAGCGTCACGGCTTACTGCGGGATGCACGGAGCCTTGCCCGATCTTGTCCATATATGGGGGATCGCGACAGAATCAGTTCAGACTTCAACTTCTCAGTTGGAGCGTCACCCCATGGATAGGAGAGGCATGAAGCGCACCATCTCCGTTCTCGCCGCCGGCGCCCTCGGCGCCACGCTCGCCGGCACGACTCCCGCGTCCGCTTCCTCCGTTGACTGCACCACCGGCGAATACACCCGGGTCGTGAATACCTACGTGCCCACCAACGTCGAGCGCTCCGGGGTCGACAACGCGCTCTACAACATCAACGGGCCGCAGCCACACACGTACGAGATCTGCCTCGACATCCCCGACGGCGAGACGTTCACCATCAAGCTGAAGAATCTCAACGACGGCTTGAAGACCTTCTTCACCGATGACCGACCTGGCGACAAAATCCTCCGTTACACCATTCCCGCCAACTTCGCCTGGCAGGTGCACGGCACGTTGACCAGCCCCGGCAGCACTTTCCTCTATTACACCTGGCACGAGAAGCGCACCCCGGCCTGATGCCGAACGCAGGGTGACCGCCAAGGCCACATCCCGGCCACGGGGTGTGGCCTTATAACCATCACATCACTTGACTTAAGATCGCAGGATTTTTTGCCCGCCCTTGTCCGGGAGTGTGCACGCACGCCAGAATCAGTTCATCCTTCAACTACCCGGTTGGAGACTCACTGCACGGATGAGGAGAGGCATGAAGCGCACCATCTCCCTGCTCGCCGCCGGGGTCCTCGGCGCCACGCTCACCGTCACCAGTCCCGCATCCGCCGCCACCTCGGACATCGACTGCGCCGCCGGGGACTACACCCGGGTCGTGAACAGCTACGTCCCCTCCAATCTCCAACGCCCCGCGATCGACGGCCGCCAGTACAACATCGGTGGCTCGTTCGCGTACGACTATGAAATCTGCCTCGACATCCCGGACGGCGAGACGTTCACCATCGAAGTACGGATCTGGAACAACGGGCAGCAGACCGCGTTCGTGGACGACCGGCCCGGCGACAAAATCTTCCGCTATTCGCTGGAGCCGGACAGCTTCTGGCAGGTCTACGGCACACTGACCGGCCCCGGCAGCACGTACATCGATTACAGCTGGTACGAGAAGCACGTCCGGTCCTGATTTCCCGAAGGCCACATCTCCATCAAGGCGATGTGGCCTTTCACCTGGGCGGCGAAAGGAACACGCCCGCCGCCTCACGTGAGGGCGGCGAGGCCGGAGACTCCTGAGGGGGCGCGGAGGGCGATCTCGTCGCCGTCCTCGGTGCGCAGGCCCACCCCGTGCAGGCCGGGCCCGCCGGAGACGAACCGCAGGGGCAGGTCGTCGAACGTCTCCTTGCCGATGTGCTCCTCGACCTCGGCCGGATCGTTGCCGAGCTCCAGCCAGGCGACCGCGGCCAGCGGACGTTCGTGCGTCATGGGCGTCGTGCGGGCGGGGTGGCGGCTCATGTCCTCGTGGTAGTACCAGTTCGGCAGCCCGCGCGCCCACGTCTTCCGTGCGTCGCCGGGCGCCATGATCGTCGTCGTGGACGTCCCGTCGGGGTGCAGGGCGCCCCGGGCCTCGATGACCTCCCCGCCGAGCCGGCGGGCGACGTCCTGGAGGTCGGCGCGGCTGCGCGCCCGCAGGTTCCACGTCATCCAGTGGTCGCCCCGCCGGGTGGTCCGCTCGAACCAGTCACGGAACGCGCCCAATCCCGGGGGCAGCTCGGCGTAGTGGTCGATGACCGACTCGACGTTGACGAAGGCGCCGCCGGGCAGCGGGATGACGCGGTGCGCGGTGGGCATGACCTCCAGCCAGCCGCCTTCGTGGCTGCGCAGCCCGGTCTCGCGGCGCAGCCGTTCCGCGCTCTCGTAGAGGTGACGTACGCCGAGCGTGACGTGGTCGAGGTCGTAGACAGGCACCCTGAACCTCCGGACATCCGATGGACTCATCAGCAAATCAGATTTGATTGCAAACCTAATTTGCGGGCAGCGGGGTGTCAACGACGGGGCGTGAAACCGGGCTCAGTCGGACTGGCGGGTGAGCTTCATCGTCTCGCGCTCATAGGTGAGCAGCGCGTCGATGACGAGCTGCCGCTGCGCGGGCTCCAAGGGCTCCAGCGCGGTACGCCAGGCGTCCGCACCCGCGGCCAGCCAGCCCTCGATCGCCTCACGGTGCTCGTCGGCGATGCTGACGATGGTGCGCCGACGGTCGCGTTCGTCCTCGTGGCGGGCCAGGATGCCCTTGCGGCTCAGGTCGTTCACCATGAGGCTGACCGTCGTGGAGGCGACCTGGAGGCGTCCGGCCAGCGTCTTCACCGTGGCGGGGCCGTCGTGCAGCAGCAGGGCGAGCAGCGACAGGTGGCGCGGCGTGAGCGCGAAGTCCCGCAGCTGCCCGGGCACGGGGGTGCGCTTGGCTCGCGCGATGAGCCGCGGCATCAGCAGGATCATCTCTCGTACACCTTGGTCGACGGTCGGCCCGTCCGCTGGCATCGAGTGATCCCCTTCGTGGCTGCTCGGGCACCCAGTATCGAGGAGCGGGCGGCGGGTTGTCCAAATGCCGTTTCGTACCCGCCGCCGGCGAGCGCGCCCCGGCCGCTCTGCCACTTCGTCGGCGACCGTGTGCGGGTCGGTCTACACCCAGTACCTGGTGAGAACCGGCCGGAGGCTTACCCGGCGTCATACCGACGCGGCCGCGGCGCGCAGGGCCGCGACGACGACGCGCTGCCCTGGAGACGGCTCTGACCTGGTCACGGTCAGGGTGATGCGCCCCGAATAGGCGGGATCGTCCACCTCAACGGCGGCGATCTCGGCGGGCAGGCCGGAGACGGCGATCCGGGGGACGGTCGCGATGCCGAGCCCGGCGGCCACGAAGCCGAGCCTGGCGTTCCAGTCGCGGATGCGGTGGACGATGCGCGGCTCCCGCAGCGTCGGCCAGGCGCCGAATTGCGGGTCGCCGCGCGGGCCCGTACCGACGATCCAGGGCTCGCCGGACAGATCCTCGACCGAGACGCGCGACCGTCCGGCGAGGCGGTGGTTCTTCGGCACGGCGACGATGCCCATGCCGCCGGTCGTCAGGCGTTCGGTGTGCAGGTCGTGGAGGTCGTAGTCGGGCAGGCCCTGACCGACGGCGATCACGGCGACGTCGACGCCGCCGGCCCGCATTTGGCGCAGGAGCGCGGGGCTGGACGCCTCGTGCAGCTCGACGGCCAGCGCGGGGTGCTCGGCGCTGAGCGCCGCCATGGCTTTGGGGATGAGCGACCAGGTCGCGGTCGGGAAGGCGCCGAGCGTGACCTGCTCGGCGAGCGGGTCGGCGAGCGCGGCCAGCTCGCGGCCCAGCGCGTCGAGCTCGGCCAGCACGGCGGCCGCCCGGCGCGCGACCGCCTCGCCTGCTCGGGTCGCCTCCACCCCACGGGCCTTGCGGACGAACAGCGGCGTCCCCGCCGCCGACTCCGCGGCCGCGACCTGCCGGGAGATCGCCGACTGCGTGTATCCGAGCAGCTCAGCGGCCGCCGTGAACGATCCGGTGCCGACGACCGCGTGCACGACCCGCAGCGCGGGAACGGTGAATTCCGCCATGCGCTCAACCTAAGCCATGCGCACTCCGCATGTCTCCTGTGCGAAAGCCTCGCTTGTGGAATGACTCGTACGTCCGGATGCTGGAAGGAGGAAGACCTGGAGGAAATCATGTCCAAGATCTGGTTCATCACCGGCGCCTCGCGCGGCTTCGGCCGCCTCTGGACGGAAGCCGCGCTGCGGCGCGGCGACCGGGTCGTCGCGACGGCCCGCGACGTCAGCGCGCTCGACCCGCTCGTACGCCGCTTCGGCGACGCCGTCCTGCCGCTGCCCCTCGACGTCACCGACAGGAAGGCGGTGTTCGAGGCCGTCGAGCGGGCCGTGGAGCGGTTCGGGCGGCTCGACGTCGTCGTCAACAACGCAGGTTACGGGCTCTTCGGCATGGTCGAGGAGCTCACCGAGGCCGAGCTGCGCGCCCAGATGGAGACGAACTTCTTCGGTACGGTCTGGGTCACCCAAGCGGTCCTGCCCGTGCTGCGAGCCCAGCGGTCCGGCCGGATCCTGCAGGTCACGAGCGAGGGCGGCGTACGCGCGTACCCCGGCATCGGCGCCTACCACGCCTCCAAGTGGGCGGTCGAGGGCCTGTCAGAGGCGCTCGCCCAGGAGGTCGCCGCGTTCGGCGTGTACGTGACCGCGGTCGAGCCCGGCCCGTACGCCACGGACTTCGCCGGCACCACCAGCATGCGCACCACCGACCGCCACCCCGACTACGCCGCCGTCCACGAGGCGACCGCCAAAGAATGGGTGCTCGGCGACCCGGCGGCGACCGCGGACGCGATCCTCCTGCTCGCCGACGCCGAGAAGCCGCCCCGGCGGCTCGTCCTCGGCAACACGCTCCCCGAGATCGAGGCCATCTACGCCGAGCGGCTGCGCGAGTGGCGGGAATGGGCGCCGGTCACGGAGGCCGCGTTCGGCTGAGGCGCGCCCTCAGGATCGGCCGGTATGCGCTTGGCTTGGGTGCTGCTCATCCTGTTAGTCGTGTGTACTCCCCAGACGCCCGAGGTGTCGTGGCGGTTGAGGCACACGCGCGCCGAGCAGCGGCCGATCCGTCGATGGTCGTCGTTGCTGATGGCGCAGATCAATCCTTACCGTCGCGGACGTCCTTCCCCTGTTCGGCGAACTCCTTGAAGTCCTGCATGTGCTGTTGCGACTGCTTGTGGAAGGCGCCTGGCATGACCAGCCCCATCAGCCGCATCAGCAGCCCGCTGAACCGGTATTCGCTCTCGCTCTCCCACAGCGTCGTCTCCGGACCGGCTTCGGTCAGCCGATCGCGCACCACGCTCCACATGCCCCCGCCGACGATCTCGCGGTCGAAGTGAACGACGATCCCTTCAGGGATCTCGTGGAGGTCCGCCGGCTCCCGACGAGTGATCGTTTCGACGCATTCCATCTGCCGCTGCCCCGACTGCATCACCACCCGCGACTTGGTGCCGAGCTGCCCGTGCACCCCGTTCAACGGCTCGTGCAGCACCAGTCCCCGCAGCCATTTCGGCGCATGTGCCGGGTCGGCGAGCAGCTGGGCCACCCGCTCCCGCGGCAGGGCGATCTCGATCGAGTTGGTGTACTTCACGACGCGCATTCCTTCCAGGTGTGGGCCGACATCCGTTTCACGCCCGCGGTGCAGGGCGTGCCGCAGCGGGAAGGTCAGGTCGGGTCGGGTGCGTAGAACTGGGTGGTGGCCTCGACTGCGGCCGCGACGTGCTCAGGTTCGCCCCCAGCCGCCAAGTGGGCCTCGCCCCAGGCCGCGGCGCTGCGCCGGACGAACTCGGGCGACTTCTCGACCGCCTCGTGATCGACGCTCTCACCACCGGCCAGCAGCCGGGCCAGAGCGAGGAGGCGCAGGTCCCAGCCGACGCCGCCGGCACCGGGGCCGTAGATCGGAAAGAGCGGCTCCTCCAGGACCGCTGCGTGGATCAGCTCGAACTCGGTGTCGCCGGCCGAACCCGACGCCAGGCGCACCTGCACCTCGCTCGTGCCGGGCCAGGCGTCGGCGTCGGGCCCGTAGAGCCAGGACACCTTCAGCAGACGCGGCGGCTCGCATCGGAGGATCTCGCCGTGCTCACCACCGTCCAGCTCGAACGTCCCGCCGAGCCGCAGGTCTCCAGTGACCGGCTGCAACCAGCGCTGCAGCCGCTCGGGGTTGGTCAGAGCATCCCAGACGTCGTCGATCGGCGCATCGTACCGACGCCGCAGCTCGATGGTGTACGCGTCACCGGCGGGCACGCTGCCCTTGCCCATCGCCCGCTGCGCGGCGGCCAGTTCATCCAGTACGTCTTTCACGTCAGGCTTCCTTCGCTGAGGTTTCCAGAGCATCGAGGCGTTGTCCCACAACCGGCCCAGCCGCGCTGGGTCGACGGTGTAGAACCGCGCGAGCGCCCTCAGCCCGTACCGACACGAACCCGCTGTGACGCGGCGGCCTGCGAGGGCCCGAGCTCGGCCCGGACCGCGTCCGTGATCGCGCCAGCGGTCTGCTCGGCGTCGGCGAGCACCTCCGGAATGCGCCGCTGTCGAGGATCACCCAGGACGTCGAACGCGTGCACGAGCCGGAAGCGTATCAGCTCCCGCTTATATAAGCCAGATCTGTTGTCTTGATGTCGCGTTCACCGCGTTCACCGCCTTCACCGCGTTCGGCATGCGAACGGGCTGAAGCGCACTCGTTCCAGCAGGGAAGCGTCGCACCGGGGTAGTCACCGGGCTCCGGCGATGATCGCGCGGGCAAGATGGCGGCGAGCGGGTCGGCTTAACGCAGCCCCTCAGCCCGCATGCACGCACTCCAGTCCTTGAAGACCTCGACGACCTTCGCATCCCGCTGCGCCTCACCGAAGGTCTGCGAAACGAGCTTGTTGAACAGCGTCGCGTCGACCTGCGGCGCTCCCTGCTCGATGCGCTCCCGCGCCTGCCGCAGACAGCCGCCGGTCTCGTCGTACGCGGCCTGCCGCTCCTCGTCCGACAGGCGTGCGGCGCGGGCGTGACCCGCCGCGGCTCGCCGGGCAACGGAGGGACGGTCGGGAGCGACGTGGTACCCGTACAGACGCGCTATCTCCGGCTCGGCGACACCGTAACGACGGCGATAGGGCGGTTCCGGGTCGCCTTCCACCACTGGCGGCAACGTCTCCCAGGTCAAGCTCCCCGCCCCGCATGCAGTCGCGGACGAGGAGGTCCCCGGCGGTGGCGAGGACCGAGAGGTCCGCCGGGGAGAGGTTCTACCGGTCGAAGGGCACGGACAGCTCGCGCGCCTCCACCCCGTGCTCCGGCACCGGGACGGGCGCCGAAGCTCCCGCCCCCGAACAGGCCGCCACCGTGACGAGCAGGACCACGCCCGCGGGCACCTGCCCGAGCACGCTACGGGCTGACCCGCTTCACGGAGCTCGTCCGGTTGTCGAAGCCGTTGTTCGTCAGGTCGCTGTCGGACGACCCCGGGGCGGCCGCGTAGCCGTACGAACCCGAGCAGTTCGCGCTGTCGTAGAACTGGATCCGGCCGGCCGACGGGTTCCTCATGGAGCTGGCCTTGTTGTTCAGCGAGGTCACGTTGGCGCAGGTGTTGTTGGAGGTGAAGAGGAACTCCTGCTCGGCGCCCGCGTAGTCGTCATGCTCGTACAGGCAGAAGCTGGACAGGCAGGAGCTGGCGAGCCGCTGAGCATCGGCCTGAGCCGCGGTGGCGCCCACTCCCATCAGGCTGCTCAGGGCCAGCGCCACGGCTCCGACCCTGCGCACCGTCGTTCTCTTCATGGACGACCTCATTTCGGCTGGGGGAAATTTCGCCATGATCATGACAGGAAATCCCAAAACCCACCACAGTTCAGCCGAACGACGACTACCAGCCAGCCTCCTTCCTCCCACCTTGCACCGCTCACCGCTCCCACCGCTTCCCCAGGGTTGCCGGATGTCAGACCCGACGTCGCCCCCGCCACAGATCGGGTCCCTCGGTGGCAGTATCGACGCGGTTGTCCATGATGACGGCGCCCTTGCCGAGGCGCCCGATGAACATGTCGATGTCATCAGCGTTGAAGCGCGCCGGCTGAGTGCTCTCGGATGAGATGCCATAAGCAGCCAGGACGTCGTCAATCTTGGTGGCGGAACACCACGTCAAGTCTTCGCCGGATGGCGGTTGCCTCCCTTATCGGGCCGCAGCGCTCACTGTCATCCGGCGATGCGGGCCGGAGACGTTCGTCCTCCAGCATGCCGCGAGGAACCCCGATCCGTCGGTCTCTCTCACTACGATCACCGCACGTTCGGCATGGCTTCTGCTTCCTCGCGGTATACCTATGCTCGTATGGCCGGGCCGAGGAAAGAACGTCTCCACACGGTCCTGTGGACGTCGGCTCGGCCGAGCTGGACGCTGGCGTTGATGTGCTCGCGCTGTGTGTTTTCCCCGTGTGATAGCGGTCTCAGAGTTTGTACAGCTTGTTGAACGGTGTAGTGATTCGTTCCTGCCGCGATCCGAAATCGACGAACACAGCGATCTCGTCTTCTACAGCGATGACGACGCCGAGACCATACCGATCATGGGTCACTTGATCGTTCATGCTGAACTGCTCGACAGGCGAGGCGGGGGGCGGGGGCTTGAAGGGACTTGTGGACAGGTGGCGACGGGGCGCGCCGCTGGTTGATTTCATCTCCACCAGTATGCGCGGCCTGTTAGAACGCTCGCGACGGGACATGGACATAATTCCAAAACGACCAAGGTGCGACTCTGGATCAGTATCCCGACCTGGGCCTTCGCACGTGGAGCGGGTGACGGGAATCGAACCCGCGCTGTCAGCTTGGGAACTGCAGGGATCTTGGCTCGTAGACGCGTTGACCTGGAGCTGAGGCCGGACGTGAGTGACCGTGGTCGACCCCTCGTCGCCGCCCTTATGGCACGCTAATGGCCCGGCCACCATGCACGCGACGGTGCCGACGGCCTACCTCCTGGTCCGCCCCCGTCCTCCTTGTAGCTGCCGGTCCCAGGACGGGCCCGCCGAGTCAAGGATCAGCGAAGCTGATCGCAAAGCGACGACGCACGCGCCCTTGACCGGAGGTGTTCAGCAGATTCTGGCTGACACACTGCGAATACATCATCGAGCGCCTCGACGGCTGGGACTACGACATCGGAAGCAACGAAATCAACCGCATCGTCGCCACCGGCGAGGCTGACCTCCTCGCCCTGCTCCGAGGTCGGGGTGTAGCGCCCGAACGGTTCACCTACCCCTGGGACGCCGACTTTCCGGCCTAACGCCTCGAAGTGGGCCCGCAAGCGTGCGCGTCCTCATACGGGTTGTTCCTCTTTCGAAACTACTGCTCGGCGCACCCGTACCGCCAGCAGAACCAGGACGATGGGGAGGAGCGTGACCAGGACCCATGTGATCGTGACGGGATCGGTCGCCTCGTCCGCAGACCGTGCGCACCCAAGTACGGGCATCCAGTTCATCATCAGGTCACGAACCACCAGGGGCACCAACGTCAGCCAGCCCACCACTCGGCCCAGCGGGCGGTGCCCGGTGAGTGCCAGCAGCGCCCAGAGCCCGAGGCCCAGCCCCAGCACGATCGGCTGCGGGATCAGAATCAGAACGGCTGCCGCGGGCCCTAGCAAGATCTCCTCCATACTGCCGAAGCAGCTGCCGTCCATCATCATGATCGAGTGCTCGGCTGACCCATCGGTGAGTGAGCTCCACACCATCGCTTGCGGAATGCTCACCAGCACCAGGGCGGCGCCCCACAAGACCAACGGCCACCGCCAGCGCAGCGGAAGAAGCTCACGCCGTCCCTTCTGATGGACGACGCGGCCGAGCACCGTCACCAGAACGGCCGTGGCGAAGCAGGCCACGGCGAGGAGCAGCAGGTCGTTGGCGTCCCAGGGCAGGAACCGCAATGCGCCGCCATAGGTACCGGACCTGAAGTCGACCGGTCCGCCGACAGCGGCCTGGGTCGTGAGATATTGCTGGATCTCCTCCTCGCTCGGCCCACCGAACCCGGTGAACGGCGGCAGAGCGGCGGCCACGGCGAGCAGAGCCAACAGCGCAGCGCCCAGCCGCAGCACCCACCGCCTGCGGCGCAGCACCACGACGGGCACCACCAGCAGCGCGGCCACGACCGCACCGACGACGACGTTCGCGGGCTTGGGCACCATGACCGCGGGTGCCAACGGCATCAGGATCGCCAGAGCGCATAAGGCAGGCACGGAGATTTTCGACGACACCAGCGATGCATCTATCGCTCGCGATGCGCTCATGTCAACCACATCTCGGGATGGAGCGCTACTCGCCCTCGACTCCGGCACCCCCGAACACCAGCAGGCCCACCACAAGTACGTCGAGACCCTGCGCGCCCACCGCAACCGCGACGGCGGCTTCTGGGTGGCCGCCACCGACCCCCTCGCCGCCGACCAGGCCCTCACCGGGACCGTCCCGCAGGAGTCCGTACGCACGGCGGTCCTCCTCAGCGACGGGGCATCCCGTCTCGTCGATCGCTTCCACCTCGCCACCTGGCGGCAGACCCTCGACCTGCTCGACCGAGAAGGACCGGAAGCCCTGATCAGCCGTGTACGCGCAGCCGAACACAGCGACCCCGCAGGATCCCGATGGCCGCGCGGCAAGACCCACGACGACGCCACCCTGGTCACACTCTCGCTTTCCCGATCGCCTGTACCCGCCGCTGTCCGGGACCGGCCCCCGGCCCAATGCCCGGACGGTGGACGGGCGGCGGACCGGAGATGCGTCGGCGCGCCGCACAGGTCCGACCACAGCCGTGGCCGCTGACCACGCGACAAGACCTACGACAGCGCGAGACCTCTGTACCCCTGGTTCCGAGCAATGAGCTCACGCAAGAGCCGAACCGCACCGCTCCGCGCATTGCGACCGGCCCACCCAGGGCGTAGGCGCAGCCTGCACCTTTCAAGAAGGACGTCTGAGCGGAGCGAAGGCCGACAAGGGATCGAGCCTTGGCTCGACTGGAAGCAGCGGCTGAGCCCCGTGCGCGAAGCGCCCAATCGCGATGACCTTGCGTGCCGGAGGCGCGCACCAGCAAGGCAGCCCGAGCGGAGCGAGGACCGCTCGGGGCGGGGTCCCAGAAGGCAACCATGACGTCTGGCAACGGGTGGGCGCGCGATGGCACACCTACCCGAAGCCTTGGATGGTGGAGCCTAGGAGATTCGAACTCCTGACTTCCTGCTTGCAAACGGGAAACGGTCACCCTGTAGAAAGGCCCCTGACCTGGTCAGGCGGCAGGCGCAGGCTGATGACATGTGCTCATGTGAGACGGCGTTGCTGTACATAGCCCCCCCCGGACGGCCCTTGGTGACCCCCATCAGCTCCCGTAGAGGGTAGGCAGGTCGACCAGAAGAAGGTCGTCGCGGCGGGCGGCCTGCTCGGTCAGGTCGGGGTAGAAGCCGTGCAGGGAGTACAGGGCCAGTGTGGTACCCGTGGTGTCGTACCCCTGATCGGTGAGGAGGCCGCGGATTCGCTCCAGGCGCTCCAGGTCGCCGGTCCCCTGGCGGGCGACGGTTGCCTTGGCCTCACCCAGGAGCGCAATCCTCGCCCGTGGGGCCTGCGGGCGCTCGCCCGCAGCCAGGGCGATGACATCGATCTCGTGCTTCGTACGGGCTGCGGGGTCGGCGACCTCGGTGGTGCCGACCGGACCCAGGAGCCCGCCGGGAAGCAGAATGTGGGCGTAGCGGCGGGTGAAGTCACGGGCGAGATCTTCGAAGTGCGGACCGAGGATCTTGGAGTTGAAGGTCGGGGAGGCCTGCTGCCACACCTGCTCGGCGAATCCCTGCTCCACTGCGGTGGCCTGTGGCATGGTGATCAGCTGGTTGAAGCGGATGACTGGGTCAGCGAGCGTGATGACCGGGTGCCGGACGCGCAGGACGTCCTGCTCGCGCCGGACGTAGCCGGTGGACTCCAGGACGCCCAGCGGGTGGGCGACGGCGTTGCGCGGGCGTTCGAGGGCCGCGCCGATCTTGCTGGGAGTGGTGGCACCCTGGGCGATCGCGGTGAGGATGTCGTAGTACAGGGTGTGCTGCGTGATCCGCGGATCCTCACGCAGCAGGTACTCGGTCTCGGTCCGCGAGTAAACTGCCCGGCCCGGGTCAAGCAGGGTGCGGGTGAGCCAGATGTCGAAGCCGTCGTCCGGGTGCGGCCGGGCCGCCACCGGCCGGTACCCGGGAGCCCCGCCGAGAACCGCGTGGACCTTCAGTGCGGTCAACAGGTCCTCGATCTGCCAGAAAGCCCGGCTGTCTCGGTAGTCGAAGGCCCCTAGACGCAGATCGACCACGGCACGGCCGCGCAGCGGCTTGGTACCCGAGAGCAGTTCGTGCATAACGCTCATCGCGGAACCGCACAGGATCAGCCGCGGTCCGGGGCCGGCGTCCGTCCGTGCACCGCGTTGGCGCTCGTCGTAGAGCTGCTGAAGCAGCCCTGGGATCTCAGGCGAGTGCTGAAGCAGATACGGCAACTCATCGATCACCAGAAGCGGATGCGGCGAACGAGCCGTCACATCAAGCGCGTTGGATAGAACATCACGCCAGTCGGTCAGACGCAGACTCCCCGGGCGCAGACCAGCATGGATGGCGACCGCATCGCTGAACCGTCGGATCGCCGGCAGCCGTCCCTCCTCCCGGACCGCCGTCACATACAAGCCGCCGACCTGCTCGGACAGCGCCTGCAAAAGGTAGGACTTCCCGTGCCGTCGACGCCCCGACACGATGCCGAGCCGCATCGCGGGATCCGGATCGGTAAGAAAGTCCGCCAGCAGACTCCACTCCCGGCCCCGGTCGACCACGTCGTCCGGCTTGCCGAGCGGGCTCTTCCTCATCCGACCTCCCACATGCCGACCACGACAGATTATGTCTAAGCTTACTTTGACGAAAACCGTCGCACTCCATATCACCGGACCGAACATCGACATCGCACTTACGCTGTGACCAGGGCGATTGCCAAGGAGCCTGAAAGGGTTCACTGCTTCCGGTCGGCACGTCGCGCTGAGAAAAGTCATCGCATCTCCGGCGCTCTGACCGGAAAATAGCCACCTGAGCCAGCGCGGGGCAGCGGACCCCGACGTAGGACGGCGAGTCGGGGTTGGTGCGATCGGTATGGTCAGCGGCTTGGGTCAAGATGACGGTGAGTCCGAGAGCTTCGAGCCGGCGGACGTGGTTGCGGATCTTCTTGCCGGTGTTCAGCCGGTTGAGGTGGTAGTCCCATCCCAGGTCGTGGCAGGTCGCACGTTCCCGCGAGGAGATGCCAGATGATGACCAGCAGCGAGCGGGCGACCGTGACGAGGGCCCGGAGCTTGCCGCGGCGTTTGACAATGTTCTGGTCCACCACGTCCGCAAGATGGCCTCAGAAGACTTCCTGAGGTCAGCGCCGACGTGCTGCTTGCCAACGGGAGCCGGTCACGCAGCGGAGAGGCTTCGGTCCTACTCAGGCATGTGCTGGAGGATGTCAGGGTGAGCCGCAGTGCGGCCCGGTTGCTGTACTTCTCTGCTGTACAGAGACCTCCGGGTGAACCCGGGAAGCGATCTCGCCCTCGCGCCCGGTCTCTCCCACCCGCCACGGCCCCTTCAGGCTTGATGATTATCCAGGCGTGCTACTAGATAGCACTGAATGGCACAACACTGTAGACTTCAGACGTGAGCACTCCTGCGTCTGACCGCTCCCATGAGATCTCTCAGCGCGACCTGCGCAATCGGTCAGCCGAGATCATGGATGGACTGGAACGTGGGGAGCGATACGCCGTTACCCGTAATGGCCATCACATCGGCGATCTGGTCCCGCTCCGCCGCCGGCGCCGGGCCGTTTCGCGTGCCGAGTTCGCCGCCGTGTCGCGTGGCATGCCACGACTGGACGACCGTAAATATCGCGAGGACATGGACCGCCACGTCAACGACGATCTCTACGATCCTTACGATCGCGCATACGGCAGACGCGAATCCGCAGAGGACTAGGGATGACCCACTCCCTAGGGCTGCTCGACACCAACATCCTCATCCTGCGCGCCGGCATCGATGCCGACGAGCTCCCTGATGAGATGATGATCAGTGCCATCACCACCGCAGAGCTCTCGGTCGGAGTCTTGGTGGCGACAGGGCCGCAGGAACTCGCCCAGCGAATGAAAATCCTGCAGACCGCCGAAGCCGAATTCGATCCCCTCCCTTTCGACGACACCGCAGCCCGCGAGTACGGCCAGTTGTGGACGGCCGTCATCGCCTCAGGACGCAAACCACGCCCCC
Source organism: Nonomuraea salmonea (assembly GCF_042428605.1). Classification (NCBI taxonomy): domain Bacteria; kingdom Bacillati; phylum Actinomycetota; class Actinomycetes; order Streptosporangiales; family Streptosporangiaceae; genus Nonomuraea; species Nonomuraea salmonea. Next base: position 323,337 of record NZ_JBHMCF010000040.1, read on the forward strand.
GCACTGCAGATCTGATGATTGCCTGTGTGGCGATCGCGAACCGGCTCCCCCTCTACACCTGCAACCCCAAGGATTTCAAGGGTCTGGACCACCTGATTACGGTAGTTCCGGTCACTCGCCCCCAGTGAATTCCGCAGGGGCCTTGTGGCAGCTCTGCAAGATGGAAAGGCCACCTCCCGATCATGGGAGGTGGCCTTCGAAGTGCAGTGGAGCCTAGGAGATTCGAACTCCTGACTTCCTGCTTGCAAATCGGTCTGATCTTCGAGGACAGCAGTCTCGACCTGCGCAGAGCATGATCCGCGCGTGACCGTGATTGACCGCTGGTAGCCGCCCGTAATGGCACGCTAATGGCACGACGATCATGGCCATCGGCTTGGCTCCGACGGCATGCACTGGGGAAGGAAGAGACTATGAGCGGCCTTCTTCGCTCACTCACTGACGAGGTAAGACCCGAATACCGACTCTTCGCCGTCGCTAGCGTTGTCGACGGTCAGTTAGTGGGCTCGGCGGTCGATGGGGAGATGGATCCGCCGGACGACAGGATCGCAGCAGGCCACGATGGGCTGATCATCCAGACGGCATACTCCGACGGGTATGTGCATACGGTCCACAACCGGTTCGAGCGGTGGGACGGGCCGCCACCTGTGGATGACTGGGAAGAGCTGTGGACTGGCCAGCTCTCACTGAGATCCGAACTGATCGGTGTCGAAGCTTGGGCGGCTGGCTATCCGCACCACATGGAGTTCGACCTGGGCCAAGGCGGTAACACCTGGTCCATACAGGTGGCCACCAAGATCCTACGAACCGATCAAGAGCCCGGCTTCCCCAACGCAGTCGCTCGGATCGAGCTCTTCAAGATCCAGTTTTGGGCCTAAGATCCCGCCACAATGAGGGATCCCCGGTTGGACATGAGCATATGGCCCGCTGCGGTGCTCGAGGGTCGCGCACTCATGCAAGGATCATCATCCACTCTCATCAATGATCGAGAGGACCATCACGTGGATATCCGACGCCCCTCGACCGACGAGGTGTTCGGACACTATCAACGGCTGGTCGCGGAGCCAGAGTTGGATGTGGCGGCCTGCTGGGCGGTCGTGGTTCCCGACGACAGCCTGGGCTCTCTCCCCTTGCCTGAGGTGAGCGCGCGGCTGGGCGGAGGAACCAGCTATGAGCTGAGCGAAGTGGTGAAGCCACACTTCGTCAACCTCCCCTTGCGCCGCCAGGGCCCATGCGCGGTCGTGGACCGATCCGGTGCAGCGGTCGTCTTGTACGGGCTCGACCATCTCGGGTACTCGAGCGGAGCGCTCCGGCGGCTGGCGTCGAATGCCCGGGTCTACAGCGCCTGGTGGAACGTCAACTCCGTCAACTGCCTGTCCCTCACCGTGAACGGTGAAGTCCTTGTCTCAATCAACGGCCTGTTCCCGGGACGTCCTGAGGATCACCCGAACCTGTCGTCGTGGCCTGAACTGACGGCGATGAGCGAGTTCTTCCTCGACTACGTAGACGAAGACTTCATGGGGAGAGACGACAACTGGGACTGGAGGGCAGGTTTCCTGACGGCCATCGAGCTGGCCACAGGGGTGCGGCTCGACCGCCAGTGGCTGGATGTGGAACATCCCTATCTGGTGTTCTCGGGCCCCATCCCAGAGTGAGGTCATAAAGGAAGAGCAGGAGACGAGGCGTCGCCAGCAGATCATCGCGTCGGCGAGAGCGATGAACGCTGATCAACCACGCTGCTCGGTGAGCCAGGGTGAGGAACGAACCCTGGATCGTCGATCGCCCCCAAGCACGTACGGGGTCCAGCCATGCAGTGGCGATCGTAGGGCTGCATGTGTGCGGCGGCGCTGCAACCCCGGTCGGTGCGTTCGGTTGGTACGGCGGGGCCGGCGTGCGGTGCCCGGCCCGGTGTCCCGCCGCAGTCCGGGACCGGCCCCCAGGCCGCACGCCCGGACGGCGGGCGGGCGGAGGGCCGGGGGTACGGCGGCGCGCCGCGCCGCCGCTTGACGAGCACCTGGCGACGTACGTTGACCAGGCCGAAGACGCCTTCGTGTATCTCGGCAAGCGCGGGGCGTTCCTTCGAGGAAGCAACTTCCGCCGTGAGTCCAAGTGGGCTGACGCGCTCAAGGAGATGGGCGTACAAGGGCTGCACTTTCACGACCTGAGGCACACCGGCAACACCCTCGCCGCACAGTCAGGCGCGAGCCTCGCCGACCTGAAGGCGCGGATGGGGCACGACAGCGACCGGGCCGCACTCATCTACCAGCACGCGACCCGCGACGCCGACCAGGAGATCGCCGACGCGCTCAGCGCCCGTGTGGAGGCGGAGCGGAAGAAGGCGAAGAAGGATGACAGCGAAGACGGGGCGGCGGGAGCGCTGGTGCCCGCAAGCTAATGGCACGTTAATGGCACGAACACCCCGTCCCATGATCAATGACGGGGTGTCTTAGCTGGTGGAGCCTAGGAGATTCGAACTCCTGACTTCCTGCTTGCAAAGCAGGCGCTCTGCCAACTGAGCTAAGGCCCCTTACGACGAAGATAGCTTACCGGGCCGAGGAAGCCACCTGCGTCGTGCCGAGGTCATCGCTCAGCACCAACCCGGGGAAGTCCTGGATGGAGTCGAGGATGTGGGTGGCGCCGCCCTTGAGGAGGCGTTCGCGGCTGTGGACGCCGGTCATCACGCCGGCGACGATCGAGGCGCCGGCGCGCTTGGCGCAGAGCATGTCGCTCTCCGAGTCGCCCAGGACCGCGACCTGGCGGACGTCGTCGACGCCCAGCCGGAGCACCGCGTGCAGGACCATGTCGGGCCAGGGGCGGCCGCGGCCGCCGGCGTCTTCCGGGGAGATGGCGAGGTCGATCTTGTCGTGCCAGCCCAGGATGCCGAGGATGCGGCCGAGCGTGGTGCGGCTGAAGCCGGTGATGAGGGCGAGCTTGATGCCGTTGCCGCGGAGCTTGTCGAGGACCTCGAGGACTCCGGGCATGGGTTCGAGACCCGCCCGCTCGATCGCACCCTCGTAGGAGCGTTCGAATGTCAGGTTCGCCGCCTGGGCCTGCGCCTCGTTGCCGGGGAAGATGCCGCGGAACACGTCGATCTTCGGGCAGCCCCGGGACCGGTGTACGTGAACCATGGCTCGCGCGTACGCACCGGTCCCGGGCACTATGCCCTGAGTCGCGATCGCCTCTGCGAAGGCGCGCTCGACCATGGCGATGTCACCGACTGTGGTGCCTGCAAGGTCCAGGCACACCAGCTTGATGGGGACGATGTCACTCATCGCCTCGCCGGTCGGTTAGTTCTCGCTGCCGGTCGCCTCGGTCCAGAGATCGAGCTCTGCGCGGTCGGCCTGCACCTTACGCCAGATCAGCAACCCCCCAAGGGCGATCAGCGCCAGAACGAGCAGCTTCTTCACGGTGTGACCCCACTTCTTCGACGGCCTCACCTGCCGGGGTGAGACCCAACGGTTGACAAGCAGCCTAGCAAGCTATGGCTGCGGTCCCTGTGTTGTGCACGGACCAGATGGGTGGATTGTGCGAAGGACGGGCGTTCAATCCCTGGTGGGACCGCTATACCCGCCCTCCTGTGTACGGCATATCCGCCGAGGGCGTAGCCGGGGACGGTGACCGGGGGCGCTGGAGCGTCACTCCATACGTCCCGTCTGTCGTCGTCATCCCTGTTCATCCCCCGGAGTCATCCCTGTTCGTCCCCCAAACGGGCAACAGCTCGATCATGCCAAATCGGCGGCCCAGGTGCGCGGCCCAGTGGAGAGTTGACATACCCCCAGGGGGTACATTACCTTCAGGCCGAGACGCACTAACACGTCCCGAATGCCCTCTCGGGCATACCCTAGGGGGGTACGGTGTTAGACTCGAAGAAGAGCACGATGCGATACGAAGGAGACCACGCCATGAGCACCGCCACCTACACCGTCAACGGCATGACCTGCGGCCACTGCGTGAGCTCCGTCAAGGAGGAGGTCGGCGAGGTCCCGGGCGTGGCCGGCGTCGAGGTCGACCTGGCCACGGGCCTGCTGACGGTCACCAGCGACGAGCCCGTCGGGCGTGACCTGATCGCCTCCGCCGTGAAGGACGCCGGCTACGAGCTGGTCGATCGCTCATGAACACCGCAGCCAAGCTGGGCTCGTACGCGCTGGGGCTGGCCGTCGTCTTCGGCGGCGCCCTGGGCGCGGGCAAGCTGACGGCCCCCGACCCCACGTCGGCCGCCGCGAAAACGGCCGACGATCAAAGAAGCGCGGGCCAAGGCCGGACGAGCGGCGAAAGCGCCGGTCATGGGCACGCGTCCGACAAGGCCACCGGACCTGAGCAGTTAAGCGACGAGCAGCCGGCCCAAGAGCAAGAGCAAGAGCACGCCGACGATCACACCACCCCCCAGCAGCAGACGGCCACCGATACCCCCGGGGGGCTCCAAGTGTCGCAGGACGGCTACACACTCAACCTCATCGACTCCGTCTCCACCGAGTCCGCCGAGGACTTCACGTTCACGGTCATCGGCCCCGACGGCTCCCCCGTCAAGGACTATGAGGTGGAGCACGACAAGAAGCTGCACTTCATCGTCGCCTCCCGCGACCTGACGAGCTTCCAGCACCTCCACCCCGAGCTGTTCCCCGACGGCACCTGGTCGGTACGCCTCAAGGCCCCGAAGCCGGGCCCGTACCGCGCGTTCGCCGACTTCGTCCCCACGGGCGGCGAGAAGCTGACGCTGGGCGCGGACCTGATGGCCGGCGGCGACTACCGCCCCGACCCACTGCCTGAGGTGAGCCGTACGGCGGAGGTCGACGGCTACACGGTCAGCCTGGACGGCAACTTGGCGCCGGGCAAGACGACCAAGCTCACGCTGACGGTCAGCAAGGACGGCAAGCCGGTCGACGACCTGGAGCCCTACCTGGGCGCGTACGGTCATCTGGTGGCGCTGCGCGCGGGCGACCTCGCCTACCTGCACGTGCACCCGGAGGAGAGCGACACGGCGGGCCCCGGCATCACGTTCTACGCCGAAGCTCCCAGCCGGGGCGACTACCGTCTGTTCCTGGACTTCAAGCACAAGGGCGAGGTCCGTACGGCGAGCTTCACGGCACAGGCCGACCCGGACGCCCACGCAGCCGACCACACGCACTGACGGACGCGAGGAAGGAGAGGTGACGACGATGTCTTCCCTCACCGAAGGCTCTTCCCTCACCGAAGGCAAGGCCGTCGAGCTCACGATCGGTGGCATGACGTGCGCGTCCTGCGCCAACCGCATCGAGCGCAAGCTCAACAAGCTGGACGGCGTGACGGCGACGGTCAACTACGCGACGGAGAAGGCGAAGGTCACCTTTCCCACCGGCGTGGACCCGCAGCTGCTGATCGCCGAGGTGGAGAAGGCGGGCTACACGGCCGAGCTGCCGCCCCCGCCCAGCCCGGTGCAGGAGGAGAAGCCCGGGAAGAAGGAGCGCGACCCGCTCCGCGACCGGCTGGTCACGGCGATCGTGCTCTCGGTCCCGGTGGTCGCGATGGCGATGGTCCCGGCGCTGCAGTTCCAGTACTGGCAGTGGTTGTCGCTGACGCTGGCGGCGCCGGTGGTGGTGTACGCGGGCTGGCCGTTCCACAAGGCCGCCTGGACGAACCTGCGCCACGGCGCGGCCACCATGGACACGCTGGTCTCTCTCGGCACGCTGGCGGCGCTGGGCTGGTCGGTGTGGGCGCTGTTCTTCGGCACGGCGGGCGTGCCCGGCATGACGCACCCGTTCGAGCTGACGATCGGCCGTACGGACGGCTCGGGCAACATCTACCTGGAGACGGCGGCGGCGGTGACCGCGTTCATCCTGGCCGGTCGCTTCTTCGAGGCGCGCTCGAAGCGGCGGGCGGGCGCCGCGCTGCGGGCGTTGATGGAGCTGGGTGCCAAGGACGTCGAGCTGGTGGACGGGCGTCGCGTGCCGGTCGAGCAGCTGAAGGCCGGCGACACGTTCGTGGTCAGGCCGGGGGAGAAGATCGCGACGGACGGCGTGGTCGAGGAGGGCACCTCGGCCGTGGACGCCTCGATGCTGACGGGCGAGTCGGTGCCGGTCGAGGTCAGGCCGGGCGACCCGGTGACGGGGGCGACGGTCAACGCGGGCGGCCGGCTGGTCGTCAGGGCCACGCGGGTGGGCGCGGACACGCAGCTCGCGCAGATGGCCAAGCTGGTGGAGGAGGCGCAGACCGGCAAGGCGCAGGTGCAGCGGCTGGCCGACCGCATCTCGGGCGTCTTCGTCCCGGTGGTGATCGCGCTCGCGGTCGGCACGCTCGGCTACTGGCTGGGCACGGGTGAGGGCGCGGCGGCGGCGTTCACGGCGGCGGTGGCGGTGCTGATCATCGCCTGCCCCTGCGCGCTGGGGCTGGCCACGCCGACGGCGCTGCTGGTCGGTACGGGCCGCGGCGCCCAGCTGGGCATCCTGATCAAGGGCCCCGAGGTGCTGGAGTCGACGCGCGGGATTGACACGATCGTCCTCGACAAGACCGGCACGGTCACCGAGGGCAAGATGACGCTGACCGCGGTCCACCTGGCCGAGGGCGAGAACCGCGACGAAGTCCTGCGGCTGGCGGGAGCGCTTGAGCACGCCTCCGAGCACCCGATCGCGCGGGCCATCGCCCGCGAGGCCGCCTCCACGGCGACGGTCGAGGACTTCACGAACGTCGAGGGCCTCGGCGTCCAGGGTGTCGTGGACGGGCACGCCGTGCTGGTGGGCCGGCCGCGGCTGCTGGAGGAGTGGTCGCAGCACCTGCCGGAGAGCCTGGTCGAGGCCATGGAGGACGAGCAGGCCAAGGGCCGTACGGCGGTGGCGGTCGGCTGGGACGGCAAGGCCCGCGCTGTGCTGGTCGTGGCCGACGTGATCAAGCCGACGAGCAAGGAGGCCATCGCCCAGCTCAAGGCGCTGGGGCTGACCCCGGTGCTGCTGACCGGCGACAACGAGGCCGTGGCGCGCACGGTCGCGGACGAGGTGGGCATCGACGAGGTCATCGCCGGCGTGCTGCCCGCGGGCAAGGTGGACGTGGTCAAGCGGCTGCAGTCCGAGGGCAAGGTCGTGGCGATGGCGGGCGACGGCGTCAACGACGCCGCCGCGCTGGCCCAGGCCGACCTGGGGCTGGCCATGGGCACGGGCACGGACGCCGCGATCGAGGCCGGTGACCTGACGCTCGTACGCGGCGACCTGCGGGTGGCGCCCGACGCCATCAGGCTGGCCAGGCGGACGCTAGCAACGATCAAGGGCAACCTGTTCTGGGCCTTCGCCTACAACGTGGCCGCCCTGCCGCTGGCCGCGCTGGGCCTGCTCAACCCGATGATCGCGGGTGCGGCCATGGCGTTCTCCAGCGTCTTCGTGGTCAGCAACAGCCTGCGGCTGCGCCGCTTCTCGTGACAGCGACCATCTGACGGCCGGCGCCATAGCGGTGCCGGCCGTCACGAATGCGGCGCCGACCAGCAGCCAGCCGAGGGTGCCGCCGCCGATCACGAGCGTGGTGAGCACGACGGGCCCGAGCATGCGGGCCACGGCCACGCCGGTGCCGAAGAACGCCTGGTACTGGCCCTGCCGGTCGTCGGGGGCGAGCCCGAAGCCGATCTCCCAGGAGCCGGCCGCCAGCCACAGCTCGGCGACGAGCTGCAGGACGGCCGCCACGAGCAGGAACGCCCACCACGACGGGCTGAGCGCGAACACCGCGCAGGCCGCGAACATCGTCAGCCCCGCCCGCCGCACCGCCCCTGACGCGTCGCGCAGCCCCTTGACCCGGCGGGCCACCCTGACCTGGCAGAGCAGCACGCCGCCGGTGTTGATCAGCAGCAGGACCGAGACGACCCAGGTGGGTGCGTCGGTACGGGCGGCGATCCACAGCGGCACGACCACGCTGAGCAGCGGCATGTAGAAGAGCATCACGGCGTTGATCAGCGTGACGAGCGCGTAGGGCCGGTCTCTGAGCACGGCCAGGCGGGGGCCGGCCGGGGCGGGCGCGGGGCGTACGGACGGCAGGCGGAGCAGCAGGGCGGCGGCGAGCAGGAAGGTCACGGCATCGAGCCCGAGCACCACGAGATAGCCCTCCCGGGTGCCGGCGTGCAGGGCGATGCCGCCGATGGCGGCGCCGAGCGCCAGGCCGCCGTTGAGCGTGGCCTGCAGGGTGGCGCGGACGACGGTCCGTTCGGCGGGCGGGATCAGGGCCGCGAGCAGCGCCTGGCGAGCCGCCGACAGCCCGGTCTGCGCGGTGCCGTACAGGCAGGCGGCCAGCACGAACAGCGGGAACGTGCGTACGAGCAGGAACGACGCGACGGCCACGGCGGTCGCGAAGGCGAGCAGCACGGCGACGCCGCGCGGGCCGCGCCGGTCGGCCAGGTGTCCGAGCGGTACGCCGGCCACCATGCCGACCGCCCAGCCGAGGGTCAGGCCGAGGCCGATCTCGGTCGCCGAGAGCCCGACGACGGTGGAGAAGTAGAACACCGAGGTGACGAGGTAGACGCCGTCACCGATGGAGTTCGCCAGCTGCGCATGTGCCAGGATCCGCCGAAATTTCATGATGTACGCCCCTCTGAACGATGCCTCCATCTTCGATCCCGACTTGTCCCGAGATAAGCTCCAATTTCCGGCAATCTGATGGGGCCAAGTTGGACGTGCACATCAGCCTCGACGGCCGCCGTGACCTGGCCGCACAGGTCTACCGGCAGCTCCTCGACGCCATACTCGACGGCCGGCTCAGATCCGGCGAACGCCTCCCCCCGACCAGGGAGCTGGCCAGACGCCTGGAGATCTCCAGGAACACCGTCGCCCTCGCCTACGACCGGCTGGTCGCGGACGGGTTCCTGGTGGGCAGGGCGGGCGCGGGCACATTCGTGTCGGCGGAGCAGGTCAGGGGGCGGGCCGCGCCCAAGGGCGTCGTCCGTCCGCGTACGGTCTGGCAGGACCTGCCGCTCCCCCCGGCCCCGTCCCCCGCCGCCCGCTACGACTTCCGCGTCGGCGTCCCCGACGCCCGCCTGTTCCCCATGGAGACCTGGCGCCGCCTGGTGGCCCGCGAGCTGCGGGTGAGCGCCGCCGGCTACGCCGACCCTGCGGGGCACGAGCCGCTGCGCGCGGCCGTCTCCCGGCACATCGGCCTCAGCCGCAGCGTCCACGCGGGCCCCGAGGACGTGCTCGTCACGAACGGCGCCCAGCAGGCACTCGACCTCATCGGCCGGGTCCTCATCGAGCCGGGCACCGTCGTGGCCGTCGAGGAGCCCGGCTACCCGCCGGCCCGCCTGCTGTTCCGCACGCTCGGCGCCAGGGTGGTCGGCATCCCCGTGGACGGCGAGGGCATCGACGTCACCGCCCTCCCGCACCAGGCCCGCATCGTCTACGTCACCCCGTCGCACCAGTTCCCGCTCGGCACCCCCATGTCGCTGGCCCGCCGCGCCGCCCTGCTGGCCTGGGCGGAGCGCCGCCGCGCGGTGATCATCGAGGACGACTACGACAGCGAGTTCCGCTTCGGCGACCGCCCGCTCGAACCCCTCCAGAGCCTCGACAGGGCCGGCCGGGTCATCTACGTGGGCTCGTTCTCCAAGACCCTGCTGCCCATGCTCAGGCTCGGCTTCCTCGTCGCGCCCGCCTCGCTCGCGCCGGCGCTGCGCGCGGCCAGGCAGCTCACGGACTGGCACGGCGCGCTGCCCACGCAGGCCGCGCTGGCCCGCTTCATCGACGAGGGCCTGCTGTCGCGGCACATCAGGAAGGCCACCCGCGAGTACGCCGCCAGGCACGCCATGATCGCCGAGGCCCTCGGCGCGGACGAGCGGCTGCTGCCGGTGCCGTCCACCGCGGGGCTGCACCTGTGTGCCCGCCTCGCCCCCGGCGTGACCATCGAGCACGGGGACGGGCTGGCGGTGGAGTCGCTGGAGGCGTACTGCGGGGAGCGCCCCGCGCAGCGCGGCCTGGTGCTCGGCTACGGCGCGATCAGGACCGACGCCGTGGCCGCCGGCCTGCGGCTGCTCAGGTCACGGATGTCGGCGGGTCCAGCGGCGGTGGCGCTCTCCTGACATCTCCGGGTCGTCGGGCGGCGCGGGCTGCTGCACGATCACCACCGTCGTCCGCGCGTGACGGGCGCAGTACATGCTGGTCGAGGGCAGGAAGATGCGGCTGAGCAGGCCCCGCCGCCCCCGCCCGAGCACCAGCAGGTCACCCTCGCGGGCCAGGTCGACGAGATGGTAGCCGGGGTCGCCGACCCGTCCGACCGTCGCGATCGTGAGATCGTCCGGTACGCCGCCCGCGACCTCCTCGAACACGGCCGTGATCACCTCGGAGCAGCGCGCCTCCTCACCCTGACGCACCGCGTGCTGCACGGGCAGCGCCTCGGGGAAGGGATGGACGGGCGCGCGGCTGACGTGCACGGCCACCAGAGCCATCCGGTGCAGCCTGGCCGCCCCGATGGCCCAGGCCAGAGCCCAACGCGCGGCCGGGGACTCGTCGACTCCCACGATCAGCCGCGCACCGCCGGGCAGTTCCTGTTCCACGGTGCCTCCTGTCGAAGTACGACCATAGTGCGCCTACCCACCGGTTACCGGGAGGTGGCACTTTGGGAACTCTGGAGTCCCCGGTGAAAGCGGGCGTAGCATGCGGGGGTGGAACGAGGGTGGGTACACCCGCGCCCCGCGCTCGACCAGCGGCTCGACGGGGCCCTCACACACCGGCTGACCGCGCTCGTCGCGACCGCGGGCTACGGCAAGTCCACCGCGCTGGCGGGCTGGAGCCAGGCCGTGGGCGCCGTGCTGCACCGGCTCGGTCCGGCCGACCGCGAGCTGCCCGCCCTGGCGGGAGCCGTCGCCGCCGAGGTGTCGCGGCGCGTTCCCGAGCTGCCCGCCGACCTGGTGACCGCGGCGGGCGCGCCGCTCGGTCCCGGAGCGGACGAGACATCGAGGGCCGCCGCGCTGGCGGGCGCGCTGGCCGAGGCGCTGGCCGGACGGCTGCGGCGGGGGCTGGTCGTGGTGTTCGACGGGGTGGAGGCGATCGCTGGCGCGCCCGGCCCCGTACGGTACGTCGAGACGCTCGTCAGGGCCGCGCCCCGGCACCTGCACCTGGTGATGGCCGCGCGGGCGCCGCTGCCGTTCCCCACCGCGCGGCTCCGGCAGGACCACGAGGTGCTCGACCTCGACGCGACCGACCTGGCGCTGACCCCGGAGGAGACCGAGGCGTGGGCCCGGGCCGTGCTGGGGGAGCCGGGCGGGGAGGTCGCCGCCGAGCTGCACCGCACCTGCGGCGGCTGGCCGGCCGCCGTGCGGGCCGCGCTCGACACGCTGGCCAGGACCGACGGCTCCGCCTGGCGCTCCACGGTGGCCGGGCTCGCCGCCAACTCCGCCACGCTCGAACGGCTCACGCTGGCCGCGTACGAGGACCTGCCCGCGGCCATGCGCGAGCTGCTGCGGGCCGCGACCGTGCTGCCGATGCTGACCGACGGCCTGGCCGCGACGCTCGGCGCCCCGCCCGACACGCTGGGCGCGCTGGCCGGGCGCGGCCTGTTCCTCGAGACCGCCCAGGACGGCCACCGGCTCACCTCGACCGGCGGCCACGTGCTGGCCAAGCACGCCCCGCTCGACCGGCACGAGGCCCACGACGTGGCCGCCGTGGCCGCCCGCTGGTACGTCGAGCACGATCGTCCCGAGCTGGCCCTGCGCGCCGCCGTCGCGACCGCGCACGCCGAGCTGGCCGCCGCGCTGCTCGACGCGCACGGGCCGCGGCTGGCCGAGCGCGGTGACGTACCGGCCGCACTTGAGTTGCTGCCCGGGTCGGCGCGCGACGCTCCCCCGATGCTCAAGCTGGCCGGCCTCGCCGAGCAGAACCGCGGCCACTGGACGCGCGCCCGCGAGCTGCTCGCGCGGGCCGCCGCGGGCCCCGCGTTCGACGCGCACGTGGCCAGGCGGCTGGCCTTCATCGACCACATGCGCGGCGCGCTCGACTCCGCACTCGCCATGTACGAGCGCGGCCACGCCCACGGCCGCCCGCCCGCCGACGCCGCCATGTGCGCCGCCTCCATGGCGTCGGTGCACTGGCTGAAGGGCGACCGCGCGGCCTGCGCCGAGCTCGCCGACAAGGCACTCGAACAGGCCAGGAGCGCCGGCGACGCGGCCGCGCTGGCGATGGCCAACACGGTGCTGGCCATGCTCGCCGCGCTCGACGGCGACCGCCGCGCCAACGACGCCTATTACCTGCGGGCGCTGGCCTACGCCGAGCGGGCCGGCGACGCCGGCGACATGGTGCAGCTCATCCGCATCCACGCCAACCGGGCCTCCCGGCATCTGGACGAGGCGGCGTACGCGGAGGCGCTGGCCGAGACGGAGATCGCCGGCCGGCTGTCGGACCTGGTGGCCTTCGCCCCCTTCGCCGCCCTCAACGTCTCCAACCGCGCCAAGGCCCTCATCGGCCTCGGCCGCCTGGAGGAGGCCGCCACCGAGGCCGCCGACGCGGTCGCCCGCTGGGAGGCGATGGGCTCGACGCTGACCGGCGCCGGCCTGACCCAGCTCGCCGCCGTGCACGCGCTGCGCGGCGACAGGACCGCGGCGATCGCGCTCTACCGGCGAGTCATCGCCGAGTCCGAGCCGTCGGGCGAGGTGCAGGCGCTCTCGCAGGCGCTCAACGGCCTGGCCGAGCTGCTCGCCGACGACGACCCCGACGAGGCTCGCCGGGTGGCCGCGCGGGCGCTGGAACACGCCGACGGCATCGCGGGCGTGCCCGCGCGGATCGCCGCCGCCCGGGTGGCGCTGTCCGGCGGGCGGCGCGAGGACGTCAGGGCGCTGCTCGACGCGTCCGAGCCGATCGCCGTCGAGCGCCGCGACCACGCCGCGCACGCCGCGATCGCCGAGCTGCGCGCCGAGCTGGACGCCGACCTCGCGCAGGCCGAGGCGGCGGTGCTGCGCTGGTCGGCGCTCGGCGACCCCGTCGGCCTGGCCAGGGCCGAGCTGGTCAGGGCCGCGCTCGCCGACCCCGCGACCGGGGCGGAGGTGGCCGTCGCGGTACGCGAGCGCATGCACGCCATCGGCTGCCGGGCACTCGACGACCGCATCGACGCGCTGGTCACCCGCGCCGCTCCCCCGCGCGCCGCCAAGATCGTCATCGAGACGATGGGAACGTTCCGCGTGCTGCGCGGGGCGGCGCCGATCCCGCGTACGGCGTGGCAGTCGCGCAAGGCGCGTGACCTGCTGAAGATCCTGGTCAGCCGCAGGGGGAGCGGCGTCAGCAGGGAGCGGCTGGTCGAGATCCTGTGGCCCGGGCAGGAGGGCGAGGCGGTCGGGCTGCGGCGGCTGAACGTCATGGTGTCCACGCTGCGGTCGGTGCTCGATCCTGGGCGGGAGTGGCCGCCCGACGAGATCGTGGTCTCGGACGAGGGCGCGTTGCGGCTGGAGTCGGCCCACGTCGACGTCGATGTCGAGAAATTTCTGGATCTGGTGGGGCAGGCCGTTCGGCTCGACCAGGCCGGACGTACGAGCGAGGCCCTCGAACGCTGGGCGGCGGCCGAGACCGCGTACGGCGGGGACTTCTGCGAGGAGGACCCCTACGCCGACTGGGCCGTCGGGCTGCGCGAGCAGGCGCGGCTCGCGTACGTGCAGGCCGCCGCCAGGCTCGCCGAGGCGCGCGCCGCCGAGCACCGCCACGACGAGGCCGCCCGCTACTGGCTGCGGCTGCTCGAACGCGACCGCTACGACGAGCGCGCCCACCTCGGCCTGGTCCGCGTCCTCGACCGGGCGGGCCGCCGCGGCGACGCCCGCCGCCGCTACCGCCTCTACGCCGAGCTGATGCGCGAGCTGGAGGTCGAGCCCGCGCCCTACCCGGCCTGACGACCTGAACCAGACCTGAACCTGGCGGCGAGATCGTGCTCGCATGAGAACGGTCATCGTCCGGCTGGTCGAGCCGGAGCAGTCCGGCGGCCAGCTCCGCGGGCTGCTCGAAGAGGTGGGGGGCGAGCCGGTGCCGTTCAGCGGCGCGGACGCCGTCATCGAGCTGCTGATGGGCGCCGCAGGGCTGACCCGCGATCCGGCCTGAACCTGCCGCGAACCTCGCTCATCACCATCAGTGGTGAGAGGAGGCACGATGAGCGAGCAGGGGAGCGGATGGCCGTTCGTCGGGCGAGGGGGATCACTGAGGGCCGTACGCGACGCGCTGCGGTCCGGCACGGGGATGATGATCGCCGGCTCGGCCGGGGTGGGCAAGAGCAGGCTGGCCGCACAGGCACTGCACGGACTGCGGGGCTACGGGGTCGTGCGGGCGCAGGGCACGGAGACCGCGTCGATGATCCCGTTCGGGGCGTTCGCGCACGTCCTGACCGGGCCGCCGCGCGGCGGCGAGAACCTGCTGCGCTGGGCCGCCGCCCGCCTCCTGCGCGACCAGGCAGGACGCGGCGGGCTGCTGGTCAGCGTGGACGACGCGCACCGGCTCGACCCTGCGTCGGCGGCGCTGGTGCACTACCTCGCCGGCAGCGGCGAGGCCAGGCTGCTGGTGACCGTCAGGTCGGGGGAGCCGCAGCCCGATCCGGTGACCGCGCTGTGGAAGGACGAGCTGCTCGAACGCATCGAGCTGACGCCGCTGACGCCGGCCGAGGTCGGGCAGGTGCTCGCCGGGGCGCTGGGCGGGGAGCTGGCGCCGGCGACCGTACGGCGGCTGGCCCGCGTCAGCGAGGGCAACGTGCTCTACCTGCGCGAGCTGGTGCACGCCGGGCGTACGTCCGGCTGCCTGACCGAGCAGGACGGCGAGTGGCGCTGGCAGGGCGAGCTGTCCATGACGCCGCGCCTGTGCGAGCTGGTCGGCGACCGCATCGGCCACCTCGACCAGGACGAGCGTGAGGTGCTCGAACTGGTCGCGTTCGGCGAGCCGCTGGGCCTCGACCTGCTGGCCGGGCTGACCTCGTCCGGCGCGGTCGAACGCGTCGAGGCCCGCGGACTCATCGCCACCGTGGACGAGGGCAGGCGCGAGCAGCTGCGGCTCGGCCACCCGCTCTACGGCGAGGTGGTCCGCGGCGACTGCGGCACCTTGCGGGCCAGGCGCCGGCTGCGCACGCTGGCCGAGGCGCTGGAGGCCACCGGGCTGCGGCGGCGCGAGGACGAGCTGCGCGCCGCCGTCTGGCGCCTCGACAGCGGCTCGGTCACCGACCCCGGCATGCTCACCTCCGCCGCCCGGCTGGCCTGGGGCCGGCAGGACCCGCGCCTCGCCGAACGCCTGGCCAGAGCCGCCATCGAAGCGGGCGCCGGGGTGGCGGCGGTGGCCGTGCTCGGCGAGGTGCTCATGGTGCTGGGCGAGGCGGGGTCCGCCGTCACCGCTTTACGGCGGGCCGCCCGCGACGCCGTCACCGAGAGCGAGCGCGCCCAGCACGCCCACAGCCTCGGCGTGAGCCTGGCGTGGGCCGGCGCGGACGCCGAGGCGTGCCACGTGCTCGACGTCGCCGCCGCCACCCTGACCGACCCCCGGTGGCGGCAGGAGGCCCACGTCTATCGGGCCGTGGCCGACTGCTTCGCCGGGCGGCTCAGCGCCGCTTCCCGGGCGCTCGACCTGGCCAGGTCGTGCCGGCCCGGCACCGTACGCGGGCGCGTGCACGGGGTCGCGCTGGAGGCGTGGATCCACGCGTACGCCGGGCGCGGCGAGCAGGCTCTGGTCGTGGCCGGGCCCGCCATGGAGACGCTCGACGAGTGGCGGGACGAGGCGCCGCACGCGCTGCCCACCCTCCTGGACGCGCTGTGCGCCGCCCAGACGTTCACCGGGCGGCCGGCGGAGCTTGACCGCATCGCATCGGGCGGGATGGAGCTGCCCGCGGTCGAGCTGTCGATGACCGGGTTCGGCGCGTACCGGGCGATGGCCGCCCGGCTGCGCGGCGACGCCGCCGAGGCGCTGCGGCACTGCCGCGAGGACATCGGGCGGCTGCCCGCGCGCGAGCCCTACCTGGGGCGCTGCCTCGCCGAGCAGGCACACGCGCTGGCCCTGCTCGGGCGGCTCGACGAGGCCGAGCACTCCCTCGCCGAAGCCCACCGCCTGACCGCCCGCTGGGCCTTCACCCGCCAGCACGCGCTGCACGCCGCCGTGTGGGTGGCGGCGGCCGGCGGGGACGTGGCGGAGGCCGTACGCCGCTGCCACGTTGCGGCGGAGCACGCAGAACGCCACGAACTGTACGGCCACCTCCTGTTCACCCACCACGACCTCCTCCGCCTCGGCTCGGGTCTGGCCGGCTCGGCCGGTTCGCTCGCGGGCCCCGGGCCGGGCGCGGCCGACGGGCCTGCGAGTCCTCGGGCGGAGCGGTTCGGTGGGGTCGAGGGGGAGTTGGCGGTGTTGTTCGCGCGGCACGCCCGTGCTCAGGGCGATCCCGACGCGTTGCGCGCGGTCGCGGGTGAGTTCGAGCGGCGCGGCATGCTCCTGTACGCCGCGGAGGCCACCGCGCAGGAGGCCGCCGCCTACCGCGAGTCGGGACGCGGCACCCTGGCGAGGGGCGCGCAGACCAGGGCGTGCGCGCTGGCCCGCCGCTGCACCGGGGTCTCCACACCGGCGCTGGTGCGGCTCGCCACCCCGGAGCTCACACCCCGGCAGCGCGAGATCGTCCAGCTGGCGGCGACCGGGCTGACCAACCGCCAGATCGCCGACCGCCTCACCCTGTCCACCCGTACGGCGGCGAACCATCTCCAGGCGGCCTACGACAAGCTGGGCGTCAACGACCGCACCGAGGCAGGCCGCCTCCTGACCGCCCTTTAGATGAGCTTGAGGAGGGTCTCGTACAAGGTGTCCCGCTCGCGCTCCGACAACGTACGGTAGGCCTGGCCGGCGCGCCGGTTCGTGTCCGCCTCGATGCCGGCGCGCAGCGGGCCGTCCGCCAGCCCGACGATCTCAGCCGCCGACAGCCCGGCCGCCTGCCAGGCGGCGGCATGCGCATCGGCGCGGTGATACCGCAGCACCGCCAGCCGGTTGAACAACAGCAACCCCGGCGACGCCCCCTCCGGCTCGTACGGCGGTGACACAAGCTCGAAGGCACCCCCTGGCAGCCGTTCGGCCGCATCGACCGCCCGCCCCACCAGCTCGGCCGCCTCCCCCAGGTCACTGCCCGCCCAGACACGCTCGACGGCGGCGGCATGCACCTCGTACAGGCTGTGGATGAAGTCCCGCCCGCCATCCGTCAACCGCAGCACGCCATCAGGTTCCTCGACCAGCGCACCCTGCCGCAGATGCTCAAGCAGATCACCCGCGACCTCGCCGTACCGAAACAACACCTCCAGCCCGCGCCGGGTCAGCGGACGCAACGGAAGGCTGAACCGCAGATCCGACAGGAGCCCCGGCGTCAGCCCGGAGGCGGTGCTGAGGTCGGCGACGGCTCGAACGGCGGAGGCGTGCACATTGACGTTGGCGGCATTGATGACAGGCGCGATCGCCTCCGCGAACGCCGACAACTCCTGAAATTTCGGCATCGCCCCCGATTATCAACCGCCCCCCACCCCTCCGCATCCACTCCACCCAAACCAGACCATTCACCGCACATGGAGAAGGGAGGCGGTGGTTTCACGTGAACCCTGATCACCCCCACACCGCCCGCATCGGCAGGAGAGACGGTGGTGTCACGTAAAGCGGGATCCCCCAGAGCGCCCGCATCGGCGGGAGAGACAGTGGTTTCACGTGAACCCGGATCGCCCCCCAGACCGCCCGCATCGGCGGGAAAGATGGTGGTTTCACGTGAAGCGGGATCGGGGTCCGGACCGCCCGCATGGCGTGGAATGCTAGGCGCATGACGCCGTTCCGTCTGGCCCGCACCGCGGTGTTCGCCGCAGTGTGTCTGGGGCTGGGCGCGGCGGCGCACATGCTCGGCGGTGCCACCGTGCCGGCGGAGGCCGGAGTGGGGGCGTTCGCGTTGGCGTTCGCGGCGGCGTACCCGCTGGCCGGACGCGAGCGGTCGCTGGCGGTGATCCTGCCGCTCCTGGCCGGCCTGCAGGTGCTGCTGCACCTGATGTTCTCGCTCTCCCACGCCGTCCTCCCACCGGATGGCCCCGCTGACCCGCACCACCTGGCCGACCACCTGCACTCTGGGCTCGTACCGAGTCTCGGCATGCTGATCACCCACGGCTGGGCCGTCGGGCTGACCGCGTTGTGGCTGGCGCGCGGTGAGGCCGCGCTCTGGGGGTTGCTGCGCCGGCTGGCCATACGGCTGCTGGTCCTGTGGCTGCCCCTGCTCGTCACGCCTTTCTTCACGCCGCCGGCCACGACCGAGCCGCTCATCCTGCGCTCGGCCGTCCTGCGGTACGTCGTCAGCCGAAGGGGCCCGCCGCGCGTCGTCACCGCCTGACCTGCCGGTCGGGCACGACGTACGTCCCCTTCATCTGACGACCCACCACGCCCGGCAGGGTCTGCTTCGGCATGCCGGGCGGAGAAAGGCATTCCCATGTTCTCTCGTCATGTCCTCGTGCTCGCGGCCACCGTCGTGGCGCTGACCGCCTGCGGCTCCCCCACCGCGGAACCGACCGCTCCGGCCGCCTCACCGGCCACGTCCACGTCCGCCGTCGCCGCGACCGGTGGGCTGAGCATCACCGACCCCTGGGTGAAGACCACCAAGAAGGGGATGACCGCCGCATTCGGGACGCTGGTCAACGACACCGACCAGCCGATCACCATCGTCTCCGGCACCTCATCCCTCTCCTCGGCGATCGAGCTGCACGAGGTGGTGGAGAACGACGGCAAGATGGTCATGCGTCCCAAGGAGGGCGGGTTCGTGGTGCCCGCCCGCGGCACCCACCTCCTCGAGCCGGGCGGCGACCACATCATGCTGATGGACGTCACCAAGGAGGTCCTGCCCGGCGCGCAGATCCCGTTCACGCTGCAGGTGCAGGGCGGGCAGCCGCTGGAGTTCACGGCCGTCGGCAAGGACTTCGCCGGCGGCGAGGAGGACTACCAGCCGGGGCACAAGTGATCAGCCGCCGCGGCCTGCTCACCGGAGGCGCCGTCACAGCGGCCGGCGCCCTGGTGGGCTGCGCCCCAGCCACCGATCAGCCCGGTACGCCCGCCGCCCCGCAGTCCGCACCGTCCGCCGGCACGTCCACCCGCGCGGGCACGGTCGCGACCGGCATCGATCGGGCCGGTACGCCCGCCCAGGGCGTTGCGGCCGGGACGACAGCGTCACGTACCGAGCCCTTCCACGGCCCCCACCAGGCAGGCGTGGCGACGGAGCCGCAGGCGCACGCCGTCTTCCTCGGCTTCGACCTGCTGCCGGACACCCGCAAGGAGGCCCTCGTACGCCTGCTCAAGCTCCTCACCGACGACGCCGCCCGCCTCACCCAGGGACGTCCGGCGCTCGCCGACACCGAACCCGAACTGGCCGCGAACCCAGCCCGCCTGACCTGCACCTTCGGCTTCGGGCCAGGGCTGTTCAAGGCGGCCGGGACGGAATCGCCGGTGTCACCGCTGCCCCGCTTCACCACCGATCGCCTGGACGAGCGGTGGAGCGGGGGAGACCTGCTGGTGCAGGTGTGCGCGGACGACAACGTGACGGTCGCGCACGCCGTACGGATGCTCGTGAAGGACGCACGGTCGTTCGCCCGCGTACGGTGGGCGCAACGCGGCTTCCGTTCCGCGACCCGGCGCAACCTGATGGGCCAGATCGAGGGCACCGGCAACGCCACTGACCTGGACGAAGCCGTCTGGATCAGCCAGGGCCCGCTGACCGGCGGCACCACGCTGGTGCTGCGCAGGATCCGGATGGCGCTGGAGACGTGGGACGCCGTCGACCGTACGGCCAGGGAGTTCACCATCGGCCGCAGGCTCGACACCGGCGCCCCGCTCACCGGCACCACCGAACGGGACGAACCTGACTACGCCCGGAAGAACCGGCTCGGCTTCCCGGTCATCTCGGAGTACGCCCACATCAGGCGCGCTCACGTGGCCGACCCGGCGCTGCGGCTGCTGCGGCGTCCGTACAACTACGACGACGGCCTGACCCCTGAGGGCAAGCCGGACTCGGGGCTGCTGTTCGCGTCGTACCAGGCGGACATCGACCAGCAGTTCGTCCCGATCCAGCGGATGCTGGCCGAAGGCGACCTGCTCAACGAGTGGATCACCACGATCGGGTCGGCAGTCTTCGCCATCCCACCAGGCTGCACCCCCGGCACCTGGATCGGCGAGCCGCTCCTGACCTGACCACCGTGAGGGCCCTCGCCGCAAAAGCGAGGGCCCTCACGCCTCAGGGCGACGCATGTTCTCACACCCTGTGGACAAACTCGGCTCCCTTCCACCCCACTGTGGACGAATCAGGCCCCTTTCCACCTCAACTCGCGCCCGCACTCACCTGTACCGCACTCACCCGTACCGCCCACCCCCGACCGGCATCAGGGCAGCCGCCAAGGCGTCGGCGAGCGGCTCAAGCTCCTCCACCTCCAACGTCGAGACAGTGAGCCGCAACGCCGGCGGAGCAGCGACGCGATTGCGAGCCCCAGGCGCACAAGCCCACCCCCGAGCAAGCAACCGGGTGATGGCGGTGGACTCGTCGGCGACGGGAATCCACACGTTCAGCCCGCTCCGCCCGTGCGCCGCGATGCCACGCCGCCCGAGCGCGCCGACCAGCCCGTCCCGCCGCCGCCCATAAGACGCCGCCACCGCCGTAGGATCCACCGCATGCGTACGCCACAGGTACGCGACCGTACGTTGCAGCAGGTGACTCACCCACCCGGCGGCCAACCGCTGCCGCCCCCGCAGCCGCCCCAGCGTGACAGGGTCGCCGGTGACCAGCGCGAGCCGCAGGTCGGGCCCGAACGCCTTGGCCGTGGACCGCAGCAGCACCCACCGAGCCGTGGCCCCGGCCAGCGGATGCAGCGGCACGTCCACGAACCCGGCCCCATGGTCGTCCTCGATCAGCAACACCTCCGGATAAGAGCCCAGCACCGCACGCAACTCCACCGCCCGCGCGGAGGTCACGGCGGCACCGGTCGGATTCTGCGCCCGAGCAGTGACCACCACCGCCCGCACGCCGCCACGCAACGCTCGCCCCAACTCGTCAGGGACGGGCCCATCGTCATCCACCCGCACCGGCACAGGACGCAACCCCAGCACGGCGACGAGGTCGAGCAGCGCCGTCCACCCCGGGTCCTCGACCGCGATGGCGTCGCCAGGCCGCAGGTGCCCGGCGAGCACGCGTTCGACGGCGTCGAGAGTGCCCGAGGTGACGGCCAGCGGCCCGGAAGGCACCCCATCGGCCCGCAAGCCCGCACCCGCCAGCGCCAGCAGCTCGTCGTCGTCGCCGGTGCCGTACATGGCGGGCCGCTCCTCGTGCGCCCGCGCGGCGGCGGCCAGGGCGTCGTGCAGCGGCGGCAGGAGACGGGCATCGGGGTTGCCCTGGGACAGATCGCGCACCCCCGGCGGCACCTCGACCCGGATCTCCTCCCTGAGCATGGTCGCCGGCCGCGCCCTGACCCGCGTGCCGCGCCGCCCGGCCGTCTCGATGACGCCGCGCTCGCGCAGCAGCCGGTACGCGGCCGCCGCCGTGCCAGGGCTGACTCCTGCCATGGCGGCCACCTCGCGCACCGGTGGCAGCGTCGCCCCAGGAGGCAGCCGCCCCTCGGACACCGCCACCTCGACCCCCGCCGCGATCTCGCTGGCCGTCGTACCGCCGATCAGGTATGTTTCTGACACAATGCCTATTATGTACTAATACAAAGAGGCGGGCATGTTGATTCACCCCTGGGACGCCGCGAGAACCGACGACGAATGGCGCACCTGGCTCAGCGCCCGAGATTTCGGCCAGATCGCCGTCAACGGCGTGGACGGCGATCCCCCGGTCGTCGTGCCCACCCACTTCCTGTACGACGGCCACGACCACGTGCTGCTCCACCTGGCCCGCCCCAACCCGATCTGGCAGGCCCTGGAGGCCAACCCGGCGGCGGTGGTCAGCGTCTATGACGACTACGCCTACATCCCGACCGGCTGGCGCTCCGACTCCCCCGAGACCGGCGTGCCCACCAGCTATTACGCCTCCGTCCAGCTCATCTGCCAGGCCGAGATCGTGGACGACAAGGAGGGCAAGGCCGACATCCTGCGCCGCCAGCTCGCCCACCACCAGCCCGCCGGCGACCACGGGGAGATCGCGCCCGACGCGGGCCCGTACCACAAGCAGTTGTCCGCCGTGCGCGGCCTGCGGCTGCGCGTGACCGGCGTACGCGCGAAGTTCAAATATGACGACCACAAGCCCGCCGACCTCCGCGACCGGGTGGCCGCCGGCCTGGCCGCCCGTGACCTTCCCGGCGACTCCGCCGTCCTCGCTCAGCAACATCGTCGCCGCACCTCCTGACGGGCATCATGGCCGCTGCGCGACGCCGGAAAGCCGCCGACCCACAATCTGTGGATAACCAATGCCCCCTGTGGATAACCCGTCCGAGCGACCTCGCCGAGGACGGTTATCCACAGCCCGCAGAACCCCCGCGCGCGGACCCCGCCCACAGCCTCCAGGGGAGCCTTCCGCACCCCCTGAGCAGCCACCCCCGCGCCGACCAGCGGAGATCCACGTTTTCCCAGCTCAGAGCCGCCATCAACCGGCCGGGCCGACCATCGCCCAGCCGCTGCCCAACACCCCAGGACCGGCCATACCACACCGGAAAAGTCACTAGTACATAACGCCGCAAATTACCCCCCGTCCCCACCTCTGACAGTCGGACCAGGCCGTCATCCACCGCGCCCCTCAACCTGTGGATGAACACCGCCCCGACCACCCCGGGAACCCAAAAGACGGCGGGCAGGTCCCGGCCCCGAGAGGCCGGCTCCCACCCGCCGTCCACAGCCCCAGTCACCAGGTCCAGTACGACTTGGCCTCCGACTTCCACTCCTTCGGGAAATACTGGTGGATCTTAAAAGCCATCCCCTTACCGCGGGCGATGTACTGATCCCGTTCGAGCTTCCGCGCGATCGGCTTGCCCGGGCTGCCGTTGTTGTCCCACCAGGACTCCCACTGCTTGATGCAGGTCTGATCACCCAGGTAGCGGTTCGAGCAGGGCGCGGGCGGCGACCAGATCTGGGTGTGCCCGAAGTCGACCACCTTCCCTGACGATTTCTCGGTGATCGTCCCCCACGCCTTCAAGCAGTAGCCCTGGGAGGAGATGCCCCACTTGACGTAGTGCTGACGCCCCGACGTGGCGAGAGCCCGCAGATTTCCGCACTTGGCGTCGCCGATCTGCTCCTTGGTGACGCGCACGGTGTAGTACGTCCCGTTGTCCCGCCACCCGTCCAGCATCAGCCAGTCACCGCTGTGGACGAACTTCTCCCCGTACGCCGGCGGCCACTTCTTCGGGTCGCCCCAGCTGATCTCGGACGTCGTGGACGACAGCGGCTTCCACGCCCACTGCCCCGCGACCTGCCCGTCCGCCCAATGCTGCCCGGCGCTGCGCTCGCCGAACCGGGAGTACTGCCCATAGTTCTCCGCCGCCTGCGCGGGCGCCGCCATCCCGCCGAGCATCACGGCCGCCGCCGCCCCCACGACGGCGACGGACCGCGCGCTTCTCCTCTGTTTCCTCACCGCCGGCACGTTACCCACAGCTCCCATAGCCGGGATTCAGATCAAAAATCCTAGAACCGTGGTACAAAGCGTCAGTGAGCGACCGATCAAGGCCACGCAGCGCCCTGTTACTGGTCCTGGGCCTGCTCAGCACCTTCGTCGCCGCCGTGGCCGCCACCTTCACGGTGCTCCTGCAGCCCCCACAGGCGACACCCACCCCAGCACAGACCACTCCAGCACAGACCATCCCGGCGCAGACCACCCCGGCGCAGACCACCCCGGCGCAGACCGTGGACCCGGAGAACGCCGAGTACGACGACTCGCTGGACGACCGCCTCCCCGCCGGCTCCGCCATCCCGCTGACCCTCTCCCCGGCGACCCGCACCCAGCTCGCCACCACCGGCGTCCCTGTGGACGACGCCATCGTCTACCTGGGCATGATCTTCGGCGAGACCCCGCAGGAGGACGAGTTCCACGCCGTCGCCCTCCGCGACGGCCAGCACTACTGGACGGCCCGCGGCGACTCCCCCTGGACCTACCGAGGCCGCTTCGACGCCCGCGTCTGCGCCGCGCCCGTACCCGCCGAGCTCATCAGGGCATGGGGCTCGACGAGCCTGTTCGGCTCCACCGCACCGCCCGGCACCACCCGGCAGCCGAACACGTGCTGACCGAAAACCGTTTGCGGTCCCACCGGCGAGCCCGATAGAAACCACCCAGACGACACAGAGAGGAGGGATAAGCCCATGAAGCCCACGTTCATCGCGCTTGTGCCCTCCCGGGGCTCCGACCACCGCTGAGCCCCGGAGCGGCCAGGCGCCTTCCACCGGAGAGTGCCTAGACCGTGCAAGACCTGACCATTCGCCCGATCACCGGCTTGGAAGAGCTCGACCTCTTCAACCGGCACCCCTACACCCTCAACCACGAGCTGGCCGACGACCTCGCCGCCGGCCGCCGCCATCCGAGCTGGATGTGGATGGCCCTGCGCGGCGACCGCCTGCTCGCCAGGCTCGCCTGGTGGGGCCGCGACAAGGACGACGACCCCTTCCTGCTCGACATCCTCGACCTCGAAGAAGGCGCCGTCGACGTCGCCGTACGCCTGCTGCGCACCGCCATGGCCGAGACGCTCCCCGCAGGCGGCAGACCACCGGAATACCTCCGCTTCGTCCCACCCGACTGGCGCGAGACCGACAGACGTGCCGTCGAGGACCGCATGGCCGTGCTGGAGAGCACCGGCGCCCGCCTGTTCGTCGAACGCCTGCGCCTGGAATGGCGGCCAGGCACGCCGATCCACGAGCCGTCGGGACGCCTGAGCTTCCGGCCGGTCCGTGACGAGAACGAGCTGCTCGACCTGATGACCGAGGTGCTCGACGGCACGCTCGACGCCCACAGCAGGGACGATCTGACCCACATGTCCCCCCGCGAGGCCGCCGTCAGGCACTACGAGGACGAGATCGCCCGCTACACCAGCCCCCGCGCGTGGTGGCGGGTCGCGACGCTGCCCGGCGGCGAACCGGTCGGTTTCGTCACCCCCGGCCGCAACGACTACAACGCGATCATCGGCTACATCGCCGTCCTGCCCGCACATCGCGGCAACGGTTACATCGACGACCTCCTCGCCGAGGGCACCCGCATCCTCGCCGCGGAGCACGTCCCCCGCATCCGCGCCGCCACCGACCTCGGCAACACCCCGATGGCGCAGGCGTTCGCAAGGGCCGGTTACGTCAACTTCGAACGCTCGATCAACATGACCTGGCCCGACTAGGCATCGGGGAAGTCGGCCGACCGGGTCGCCCGGCTGCCTGCCGTTAGCCGACCGGCTGCAACACCCCATCCAGCCGTACGACGCCCGCCCCGTACTTGTCGTCCAGTCGCCCCTGCACGTCCTCGTCGGCCACCCAGACGCCGACGAGGACCTGCTCCTTCATCACATCGACCGAGGACGACAGGAACGCCTGGCCGAGATCCTCACCGAGGCCCTCCTGGACCTGCCGCAACGACTCCTCGCTGCGCCGAGCCTGGCTGACGCAGAGCGCGCCGCCCCAACTCTCCCGCACCCACGCCTCCCGACCGGCCAGGTCGCCGGTGAACTTCACGTTCAGCACCAGCCGAGTGGGGTCGTTGGCGTACTTCTCGGACCACTCGCGCTTGCTGTCGTCGTAGCCCGGAATCGACTCCAGGTAGCTCTGGTCCAGCCACACCCCGCCCACGGCCTCCTCGTTCTGCAGCCGCTGCTGGGTCTTCTCCAGCGCGGCCTGCGTCGCCTTGGCGGGATCGACCGGTCGCCAGCCACCCGTAGGAGCCGGACAGGGGCTGTCGAACCGCGGCTCCTCGGCCTTGACCTCGACCGCTTTTCCTGGCGCCTCGGTCAGGGTCAGCCGGGAGCCGTCCCAGGTGCCGGTCACCTTGTAGCGGCCCCACCTCGTCCCGCCGGCGCTCTCGTGCTCCACCTTCGCCCAGTCCCAGCCCACGACGTCCGGCCCCGTGCACTGGGGCGGCAGCGACTCGGCCACCACGTCGCACAGCTGCGGCCCGTGCTCGGGACTCTCCAGCACGGTGACGGACCCGGCTGCGTACGTGGCCGGCTCGCTGAAAGCCGTTGTGCTCCCGCAGGCGGTCAGCACGACGAGACCGAGAAGGGCAAGACATCGCATGCCCTTCAGACGTACGAGCCTGCGGCGGGGTTCAGCCGCAGATACATCACATGCAGCCCGACGAGCCCCTCATCCGGATGATCGAACGCCTCGGGCACGGTGCCGATGACCTCGAACCCCAGCGACCGATAGAGCTGGACAGCCGCCCGATTACTCTCAACCACCGCATTGAACTGGATGCCACGAAATCTCCGGCTGAGGCACCAGTCGATCACATACTCCCCCAGCGCCCGCCCGATCCCCTTGCCCTGGTGCGCCGGATCCACGATGAACGACGCCGTGGCCACATGCGACCCCCGCCCGGGCCGGTTGGGCCCCATCTTGGCCGACCCCACGATCACGCCGTCGTCATCGACCGCGACGACGGTCTTGCCGGGCGGCTGCTCCATCCACCACGGCCGCGCCTCTTCGAGGCTCTGCCGCTCAGGAAACGGAAATGTCCGCCCTTCCACCATGATCGCCGCATAGAACGGATAGATCCCGTCCCAGTCCTGGCTCACGGCATCCCTGATGACCACCCCGTCAGGCCCCCTTGTCGCGCTGCTCATAGACGGCCAGGGCCAGCGCCCCGACCATGAACCCGATGCCTATCAGAGCACACGCGCTCGCGAACGCCGTCCCTCCGAAGACCACCGCGAGGACGGCCACGGCCAGCGAGACGCCCCCGGCCACCAACGCATAGGCGAATAAATCGCGCTCAGTCACAGGAGCCATCCTGAACCATGATCGCCATCTCGGGGGATACGTACGGCCGACGTACCCGGAACGCCGGCCGCGCGGTGGCGTCGTTACTTCTTGATGTGGATCGAGTCGACCCCGCCTGAGCCGGGGCCTGCGGTGATGGTCCGTCCAGAATTGTGCGAACGTCCAATGGCCGGACGGCGCCCCCACGTGGCCCAGCGCCACAACCATTCGAGCGGCCCGTACCGATAATGCCGCAGCCAGAATGTGGAGAACACCCACTGCGCGGCCAGCACCCCGATCGCGACCGCCAGGAGCACGGGCTGCGTCCAGTCCTGCGGACGACCGTGCAGGTGCGCCACGGCCAGCACCAGGATCGAGGCGGTGAGATAGTTCGTCAGCGCCATCTTCCCCAGCGGCGCGAAGAGCGCGTGCAGCGCCGCCCGCAGCGGCGTCCTGAGCAGGAGCAGCAGCACGCACACGTACACCCCGCCGATCAGCATGCCGGCGACCGCCGTCACGACACCGCCGGCCCGGCCGACGGGACCGTTCGTTGGCATGACGACCTGCGCCGCCAGCACCGGTGCCGCGGCCGCCGCGAGCAGCGCGCCCGTGATGGCCGTCCCCTTCACGGACCGCTCGATCCGGTCGATCACGCCGAACCTGACCAGTGCGGCGCCCGCCAGCAGCAGGCCCGGGGCGAGCAGGTAGCCGTCGGTGACGGACAGGGACGCCACGAGGATCACAGCGGCGAGGCCCGCGACCGTCCACCGCGGCAGCCAGGTCGACGGCAGCAGGAACACCAGCCCGGAGGCCGCGTAGATGGCGAGCACGTCCCCCGGCCAGACCAGGAACATGTGCAGGAGGCCGATCACGAGCAACACGACCAGTCGGCGCACCAGGAGCAGCCGCGGACTCGCCGTACGACCCTCGGCCGACTCCAGCAGCAGCGCGAACCCCATCCCGAACAGAACGGCGAAGATGGGGAAGAACCGGTGATCAACGACGTACCCCGTCCAGTCGCCAGGACCGGCCGGCACGACCTTGCCGCTGATGTTGGAGATCGGTCCCACATTGGCCAGCAGGATCCCGCAGAGCGCGAACCCGCGGATCACATCAAGCGCGTCGATACGCCGTCTTCTCTCTGACATGAGCCCCAAGTCTGCGGGACCACACCCCAAGAGCGGCATCGGTCGAAAGTGCCGTCCAGGACCAGCACTTTCGACCGGGCGGGGCCCCCGGAAATTCGGTTTCCCGGACGCCCTCAAAACGCCAGGATGTACGCATGACCTTGGCCATCCCCACCCTGGACACCGCCCGCCTGCGACTGCGCCCCTTCTCTGACGCCGACGCCGAGCCCCTCTTCGCGATGCACAGCAGCGCCTACGTCATGCGCTACTGGGACGCCCCGCCGTGGACCGACAGGGCCCGCGCCAAGCGCTTCATCGAGTTGTGCCGCAAGAGGGCGGACTCAGGCACCGACGCCCGGGTGGCCATCGACCGTACTTCTGACGGGGCCTTCGTCGGCTGGTGCGGCCTGATCGACTGGGACCCGGACTTCCGCAGCGCGTCGCTGGGCTACTGCCTCGACGAGAAGATGTGGGGCCACGGCTACGCGACAGAGGCCGCCCACGCCTTGCTGGGATGGGCCTTCGACACCCTGGATCTCAACCGGGTGCAGGCCGAGACCGACACGCGCAACGAAGCGTCCGCCCGCGTCCTGGAGAAGATCGGATTCGCACGCGAAGGGACGTTGCGCGAGAACTGCATCGTGAACGGCGATGTGTCCGACTCATGGGTGTACGGCTTGCTCAGGCGAGAGTGGCGACCGTCACGCGGATAAGCACGCATACAGCAGAATGGCCGCTCTCCGGAAATCGGATGGCGGAGCGCGTTGGTGATGGCGTCTCGTGAGCTCACACCATCAATCGAGCACCCGACGGACCCCAAGACTTACCGCCACCACAACTCATATCCCTTCGGGGCGAAGGCGCAGTAGTAGTCCCTCCAGACGAATACCACTTGCAAAACCTTCTCGGCACTCTTGCAAGCGTCCCACGAGGAGTAGAAGGCCACCCTCGTATTCGCGCTCGCCGGGGTCGCGCTGGCAAAAAGCGTCATGCTGGTTGCCGCTACCAGTGCGGCTACCGCCAGAACTCGTCTCACCGAACACCTTTCTCCGAGGCCACGCAAGTGCAACTGCCACACTCTGCGCGGCGAATCCTTCCGCTGGGCAGCATGGGTGTCGCGGCACCCGGCGCCACGCTTGTGGCCACCGGGGCTGACCCATGGACCGTGAGCTTAGGGAGCAGGGGTATGGGCGTGGTATGTCGTCGGTACGCGGGGTAGCCGCCACTGCCAGGACGGAACCAGCCATGATCGCGAAGTGTCACCGGAGTACTGGCAATCGCGGCGTACGGGCCCAAGCCGGCGCGCGGTACAGCGCGATCCCGCTGCTCGACAGGGAACTGACGAAGTGGCGGGAGGGCACCGCGTCCGAGGTCGTCTCCCAAATTCTCCCACGACGCGAAAAAGAGCCGCTTCCTAGTTAGAAAGCGACTCTTCTTGGCTGGTCATCTGGGTGGGGCTACCAGGACTTGAACCTGGGACCTCTTCCTTATCAGGGAAGCGCTCTAACCGTCTGAGCTATAGCCCCGCTCGCACCCCGAACGTTATCGCATCCGCCGCACAGAGGCGAACCGGTTGTTCGGGACGAGGTAAAGCTTACCGTGTCCGGCGGGCTGCTCGCGCCGTACGTGGGCGCACGACGCGAGCAAAAACCCTACTCGGCCTCGCTGAACGTCACCTCGACGCCGCCCACCAGATCGGAGGCGATGTTGTAGATGACCGCACCCAGGGTGGCCAGCGCCGTGATCAGGACGACGTTGACCGCCCCGATCAGAGCCGTGTAGCCGAGGATGCGTACGGGCTCGAACCAGGAGGCGATGTCGATCGGGATGGAGCTCTGGCCCTGCTCGCCCTTGCCGAGCTGGTTGACCAGGTCGACGATCGAGTCGAACACGCCCAGGGCCGACAGCACGCCGTACAGCACGGCGACCGCCACGAACAGCACCACGAAGCAGACCAGGGAGACCACGAAGCTGAACTTCATGGCCGACCACGGCTCGACGCGGCGCAGGACCAGGTGGGCCTTGCGGGGGAGCCGACCTCCCGACGAGTTGGACGACGACTTCTTCTTGGGCAGCTCGACGGCCGGTGGGGCCTCCGTGGCCAGCGACGGGCGCAGGCGCACGGTGTCGTTGTTCTCCGTCTGCCCGCCCTGAGGGCCGGCAGACGCGGGCGGGCTCATCGGGCCCGCCTGGTGTGACTGTTGCGGCTGGGAGGGCTTGTTGTCCTCCTGGCCCGGCCTGGGCCTGCCCTGTGCGGGCGAGGTGTCCTTGCCGTCGTCCACCGCGTTGAAGATCTCGGTTTCTGTGGGCTTCTTCGGCTGCTGTCCGTTACCCGAAGCCGCCGTGGTCCTGGCGGTGCCACCCTGGGCGCTCATGGGTTACTCTCCTCCCCCGTCTTCCTCACTCTCCACCGAAGTCTCCAATGACTCCGCGTTCCGGGCGAGGGCCACCACGCTGTCGCCTTCAGCGAGATTCATCAATCGAACTCCCATGGTCTGGCGGCCGGACTGCTTGATCTCACCGGCACTCGTCCGGATCACGCCGCCTGCGGACGTGATCGCGAAGACCTCGTCCTCTGGGTTGACCATGGCGGCTCCGACCAGCTTGCCACGAGAAGTCACAATCTTCGCAGTAAGCACGCCTCTACCGCCACGTCCTTGGACCGGATACTGCTCAACTGGCGTCCGTTTCGCGTACCCGCCCTCGGTGGCGATAAGCACGTCTTGACCGTCGGCGATCCGATTCATGGCGAGAAGTTCGTCACCTTCGAGGAACCTCATGCCGATGACGCCGCTGGTCGCGCGGCCCATGGGCCGCAGCGCGTCGTCTGATGCGGTGAACCGGATGGACTGCGCGCCCTTGGAGACGAGCAGCAGGTCGTCGGCCTCGGAGACCAGCCGGGCGCCGATGACCTCGTCGTCCTCGCGCAGGTTGATCGCGATCAGACCGCCCGACCTGGGGGAGTCGTACTCGGCCAGGCGGGTCTTCTTGACCAGGCCGCTGCGGGTGGCGAGGACGAGGTAGGGCGCGACGTTGTAGTCGCGCAGGTCGAGGACCTCCATGACGGTCTCGTCCGGCTGCATGGCGAGCAGGTTCGCCAGGTGCATGCCGCGCGCGTCGCGACCGGCGTCGGGCAGCTCGTACGCCTTGACCCGGTAGACCCGGCCCTTGTTCGTGAAGAACAGCAGCCAGTGGTGGGTGGTCGTGACGAAGAAGTGGTCGACGATGTCGTCCTGGCGCAGCTGGGCACCGCGCACGCCCTTGCCGCCGCGCTTCTGCGCCCGGTAGAGGTCGGTACGGGTGCGCTTGGCGTAGCCGCCCCTGGTGATCGTGACGACGATCTCCTCTTCGGCGATGAGGTCCTCGATGGACATGTCACCGTCGTAGGCGATGATCTCCGTCTGCCGGTCGTCGCCGTAGCGGCCGACCAGCTCGGCCAGCTCCTCGTTGATGATCTCGCGCTGCCGGCTCTCGCTGGCCAGGATCGAGTTGTACTCGGCGATCTGCGTCATCAGGGAGTCGTACTCGTCCTGGATGGCCTGCCGCTCCAGGGCGGCCAGCTTGCGCAGTTGCATGTCGAGGATGGCCTGCGCCTGCACCTCGTCGATGTCCAGCAGCCCCATGAGGCCCTGCTGGGCGGCGGAGGCGGACTCGGAGGCCCGGATGAGGGCGATGACGTCGTCGAGCCGGCTGAGCGCCTTGAGCAGGCCGCGCAGGATGTGGGCCCGCTCCTCGGCCTTGCGCAGGAGGTAGCGCGTCCGGCGGACGATGACCTCGATCTGGTGGGCGACGTAGTGCCGGATGAACTGGTCGAGGCGCAGCGTGCGGGGCACGCCGTCGACCAGCGCCAGCATGTTGGCGCCGAAGGTGTCCTGGAGCTGGGTGTGCTTGTACAGGTTGTTGAGCACGACCTTGGCGACCGCGTCGCGCTTGAGCACGATGACCAGCCGCTGGCCGACCCGCGACGAGCTCTCGTCGCGTACGTCGGCGATGCCGGTCAGCTTGCCCTCGCGCACCAGCTCGGCGATCTTCAGCGCCAGGTTGTCGGGGTTGACCTGGTACGGCAGCTCGGTGACGACCAGCGCCTGCCGCCCCTTGTCCTCCTCGACCTCGACCACGGCCCGCATGGTGATCGAGCCGCGGCCGGTGCGGTAGGCGTCCTCGATGCCCCGGCGGCCCACGATGAGCGCCTTGGTGGGGAAGTCGGGGCCCTTGACGAGCCTGATCGACGCCTCGAGCAGCTCTTCGTCGGTGGCCTCAGGGTTCTCCAGCGCCCACTTGACCGCCGAGGCGACCTCGCGCAGGTTGTGGGGCGGGATGTTGGTCGCCATGCCGACCGCGATGCCGCCCGAGCCGTTGACCAGCAGCTGCGGGAAGCGGGCCGGCAGGACGTCGGGCTCCTGCGACTTGCCGTCGTAGTTGGGGCGGAAGTCGACGGTCTCCTTGTCGATGTCCCGCAGCATCTCCATGGCGATGGGCGCGAGCTTGCACTCGGTGTAGCGCATCGCCGCCGCCGGGTCGTTGCCCGGCGAGCCGAAGTTGCCCTGCCCGTCGACCAGCGGGTAGCGCAGCGACCACGGCTGCGCCAGACGCACCAGGGCGTCGTAGATCGAGGTGTCGCCGTGCGGGTGGTAGGTGCCCATCACGTCGCCGACGACGCGGGCGCACTTGAAGTAGCCGCGGTCGGGACGGTAGCCACCGTCGTACATCGCGTAGAGCACCCGGCGGTGCACGGGCTTGAGGCCGTCTCGCACGTCCGGCAGCGCCCTGGACACGATGACCGACATCGCGTAGTCCATGTAGCTGCGCTGCATCTCGGACTGGATGTCCACCGGCTCGATGCGCTCAGCCGGGGGAGTGGTGTTCACGTCCGTCACAGGTAAAGGTCCTTCTGACTAAACATCGAGGAAGCGGACGTCGCGCGCGTTGCGGATGATGAAGTCGCGCCGCGCTTCGACGTCCTCGCCCATCAGCACGCTGAACAGGTCGTCGGCCTGGGCCGCGTCGTCGAGGGTGACGAGCCGCAGCAGCCGGGTCTCCGGGTTCATCGTGGTCTCCCAGAGCTGGCTGGCGTTCATCTCGCCGAGGCCCTTGAAGCGCTGGACGTTGTCACGCGGCCGCGGGTCGGGCTTGCCGTTGGCGATGCCCTCGGCGATGACCGCGTCGCGCTCCGGGTCGGAGTAGGCGTAGGAGGCGTCCTCGCCCTTGCGGTCCCACTTGATCTTGTAGAGCGGCGGGCACGACAGGTAGACGTGGCCGGCCTCGATCAGCGGCCGCATGAACCGGAACAGCAGCGTCAGCAGCAGCGTGTTGATGTGCTGGCCGTCGACGTCGGCGTCGGCCATGAGGATGACCTTGTGGTAGCGCAGCTTGCTGATGTCGAACTCGTCGTGCACACCGGTGCCCAGAGCCGTGATCAGCGCCTGGACCTCGTTGTTCTTCAGGACCTTGTCGATCCGCGCCTTCTCGACGTTGAGGATCTTGCCGCGGATGGGCAGGATCGCCTGGTAACGCGAGTCGCGGCCGCCCTTGGCCGAGCCGCCCGCCGAGTCGCCCTCGACGATGAACAGCTCGCACTTCTCCGGGTCGTTCCACTGGCAGTCGGCCAGCTTGCCGGGCAGCCCGCTGCCCGACTCCAGCAGCGACTTGCGCCTGGTCAGGTCGCGTGCCTGGCGGGCGGCGATGCGGGCGCGCGAGGCCTGCAGGGACTTGTTGATGATGTCCTTGGCCTCGCCCGGGTTGCGCTCGAACCAGTCGCGCAGGTGGTCGTTGCAGGCCTTCTGGACGAACGACTTCGCCTCGGTGTTGCCGAGCTTGGTCTTGGTCTGGCCCTCGAACTGCGGGTCGGACAGCTTGACCGAGATGATCGCGGTCAGCCCCTCGCGGACGTCCTCGCCGGAGAGGTTGTCGTCCTTGCCCTCCTTGAGGAACTTCTGCTCGCGCGCGTAGCGGTTGACGATGGACGTCAGCGCCGCGCGGAAGCCCTCTTCGTGGGTGCCGCCCTCAGCGGTGTTGATGACGTTGGCGAAGCTGTAGACCGACTCCGAGTAGGAGTTGTTCCACTGCATCGCGATCTCGACCGCGAGGCCGTCGCTCTCCTCCTCGAAGGAGATGATCGACGCGTGCGCCGGCTCCTTCTTGGTGTTGAGGTGCTTGACGAAGTCGGCCAGGCCGCCCTCGTAGTGGTATTCGACCGTCTTCGGCTCGCCGTTGACGTGGTCGGGCCGCTCGTCGGTGAAGGTGATCCGCAGGCCCTTGTTGAGGAAGGCCATCTCCTGGAAGCGCCGCGAGAGCGTCTCGTAGTTCCAGGTGGTGGTCTCGAAGACGTCGGGGTCGGGCCAGAACGTGATTGTGGTGCCGGTCTCGTCGGTCTCCTCGCCCTTGGCCAGGGGGGCCGTGGGCTTGGACATCTCGTAGCGCTGGCGCCAGTAGTGGCCGTTCTGCTTGACCTCCACCTCCATGGCGCTGGACAGCGCGTTGACGACGGCCGAGCCGACGCCGTGGAGGCCGCCGGAGACCGCGTACGACTGGCTGTCGAACTTGCCGCCCGCGTGCAGCGTGGTCAGCACGAGCTCGACCGCGGAGATCTTCTCCACCGGGTGGATGCCCGTGGGGATGCCGCGCCCGTCGTCGACCACGCGGACGCCGTTGTCGGCGAGCAGCGTGATGTCGATCCTGGTGGCGTAACCTGCCAGGGCCTCGTCCACCGCGTTGTCCACGATCTCTTGGACGAGGTGGTGGAGGCCGCGCTCACCGGTGGAGCCGATATACATACCCGGGCGCTTGCGGACCGCCTCAAGCCCCTCGAGTACGGTGATTGAGCTAGCGTCGTAGGACAACTGCGAAATCCTCCTGCCGCGGACACGCGGCGGGGGAGGCCGTCATCTCGTGAAGCTGCCCCTGCCGTGCCCGTCACCGTCGTGAGTGCCCCGATGCGCGGTCACCCAGGGGAGTCGGCTTGCTGCCGGGGTGACACGCAAGCGGACGTGTCCGGAATCCTTTTTCATTCTACCGCTTCCGGAGGGCCAAGGTGGCAATGAACGCGCCTGTGATGCCCGCTAGCTCGTTTTGCCCCCAGGCAAGCATCCCCCCTCCGGAAAGGGGGCTTATCGCGTCTGTGGCTTTCTGGCCGCTCCCGGCGACGTACGGCGAAGGGGAGAACGCGCGCCCGACGGCGGGCTCAGCCATAGGTGTCGCCCGGACCCCTGCTTCCGGTCACCCGCAATCCACCTGATGGACGAGGGGCGTTCTGCGGGCCTCTGACCTTGACCTTCGTGACCGTGCCGTCGCCCAGCTCCTCGTTGAGCCTGCGTACGAGCGTGCGCGCGAGCAGCCGCACCTGCGTCGCCCAGGCCGTGGAGTCGGCCAAGATGAGCACCTCGCCATCGTCGAACGACTCCGGCTTGGTGTGAGCGGCCAGGTCAGGGCCCACGATCTCGGGCCAGCGGCCGAACACCGCCCCGACCGCGGCGGGGCGCTCCCAGCCGCGGTCGGCGAGCAGGTCGGCGATCGCGCGTCCGAAAAGCTGCGGATCGCCGGCCTCCCTGCGCGGGCCCTTCGCCTTGCGCCTGGGCTCGCGCCGGGGGAGCTGGCCGCGCTTGGCCGCGTCGGCCTTGGCCTGGGCGAGTTTCTCGCGGGCCATCGCCACGCCCCTGGCCGTGGCGTTCTCGCCGCGACTCTCGTCAGCGGACACGGGTGACACTCCCCTCTGCGACGTCGTATCGGCCGCCGGACAGCTCGGACGGCACGTCGTCCGGCACCGCCGCGGTGATGAGCACCTGCTCGGCCGGCGCCACGATCTCGGCCAGGCGGCGCCTGCGCTGGCTGTCGAGCTCGGCGAAGACGTCGTCGAGGATCAGCACAGGGTCGCCGCCGTCGGCCCGCAGCAGGTCGTACGCCGCGAGCCTGAGCGCCAGCGCGAACGACCACGACTCGCCGTGGCTGGCGTAACCGCGCGCGGGCAGGTCGCCGAGCCCGAGTATCAGGTCGTCGCGGTGGGGACCGACGAGCGTGACACCGCGTTCGAGCTCGGACTGGCGGACCTCCAATAGCCGCTCGCGCAGACGTTCTTCAAGGGTTTTCCCCAAGTCTGTGGATAACGTCTGTGTATCGAAAGATCCCCGCTCAGCGGGGGCTTCCGGGTCACCGGGAGCCCCTTCTTCGTCCCCACCTGTGGACAACGTGCTGCGGTAGGCGAGTGTCGCGGGAGCGCTCGACGGCGCCAGCGTCGCGTACGCGTTCGCCACCAGCGGCCGCAGCGCCTCGATCAGCTCCAGCCGCGCCCGCAACAGCTCCGCCCCGTGCCGCGCCAGATGGGCGTCCCAGACCTCCAGAGTGCTCAGGACGTCGCCGGCGCCCGCCGCTGAGAACCCGGCGTCACTCTCCTGCCGCCGGGCGCTCCTGGAGCCTCTGCGGGCCTGCGCGGCGGTGCGCAGCAGCGCGCCGCGCTGCTTCAGCACCCGGTCGTAGTCGGCGCGCACGCCCGCGAACCTGGGGGCCCTGGCCACCAGCAGGTCGTCGAGGAAGCGGCGGCGCTCTGACGGGTCGCCCTTGGACAGCGCGAGGTCCTCAGGCGCGAACAGCACCGTGCGCAGCAGGCCCACGACGTCGCGGGCCCTGGAGACGGGCGAGCGGTTGAGCCGCGCGCGGTTGGCCCGCCCGGGGTTGATCTCCAGCTCGATCAGCGCCCGCCGGTCGTCACGCTGGATCGCGCAGCGCACGATCGCCCGCGTGGCGCCCTTGCGGACGAGCGGCGCGTCGCTCGCCACCCGGTGGCTGGAGTGCGTCGCGACGTAGCCGAGCGCCTCGACCAGGTTGGTCTTGCCCTGGCCGTTGGGCCCGACGAACGCCGTGACGCCCGGCTCCAGGCCGAGCTCCACGGACGCGTAGGACCGGAAGTCGGTCAGCGAGAGGTGGGCGACATGCACCCCACGAAGGTTAGTGCGCCTCGCCCGCCACCGGGGTCACCGGCATGCAGCCTGTGGAAAACCGTTAGCGATCGCTCTCGCGCGGCGGCGTGACGTCGGCGCCGGGGGAGTCGGCCCCCTTGCCGGTGCTGCCCTCGGCCGAGGTGATCGCGTGGCCGC
The DNA here is from genome assembly GCF_042428605.1 of Nonomuraea salmonea. Classification (NCBI taxonomy): domain Bacteria; kingdom Bacillati; phylum Actinomycetota; class Actinomycetes; order Streptosporangiales; family Streptosporangiaceae; genus Nonomuraea; species Nonomuraea salmonea. The sequence goes on from NZ_JBHMCF010000040.1 coordinate 360,336, forward strand.
CGAACTGGTTGCGCAGCGCCGCCACGACCTTCATCGCGGGCGAGTCGTCCTGGCGCGAGGCGAACCTGGCGTAGAGCGCGGCGGTGATGACCGGCATCGGGACGGCGTGGTCGACGGCCGCCTGCACCGTCCACCGGCCCTCGCCGGAGTCCTGTGCATAACCGCGCAGCTGCTCGAGGTGCTCGTCGTCGTCGAGCGCGCGCACCAGCAGGTCGAGCAGCCAGGAACGGATGACCGTGCCGGTGCGCCAGCTGGCGAAGGAGCCCTTGACGTCCTTGACGACGTCGGATGCCTCCAGCAGCTCCCAGCCCTCCGCGAAGGCCTGCATCATGCCGTATTCGATGCCGTTGTGGACCATCTTCGCGAAGTGGCCCGCGCCGACGTCGCCGGCGTGCACGAAGCCGTCCTCGCCCTCGGGCTTGAGCGCTTCGAAGATCGGCATCAGCCGGTCGACGTGGGCCTTGTCGCCGCCGCACATCAGCGCGTAGCCGTTCTGCAGGCCCCACACGCCGCCGCTGACGCCGCAGTCGACGAAGCCGATGCCCTTGGTCGACAGCTCGCGCGCGTGCTTCTGGTCGTCGACGTAGTGGCTGTTGCCGCCGTCGACGACGATGTCACCCACGTCGAGCAGCTCACCGAGGTCGTCGACGGTGGTCTGGGTGGGCTTGCCCGCGGGCACCATGACCCACACGGCGCGCGGCGCCTCCAGGCGCTCGACCAGCTCCTTGAGGCTGGCCACGTCGCTGATCGCCGGGTCGCGGTCGTAGCCGATCACGTCATGACCGCCGCGGCGCAGCCGCTCGGCCATGTTGCCGCCCATCTTGCCCAGTCCGACCATGCCGATCTGCATGTTGTCTACCCCCTTGTCAGGCTTCCATCATCCCTGACGGCCGATTCAGCCTGACAGCCGGATAGGCATGATCAAGTAACGGTAGTCCGTGACGGCGCCGTCCTCCACAGGCTTGCCACCGGTGAGGATAGCGGGCTTCGTGGACGTGGTCATCTGCAGCCGCGCCACGTCGGAGTCGATGGCGCCCAGGCCCTCCAGCAGGAACTGGTGGTTGAAGGCGATGTTCATCTCCTCGCCCTCGTACTCGACCGGCAGCGCCTCGACGGCCTGCGCCTCGTCGCCGCTGCCCGCCTCCAGCACGACCTCGCCGCTCCTGAACGCCAGCCGCACCGGCGTGTTGCGCTCGGCGACCAGCGCGACGCGCTTGACGGCCTCGACGAACGGGCCTGTGGACAAGTCCGCGCGGGCGGAGAACTCGGTCGGCAGCAGCGAGCGGTACTTGGGGAACTCGGGGTCGAGCAGGCGCGTCGTCGTACGGCGGCCGGCGCTGGAGAACCCGATCATGCCCTCGCCCGTGCCTCCGGCGGAGCTGAGCGCGATCTCCACCTCGGCGCCTGTCGCGCCGAGCGCCTTGGCGGTGTCGGCCAGCGTCTTGCCGGGGATCATCGCGATCGCCGAGAAGTCGGGCTGGCCAGGCTGCCACTTCAGCTCGCGGACGGCGAGGCGGTAGCGGTCGGTCGCGGCGAGGGTCACCGTGTCGCCCTCGATCTCCATGCGCACGCCCGTGAGCATCGGCAGCGTGTCGTCGCGGCCGGCGGCGACGGCGACCTGGCCGACGGCGGAGGCGAACACGTCGCTGCCCACCCGGCCGGCGGCCGGCGGCATGGCGGGGAGCGACGGGTAGTCCTCCACAGGCATGGTCAGCAGGGTGAAGCGGGCGCTGCCGCACGTGACGACGGCCTTGGCACCGTCCACCACGAAGTCCACAGGCTGTGCGGGAAGCGCGCGGGTGATCTCGGCGAGCAGCTTGCCCGAGACCAGGACGACGCCCGGCTCGCCGGTGTGCAGTTCGAGCGTGACCTCCGCCGAGACCTCGTAGTCGAAGCCGGACAGCTTGAGCCGCTGTTCCTCCGTGACCTCCAGGCGCATGCCGGCGAGCACGGGCACCGACGGGCGCGCCGGGAGACTGCGCGCCGTCCATGCCACCGCCTCAGCGAGGACGTCTCGCTCGATTCGGAACATCACGGTGATCAGCCTCCTGGGTTCGTCGTTGATTCAAGGATCTCAAGGATCCACCCTCCCGGCCTCGCGCTCCGGGAGAACCCCTCTATGGGTCTTTGAGTTTCTAGTTAGAGAGAGAAGAGGTCATCACACTAGGGGCTGTGGAAACTGGGGACAACCGGCGTCCTTGCTGGTCAGCGCCCCTGTTTTTATCCACCGAGGGTGTGGGTGACGCCTGGGGAGAACTCGCGCGCCTGGGGATGACGAAACTTCGCCCACAGGCCGTCCCCAGATCATGGTCCCGTCATCCACGGAAGATCGGGGGTTATCCACGAGGTTTCCACAGGTTATCCACGGGGTAAAAGGGGCCCTTCTGGAGCCCCAGATCGACTGTTCACAGTCTGTCCACACGTTGTCCACTGGTAGTCCCCAAGTTCTCCCCAGGATGTCCCCAGCACTGTCCCCAGCCGTTGTGGACGGATTTTTCCCAGCATTGTGGGGCGAACGACCGCCCCGATTTTGCGTTTCCGCTGGTCCACAGTGTTTTCCACAGGCTGTGTACGACTTCACGATCCGCGCTGTGTCTGCTTGATCCGCATTGTCAGCTCGTTGACCTGGTTGTACATCGACCTGCGCTCGGCGATCAGCGACCGGATCTTGCGCTCGGCGTGCATCACGGTCGTGTGGTCCCGGCCGCCGAACTGCTGGCCGATCTTCGGCAGCGACAGCTCGGTCAGCTCGCGGGCGAGATACATGGCGATCTGCCGGGCGTTGACGAGCGCGCGGCTGCGCGACGTGCCGCACAGGTCGTCGATGCTGATGCCGAAGTACTGGGCGGTCTGATTCATGATCGCCGCGATCGTGATCTCGGTGTCGGACTCCGAGGTGATGAGGTCCTTCAGCACGACCTCGGCCAGCTGCAGGTCCACACCCTGCCTGTTGAGGCTGGCGAACGCGGTGACCCTGATCAGCGCGCCCTCCAGCTCACGGATGTTGGTGGAGATGCGGCTGGCGATGTACTCGAGCACCTCGGGCGGCGCGGCCAGGCCCTCCTGGATGGCCTTCTTCCTGAGGATGGCGATGCGCGTCTCCAGCTCGGGCGGCTGGACGTCGGTGATCAGGCCCCACTCGAACCGGTTGCGCAGCCGGTCCTCCAGCGTGATGAGCTGCTTGGGCGCCCGGTCGCTGGAGATGACGATCTGCTTGTTGGCGTTGTGCAGGGTGTTGAAGGTGTGGAAGAACTCCTCCTGCGTCTGTTCCTTGCCCTCCAGGAACTGGATGTCGTCCACGAGCAGGATGTCGATCGCGCGGTAGCGGCCGCGGAACCCGTCGGCCTTGTGGTCGCGGATGCTGTTGATGAAGTCGTTGGTGAACTCCTCGGAGCTCACGTATCTGACACGGGCGCCGTCGTACAGGCTCTGGGCGTAATGGCCGATCGCGTGCAGCAGGTGCGTCTTGCCGAGCCCGGAATCCCCATAGATGAACAGCGGGTTGTACGCCTTCGCGGGGGACTCGGCGACCGCCACTGCCGCGGCGTGGGCGAAACGGTTGCTGGCCCCGATGACGAATGTCTCGAATGTGTACTTCTGATTGAGCCTGGCCGGTTCGCTAGGTTTGCTGCTCTTCGCCTCCCACCGATTCTGGGCCGGCTCGGGCGACTTCTCCACAGGCGGTGTGTACGACGGCGCCTGTTCAAAATCGAAGCCCTGCTGTGGATAGTCGGTGGATATCTGCTGCTGCTCGGGCTGTGGAGAATAGAACTGCGGAGGCTCGGAAGGCTGGTTGTGCTGCGGCTGCGCGGGTTGTGCATAACGCAGCTGACTCTCCACACCCTGGGGATAACTCTGAGTCACAGGCTGTTGATGAGCGTCGCCAGCGGGCTGTTCCGGCGCCGTGGTGTCGATCATCACGGCCAGCCGCATGGTCCTGCCGAGCTCCTGCGACAGCGCGTGGGCCACCAGCGGGCGCAGCTTGCCCTCGATGAGGTCCTTGAGGAAGTCGTTGGGGACGCCGAGCACGATCGTGTCGTTGGCCAGCGCGATCGGGCGCACCATGGACAGCCACGTACGCTGCTGGATGGGCACGTTCTCGTTGAGGAAGTTGCCCAAGGCCCTCGCCCATACCGTGCCGAGGTCGACACCGTTCACGATGCGGTTCCCCCTCCTCTCATTCGCGGCCCCCCGCGATCGGATATCCACATGCCGCGGCCGCTCACGATGATCGGTGACCCCTTCGTCCACACGCGGCCTGCGGGCGTTCCGCTACGCCCTCCACAGGAGATCCACAGGCTGTCCACAGGGCTTGAGCGGCCCGGAAGGGCTGACAGTAGCTTTGTGCACAGCTGTGTTCAAGACGTTGTCCACAGCCTAGTGGCACCTGAGTGCACAAACTGTGGACGTGGGGCCGGTGTGGAAAAGTGGCCTGTGGATCAGTGGATAACGCGTCCGGTTTGACCTGTGGGTGCGTTGACCCGTAACGTACGACGGTCGGCTTGTCACGCGACGGCTATTTCGCGTGCCCTCGCTTCCTTGGCAGGCCATCCATGTGTGTTAGGCGCCCCTGCGGCGCACCATCAAGCCTGGAGCCCACCCGTGAGCAAGCGTACTTTCCAGCCGAACAACCGTCGCCGCGCGAAGACCCACGGCTTCCGGCTGCGGATGCGCACCCGGGCCGGTCGCGCCATCCTCGCTGCTCGCCGCCGTAAGGGCCGCGAGAAGCTGTCGGCCTGACCGTCCCGCGCGACGACAGCCCGCCGGCGGATCACGCCGGCGGGCGTTAGACGTATACGGTGCTGTCCCGTCAATCCCGCATGCGACGCGGGGAGGAGTTCGAGGCGGCGGTCAGGCGCGGAAAGCGCGCCGGTCGCCCCACTTTGGTGGTGCATTTCACCACTTCTGGGGAAGAGCCACCCCTGGTGGGTTTCGTGGTGAGTAAGGCCGTCGGTGGCGCGGTGACCCGGAACAAGGTCAAACGACGGCTCCGACACCTGATGCGGGACCGACTCCACCGGCTGCCGCGAGGTAGCCTGCTTGTGGTACGCGCCAATCCACCGGCCGCGTCCGCGCGATTCGAGCAACTGGCCGCCGAACTCGACCTCGCGCTGGAACGTTGTCTCAGGCGGCGCGAGTCCTCGACGGGTGGACGGAAATGACGGAGCAACCGCAAGGAGTGGCGGCGCCGAGCCTCGCTGCTCGGGCGCTGATCCTCCCCATCCGGTTCTATCGGGCGTTCATCAGCCCACTGCTCGGTCCACGCTGCCGGTTCTACCCCTCGTGCAGCGCATACGGGCTCGAAGCGATTGCCGTACATGGAGCACTGCGCGGCATATGGCTGACTGTCCGGCGCATCGGGCGGTGCCATCCATTTCATCCCGGAGGTATAGACCCGGTGCCCCCACGCCCGGTCCCGTCCCACGAAACGCAAGGGAGATAGCTCGGTGGAGCTGTCCTGGCTCAATTGGCTGTATACAGCCGTCGCCCAAGTCATCACCTGGATCCATACCGCGTACAGCACGGTTCTCGATCCCAACAGCGGTCTGACCTGGGCGCTGACCATCATCACGCTGACCATCTTCATGAGGATCCTGATCTTCCCGCTGTTCCTCAAGCAGATGCGATCGTCGCGAAAGATGCAGGAGCTGGCGCCGAAAGTCCAGGAGCTCCGCAAGCGCTACAAGAACGACAAGCAGCGCATGAACCAGGAGGTCATGGCGCTCTACCAGGGGGCGGGGGCCAACCCCCTGGGCGGCTGTCTGCCGATCGTGGCGCAGTTCCCCATCTTCATCTCCATGTTCACCGTGCTCCGCGCGATCGCGGCCGACGAGGCCAAGTTCGGCATGACGCAGGAGCTGGTCGACAGCGCCAAGCAGGCCCTCATCATCGGCGCGCCGCTGCCGGCGACGTTCTTCGAGGCGCCCGCCATCAGCGAGAAGATCGTCATCGGCTTCTTCGTCGCGGTCAGCTCGCTGACCACGTTCCTCACCGTCCGGCAGAGCGTCACCCGCTCCATGGCCCAGATGCCGGACAACCCCATGGCGCAGCAGCAGAAGATCCTGATGTACATCTCGCCGCTGTTCGCCTTCTTCAGCCTGAACTTCCCGCTCGGTCTGATCCTCTACTGGGTCACCACCAACGTGTGGACCCTCGGTCAGCAGCACTGGTTCTACAGCCGGCACCCCATGCCGGAGTACGACGCCAAGGGCAACCCCGTCCCGGTGCAGCCCAAGCCCGGCCTGATCGCGAAACTCCGCAAGACCACTCCGGAAGAACAGGCCCCTCCGCCCCCTCCGGAGCCTAAGATCATCAGGCAGCAGCCCAGCAGGCAACCCCGCAGCAAGCGCACCGGCAGCAAGAAGTCTTGAACACGAAGGAGAGGCCGGCCATGACCGAGGCCGAGCAGGAGAAGGCTCCTGATCTCACTGCGCTGGAGCAGGAGGGCGAGATCGCTGCCGACTACGTCGAGGGCCTTCTCGACATCGCCGACATCGACGGCGACATCGACATGGACGTCGAGGGCGACCGCGCGCTCGTCTCCGTCGTCGGGCTCAAGAGCACCGAGCTGGTGGGGCCCGAGGGAGAGGTGCTCGAGGCGCTCCAGGAACTGACCCGCCTCGCCGTGCACCGGCAGACGGGCGAGCGCTCGCGGCTGATGCTCGACGTCGCCGGCTACCGCGAGCGGCGGCGGGCCGAGCTGACCAAGCTCGGCACCGAGATCGCCGACCAGGTCAAGGATCGGGGCGAGCCGAAGTCGCTGCAGCCGATGACGCCGTTCGAGCGCAAGATCGTGCACGACGCGGTAGCGGCCGCGGGGCTGCGCAGCGAGTCGGAGGGCGAGGAGCCCAACCGCTACGTGGTGGTCCTCCCCGCCTGAGACCCTCGCTGCCGGGCGCCGGCGGCGCTGTGGCCGGGCGACATGTCCCCGTCTCACCGGCCGTACCGACCATGTCGGACCGGCCGTCCAGGTCTCTCCCGGTCGGCCGGCCGGACCTCTCCGGCCCGCCGACATCCATCCGGCCGGTCCTTCGGGACCGGCCTTCGTGGTCCCGGCCGCTGCTCCGGTAGCCGGAGGACCGGCCAACCAGGTCTCTTCCAACCGGTCGGCGGGACTTCTCCGAGGCGCCGACATCCATCCGGCCGGTCCTTCCGCACCGCCCTCTTCTGAGTCGTCGAACCGGCCGTCCAGTCTCTTTCGACCTGGACGGCGGGACTTCTCCGAGGGGCCGACATCCATCCGGCCGGTCCTTCAGGACTGAGCCGTTGCGCCCTGGCTTTTGCGCCCCGGCCGGTCCTTTCGGGCCGGCCTTTGTGCCTGCTCCGGAAACTGTCGGATCGGCCGGCTGTTGGGACCTTCTCCGAGCGGCCCGATCGAGGCTCGCTCGCAGCGGACGCGCCCGGCCAGTGCCCTCCGTCCTGCGCGAGGGACGGCCGGTGCACATTCACCCCTTCCTCCTGTATGGCCTGTACGGCCTGTACGGCGACCAGTCACCCACATGGATCGACCCCGTATACCGACATGTCACGCTTTACTTGCCCACGCAACGTTGCACTGACGGCGTGCTCACAGGCCACCTTCACCAAGGCCCGCTAGGCTTCCCTTGTGATCTCACCCCGTAGCCTTGGGTGGAGACCGGACCCTGTCGCCGCAGCCTGATCGCGCCCGGCGACCATCACCCCGATCACGCGGGCCACGAGCCCCAGAAAGGCCACCAACCAGTGAGCGATGAGCTTCCGGAGCCGCCGGAGATAGCGCGGGACGTCTTCGCGGGGGAGGCCTGGGATCGCGCCAACACGTTCGCGGACCTGCTGGCGGGTCCCGGTGTCGTCCGCGGGCTGCTGGGCCCGCGGGAGGTGCCCAGGATCTGGGATCGCCACCTGCTCAACTGCGCTGTCGTGGCCGAGGCCGTGCCGCCGGACGTGCGGCTGGTCGACATCGGCTCCGGCGCCGGCCTGCCCGGGCTGGTGCTCGCCATCGTCCGGCAGGACATCACGGTGACGCTGCTGGAGCCGTTGCTGCGCCGTACCGTATTCCTTGAGGAGTGCGTGCAGGCGCTCAAGCTCGACAACGTCGAGGTGCTGCGCGGCCGGGCGGAGGAGCTGGCGGGCAAGCGCGAGTTCGACGTGGCCAGCGCCCGCGCGGTGGCGCCGCTCGACCGGCTGCTGACCTGGGCCATGCCGCTGCTGCGCGAGGGCGGCGAGCTCATTGCCATGAAGGGGGAGCGGGCGGCGGGCGAGCTGGCCGAGGCGCAGGAGCAATTGCGCGCCAGCGGGGCCCGAACGGCCGAGCTTGTCACCGTCGGGCGCGGTAAGGTCGAGCCGCCTGCAACATTGGTTCGGGTGGTAGCGGGTCGCGCGCCGGAGCGAGCCAGGCGGCGACGAAGGAGGTGACGGTTGTGCCAGTCGCGTCAAGTGGTCTTGGCTGGCCGGACAGCCGTTCGTCCGAGAGTCCAACCGGGGTTGGCTGGCCCGAAATGGGCGTGTCGCGACAGCAAATTCCCGGCACCGGCACACCACTGGTTGAAAGGATGGCCATCGTGACCCAGACCCCCCTGAACCCCGGTGATTCGCCGTTGGTACGAGAGGCGCTCAGCTCAGTGGTTTCACGTGAAACATCTGCAACCCAGACGGCCGCCCAGACCGGCGAGACCTCCGGCGACGGCGACGGCACCTGGCCGCGCCCGTCCCAGACCCGAGTGATCGCCGTGGCGAACCAGAAGGGCGGCGTTGGCAAGACGACCACGTCGGTCAACATCGCCGCCGCGCTGTCGATGCACGGCCAGCGCGTCCTCGTGGTCGACCTTGACCCGCAGGGCAACGCGTCCACCGCGCTGGCGACCGAGCATCGCGGCGATGTGCCTGACGTTTACCAGGTGCTCGTGGACGACCTGCCGATGGCTGACATCGTCAAGCAGGTGCCCGACATGCCCAACCTCTATTGCGCTCCCGCCACCATCGACCTGGCCGGTGCGGAGATCGAGCTGGTGTCCCTGGTGGCCAGGGAGGCGCGGTTGCGGCGGGCGTTGGCGGCGTACGAGGCGGTGAACTTCGACTACATCGTCATCGACTGCCCGCCGTCGCTCGGCCTGCTCACCGTCAACGCGCTCGTGGCGGCCGACGAGGTGATGATCCCGATCCAGTGTGAGTACTACGCGCTGGAAGGGCTCGGGCAGCTGCTCCGCAACGTCGACCTGATCAAGGCCCACCTGAACCCGACGCTACGACTCTCGACGATCGTGCTCACCATGTACGACGGCCGCACCCGCCTCGCGTCCCAGGTGGCCGATGAGGTGCGTGCGCACTTCGGCGACACGGTGCTGAACACGGTCATCCCGCGCAGCGTGCGCCTGTCGGAGGCGCCCAGCTATGGGCAGTCGGTGATGACGTACGACCCGGGGTCGAGCGGCGCGATGGCGTACATGGACGCAGCCCGCGAGATAGCCCACCGCGCCACAGTCTCCTGACCACCAACGATCACCCGGCCACTATCGGTCGACTAACCACCAACGGCCATCCGGCCACCGGCCATCAACGGTCGCTCGGCTACCAACGGTCGGCCAACCACCGCAACTACCGACGGCCGCCCGGCGACCGACGGCTGGTTAACCACCGAAGGTCACCCGGCCACCAACAGCCAGCCGGCCACTGATAGTCGGCCAGCCACCGACGGCCGCTCGGCCGCTTAGGGCCGGCCAACCACCGACGGCCGCCCGCTTAGGGTCGGCTAGCCGCTGACGGCCACCTAGCCGCCTACGGTCGGTCAGCCACTGGCAGCCGCCTGGGCGCCACCGGCTGCTCGGCCACGGACGGCCGTCTGGCCGCCCCGGCCGGCCAACTACTGACCGGCTGCCTGGCCGTCTACGGCCGGCTAGCCACTCACCGGACGCCTAGCCGTCCCCGGCTGGCTAGCCACTCACCGGACGCCTGATCGTCCACGGCCGGCTAGCCACTCACCGGACGCCTAGGCACCAACAGCTGCCCGGTCACAGACAGCCGCCTGCCTACCGATGATCGCGGGGCCGCCTACGGCCAGCTGACTACTGATGACCGCCTAGCCACCAACCTCCGCCTGGCCGCCCGCAGTCGGCTGACCACGGACGACCGCTAGCCACCAACAGCCGCGTAACCACCAACGCCCGCCCGCCCGCCTGGCCGCGGACCGCGCCAGTCAACTTCCTGCCCAACGTGCATCTGCCCGCACTGGCCATCGCGTGAGGGCGGCTTGCGCGCCGCGTGGCGGTACCCCAGGCGCATTCTGTGACAGCGGTTGCGGCTGGCCGCCCAGTGCCACTGTCACTCATCCGCACGCCCAGTTTCGACTGGACGACACGGTTGAACCGGACGCCACGCCACGCCACACAAGGCATGCCCCGAGCCGAGCCCCAATGCAGTCCGCTTGAGTGAGCCGGCAAGGCGCGTCTCCGGAGCGCCGTTCCAGACCGTGCCGCACCCTCAGAATCGGATCCCCAAGTCCGTGCCCCCAGGACCGCGCGCCCGGACCGCGCCCCGGGGGAGCACGCCCCCAGGACCGTGCCCCCAGGACCGCCTCGCCCGGGATCGTGCCCCAGGACCGTGCCCTCGGGATCGTGCCCCCGGGATCGGGCCCCCGGGACCGCGTCCCCGGGACCGCGTCCCTGGAGCCGCGCTCCCGGGATCGCGCCTCTGAGGTCGTGTCCTTTGAAGCGTGCCCCAGGTTCGTGTGCCCAGGTTCGTGTGCCCGGGACCGGACGGCCGGATTGCGTCCTCTGGGCGCGTCCTCCAACTTCCTTGGCCCGCCTCCTCACCTCCCGATGTTCCTGCCTTCCGACGGCGCTTTTTTAGTCGTTTTCCGTGACGCCGTTGCGGCGCGTTCTGGCTCTTGGGCAAGGGGGTTTTGGTGGCGACGCCCTCGCAGGCCGAACGGAGGTGGGTGGGGGAAGGGCGAAACGGGGGTGGGGTGGGGTCCAGTCACGGGTTGGGCAGGTTTGTGACCGTGTCGGTGTAAATCCAACCGGACGGTGTGTGGCGAGGGGGCACTCGGTCGGGCCCGCAACGGTAACCTCTCCTGGAGTGACCGGAATCGACCGGGTGGATGAGGAGACGCAGTGAGCCAGCAGCGGCGGGGATTGGGCAAGGGACTCGGGGCGCTCATCCCGACCGGTCCCATCGTTGACGGCACGGGGGCGGCGCCGGCCCCGGCCAACGGGTCAACGGAGGAGATGGGTCCCAAGCCGATCGCCGGAGCGTACTTCAAGGAGGTCGCGCTCAAGGCGATCGTCCCCAACCCCCGGCAGCCGCGTGAGATCTTCGATGAGGAGCGCCTGGAGGAGCTGGCGGCGTCCATCCGTGAGGTCGGGTTGCTGCAACCGATCGTGGTGCGCTCGATCGGCGGTGGCCAGTATGAGCTGATCATGGGGGAGCGGCGCTGGCGGGCGTGCAAGCAGGTCGGCCTGGACCCGGTGCCCGCCATCGTGCGCAACACCCAGGACACCGACCTCTTGCGGGACGCGCTGATCGAGAACCTCCAGCGTGAACAGCTGAACGCCCTTGAAGAAGCGGCGGCGTACCAGCAACTCCTTGACGACTTCCAGGCGACGCACGAACAGCTGGCACAGAAGGTCGGTCGCTCCCGCTCCCACATCACCAACACCCTGCGTCTGCTGAACCTCCCTCCTGACGTCCAGCTGAAGGTCGCCGCCGGGACGATCAGCGCCGGACACGCACGGGCGCTCCTCGGCCTCGACAACGCAGAGGAGCAGATCCAGCTCGCCAAGCGGATCGTGGCCGAACTGCTGTCGGTACGAGCGGTGGAAGAGATCGTCGCCATGGGCAGCGCCAAGGCGGCCAAGAAGGCACCCCGCGAACGCCAGCCCGTCAAGCCCACCGCCCCCGGCCTCACCCACCTCGCCGACCGCCTCTCGGACCACTTCGAAACCAAGGTGAAGGTGGACCTGGGACGGCGAAAGGGCCGCATCGTCGTGGAGTTCGCCACGATCGACGACCTGGAGCGCATCATCGGCACGATGGCCCCGGAGGCAGCCCGAGCAATGCGAGAAACCGAGGACTGACCCCCGAAGTTCCGGCTCTGGGCCCGTCTGTCACTCGCATCAGGTCTAAGGACACGAGCGATACGCCCGCCGCACTGAGGAGATTCGAAGACCGCACCCCCGGGACTGAGACCGGAACCGACGGCATGGGCGCAAGGGCGAGATGCACGGCGACGGCGACCCCGACTCGGCATCTCCCACGGACACCGCGTCCGAGCCGTCAGCGCCTTGCCGAGACGGTCCGGGCCGGTTAGTGGTTGAGGACCGACCGTCCGGGGTGCTGACCATTCTGGGGATCAGGCCGGTCACCTGTTCTCAGGATGTCTCGGGGACCGAGGCCAGGCTCTAAGGCCCAACAAGGGTGAGCGCGGCATCTCGGTGTTTCACGTGAAACACGTTGCTCAGCGCGTGGTGGGCGGGGGCGGCAGCTGGGCGGGTAGCCCGCCTTTGTAGCCGTCGGTGGGTCGTGTGCGGTGGCATCCGCAGCGCGCGAGCAAGGAGAGGCACGCTGACCGAATCGGTGAGCCGAGCGGAGGCGTGGCGTCTTGGAAGGCAGCGCCGGGGTGCGCGGCATCGCCAAGCGGAGTAGTGCGGGAGGAGGCAAGGGCGAGGTGAGCCATCCGAGGGGTGAGTCATCCCGAAGGGTGGACCACTCTGAAGGGTGAACATGCCGGGGAGCCGGGGAGCCGGGGAGCCGGGAGGTGTGCCTTGGCTCAGACATGGGGTGGGGCGGCTTGAGGCGTGACATGTGGGGGCGGAGGGGCCGCGGGGCGGGGAGTGTGCGTTGGCTCAATCGGGGTGTGGCAGGGCGTTGCGTGCCCCCCCGTGTGGGTGGAAAACGTGGGGTGGCGACAGACAGGTGGGTGAGGGTGAAGCGGGGGAGGGAGACGGCGAGCGGGAGTCGGTCAGGCGGTGGGGTTAGCGGGGGTAGGGAGAGGTGCCGGCTGGTTGGTGAGTGGTGGGCCCGTTGTGTCCGTGCCACCGACGCCGACCCCGAATCCGGGCAGGAACACCTATGCGAACCGCACGAGCTGTTGCTGCGGTGCTGAGCCGAGCGCCGTGTGTCTGGGGGACCGGTTCTTGAGAGAGTCCCTCAGCGGTGGTGTGGTTGGGCGTGTTTCACGTGAAACGTTGCTGTGGTTTAGTGCCGTCGCCGTCGCCGTCGCCGTCGCCGTCGCCGTCGCCGTCGCCGTGCGGTACCCGTGCCGTGCGGCGCCCGTGCCCGTGCCCGTGCCCCTGCCCCTGCCCCTGCCCCTGCCCCTGCCCGTGCCCGTGCGGTGCTCGTGCCCGTGCTGTTTGCTCCATGCCGTTTGCCCCATGCCGTTGTCCGCTGTCGATTGTCCATTGCCCGTTGCGGTTCTGGTTTTGGTCGGGGTTGCGGTTCGGCTGGAGCTGAGCTGGGGCTAGGGCTGGCGCTGCGGCGGCGGGTGCGTTGGAGGTTGAGTGGGAGTGCTCGGTTTCTGCGATCCTCGGCCGTCGGGGGCGAGTGCTTGCCCTCCCGCCGCGCCCTCTCGCTGCCTTGTTTCACGTGAAACGAGGCAGCGGGAGACGGCGGGTTGTTCGTCTCATGCGGGTGCCGGTGGTGGGGGGTAGCTGGCCTCAGGCGTGGGCGGGTCTGTGGGTTCGTGGTTGCGGCTCTTGCCCTCGTGGCGGTGGAGCTCAAGAGTTCGGCTTTGGTGGAGAGTGGGGGAGCTGCCGCTGTGGGAGTGGTTTCACGTGGAGCCGGCGGTGCCTTGGGTTAGCTCGTGGAGGCTTTGCGGAGGGAGTCTAGGAAGTCGTCCACGTGGTCCTCTGTTGTGTCGAAGGCGGTCATCCAGCGGACGGTGCCGGCGGGCTCGTCCCAGAAGTGGAACAGGTAGCGCTGCAGGAGGGATTTCGCGACCTCGTGGGGGAGGGTGGCGAAGACGGCGTTGCTTTGTACGGGGTGGGCCAGGGACACGCCTGAGATGTCCTTCAAGCCGTCCGCTAGGCGGATGGCCATGTGGTTGGCGTGGGTGGCGTTCTCGCGCCAAAGGTCGTCCGTTAGGAGGGCCGTCAGTTGGGTTGAGATGAAGCGCATCTTGGAAGCCAGTTGGAGGGACTGGCGGCGGAGGAAGGGGATTGCGGTTGCCAAAGATGGGTTCAGGACCACTACGGCCTCTGCGGCTAGGGCGCCGTTCTTGGTGCCGCCGAAGCTGAAGATGTCCACGCCTGCGTCGGTGGTGATCGACCTCAGGTCACAGCCCAGGTACGCGGCGGCGTTCGCGAGGCGGGCGCCGTCGACGTGGAGCCGCAAACCTGACTCGTGGGCTGTCTCGGCGAGGGCGACTATCTCCTCGGGGGAGTAGCAGGTTCCTAGTTCTGTTACCTGGGAGATCGAGACGACCGTGGGCTGGGGCTCGTGGTGGAGGCCCAGGACGTTGAGGCGGGACTTGATGTCCGCAGGGCGGAGTTTGCCGTCTTCCGTGGGGACCGTCAGGAGCTTCACCCCGAGCAGGCGTTCCGTGGCGCCCGTCTCGTGCGTGGCGATGTGGGCGGTCTCGGCGCAGATGATGCCGTCGTAGCGGCCGAGCATGGGGGCCAGGCCGACCATGTTGGCGCCTGCGCCGTTGAGGACGGGGAAGCCTTGGGCGGTCGGGCCGAAGACTTCCCTGATCTTGTCCTCGAAGGTGGCCGTCCAGGTGTCGTCGCCGTAGGCGGGGGCGTCCCCGTGGTTCGCGGCGGTCATGGCGGCGAGGATCGTCGGGTGTACGCCTGCGTGGTTGTCGCTGGCGAAGCTCTTGGGGTACATGGAATCGAACAGCACACCGTAAGGCTACTTAGGTCACTGACACCGAGTCGGTGCCAAGCCAACCTCGCGCGAAGCGCCCCCCTAGCGGCCCACTGGGACCGGTTGGCACCCCCCTTGCGCGAAGCCCCTGCCCGCCCACTGCGCCACCTTGCGCGAAGCGCCCCCTACGCAGGTGCCCACCACGGCAGGCGCCCCAATGCAAGCGCGCCAATGCAAGCGCCCCTCAGCGACTGGCGCGGCTGGCGGCGTTCTGGAGCAGGGCGCGGCAGAGCTCGCCCAGGTCCTGCCCGGCCGCTTCCGCCGCCATCGGCAGCAGGGACGTCTCCGTCATCCCCGGCGCCACGTTCACCTCAAGGAAGTGGGGCACGCCGGCGGCGTCCACGATCAGGTCTGTACGCGAGACGTCCCGCAGCCCCAGCGCCGTGTGCGCCGTCACGGCGGTCTCGGCGCACGCCGCGGCGGCCGCGGCGGACAGGCGGGCGGGGGCGAAGAACTCGGTGTGGCCGGCGGTGTAGCGGGCGGCGTAGTCGTAGACCCCTTCGTCGGGCACGATCTCCACGGCCGGCAGCGCGACCGGGCCGTTGCCGAGGTCGACGACGGAGACCGCCACTTCGACACCTTCGACGTACCGCTCGATGAGCGCCGTGTCGCCGTACGCGAAACAGCCGACCATGGCGGCGGGCAGCTCCTCGGCCGTACGGACGAAGGAGGCGCCGAGCGCCGAGCCGCCACGTGCGGGCTTGACGAACAGCGGCAGCCCGAGCCGCTCGACGATGCGCCCGAGCACCACGGTCGCGCCGAGGTCGTGGAAGGTCTCCTTCGGCAGGGTGACGGACTCGGGGGTGCGGAGGCCGACGGAGCGTACGACGGCCTTGGCGGTCGGCTTGTCGAAGGCGACCCGGCACGCGTCGGGGTCGGCGCCGACGTAGGGGACGTCGAGCAGCTCAAGCACGGAACGGATGGCGCCGTCCTCGCCCGCGCCACCGTGGAGCGTGACGAAGACCGCGTCGGGCGGGTCGGCCAGGATCGAGGGGACGAGCGAGGCATCGGTGTCGCGCGCCTCGACGTCGATGCCCGTGGCCCGCAGCACCTCGCTGACCCGGCGACCTGAGCGCAGAGACACCTCTCGCTCGTAGGAGAGACCTCCGGCCAGCACGAGCACGTGGCCCAGATCGCTCATCACAACTCCTCCGCTGACGACACGCTGTCCAACCGTACCGGCGCTGGGGATGGGGGGTGTACGTGAGGTGCTATGTGCGGCGATCCCATCCCATCTCAGCCGGATTCCTTGGGGAAAAGGAGAACGGGAGGGCGCATGGAGCGCCCTCCCGTCCCGGCGGATCAGCCGGCTAGGCCAGGTCGGGCCCTGGCGTGTCCACGCCCTGGTGCTCGCGCGTGGACCCCGTGCCGAACGTGTCGCGCAGCTGCATCTCCTGCTCGATCACCCCGGCGAGCCTGCGTACGCCCTCGCGGATGCGGTCGGGCTGGGGGAAGCAGAAGGACAGCCGCATGTGGCGGGCCCCGCTGCCGTCGGAGAAGAACCCGGTGCCGGGCACGAACGCGACCCGTTCGGCCACGGCTCGCGGCAGGATCGCCTTGGAGTCGAGCCCTTCGGGCAGGGTGGCCCACACGAAGAAGCCGCCTCCGGGACGGGTCCACGTCACCTCGGGCGGCATCAGCGATTCGAGCGCGTCGAGCATCGCGTCGCGGCGCTCGCGGTAGAGCTCGCGGAAGGATTTGATCTGCTCGCGCCACGGCTGCGTGGCCAGGTATTGGCCGACGGCGAGCTGCGTGAACGAGGAGTGGGACAGCACGGCCGACTCCATGGCGAGCACGAGCTTGTCGCGGATGGCGTGGGGCGCGAGCGCCCAGCCGACGCGGAAGCCGGGGGCCAGTGTCTTGGAGAAGGAGCCGAGGTAGACGACGCCGTCGGGGTTGTCGGCGCGCAGCGCGCGCAGCGGCTCGCCGTCGAAGCCGAGCAGTCCGTACGGGTTGTCCTCGATGACCAGGATCCCGGCCCGCTGGCAGATGTCGAGCACCTGCTGGCGGCGGGCGATGTTGAGCGTGACACCGGCCGGGTTCTGGAAGGTCGGGATGGTGTAGAGGAACTTGACGGGCGCGCCCGCGGTTTCGAGGGCGTAGATCGTCTGGGCCAGCGACTCGGGCACGATGCCCTGGTCGTCCATGGCGATGTGGACGACTTTGGCCTGATAAGCGGCGAACGTGCCGAGGGCGCCCACGTAGGAGGGACCCTCTGCGAGCACCACGTCGCCCGGGTCGATGAAGATGCGGGTGATGAGGTCGAGGGCCTGCTGCGACCCGACGGTGACGACGACGTCGTTCGCCCCGGCGTTGATCCCCTCCAGCTTCATGACCTCGCAGATCTGCTCGCGCAGGTGCGGGTCACCCTGGCCGGAGCCGTATTGCAGCGCGACGGGGCCGCGCCGCGTGACGAGGTCGGAGACGAGCTCGCCGACCATGTCGAGGGGGAGGGCCGTGACGTACGGCATGCCGCCGGCGAGCGAGACCACCTCGGGCCTCGACGCGACGGCGAAGAGAGCTCGGATCTCGGAGGCGACCATCCCGGTAGCTCGCGCGGCGTACCGATCGACGTAGGCGTCAATGCGCGACCCTTGGGTCGCGGGTGTCTGACCGTGATCCAGCTCTTCTGTCACGGCCCACCTCCTAAGTGTCTATATCGGACTGAAATACCAGATTACGCCAGACGGACATGTCGCCCGTGACCGGGCTGGACCGTCGTGGTGTCCGCTGACGACATCTGTACTGGGCTACGATGCCACCTGTGGACGCGGTTTTCGCGCGCTTTTCCGGGTCAACGATAGGGGCGGTAGTTGTCGCGCCGGCTGGTCAACATAACCCTGGATAATCTTGAAGATCTGCCGCGCCGCTGCCGGCGGTGCGTGTTCTGGGAGCTGGATCCCGTCAACGGGGAGCGGGCGCTCGGCTCGGGCGACCCGGGCCTTGAGAAAGAGGCGTGGCTCTCAGGCACGCTGCTGGAGTGGGGCAGCTGCGGCAAGATCGTGTACGTCGACGGGGTGCCTGCCGGGTTCGTGCTCTACAGCCCGCCCCTTTACAGCCCGCGCTCGGTGGCCTTTCCCACCTCGCCGGTCAGCGCCGACGCGGTCTTGCTCATGACGGCCCACATCATTCCGGAGTTCTCGGGTGGCGGGCTCGGGCGCATGCTGATTCAGGGTGTCGCCAAAGACCTGACGCGGCGCGGGGTGAAAGCCATTGAAGCTTTCGGGGACTTGAAGTGGGAAGAACCAAGTTGCGTAGTTCCAGCGGAATACTTGCTTTCTGTGGGGTTTAAGACCGTGCGTCCGCATTTGCGTTTTCCGCGCTTGCGGCTGGAGCTCAAGAGCGCCGTCTCGTGGCGTGAGGACGTCGAGGTGGCTCTCGAACGCCTCCTGGGCTCCATGAGTCCGGAACGCGCCCTGCGTCCCGTCTGACGGCTTCACAGGCCCGTCCAACCGCTTCACAGGCCCGTCTGACGGCTTCACAGGCCCGCCTGACGGCTTCACAGGCCCGCCTGACGGTGCCGCAGGCGCCACAGCGTCACAATCCCCTACGCACACCCGCCAAGCGGAAAGCCCCTCGCGGACCGAACCACGAGGGGCTTTCGCAGGGCGCAGCGCGTCCCCCGAGGGGGCAACCCATCCGCCGGAAGACGAGCTAGATGATGCCCTCGAGCTCGCGCAGCAGCATGGCCTTCGGCTTGGCGCCGATGATCTGCTTCACGACCTCGCCGTTCTTATAGACGTTCAGGGTCGGGATCTGGAGTACACCGAACTGGCGCGGAACTTCGGGGTTGGCGTCGATGTCGAGCTTGACGATCTCCAGCTTGTCGCCGTGCTCCTTGGCGATCTCCTCGAGGATGGGCGCGACCTGACGGCACGGGCCGCACCACTCGGCCCAGAAGTCGACCAGGACGGGCTTGTCGCTCTTGAGGACCTCGGAATCGAAATTGGCGTCGGTGACAGCCTTCACGGTGCGCTCCTTACTTCTCGTTGTTGGCCAGCCAGCGCTCGGAGTCGAGCGAGGCGGCGCAGCCGGTGCCGGCCGCGGTGATGGCCTGGCGGTAGGTGTGGTCGACGACGTCGCCGGCGGCGAACACGCCCTCGATGTTGGTCGCGGTGGAGGGGGACGCCACCTTGATGTAGCCGTTCTCGTCGAGGTCGATCTGGCCCTTGACCAGCTCGGTGCGCGGGTCGTGGCCGATGGCGAGGAACAGCGCGTCGGTCGCGAGCTCGCACTCCTCGCCGGTCTTGACGTTGCGCAGCTTGACCGCCTCGACCCTGGACTCGCCGAGCACGTCGACGACCTCGGAGTCCCAGACGAAGCGGATCTTGTCGTTGGCGAGCGCGCGATCCTGCATGATCTTGCTGGCCCGCAGCGTGTCGCGGCGGTGCACGACGGTCACCATGCGCCCGAACCTGGTCAGGAACGTGGCCTCCTCCATCGCGGTGTCGCCGCCGCCGACGACCACGATGTCCTTGTTGCGGAAGAAGAACCCGTCACAGGTCGCACACCAGGACACGCCGCGGCCGGAGAGCCGCTTCTCGTTCTCCAGTCCGAGCTCGCGGTAGCCGGAGCCCATGGCCAGGATGACCGACTTGGCGTAGTAGGTCTCGGTGTGGGTCTTGACCACCTTGGGGTCAGCCTGCAGATCGACCTCGACCACGTCGTCGGCGACCAGCTCGGCGCCGAAGCGCTCGGCCTGCTTGCGCAGGTTGTCCATCAGGTCGGGACCCATGATGCCGTCGGGGAACCCGGGGAAGTTCTCCACGTCGGTGGTGTTCATGAGCGCGCCACCCGCGGTGACGGAGCCCTCGAAGACGAGCGGCTTGAGCTCGGCACGAGCGGAGTAGACGGCCGCCGTGTAACCGGCAGGGCCGGAACCAATGATGATCACGTTACGAACGTCGCTCAACGCTCCCACGCCTTCCTCGTCTGTCGATGCCACCGGCGACAACAGATCCTAGGCCGCAGTGATTCCCGCCCTACCCCACAACGCCGGGACAAACGAAAGAGCCCGCGAGAAGCGGGCTCTGACGTCGGGCTTCGCAGCCGGCGGACCTGGCCGGTGACGGTGGTCTACCAGCGGCCCAGGGCGGGCTTGCGCAGGTTCTTGCAGTTGAACGGATCGACGACGTCGATGCGGATCCTCTTGGTCGACTGCTGCTTCCAGCTCGCCACCAGCAGTGCCTCCTGGCCGTTGTACTGGCCCTGGTCCACCGCGAACACGTCGAGCTTGGAGCGGTTGGAGACCGCGCTGACGCACTTGGCGACCTTGTCGGCGTCGTTGGAGTCGCCGTGCAGTATCGGAGCGGGCGCCAGGAACAGCTCGAGCGGCCTGCGCAGCTCGGGGTCGCTGTAGTTGTGGTCGCTGTTGGTCAGGGCGTAGCCCCGCGGCGGCTTCGACGGTGTCGCCCGTACCGAGCTCCGCTCGGGCTGCGGGGCGGCGGAGGACGACGAAGGAACCGGCAGCGCCACCGGAGGCGCCGGCGACTCACCGCCACTGGCCAGCAGGGCCGTTCCGGCCACCGCGGACCCGGCCACGACGGCCGCCGCGGCGGCTGCCGCGACCGCGGGCATCGCCCACCGGCGCCGCCTGATCGACCGGCTCTTCGCCGGGACGACCGTGCCGTCGTCGGAGACCACGCCGAGCCGCACCGGCTCAGGCATGCCGCCCGGTCCGGTCGAAGCCGGCTCGGGGACCTCGGCGGGCGAGTCCCCGGACAGACGCGTCGGCTCCGGGGCCTGAGCAGGCACGTCCCGATGGAGCCGCACGGGCTCGGGGACCTCCGCCGGCCGCTCCCACGGGGCGTCCCGCATGAGCTCATCCCAGTCCGGTGGTTCCGCGAGGCCGACACCCCCGCCACGCCTGGACTCGGCCTCGGCGGCCAGCGCCTTGTCGATGCGCAGTGCGACACCCATCGGCATGGCCGGTGTGGGCGTCGCGGCCAGCACCTCGCGAACCGCCGCCAGGTCGGCCAGTAGCTCCCCACAGGGGTCGCAGACCGCGAGATGCTCGCGGACCTGGCGTGCCGTGTCGGCGTCCAGGAGACCCTCGGCCAGCTCGGCGAGGATTTCCAGATCGTAGTGCGTATCACCCGTCACGAAGTTCTGCTCCCTTCGCGGATGAGACGCGGTTCAGGTCGGTTCGGTTCCGCAGATGCGAAAGAATTGGGGCAAGTTTCGCGCGCCCTCGGGCGCACCGGCTCTTCACCGTGCCACTCGGCACTTGCAGCACCTGAGCTGCGTCTTCGACTGAGTAGCCCATCATGTCCACCAGCACGAGCGCGGCCCGCTGGTCGGCGGGCAGCATTTTCAGCGCGGCCGAAACCTCCATCGACACCTCGCGCTCGACGGTCTGGTCGGGCAGCGGGGTCTCGCGCTCCGCGGCCTCGATCAGCTCGTCGTCGGCGACGGGCCGGACGGATTTACGGCGCATCCTGTCAAGGCAGGCGTTGACCACGATGCGGTGCAGCCAGGTGGTGACGGCCGCTTCGCCGCGAAACGTGGCGGCCTTGCGGTAAGCGGAGACGAAGGCGTCCTGCACGGCGTCGGCGGCCTCGTCGGGGTCACCGAGCGTGCGCAGGGCGACCGCCCACATGCGGTCGCGGTGTCTCTTGACGATTTCGCTGAAGGCGTGTGGATCCCCGTGGATATGTGCGGTCAGCAGCTCGGCGTCTGTGACCGCCGGCCGCTCCGCTGCTGAGGGTGTCTCGGGTGGGGAGTTCACAAGAGAGTTTCCTGATTATGCCGATCCGGGAGAGTGCACCACTACCTCATAGATGGTGCCATGAAAAGTGCCCGCATCTGTCGGAACGCGCGTAAACCAGATCAAAACGTACTGGCCGGTCACCGCCTGTTCCGGAGCGAGGGTGGTTTTACCTGCGGCGTTCTTCTTCGTGGCGACTGTCTTGAGCGACCCGAGCTCAGGGGAGTCGCCCACCTTGAGCTCGACGGTCGCGCCCGACGCGTCGGACAGCGTAGCGACCACGTCGCTGATCTGCACGGACTTGCCCATGTCGAGCAGCAGGCCCACGCCGTCCTTGAGTCTGCCCAGGTCGGCGCTGGTGTAGGTCTCGGTCTTCCACAGCGTGCTGGGCTTGCCGTCGATGGCCAGCTTGGCGAGGTCGGGCTTCTCGTCGCCGTCGCCGAGCGGGTCGAAGCCCTGCGCCTTGACCGGCTTGACGGCCTGCGTCTCCGCCGGCGCGGAGGCCGATGCGGTGGGGCTGGCGCTGGTCGTCTGCGACGTCGTCGGGCTGCCCAGGCTGCGGCCGATCGTCCACGCGCCCACGCCCACGGCGGCGATGACGAGCAGCACCACGAGCGTCATCAGCACCCGGTTGAGCGTGCTGCCGCCCCCGCCGGACGGCCGGCGCGGCTGCATCACCGGCGGCAGGGGAGGCGGCGCCGACTGCTGCCGGTGGGCGATGTCGAGGCCCTCGGTGTGGGACGCCGAGGCGACCGCCGGGGTGGAGGGGTAGGAGATCGGGATCGGCATCGGCCTGGCGACGTCGGCCAGCGCCTCGGCCACCTCGGACGGGCTCGACAGCGCGCCCTGCCCCCTGCGCGACTCGGGCAGGCAGGCCCGCACGGTGACCGTGTCGAGGTAGCCGGGCACGCCCGCGGTCACCTGGCGGGGCGTGCAGAAGTGGCCGTCGTTCATGGGGGCGGCGGGCAGCCCGCCCTCTTCCTCGTCACCCGGCCAGTGGCCGGTCAGGCCCGCGTACAGCAGCCGGCCGAGGCCCTCGGCGTCGTCGAGCGCCGGCTGGTCGGTGGTCAGGCCCCACATGGCGGCGTCGACCGCGACGCCGAGCACCTTGACCGTGTTGCCGGTCGTCCACACCAGGTGGGAGGGGCGAAGGCACAGGTGGTAGAGGTGGGCCTCGTGGGCGTGCGCGAGCGCCTCCGCGGCCTCGGCGATCAGCCCGGCCGCACGATCGGGCTCCAGCGGGCCGGCGGCGAGCAGGTCGGTCAGCGACTCGCCGGTGACCCACTCGCTGACGACGTAGGCGGACTTGTCGTCCTCGGCGGCGTCGAAGACCTGCGTCAGCCGGGGGTCGGTGAGCCGGCTGGCCGCGCGGGCGGCCGTGACGACCTCGTGGACGCGTGGGAAGTCGGGGGCGAAGGTGTGGACGGCGACGGGACGGGCGAGGATCTCGTCGATGGCCTTCCACAGGGTGGCGCCGTCGGACTCGCTGACGCGATCTTCGAGCCGGAAACGCTCGGCGAGACGGGTGCCGGGTGCGACGGCCGACGTGCTGCTCACTGGCTCACTCCGCTTGGCCGATCGGACGTGCTCATGGTTCGACTCACCTGCGTGGTGGTGTCCCACGAAGGCACGCTATGCCGGGTGGATCCGCCCACGCCCCTCCTGCTTCCATTCGCGCGTGTCGGGCTCCATGGTAGTGCCGAGGAGATTCCGCCCGCGTTCTTTACCGACCTACCCGCCTCGCGACCATCCCAACGATCGAGTTGACCTCCGGGATGCGCATTCTGTGGGCTACGCCGAGATAGAGCAACATTCCCAGGCCACCGCCGATCGCCAGAACGATCACGGAGTTGAGGAAGTCGAGCCCGCCGAACACCGTGGTGATCACCCAGACCGTGGCGAGCGCGAGCACGGCGGTGGGCAGCGCCGCGAGATACATCCTGGTCATCGCCATGCCGACGGCCCAGCCGTCCAGCCCCTGCACCCGGCGGGCGGCCAGCCACCAGGCCAGCACCGCGCCCAGCCCGTAGGCCACCGTGTACGCCAGCGCCAGCCCCATCACCGCGTACCTGGCCGGCAGCAGGAGGTGGAACAGCACCATGAGCACCGCGTTGACCGCGGTCGTGCCGGCCCCGATGAAGACGGGCGTACGCGTGTCGCCGAAGCTGTAGAAGACCCGCAGCAGCAGCTGGAACACCGCGAACGGCACCAGCGCGAGCCCGTAGACCTGCAGCACGTTGCCGATGTAGACGGCGTCGGCCACGGAGTTGGCGCCGTGGCCGTAGATGGGTACGGTGATCGCCGGCCCGACCACCATGAGCAGCAACGACACGGGCACCATGAGCGCGCAGACCAGCCGTACGCTCGACCCGAACTCGGCCCGCACGTCACCGAAGCGCCCGTCGGCGACGGCCCTGCTCATCCTGGGCAGCATCGCGGTGATCACGGAGACGCCGATCACGCCGTAAGGAAGCTGGAAAAGCTGGAACGCCAGCGTGTACGGGCTGATGCCGTGCCCCGCCACCTCGTCACCCGCGGCGCTCGCGAGGTTGGTCGTCAGCATGAAGCCGGCCTGCGTGACGATGACGTAGCCGATCGTCCAGACGCCGGCCTTGCCCATCTCGCCGAGCCGCGCGTTGCGCAGGTCGAAGCGCGGCACGAACTGGAACCCGGCCCGCCGCAGCGCCACGATGAGCACCGCCGCCTGCGCCACGATGCCGGCCGTGGTGCCGACGCCGAGCAGCGCCAGATCGCCGGTGGTGACGCGGGAGATGTCGTTGCCGGGCCCGGCCACCGCGTAGAGCAGGAAGACGCAGATGACGACCAGGTTGTTGACGACCGGGGCCCACATGGGGGCGCCGTAGCGGTCGCGGGTGTTGAGGATGGCGCCGGCCACCGCGCCCACGCCGAAGAAGGCGAGCTGCGGCAGGATGAACCTGGCCAGCGTGACCGCGACGTCGTATTCCCTGCTGCCGTGGTCCCAGACCGTGTAGAGGTCGATGAGCAGCGGCGCGGCCAGCACGGCGATCGCGGCGACCACGATGAGCGCGCCGGTGGAGAGCGTCAGCAGCCGCTGCTCGTAGGCCCTGCCGCCGTCGGCGTCGTGCTGCTGGGCCCGCACGATCATCGGCACCACGACGCTGCTCAGCACGCCGAGCAGCAGCAGGTCGAGGATGCTGTACGGGATCGCGTACGCGGCGTTGTAGGCGTCGCCGAGCGCCGCCGTGCCGATGGCGTAGGCCAGCACCATCGTCCGCACGAACCCCGTGACCCTGGACACCATGGTGCCGGCCGCCATGATGGCGCTGGCCCGCAGCATGCGGCTCATACGGTCTCACTCTCCCGGGTCTTGGTACGCGCGAGCTTGCGCTGCGACCTGCGCCGCAAGAGCCGTGTGACGACGGCGGCGAGCATCACGGTCAGCGCGGCGCCCACGATCACCAGGGCGATGCCGGTGTAGCCGGTGGTGCGGATCGTCAGCCGCTGCGGCTTGCCGTAGGGCTGGCCGTCGGGGGTCTTGAGCTGCACGGTCACGGTGGCGTCGCCGCTGGTGTCGGGGGTGGCGTTCATCGTCACCTGGAACGTGGTGCTCTGGCCCGGGCCGATCGTCCGCGTCTCCTCGACGATCTTGATCTGCAGCAGCTCGGGGTTGTCGGACTTGACGTCGATGTAAAGGGCGACGGGGTGACCCATGCCGTTCTTCACGCTGATGGGCACCACGCCGCTGCTGCCGGCCAGGGTGCGGGGGCCGCCCACGCCGAAGATCTGGATCTTGTTGGTGGTGTTGGTGACGGCGGTGCCGACCATCTTGGCCGCGGCGCGTCCTGCGCGGGTGCTGTCGCGCCAGGCCGACGAGGTCAGGCGGAGCACGGCGGCGTCGAAGCTGGACGGCGCGCCGTCGGTGGTGACCCGGGACAGCAGCTGCGCCATCGACCACGACTCCTTCACCGAGTCGAGGTATTTGCCGGACAGCTCCTGCTTGCGGTTCTGGTCGGTGTAGGTCAGCCCGGCGCGCGGCACGGACGTCTTGCCCGGCTTGAGCGACTCCAGCGTGGTCAGCTGCAGCCAGGGCAGCCGGCCCGCGGTCTTGAGCAGTGAGCTGATCAGCGCCGGGTTGGGGTTCCACCGCCGGGAGGGCGCGACGACCAGCGACCGCGGCACGGTCTGGCCCGGCTCCGCGGCGATCATCGCGGTCTCGGCGATGAACCGCTGCCTGGTCAGCGCCTGCGAGGTGGGCCCGGCCGGCTCGAACAGGCGGCTCAGCTCGGGGTCGGCGACCAGCGCGGTGACCGGGCCGTTGACCGAGTCGAGCGTCGCGGCGGCGTCGGGCGTGGTGGGCACGGGCGGCTGCGGCGGCAGGTTGGTGGAGTTGAGCAGCACGGTGTTGACGCCGCTGACGGCGAGCAGGTCGAGCGCGTCGGGGTCGAGCACGCCGGCGGCCGGCCAGTTGAGGTTGGTCTTGGCCTTGGCGCTGAGCAACTGCTGGGCCTTCTGCCCGCCGAGCTCGACTGCCCTGCGGGTCTGCGGGTCGAGCCCCTGGTGGGCCAGCGCCGCCACGTCGGGGTCGGCGTAGGGGAGGGCCACCACGGGGGAGGCGGCCAGCGAGGTGCGCATGTCGGTCAGCCACTGGCCCGCCGCTGCGCTCGGCGGCTGGGAGCGCTTGCCGTCCTTCGTCTTGACCTGGTAGCCCTTGGTCATCGCGCTGAGGTCGTCGAGCAGCGCGGGATCGACCACCCAGGTGACGCTGCTCGGCGCCGACTGCGCGATGCTGAGCAGGTCGGCCAGCCGGCCGCGGCCGGTCACGGCCTGGCTCAGCTTGTCGTCGAGGAACAACGGGCCCTTGCCGGGCGCGTCGGGGTCGGTGTCGGTGGCCCGGCGCGGCTGGTCGATGACGGGCAGCACGACGGCGAGCTTGTTGCGCGGCGGGCGCGGCGTGGTGGGCGGCGCGTACGTCAGGAAGGTGCGCTGCGCGCTGAGCGGCACACCCCATTGGGCGACGTCGACCGCGATGGGATAGACGCCGAACTGCCGCAGGCCGAGCTGCACGGGTGTGGCCGTGATCTCCCAGCGCGCGGTGCCGCCCACATCGAGCGGCTCGAGATTCTGGAACGAGTTGCGCGTGGAGACGCTGCTCGGCAGCGTCGCGTTGTTCTGGTCGGCCTGGTAGGTGGCCATCGAGGCGCGGTCGGTGAAGGGCAGGGCGCTGTAGCGCAGCCGCACCTGGAGGCCGGACATCGCGGTGCCCGTGTCGTTGCGCACGGTGCCGGTGATCTTGATCACATCGGTCAGGCTCTTCGGCACCTCGGGCGTGATCGACGTGATCGACACGGCGAGCGTCTGCCGCCTGATCTCGGTCAGGACCGGTGTCGCGGCAGCCTCGCCGGGCGTCACCGCCATCGTGGGGGCGAGCAACGCGGCGGACAGCGCGGCGAGCAGCGTGGTCTTACGGATCACGCGCAGGCCCGAGCCGGACGAGGACGACACACGCCCGCAATGGTACGGGTTCAGTGCCGTCGCGCGACCGCCGCACGTGATCCTCGCGGGCGTGTGCCGCGGAGGTCCACCATCTTCCCCGGCAGGACGGCCAGCAGGTCGAGAGCCCTCATGGCGAGCGCGGTGTGCCGCTCTCCCGTGGGCGTGTAGAGGAGTTCGTCGTCCGCGTGCAGCCGGTCGTCGATGAACATCGGCAGCGCGGCGGGCAGCAGCAGCGGGCACACGAGCCCGTCGGCGTAGTCGGTGGCCGCGTTGACGACGTGGGCGGGCGCGGGGCGTACCTGGCGGGCGCCGAGCAGCCCTCCGACGATCCCGGGCCGCGGCGGCGACGAGACGGGGGTGGTGACGGCGATGACGACCTCGCTGCCGACCCTGGTCGTGACGTCCAGCACCGTGACCATGAGGCAGCGCCCGGCGGCCGCGAAGACCGTCTCCGGCAGCTCTTCCGCGCATGTCATGGGACGCGGAAGGCGTACGATCTCATGATGGACCTGGTGTGCGAGGAGCCAGCGGTGGAGCGCGAGGGCGTCCTTCATATAGTCCTCCTTGCCGCATTCCAGTGCCCCCCGACGGTCCCTTGACCGACGGTAACCCGGACCTGGTGTGGCTCGGGGGATATGTTCCGGAAGCACACTCAGATAAGGCCGATCGCAGTTTGTCCGACTCAACTCTGACCGAAAGCCAGCAGCAGGCCATGAACGACCTGTTCCGCAAGATCGCCCCAGTGGCCGACGAGCTCGGCCGCCTGTTCGCCGCACAGGGTCACGAGCTCGCCCTCGTCGGCGGGCCCGTACGCGACCTGTTGCTCGGGCGCGCAGGCAACGACCTCGACCTGACCACCGACGCCCGCCCCGAGCAGGTGCTGGAGATCGCCAGAGACTGGGCCGACGCCGTGTGGACGATCGGCATCGACTTCGGCACGGTCGGCCTGCGCAAGGGCGACCGGCTGATCGAGATCACGACGTACCGCAGCGAGTCCTACGACCCCAAGTCGCGCAAGCCCGAGGTCGTCTACGGCGACACCCTTGAGGGCGACCTGGAGCGGCGCGACTTCGCGGTCAACGCGATGGCGGTGCGGCTGCCCGCGCACGAGTTCGTCGACCCCTACGGCGGCCTGTCCGACCTGCGGGCGGGGCTGCTGCGCACGCCGGGCACCCCCGAGCAGTCGTTCGGCGACGACCCGCTGCGCATGCTGCGCGCGGCCAGGTTCGCCGCGCAGCTCGGCTTCAGGGTCGATCCGGCGGCGGTGACGGCGATGACCGAGATGGCCGACCGCATCGAGATCGTCTCGGCCGAGCGCATCCGCGACGAGCTCGACAAGCTGATCTGCGGCGCCCGCC
Organism: Nonomuraea salmonea; assembly: GCF_042428605.1. Classification (NCBI taxonomy): domain Bacteria; kingdom Bacillati; phylum Actinomycetota; class Actinomycetes; order Streptosporangiales; family Streptosporangiaceae; genus Nonomuraea; species Nonomuraea salmonea. Next base: position 388,713 of record NZ_JBHMCF010000040.1, read on the forward strand.
CGCGTGAGGGCCTGCGGCTGCTGGTCGAGACGGGGCTGGCCGCCCACGTGCTGCCCGAGCTGCCCAAGCTGCGGCTGGAGATCGACGAGCACCACCGGCACAAGGACGTCTACGAGCACACGCTGACCGTGCTCGACCAGGCCATCGCGCAGGAGGAGGACGGCCCCGACCGCGTCCTGCGCTGGGCGGCGATCATGCACGACATCGGCAAGCCCAAGACGCGCCGCCACGAGGCGGGCGGCCGGGTCTCGTTCCACCACCACGAGGTGGTCGGGGCGCAGATGACGAAGAAGCGCATGACGGAGCTGCGCTTCCCGAAGGACGTCGTCGCCGACGTGTCGCGGCTGGTGGAGCTCCACCTGCGCTTCCACGGCTACGGCACGGGGGAGTGGACCGACAGCGCCGTACGCCGCTACGTCCGCGACGCCGGCCACCTGCTCGACCGGCTGCACAAGCTGACCAGGGCCGACTGCACCACCCGCAACAAGCGCAAGGCGGCGGCGCTGTCGCGCACCTACGACCACCTGGAGGAGCGCATCGCCAGGCTGGCCGAGGAGGAGGAGCTGGCCAAGATGAGGCCCGAGCTCGACGGCAACGAGATCCAGCAAGTGCTCGGCGTCGGCCCGGGGCCGGTCGTGGGGCGGGCCTACAAGTTCCTGCTCGACCTCAGGCTCGACAAGGGCGTCATCGGTAAGGAGGCCGCCACCGAGGCGCTGCTGGAGTGGGCGAGGTCAACCGACCTCGGTGCGTGAGGGCGCGGTGATCAGGCGGTAGCCGAGGGCGGCCAGCGGGTAGCCGAGCGAGATGATGGCGACGGCGGCGTACGACTTGCCGTCGGCCGGCAGGATCGCCGCCGACAGGGCCGCGGCCAGCACGTACATGCCGTTGAAGAGCATGTCGTAGATGGAGAAGGCGCGGCCCCTGTAGATGTCCTCCACGTCGCGCTGGACGGTGGTGTCGGCGCAGATCTTCACGCTCTGCCCGGCCACCCCCAGCACGAACCCGGCGACCGGCAGCCCCCACTCCTGGAAGGGCAGCACCAGCACCGCGGTCAGTGCCCCGGCCGCGACCAGCGCGATCTGCACCCACCGCTCGATGCCGAACCACTCGGTCGCGTACGGCGTGATGACGACGGCCAGCGCGGTGCCGAGCCCGGCGGCGATCACCACCAGGCCGATGCCGCGCAGCGCGGCCTCGGCGTCGCCGTGGGCGAAGTAGTAGCGGTAGAGGATGATGCCGAGCGCGGTGCACATGCCGAACAGGAAGCGGTGGGTGGCCATCGCGCCCAGCGTCGCGGCGGCCACGCGGTGGTGCAGGAGGTGGCGGGCGCCGTCGAGGAGCCCGGTGACGACGTTGCGCAGCTCCTGGCGGGCCTGCGGCCGGTCGGGGTCGGGCCACGGGCCGAGCAGCTGCCGCTCCATGGTGCGCGCCACCAGCGCGCTCATCGTGAACACCACGCCGGACGTCACCAGCAGCAGCGCCACGCCCAGGTCGTCGCCGCCGAACAGCTCGCGCAGCAGGAAGCCCACGCCGGCGCCGAGGAACGTGGCCACCGTGCCCGAGGTGGGCACGACCGCGTTGGCCGAGATCAGCCGCTCGGGCGGCACCACGTGGGGCAGCGAGGCGCCGAGGGCGGCCAGGAAGAACCGGTTGACGCCGAGCACGGCCAGCGCCGCCGCGTAGAACGCGGGATCGGGCACGTCGGCCGCCACGAGCGCGGCGGCGACGAGCAGCAGCCCGCCGCGGATGAACGGCGCCACCATGAGGATCTGCCGCCGCGACCAGCGGTCGATGAAGACGCCGACGAAGGGCCCGAGCACGCTGTACGGCAGCAGCAGCACCGCCAGCCCGGCCGCCACCTCGACGGCGGTCGTCTGGTTCTCGGGGCTGAAGAAGGCGAACCCGGTCACCCCGAACTGGAAGATGCCGTCGGAGAACTGCGAGACCAGCCGGGTGCCGAACAGCCGCCTGAAGTCCCTGCCCCGCAGAACCGTGCGGAGATCGGCGACGAAAGACACGCCGTCAGCCTAGCCCGCGCTGGTCGGCTGCCACGCCGGGGTTCCAAGTGGTGGCCATGATCTCGTACGCTTCAAAGCGTGACGAGCGACGAACACGTTGTGCTGGTAGATCGCGACGGCCGGGCGCTGGGCACCGCGCCCAAGACGTCGGTGCACGGTCGCGAGACCCCCCTCCATCTGGCTTTCTCCAGCTACGTCTTCGACTCCGACGGCCGCGTGCTGCTCACCAGGAGAGCCGATCACAAGCTGACCTGGCCGAGCGTGTGGACCAACAGCTGCTGCGGCCACCCCCTTCCTGGCGAGGCGCTCGACCGGGCGGTGGTGCGCCGCCTGTCCTACGAGCTGGGCCTGGCCGTCGAGAGCGTCGATCTGATGCTGCCCTCGTTCGCCTACCGCGCGGTGATGGCCAACGGCATCGTGGAGCACGAGCTGTGCCCGGTCTATCGCGTCACGGTCGACGCGCCCGTCACGCCGAACCCCGACGAGGTGGGGGAGACGCTGTGGATGCCGTGGAAGGAGTTCGCCGAGGGGGCCCAGAACGGCCTGCTGGCGATCTCGCCGTGGTGCAGGGAGCAGGTGCCGCTGCTGACCGAGCTGGGCGCCGACCCGCTGTCCTGGCAGCCGGCCGGCGCCGACGCGCTGCCGCCCGCCGCACGTCCCTGACAGACGAACGGCGCCGCGCCCCTCGATGAGGAGTCGCGGCGCCGATGAAGGTCAGCGCTCGACCTCGCCCCTGATGAACTTCTCGACGTACTCGCGCGCCTGGTCGTCGGAGTACTGCTCCGGCGGCGACTTCATGAAGTAGGACGACGCCGACAGGATCGGCCCGCCGATGCCCCGGTCGAGGGCGATCTTGGCGGCCCGCACGGCGTCGATGATGATGCCGGCCGAGTTCGGCGAGTCCCACACCTCGAGCTTGTACTCCAGGTTGAGCGGCGTGTCACCGAACGAGCGCCCCTCCAGGCGGACGTAGGCCCACTTGCGGTCGTCGAGCCACGGCACGTGGTCGGACGGGCCGATGTGCACGTCGGCCTTGCCCATCTCGTGCGGGATCTGCGAGGTGACCGACTGCGTCTTGGAGATCTTCTTCGACTGGAGGCGGGTGCGCTCCAGCATGTTCATGAAGTCCATGTTGCCGCCGAAGTTGAGCTGGTACGTGCGCAGCAGCTCGACCCCGCGGTCCTCGAACAGCTTGGCCAGCACGCGGTGCGTGATGGTGGCGCCCACCTGCGACTTGATGTCGTCGCCCACGATCGGCACGCCCGCCTCGGTGAACTTCTCGGCCCACACGGGGTCGGAGGCGATGAAGACCGGCAGCGCGTTCACGAACGCCACCTTGGCCTCGATGGCGCACTGCGCGTAGAAGCGGTCGGCCTCTTCCGAGCCCACCGGCAGGTACGACACCAGCACGTCCACCTGGTTGTCACGCAACACCTGGACCACGTCCACGGGGTCCTCGTCGGACTCCTCGATGATCTCGCGGTAGTACTCGCCAAGGCCGTCGAAGGTGTGCCCACGCTGCACGGTGACCCCGGTCGGGGGCACGTCGCAGATCTTGATCGTGTTGTTCTCGCTGGCGACGATCGCCTCGGACAGGTCGCGGCCGACCTTCTTGGCGTCCACGTCGAACGCGGCGACGAACTCGACGTCGCCCACGTGGTAGTCGCCGAACTTCACGTGCATCAGGCCAGGGACCCGTACGTCGGGATCCGCGTCCCTGTAGTAGTGAACCCCCTGGACCAGCGACGACGCGCAGTTGCCGACACCGACAATGGCGACGCGAACCGAACCCATCGCACTCGCTCCCTTACTCATCAGTTGACGTGGTATCTCTCTCGGGCCTGTCCTCGGACGAGGCCCGACGCTCAGTTGCGATCAGCTCGTTCAGCCAGCGCACCTCGCGCTCGACGGATTCGAGCCCGTGGCGCTGCAGCTCGAGCGTGTAGCTGTCGAGCCGCTCCCTGGTGCGTGCCAGCGCGGTGCGCACCGCGTCGAGCCGCTCCTCGAGCCGGCTGCGGCGGCCTTCGAGGATGCGCAGGCGCACCTCGGCCTCCGTGTGCCGGAAGAACGCGAAGTGCACGCCGAAGCTCTCGTCCTCCCAGGCGGACGGGCCCGCCTGGGTGAGCAGCTCCTGCAGCCTTTCCTTGCCCTCGGCGGTCAGCTTGTAGACGATCTTCGACCGGCCGCCGACGATCGTGGACGGGGCCGGCTGCTCCTCGGCGATGAGGCCCTGAGCCAGCAGTGATCGCAGACAGGGGTACAGCGACCCGTAGGAGAACGCACGGAACATCCCCAGCAAGGCGTTGAGCCGTTTGCGCAGCTCGTAGCCATGGAGCGGCGTCTCGTGCAGCGACCCGAGCACGGCCAGCTCCAGAACCCTGCCCTGTCCGCTGGCCACTGGAACCGCCCCCTCTCGCGTCGATGTATCGAGCCGATACATCCTGAGGATACGTCGGGGCGCTATATGGCCGCAATCTGCGAATCCGGCAAGTCGTTGGGATCAACCTCCGAAACGCCGTAGTCTGGCGCTCATGTGGTCACAGAGAAGGGTGGTGGATTACGGCCTGGCGAAAAGGGCGGTGGTCCGCTCCCTGCGGGCGGGGCGATCGTCGCGCCGCGACGTCTGTGACGCACAGCCCTACCTCCTTCGCGCGGCCCGCCACTTCGGCGAGCCGACCGAACGCCTCTGCCCGGTCTGCGAACAGGAGAACGTCACCAACGTGACCTATGTCTACGGCGACGCCCTCGGGCGGCATGCCGGTCAGGCAAAGGTCACATCAGAACTCGTCGCCATGGCTCATGATTACGATGAGTTCCGGGTGTACGTTGTCGAGGTCTGCCAAGGTTGTTCCTGGAATCACCTGACGGTTTCGTACGTCCTCGGGAACGGACCGCCTGACCTCGTCGATCAAGCGTGAAGACCGAGGGCGGCGAGCAGCCTCACGCCCGACCGCCGTTTATGTTCCGACGACGATGCGAGGACGTGTGAGTAACAGCATGAATGAGGGGACGGCACGCCCGGGGAGGCGCCGTCGCTCCAGCTCATCCCGTTCTGTGCCCCAGGGTTCTCCTCCTCAAACCGGCGATCCGGCTTGGGGCGCGGCTCAGCCGCCGCGTCGTCCTGAAGCCGCATACGAGCAGACCGGCGCCATGGCGGCGCAGCCGTACGACGAGCCGCCGCCACGCCGCCGCGCGCGTGCCGAGCATCCGCAGGAGCGCGGCGACCAACCGCCGCGCGAGCGGCGAACCGCCGCGTACCCGCAGGAGCGCGGCGACCAGCCGCCGTCACGCTCGCACGCCCGCCCCGACACGCGGGCGGTGAGCAACCAGGAGACGATCGTCAGCGACGCGCCGCGCCGCTCGCGCCGGCGCGGCTCTGGCCCGCCGTCAGAACCTCCGGAGCCGCCGGTCAAACGAGGCGGCGGCCGCGGCGGCTGGCGCAGGTTCATACCTAGCTGGAAGATCGTCGTGGCCGGCGTCGTGGTGCTCGCGGCCGGCCTGTTCGGCATGATCATGGTCGCGTACGCCAACACGCCCGTCCCGACCGAGGCCCAGGCCGAGGCGCTGGCCGAGCAGAGCACCATCTACTACCGCGACGGCAAGACCCCGATCGCCACGCTCGGCTTCAAGCGCGAGAGCGTGCCGATCACCGCGATGGCCGACAGCGTGAAGGACGCCGCCGTCGCGATCGAGAACGACACGTTCTACGAAGACTCCGGCATCTCCATCTCCGGCATGGCCCGCTCGGTCTGGATGACCGCGACCGGCCAGCAGCTCCAGGGTGCCTCGACCATCACCCAGCAGATGGCCCGTAACTACTACGACGGCCTCAGCCAGGAAGTGTCGATCAAGCGCAAGGTCATGGAGATCTTCGTCGCGGTCAAGCTCGATGACGAGCTGACCAAGGACCAGATCCTCGCGAACTACCTCAACACCATCAACTTCGGCCGCGCGTACGGCGTCGAGGCCGCGGCCAAGGCGTACTTCCCCGGCAAGAACGTCCACGCGAAGAACCTCACTCCCGAACAGGGCGCCTACCTCGCCGCGCGCATCCAGCAGCCCAACTGGGACCACGACTCGCCCGCGCTGAAGGATCGCTGGAAGACCGTCGTCGACTACATGGCGAGGCAGTGGCCCGACAAGTACGGCGACCTGCCGAAGACCGCGAAGTTCCCCAAGACCAAGGCGAGCGCGACCGACAACGAGCTCGGCGGGATCAGGGGCTACATGGTCGAGCAGGTGCTGCAGGAGCTCGAGGGCCGCGGGCTGACCCGCGACAAGGTCAGGAGCGGCGGCTACAAGATCATCTCGACCTTCGACCGCAAGATGATGCAGCACGCGAAGACCGCGGTCAAGGAGACGATGAAGGCCTACAACATGTCCACGGAGTACCACGCCGGCCTGGCCGCCGTGGACCCGAGGAACGGACGGGTGCTGGCCTTCTACGGCGGCGACAACTACCTCACCGACCCGTGGAACGAGCCCTTCCAGTCCACCAAGCAGGCCGCTTCGGCGTTCAAGCCGTACGTGCTGGCCGCCTGGCTGCAGGCCGGCTACTCGCTCAAGAGCTACGTGCCGGGCAACGAGACCGTGCCGAAGGAACTGCCGGGCCAGCAGGAGGGCGGCATCAGGAACAGCCACAACGTGGGCGTCGCCGTCGACGTGGTCAAGGCCACGGCGCAGTCGGTGAACACCGCGTACGTGTCGATGGCCTACGCGCTGCCCAACCAGCTCGACGACGTCAAGAACCTGGTCGAGGAGGCCGGCTTCAACCAGAAGCGCATGGAGGACGACGTCAAGGAGCACCACTACCAGTTCGCCATCGGCAGCGCCCTGGTGACGCCGGTGGAGCAGGCGGCCGGCTACTCGATCTTCGCCAACGGCGGCAAGTACACCCGCTACCACGTCGTACGCCAGGTCAAGGCGCGTGACGGCCGGGTGGTCTACCCCGAGATGGCGGCCGCCAAGCGGGTCATCGACGAGGGGGTCGCCGCGGACTCGACGATCGCCATGCAGGAGGTGCTCAAGTCGGGCACCGCGGCGGGCAAGGGCCTCGGCTCCCGTCCGGCGGCCGGCAAGACCGGCACCAACAACGACGAGAAGGAAGCCTGGTTCGTCGGCTACACGCCGCAGATCTCCACGGCGGTCGGCTTCTACCGCGAGCAGTGCGTGACGAAGACCGGCAAGGTCGTCCCGCCCCAGCACTCCAACTGCCCGGTGTTCCGCAAGGGCAGCAAGAAGTACGGTCCGAACAACCCCTACACCACGGTCAGGGAGGTCTCCCTGGGCTTCGAGGGCGCGGGCCCGCCCACGATCGTCTGGCAGAGGTTCATGCAGCTCGCCCACGAGGGCATGCCGGTCGAGCAGTTCCCCGACCGGGCCGAGGTCGGCACGGCGGAGAACATCGTGCCGAGCCCGACGCCCACGCCGACCCCGACGCCCGAAGCCGACGACAACCCGCTCGGCACCGGCGACCCGTTCGACCAGGGTGACGACTGCTTCATCAACTGCGACAACGACGACCCCGGCATCCCCGAGGGTGACGTGAACGACGACGCCGGCACCGAGACCGACCAGCTCGGCCTGCCGGACAGCGATGTGGACGTCGCGGGAGGCGGATCGGCGCCCAACGCCAGACCCAGCGGCAGCCGGCCGATGCCAGGCAGGCCCGAGGATCAGTGACGGAACCAGTGACGAGCACCGAGGCACGCGCCCCCTGGGTGGCGCGTGCCGTGCCGTATCTGCCCCTGGGGCTCATCGCGGCCCTGGGGGCGAGCCTCGCGTACGTGGTGCGGCTGCCGTGCCGTACCGGCGGGTGGAACGACCAGGTCACCACGTACACCAACTTCTGCTACACCGACATCTACCCCCTCTACTTCGACCGCGCCCTCGACACCCAGAACCCCTACTTCGCGGCGGTGCCGTTCGACAAGCAGGTCGAGTACCCGGTGGTGCTGGGCGAGGTCATGCAGGTGTTCGCCTGGATCGCCCGCGCGCTCAGCCCCGACAAGGTCGTGCAGGCGGTGCGCTTCTACGACCTGACGGTGATCCTGCTCGGCCTGTGCCTGGTGGCCGGGGTGCTGCTGATGGCCGCGGTGGCCGGCCCCGCCAGGCGCTGGGACCCCCTCTGGTACGCGATCTCGCCGGCCGTCGTGCTGGCCGCGTACATCAACTGGGACCTCGTCGCCGGCGCGCTGTCCATGGGCATGCTGCTGGCCTGGAAGCGCGAGCGGCAGGTGGCCGCGGGCGTGCTGCTCGGCCTCGCGATCGCGACCAAGTTCTATCCGCTGATGTTCGTCGGCGCGCTGTTCCTGCTGACCTGGCGCACCGGGCGGTGGCGGCCGTTCCTGGAGACGATGGGCGCCGCGGTGGCGGCGTGGATCCTCGTCAACGTGCCGTTCATGGTCTTCGCGTGGGACGGCTGGCGCCGCTTCTACGTCTTCTCCCAGGAGCGCGGCGTCGACTGGGGCTCGCCGTGGCTGTTCTTCCAGAACAAGGGCTGGCCGATACTCGGCGAGACCGACGTGAGCACGCTCGGCATGGTGTCGCTGGCCATCATGTGCCTCGGCATCGCGGTGCTGACGCTGGGCGCGCCGCAGCGGCCCCGGCTGGCGCAGATCTGCTTCCTCGCGCTGGCCGCGTTCATGATGACGAACAAGGTGTGGTCGCCGCAGTTCGTGCTGTGGCTGGTGCCGTTCGCGGTGCTGGCCAGGCCCAACTGGAGGCCGCTCGCGCTGTGGCAGCTCGCCGAGGTGTGGTACTTCGTCGCGATCTGGCTCTACCTGCTCTCGCAGCCGCCGCTGGAGCGCGACGACCTGGGCATCGGCGACGACACCTACTTCACCGCCGTCTGGGGACGGATCATCACGATCGGCATCATGATGGCGTTCGTGGTGCGCGACATCCTGCGGCCCGAGAAGGACGTCGTCCGCGCGACCGGCGTCGACGACCAGACGGGCGGCGTGTTCGACGGCGCCCCTGACCGGTTCACGCTGGCGTCACTGAACAGATGATCACCCGCTCGGCCACCCGGGACGCGCTGCTGCTCTGGTTCGGCTCGCGTGCCGGGTTGCTGGTCGCCACCCTGCTCGGCGCGACGCTGGCCGGCTACCCGCACCGGTGGAGCAAGTGGGACACCACGCTGTTCGTCACGATCGCCGAGTACGGCTACGACGGCGAGCCGGGACAGCCCGCCGACGACGGCCTGCCGGCGTTCTTCCCCGGGCTGCCTCTCGCGCTGCGCCTGGTGCACCTGGTCGTCCCCGACTGGGCGGCGGCCGGGCTGGTGGTCTCGCTGGTCTCCGGCGCGGTCGCCATGGTGGCGCTGGCCCGGCTGGCCGAGACCGAGGGCGCCCACGGGTGGGCGGCGGTGCTGGGGCTGCTGGCCTTCCCCATGGCGGTGTTCCTGGCCGCGGGCTACAGCGAGTCGCTCTTCCTGGCCTTCGCGATCCCCGCGTGGCTGGCCGCCAGGCAGGGACGCTGGCCGCTCGCGGTGGTGCTGGCCGCGGGGGCGTCGTGCGTGCGGATCACCGGGTTGTTCCTGGCCGCCGCGCTGCTCGTGGAGTTCGTCATGCGCGGGGAGCCGGTGCGGCGGGCCGGGTGGCTGGTGGTGCCGTTCGTGCCGCTGGTGGCGTACGCGTTCTACCACTTCCGCAGGACCGGCGACTGGCTGGCGTGGAAGCACGCGCAGGAGGCCGGGTGGGGGCGCGACTTCGCCTGGCCGTGGGAGGCGTGGCGGACGACCTGGCGCTCGGCGATGGGCTCCGACGACTTCGCGGTGGCGTTCAGGATGGAGATCGCCGGCGCCGTGGTGGTCGTGGCCGCGCTCGTCTGGCTGCTGGTGCTGCGGCGGTGGAGCGAGGCCGTCTACACGGGCCTGCAGGCGGCGGCGCTGATGACGTCGGCCTATTACCTGTCGATCCCGCGCTCGCTGCTGCTGTGGTTTCCGCTGTGGGTGCTGGTGGCTCGGGTGGCGACCAGGCGGCCGTGGCTTTTCGTGCTCTATCTGCTGATCTCGGGCCCGTTGATGCTGGTCAACACGGCCCGGTTCCTCAGCGGCGCCTGGGCGGGCTGATCTTTCTACCCGCTTCCTTCTCCTGGTAATCCAGGGAAGTTATCCACAGGCTGTGTGTAAACGCTAGAGGTTCTTCCTCAGGAACGCGATGTCGTCCGCCTGGCCCGCGCCCGGCGTCTCCACCACGATCGGCGCGCCCGCCGCCCGGCACACCGCGAGGATCAGCTCGGGGTCGATCTTCCCCTGACCGAGGTTCGCGTGCCGGTCGGCGCCCGAGTCGAACTCGTCGCGCGAGTCGTTGCAGTGGACGAGGTCGATCCGGCCGGTGATGGCCTTGACCCGCTCGACCAGGTCGATCAGCTCTTCCCCGCCCGCGTGGGCGTGGCAGGTGTCGAGGCAGAAGCCCACGTCGAACCCGTCGAGCGCGTCCCACAGCCGCGCGATGCGGTCGAGCTTGCGCGCCATCGCGTTGCCGCCGCCCGCGGTGTTCTCGATCAGCACGGGGATCGGGCACTCCATGCGCTCGAACACCTTGCGCCAGTTGTCGAAGCCGGCCTGCGGGTCGTCGCTCTTGTTGACGTGGCCGCCGTGCACGACCAGGCCCTTGGCGCCGAGCCCCGCCGCCGCCTTGAGGTGCTGCTCCAGCAGCTTGCGGCTGGGGATCCTGATGCGGTTGTTGGTGGTCGCCACGTTGATCAGATAGGGGGCGTGGATGTAGACGTCGACGCCCTCGACCGGCTTGTCCGGCAGCACCGGCTTGGCGTAGCCCTGCGGATCTCCGAGGAAGAACTGCACCACCTCGGCCCCCACCTCGGCGCCCCTGGCGGCGGGGTCGTCCTGGTCGACATGAGCTCCGATTCGCACCATGCAGGTAAGGCTATCCGCCGCCCGAGCAGGGTACGGCCGGGTTTGCCCGGCGGGCTCCAGGGCAGTCGGGAGGCACCCCCTACCCGAGGAGAAACCGCCATGAGCCGCTGGCGCTTACGGGCGCTGATCGTTCTTGTCTACGTCGTCGTCGGCATCTACGTCGCCTGGGTCTACGACTACATCACGCCGGGACTGCTCAGGGATCTCGCGGAGGCGCTGCTCGCGGTGTTCCTGTGGTTCCTGGTCCTGCTCGGCATCGACCTGCACATCGGGTGATCCACATATACAACGGCCCCGGACCATGCGCCGGGGCCGTCGCTCATGCACGGGGGGATCACGGGTGCGGGAGGAAACCGCCGTGCGCGATGCCGAGCGCGGCCCCCACGAACGACCCGACCAGGCCCACCACGTTGAGCGAGCGCTGCGGCGTGGTCGCCGAGATGTACTGCGAATAGAGACCCACGCCGAAGCCGAGCGTGCCGGCCCACGACGCGATCATGTGCGCCGAGGTCCAGAAGGTCGCGACGAACGCCACCACCCCGCACACGAGCGTGATGACGGCCAGGGCGTTCTCGGCCCGGTGCGGGCGTCCGTCAGTGTTGAGCGTGAACCTGAACCGCTCCCTCTCGGAGGGCTGAAGCACATGTGGCACAGCCACCACCCCCTTGGTTTCCTAAGGGCCTTCCCACCTACCTGTGGCTGGTAACCTGGGGCACGCTGCGTTGTGATGGGTGATCCATCGCCCCGGGGTGCCGAAAGGGGCCCGCCCGGGTTCAAGCGTCAGCGTCCTCCTGTCACGGCAGAGTGTCGTGACCGCAAGAGTCCAGAGGAGGTTGGAGTCCGCATGCGTCGTTACGAAGTAATGGTCATCCTGGACCCTTCGCTCGATGAGCGCACCGTCGCTCCGTCCCTCGACCAGTTCCTCACCGTCGTCCGCAACGACGGCGGCACGGTCGAGAAGGTCGACGTCTGGGGCCGTCGCCGGCTCGCCTACGACATCGACAAGAAGTCCGAGGGCATCTACGCCGTCATCGACCTGTCCGCGGAGCCCGCGACGGTCAAGGAGCTCGACCGCCAGATGAACCTCAACGAGGGCATTCTGCGCACCAAGGTCCTGCGTCCGGACGTGCACTAACCTCCGGCTTTTGTCGGGGAAGCCCCGTACTCTGAGCCGTAACCCAAGCGAAGGCGTGCAGGAAGGCGAGCGCTAGCCATGGCAGCAGGCGACACCGTAATCACCATCGTCGGCAACCTGGTCGACGACCCGGAGCTGCGCTTCACCCCGACGGGGCAAGCGGTGGCTCGATTCCGCATCGCGTCCACTCCGCGGTACATGGATCGACAGACCAACGAGTGGAAAGACGGCGAAAGCCTCTTCCTGACCTGCAACGTCTGGCGGCAGGCGGCGGAGAACGCCGCCGAGAGCCTCCAGCGCGGCATGCGGGTCATCGTGCAGGGGCGGCTCAAGCAACGGTCTTACGAGACCAAGGAAGGCGAGAAGCGCACGGTCTACGAGGTCGAGGTCGACGAGGTCGGCCCGTCCCTGCGTAACGCGACCGCCAAGGTCAACCGCACCTCCCGTCAGGGTGGCGGCGGCGGCTTCGGCGGCGGTCCCGCCGACGACCCGTGGGCCTCCGCGACGCCCGCCCCGCCTCAGGGCGGCGGCTTCCAGGGCGGCGGCGGTGGCGGCGGCTTCGGTGGCGGTGGCCAGCAGGGTGGCGGCGGCGGCTTCGGCGGCGGCGGCGGCAACGACTTCAGCGACGAACCGCCTTTCTAAATCCTGTCCACAAGCCCGAGTCCATTCCCGCTCTGACGGCGGGGCTCTGAAAGGAGCACCACGATGGCAAAGCCGGCACTGCGCAAGCCGAAGAAGAAGGTTTGCCTGTTCTGCCACGACAAGATCTCCTACGTCGACTACAAGGACACGGCGCTGCTGCGGAAGTTCATCTCCGACCGCGGCAAGATCCGTGCGCGCCGGGTGACGGGCAACTGCACCCAGCACCAGCGCGACGTGGCGACGGCGATCAAGAATGCCCGTGAGGTGGCTCTGCTGCCTTACACGAGCACGGCGCGCTAAGGGAGGTTCGTCGACATGAAGCTCATCCTCACCAACGAGGTCTCCGGCCTCGGCACCCCCGGCGACGTCGTCGAGGTCAAGGACGGCTACGGCCGTAACTACCTCATCCCGCGCGGCTACGCCATGCGCTGGACGCGCGGCGCCGAGAAGCAGATCGAGACCATCCGCAAGGCGCGCGACGCCCGCGAGATCCGTGACCTCGGCACCGCCAAGGAGGTCGCGGGCCAGCTGGGCGCCCTGCGCGTGCGGCTGTCCACCCGCGCGGGCGAGTCGGGCCGGCTGTTCGGCTCGATCACCACGGGCGACATCGCCGAGGCCGTCAAGGCCGCCGGCGGGCCGCTCCTCGACCGGCGGCGCATCGAGATCGTCAACCCGATCAAGAGCGTCGGCTCCCACCGGGTGACCGTCAAGCTCCACCCGGAGGTCTCCGCCTCGGTCGACGTCGAGGTCGTCGCAGGCTGACCTCAGCAGCAGCGGGCCCCCTCTTCGAGGGGGCCTTCTGTATGTCCAGGCCAGGGCACCCTGGCGGCATATTTCCGACATCAACCGCGTAGAATCGCCTCGTTCTTTCGCACGTCCCCCTGGAGGCAGAGGCCATGGCCCGTCCCTCGATGCTGCTCGCCATCGGAGCCCTGGCGGTGGCGAGCGTCGCCTGCGCACCGGTCGACGACCCGGCGAGCATCGCGGCCGCTCCCACCACCTCCACCGCGTGCACGAAAGACCAGCTCAAGCTGATCACGCCGGGCAAGCTCACCATCGGCACCGACAAGCCCGCCTACGAGCCGTGGTTCAAGGACGACGACCCGAGCAACGGGCAGGGCTTCGAGAGCGCGGTCGCGTTCGCGGTGGCGGGGGAGCTGGGCTTCGACCGCAGCGAGGTGCAGTGGACGACGGTCAAGTTCGACGTCGCCTTCGCGCCGGGTGACAAGAAGTTCGACTTCGACATCAACCAGATTTCGATCACCCCGGCGCGGGCCAAGGCGGTCGACTTCAGCAACGGCTACTACACGGTCAAGCAGGCCGTGGTGGCGGCCGAGGGCGGCAAGGTCGCGGACGCGAAGAGCCTGGCCGAGCTGAAGGATGCGAAGATCGGCGTACAGGCCGGGACGACCTCGTTCAACGCGGTCAGGGACGTCATCAAGCCGTCGTCCGACCCCAACGTCTACAACGACCAGATCGACGTCGTGAACGCGCTGAAGAACAAGCAGATCGACGCGGCGGTGGTGGACCTGCCGACGGCGTTCTACGTCACGGCCGCGCAGGTCGAGAACTCCACGATCGTCGGCCAGTTCAGCTCGACCGGCGGCACCCCTGAGGAGTTCGGGCTGGTCATGGGCAAGGGCAGCCCGATCAAGCCGTGCGTGGACAAGGCCGTCGACGCGCTCAAGTCCAAGGGCGAGCTGGCCAAGATCGAGGAGCAGTGGCTGGGATCGGCGGCGGGCGCGCCCGAGCTGAAATGAGCGAGTGGGTCAAGTCAGAGCGGCAGATCGAGCGGGAGCGCGTCCGCAGGTCGCGTGGCCGCCGCTCGGCCTCGATCGCGACGGCCTCGACGGTCGTCTTCCTCGTCCTCGTCGTCTGGGGAGTCACCAGCTCCCCGGGCTGGCCGGCGGTGCGCGCGACGTTCTTCGACGGTGAGCAGTTCGTCGCTGCGCTGCCCGACGTGCTGAGCGGGTTCCTGCTCAACGTCAAGATCTTCCTGATCGCCGAGGTGCTGGTCCTGGTGATCGGGCTGCTGGTGGCGCTGGCCAGGGGCATCACCGCGCCGGCGTTCTTCCCGATCAGGGCGCTCGCGACGCTCTACACCGACCTGTTCAGAGGCGTGCCGACGATCCTGGTCATCTACCTGGTCGGTTTCGGGCTGCCCGCGCTGCGGCTGCAGGGCATCCCGTCCGATCTCGCGACGCTGGGCATCATCGCGCTGACGCTCTCGTACGGCGCGTACGTCGCCGAGGTGTTCAGGGCGGGCATCGAGTCCGTGCACCCCAGCCAGATCGCGGCGGCGCGGTCGCTGGGCCTCAGCCACGTCAAGACCATGAGGCACGTGGTCGTGCCGCAGGCCGTGCGCCGGGTCGTACCGCCGCTGCTGAACGACTTCGCCTCGCTGCAGAAGGACACGGCGCTGGTGGCCACGATCGGGCCGCTCGAGGCGCTCAGGCAGGCGTACATTCACACTGCCGACACCTTCAACTACACCCCCTACCTGGCGGCGGCGCTGCTGTTCATCCTGCTCACCATCCCGATGGCCAGGCTCACCGACCACCTGGCCGCACGCACCCGCAGGAGGCGCGGCGCATGAGCGTCCTGACCATCGAGGGCGTGTGGAAGAACTTCCACGGCCACAGCGTGCTGCGCGGCATCGACCTCGACGTGGCCCCGCACGAGGTGGTGAGCCTCATCGGCGCGTCCGGTTCCGGCAAGTCCACGCTGCTGCGCTGCGTCAACCTGCTGGAGACGGTGGACGACGGCGCCATCTACCTCGACGGCGACGAGATCACCGATCCCAGGGTGAACGTCGACCAGGTGCGCAAGCGGCTCGGCATCGTCTTCCAGGCGTTCAACCTGTTCCCGCACATGACCGTGCTGGACAACATCACGCTCGCGCCCCGGCGGGTGCACGGCGTGGCCAGGGCGCAGGCGGAGGAGCAGGCGCACGAGCTGCTCACCACGTTCGGGCTGGCCGACAAGGTGCGGGCCTACCCCGACCAGCTCTCCGGCGGCCAGCAGCAGCGCGTGGCCATCATCAGGGCACTGGCCACGCAGCCCAGGCTGATGCTGCTCGACGAGGTGACCTCGGCGCTCGACCCGCAGCTCGTGGTGGAGGTGCTGGGGATCATCAGGGAGCTCAAGGAGTCGGGCATGACGATGATCCTGACCACGCACGAGATGAGCTTCTGCCGGGACATCTCCGACACCGTGTGCTTCCTGGACGGCGGCGTGCTCGTCGAGAAGGGGCCGCCGGAGAAGATCTTCAGCGAGCCCGAGCATCCCCGCACGCGCGAGTTCCTGCGCAGCGTGCTGGACTCGGGCCGGCTCTAGCGGCGGTGCCGGCCGCCCTGGGCGGGCCGCGCCGGTTCGGTACGCGGGCGGGCGAGGAGGCTGTGGCGGCGGCCGTACACGAGGTAGACGAGCAGGCCGAAGGCCATCCACAGGACGAACCACGCCCAGGTGAGCATCCGCAGGTTGATCATCAGCCAGAACGTGGCGACCAGCGAAAGCGCGGGCAGCAGCGGCGAGAGCGGCACCCGGAACCCCCGCTCCAGATCGGGCATGCGGCGCCGCATCACGATCACTCCGGCCGCCACGAACGCGAAGGCGAACAACGTCCCGATCACCACCAGCTCGCGCAGCGGCACCACAGGGACGAACTCCGCCAGCACGATCGCCACGGCCCCGATCACCAGCGTCACCCGCGTCGGCGTGTGGTAGCGCCGGCTGACCGTGGCCAGCCCGCGCGGGATCAGCCCGTCGCGCGCCATCGAGAACAGCACCCGCGTCTGCCCCACGATCAGCACCAGGATCACGGTGGTGAGCCCGAGCACCGCGCCGACGTCGATGACGTGCGCCATCCACCCGAGGTCGGCGGCCTGGAAAGCGCTGGCCAGCGGCGCCTGCTCGGAGATCCGCGTGTAGGGGACCATGCCGACCATGACCAGGCCCACCGCGATGTAGATGACGGTGGCGATCACCAGGCTGCGGATCATGCCCTGGGGGATGGCCCTGCGGGCGTTCACGGTCTCCTCGGCCGAGGTCGCGACGATGTCGAACCCGATGTACGCGAACGCGATCGCCGAGGCCGCCGCGAAGATGCCGAACCAGCCGAACGCCTGCCCCTCCCCGATGAGCGTCTCCAGCACGGTCGCGGGCGGGGTGTCGAGCGTCTGCGGCGGGACGAAGAAGTCGCCGAAGTTGGCCGCGTCGATGTGCGGCAGGCCGACGACGATGACCGCGCCGACGGCCAGCAGCTTGGCCGACACCATGATCCACAGGGCGCGCAGCCCGACCCTGGCGCCGAGCGAGACGACGCCGGTGAGCAGCACGAGGATGACGAGCACGAGGAAGTCCTGGGCCGGCCGCTCGTCCGGGACGCGTACCCCGAAGTTGGCGAGCGCGCCGACCGTGATCGCGCCCCACGCCCTGGCCACCAGCGCGGCGGCGAACTGCAGCTCGAGGATCAGCGCCCAGCCGATGATCCACGCCCAGACCTCGCCGAAGATGACGTACGTGAAGGTGTAGGCGCTGCCCGAGGTCGGCATCGTGGACGCCAGCTCCGCGTAGCACAGGCAGGCCAGCAGGCACGCGATGCCGGCGATCATGAAGGACAGGATCACACCGGGGCCCGCCGTGGTGGCGGCCTGCTCGCCGGCGATGCTGAAGATGCCGGCGCCGATCATCGCGCCGAGACCGAGCACCACCAGATCGGCCGGCCGGTAGACCTCGGCCAGACTGTGCCGGGCGCCCGTACGCAGCCCGGTGGCCTCCGAAGGCGGCAGTCTTCGCAGAATCGTGGACAAAGCACACCCCGCTCAGGGAACGCGCCCACTCTGTCCCACCTCTTGGACAACGGCAAGCACAATACGGTTACGCGCCGGTCACCAGCCAAGCGGTGCCGGCGGCGCGGCGTACGAGGGTGACCAGGCGCGCCACCATCCACACGCCGAGCGCACACCACAGGGCGACCACGCCGAGCCCCGACGCGAGCAGCGCGGCCGGCAGGTACGCGAGCGTCGTCCACACCCCGGCCCACGCCAGGTAGCGCTGGTCGCCGGCGCCGATGAGCACCCCGTCGAGCACGAACACGATCCCGCAGATCGGCTGGAAGAGCGCCACCGGCCACAGCAGGTCGAGCAGCATCCCGGCCACCGCGGGCTCGGCGTCGAACAGGCCGGGCACCAGCGGCCTGGCCGCCAGCACCAGCAGGCCGAGCAGCGCGCCCGACCACAGGCCCCACGTGACCATGCGGCGGGTGGCGTCCCTGGTGGCGGGCACGTCGCCGGCGCCGAGCGAGCGTCCTGTGATGGCCTGGCCGGCGATCGCGATGGCGTCGAGCGCGAACGCGAGCAGCGTCCAGACCTGCGTGGCCAGCGCGTAGGCGGCCAGCTCCGCCTCGCCCATCCTGGTGGCGATCGCGGTGGCGGCCAGCAGCACGATGCGAAGGCACAGGGTGCGGACGAACAGGGCGATGCCCGCCGTACCGGCCTGCCTGACGCCGTACAGGGAGGGGGTGAGCGGGGTGCCGTGCCGGCGCGCGCCGCGCGCGACGACGACCAGGTAGACGGCCGCGCCCAGGGTCTGCGCGATCACCGTGCCCCACGCCGACCCCGCGATGCCCCAGCCCAGCCCCAGCACGAACCAGGCGTTCAGCGCGGCGTTCGCGGCGAACGACCCGACCGCCACCGCCAGCGGGGTCACCGTGTCCTGCAGCCCGCGCAGCACGCCGGTGCCGGCCAGCACGACCAGCATCCCGGGCGTGCCGAGCAGACTGATCCGCAGGTACGTCACCGCCTGCCCGGCCTGCGTGCCGCTCGCGCCCAGCCAGCTCACGATCTCCGGGGCCAGCGGCCAGATCACCGCGATCAGCGCCACGCCGAGGCAGATGGCCAGCCAGAGGCCGTCCACGCCGCTGCGCATGGCCCGGCCGTGCTCGCCCGCGCCGGTCTGCCGCGCGACCTGGGCGGTGGTGCCGTACGCGAGGAAGACGCACAGGTTCACCAGTGCCGTCAGGACCGTGCCCGCCACGCCCAGAGCGCCGACCGCCGTGGTGCCGAGCCCGTGCCCGACGATGGCGTAGTCGGCGAGCAGGAACAGCGGCTCGGCCACGAGCGCCCCGAACGCGGGCACGGCAAGCCGCAGAATCTCCCGGTCTCTGGATGTAATGGGCATTTGTCCATTATGGACATTACACGGCGTGTCGCGCCAACTTTCTTTCCTCCACAGCCGGTGGATACCGTTCGCCCTGCTCAGCCGAGCTTCGGGGGATATCAGAAAGAGTTATCCCCAGCCCCGTCCACAGGCCGTTCACACCCTCGGGGCACTCGTGCACAGGTTGACCACAGGGTTGTCCACAGGCCACGTTGCCGAGTGGCCAGGACTCCGCGAAACTGTCACACCGGTCGACTACAAGTGGGGGTGGTGCGACCATCTGCGAGGTGCACGAGGGGGCGCGGTGAGCATTGACCAAGAGGCCGTCGGCAGTCCGGGGTTCGAGCGCACCCCTCCGCACAACATCGAGGCGGAGCAGTCGGTCCTCGGCGGCATGCTGCTGTCGAAGGACGCCATCGCCGACGTCGTCGAGATCCTGCGCTCCGACGACTTCTACCGCCCCGCCCACCAGATGGTCTACGACGTCATCACCGACCTCTACGGCAGGGGCGAGCCGGCCGACGCCGTCACCGTCTTCGACGAGCTGCAAAAGCGCGGCGAGATGGCCCGCGTGGGCGGCGCCGCCTACCTCCACACGCTGACCGCCGTCGTCCCCACCGCCGCCAACGCCGGCTACTACGCCAAGATCGTCCGCGAGCAGGCCATCCTGCGCCGCCTCATCGAGGCCGGCACCCGCATCGTCTCCTTCGGCTACGGCGGCCAGAACGAAGAGGTCGACGAGCTGGTCGACCGCGCCCAGGCGGAGATCTACCAGGTCACCGAGCGCCGCACGTCCGAAGACTACGCGCCGCTCGCCGACATCATGCCCGGCGCGCTCGACGAGCTCGAGGCCATCGGCAGCCGCGGCGGCCAGATGGTCGGCGTCCCCACCGGCTTCGCCGACCTCGACCAGCTCACCAACGGCCTGCACCCCGGCCAGATGATCGTCGTGGCCGCGCGTCCCGCCATCGGCAAGGCCCTCGCGCTCGACACCCCGCTGCCCACGCCCTCGGGCTGGACGACGATGGGCGAGGTCCAGGTGGGCGACCTGCTCATCGGCGCCGACGGCCGGCCCACCCGCGTGGTCGCGGCCACCGGGGTGCTGCGCGGGCGGCCCTGCTACGAGGTGGAGTTCGCCGACGGCACGGTGATCGTGGCCGACGCCCATCACCAGTGGCTCACCAGGCACGACGGGGGAGAGGCGCGGATCCGTACGACGGAAGAGCTCGCCCGAGGCCACACGATCACCAACACGAGCCCCCTGGCCCTCCCCGAGCGCGACCTCCCTGAGCCCCCCTACACCCTGGGCACCCGCCTGGTCACCGCGGGCCCGGACGGCGGCTCGCTGCGCATCCCCACGGCCTACCTGCGCGCGTCCGAAGACCAGCGCAGAGACCTCCTGGCGGGCCTGCTCGACACGGCGGCCACCATCGACGCCGCAGGAACGGTGCACCTCGACCTCACGGACCCCGGCCTGGCCGAGGAGGTCCGCGAGCTGATCCACAGCCTCGGCCACACGGCGGCCATCGCGGAGACGGCGGTCACGTTCACCCCGCCCGACAAGGTCTTCCAGCGCCGCACCGACGCCAACGCCCGCATCGACACCGCCGCCGCCCCCCTCCACCGCACGATCACGGAGGTCCGCCCGGTGCCCTCGGTGCCGGTGCGCTGCGTGGAGGTGGACAACGCCGACCACCTCTACCTCGCCGGCCGCACCCTGATCCCCACCCACAACTCCACGCTCGGCCTCGACTTCGCCAGGTCCGCGGCGATCAAGCACGGCATGACCACGGTCATCTTCTCCCTGGAGATGTCCCGCAACGAGATCACCATGCGCCTGCTGTCCGCCGAGGCCCGCGTCGCCCTCCACCACATGCGCTCCGGCATGATGGGCGACGACGACTGGACCCGCCTGGCCCGCCGCATGAGCGAGGTGGCCGAGGCCCCGCTGTTCATCGACGACTCGCCCAACATGTCGATGATGGAGATCCGCGCCAAGTGCCGCCGCCTCAAGCAACGCAACGACCTGCGCTTCGTGGTCATCGACTACCTCCAGCTGATGAGCTCCCCGAAGAAGGTCGAAAGCCGCCAGAACGAGGTCTCGGAGATCTCCCGAGCCATCAAGCTCCTGGCGAAGGAGCTGGAGGTCCCGGTCATCGCGATCTCCCAGCTCAACCGAGGCCCGGAACAACGCACCGACAAGCGCCCACAGGTGAGCGATCTACGTGAATCGGGCAGCATCGAGCAAGATGCCGACATGGTCATCCTTTTGCACCGGGAGGACGCGTACGAGCCGGAGTCCCCGCGGGCCGGTGAGGCCGACCTGATCGTGGCCAAGCACCGTAACGGCCCCACGGCCACGGTGACGGTCGCCTTCCAGGGTCACTACAGCCGGTTCGTGGACATGGCCCAGCACTGAGCCGTCCGACCGTACCGCTCTCCTGTCACCGCCGAGAGATGATGAGCCAGGACCGCCGGGCGGCCCCCCTCGACGGAGAGACGGGTGGGCCGCCGGTGCGGTCTATGCTCAGGCCCATGGCACTGGAATGGGAACAGATCATCGTCGACTCCGCCGACCCCGTCGCTCTCGGGCGCTGGTGGGCCGAGGCTCTCGGCTGGGTAGTGGTCGACGAAACCGAGGAGATCATCGAGATCCGGCCTGAGCCGGACCAGATGCCGGGGCTGCTCTTCGTGCCTGTTCCCGAGGGCAAGACGTCGAAGAACCGGCTCCACCCCGACTTCCGCCCCGACGACCAGGAGGCCGAGGTCGCCCGGCTGCTCTCCCTCGGTGCCCGGCGCGCCGACACCGTGCAGGACGAGCAGCACTGGGTGACCCTCCTCGACCCGGAGGGCAACGAGTTCTGCGTCCTGAGCGAGCGGAAGAGCTGAGCGGAGGCACTGGCGGAAGCGCTGAGCGGAGGCCGGGCAATGGTCCGGGGCGGCACGACGTCGCGACGGCCTGGCCCAAGATCATCTCGTGGCGGGTTCGGAGCCTATCTGGGTCACACCCCAGAGGAGCTCACACCTGAGGAGAGTGACATCACCGTGAGACGAACAACCGTGCCAAGCCCCTGAGACACCACCATGCTCCGCAGGTCAGACGCTCGGCGGGTGACACAGAGACTGAGACCCTACAGTCCGCTCGGACGCGGGGACGCCTCCCACCGATGAGTTCTGTGCGCGTCCGTGGTCGATACGGGTGAATCGACAGGGGCGGGAAGCGCATGGAGGCAGTGATGAGCGTTGGCGGCTCCGAGCAGGGTCCCAGGGTGCTGGTGGCGGGGGCGAGTGTCGCGGGGCCGGCGCTGGCCCACTGGCTGCGCCGGCGGGGAGCCGAGGTGACCGTGGTGGAGCGGGCTCCTGAGCTGCGTCCCGGCGGGCAGGCGGTGGACGCGCGCGGGGTCGCCAAGGAGGTCATCGGGCGCATGGGGCTGGACACGGCGGTGCGCGCGGCCCGTACCGACACCGCGGGCGCGTACATCGTGGACGCGGACGGGAACGTGCTGGAGACCCACCGCGCGGACGACCACGGCGGCGACGGGTTCATCGCGGACATCGAGATCCTGCGCGGGGACCTGTCCCGCGTGCTCTACGACGACACCAGGGACGGCGTCGAGTACGTCTTCGGCGACCGGATCGCCGAGCTCGGCCAGGACGCGGACGGGGTCGACGTGGTCTTCGAAGGCGGTGACCGGCGGCGTTTCGACCTGGTGATCGGGGCCGACGGGCTGCACTCGCAGTTGCGCGGGATGGTGTTCGGGCCGCGCGAGCAGTTCGTCCGCCACCTTGGGCTCGTGCTGGCCTTCTACAGCGTGCCCAACGAGTTCGGCGTGGACCGCTGGATGATCGACCACCAGGAGGGCGGACGGTCCGCCGGTCTGCGGCCCGTCCCTGACGCGACCCGGGCGATGGCCATGTTCTCCTTCCCCGCGGCCGACTTCGACGTCGATCACCGCGACGTCGCGGCGCAGAAGCGCCTGCTGCGCGAGCGGATGGACGGTTTCGGCTGGCTGACCCGGCGCATGCTGGCGCACGTGGACGACGCCCCTGACTTCTATCTGGACCAGGTCGCTCAGGTGGTGATGGACCGCTGGTCGAGCGGTCGGGTGGGGCTGCTCGGCGACGCGGCGTTCTGCGCGTCGCCGATGTCGGGGGCGGGCACCGGGCTGGCCCTGGTGGGCGCCTACCTGTTGGCCGGAGAGCTGGCCGCCGCCGGGTGGGACCCGAAGGTTGGGTTCGCCGGGTATGAGGCGAGGATGCGCCCGTACGTGGAGGCGAACCAGGAGATGGGCCGGCTGCACGTCCACAGCCTCGGGGACGCCGAGCCGGGCCCCGATTTCTCCGGCGCCTGGTTCGCCGACCTGATCGAGCGCGCGATCAACGGCGTCGACCTTCCCGACTACGAGGCTGTGACCTAACAGACAAGTCGCCACGGAATGGCGGTTGATCGCCTCAGTGCTCTACGAGAGGACTGAAGCGAAGGGAAACACCATGACCATCCTCGTCGCCTACGACGGCTCGGCCGACGCGCGCGCCGCGATCGAGTTCGCCGCCAAGCACCTCACGGCCGAGCCCGCGGTCATCGTCACGGTCTGGGAGCCGCTGCTCGTCCAGCTCAAGAAGTATCCGCTGGCCGCGGGGGCCATCGACCCCGGCACCGAGGACGAGGCGCACGCCCAGGCGGAGCAGCACGCCAAGGAGGGCGCTGAGCTGGCCGTCGCGTCAGGGCTCTCCGAGGTGACCTACCGGGCGGTGGCCGACAACGAGTCGATCTGGAAGACGATCGTGGACGTGGCCGACGAGATCGACGCCTCGCTGATCGTGACCGGCTCGCGGGGGCTGGCCGGCGTACGGTCGGTGCTGCTCGGCAGCGTCTCCAACCACGTGCTGCACCACGCCCACCGCCCGACCCTCATCGTCCCGCCCGCCCCCAAGAACTGAGGGTCAGGAGGCGCAGCACTGCTGGGGCGGGCACAGGCGGGTGTCGATGCGGCGCGCGCCGGGCCCTTCTTCGCCCAGCCGGTCGTACGGGTTCGCGACAGGGCACCGGTCGAGCGACAGGCAGCCGCACCCGATGCAGTCGGTGAGGTCGTCACGCAGGCGCTGCAACTGCTCGATCCGGTCGTCCAGCTCGCCGCGCCAGGCCGCCGACAGCCGGGCCCAGTCCTCGCGGGTGGGGGTGCGCTCGTCGGGGAGTTCGCTGAGGGCGTCCTTGATGACCTTGAGGGGGATGCCGATGCGCTGGGCCAGCCTGATGAAGGCGACCCTGCGCAGGCTGTCGCGGGGGTAGCGGCGCTGGTTGCCCGCCGTACGCCGGCTGGTGAGCAGGCCCTTGGCCTCGTAGAAGTGCAGGGCGGAGACGGCGACGCCGCTGCGCTCGGCGAGCTGCCCGACGGTGAGCTCCTTGGTGTTCCAGGCGACCTTCGTCATACCTCGACATTACTTCAGGATCGTAGGGTGGTCGCCATGACGGACACGATCCCCACTGAGTTCGAGGTCCTCGACGAGCGCATGGCCGCGATCGGCGGCGACACGAGAATCGAGATCCTGTACACCGGCACCCGCTGGGGCGAGGGGCCGGTCTACTTCCCGGCCGGCCGGTTCCTGGTCTGGAGCGACATCCCGAACGAGCGCATGCTCCGCTGGGACGAGATGACCGGCGCGGTGGGCCCGTTCCGCCTGCCGTCCGGCTACGTCAACGGCAACACCCTCGACCGCGAAGGCCGGCTGATCTCCTGCGAGCAGGGCCCGCGCCGGGTCACCCGCACCGAGCACGACGGCTCCATCACCGTGATCGCCGACCGCTGGCAGGGGAAGCGCTTCAACAGCCCCAACGACGTCGTCGTACGCTCCGACGGCTCCATCTGGTTCACCGACCCCCCGTACGGGATCCTCAGCGACTACGAGGGCGTGGCCGCCGAGCAGGAGATCGGCGGTTGCCACGTCTACCGCGCCGACCCGGTGACGGGCGAGGTGCGGCGGGTGGCCGACGACTTCGACCGCCCCAACGGCCTGGCGTTCTCGCTGGACGAGCGGCACCTCTACGTGGCCGACACGCGGGCCAGGCACATCCGCGTGTTCGAGGTCCAGGACGACGGCAGCCTCGCCGGCGGCAAGGTGTTCGCGACGGGCGGCGAGCCGGACGCGTACGACGGCCTGCGCCTCGACGACAAGGGCCGGGTGTGGGCCGCGGCCGGCAAGGCCCTGCTCTGCTACGACCCCGACGGCACGCTGCTCGGCCGCCTGCGCCTGCCCGAGCCGACCGCGAACCTGGTGTTCGGCGGCCCCAAGCGCAACCGGCTGTTCATCGCGTCCGCGACCTCGCTGTACTCCCTGCTGACCAACGTCACAGGAGCGCGCCCGGTGTGGGCCACCGGGCGCTGACTCCTCCCGCCGCGCCCCCGCGACGGCGGGTGCGCGGCTCACTCCCATCGGAAGAGCCGTACGGCGAGACCGCCGAAGACGACCAGCCCTGCCGTCACCACCACCAGGTGGAGGACCTGCGGCGGGTGCCCGGCCCAGGTGTCCCTGAGCGCCGCGGCGAACGGCCCGGCCACCGAGTAGTCGCTGATCGTGCGCAGCACGTCCGGCATGACGTCGCGCGGCACCCACATCCCGGCGAGGAACATCAGCGGGAACATCACCGCGGACCCGATGCCGGGCGCGACCTTGGCGTTGGGCGCCAGGGAGGCGATGACCAGCCCCATGGCGAGCAGCGCCGCGGTGCCGAGCAGGAACACCAGCACGAACCAGGCGAGCTGCCGCGGCGGCGCCGAGCCGAACACCGCCGCCCCCGCGACGATCAGCAGCGCCGTGGTGACCACGCCGATGCCCAGGTTGATCAGCAGCTGCACCCCCAGCATCCGGGCGGGACCGACCGGGGTGGTGGACATCCGCCTGAGCACCCCCTGCTCCCGGTACGTGGACAGCGTCGCGGGCAGCACGCTGCAGGCCAGCGTCAGCAGCGCGAGCAGCACCATCATGCTGGGCCACTGCGCGTCCACGTACCGCTCACCGCCCGCGCCCGCCTCGGTGAAGAACGGGATGCTGAGCCCCAGCACGATCAGCAGCCCGAGCGGCAGCCCGATGGTGAAGAACAGCAGCGGCCACTCCCTCAGGTGCAGCCTGGTCTCCGTGACGAGCAGCTTCATGACAGCTTCCTTCCGGTCAGCGCGAGGAACGCGTCGTCCAGCGTGGCCTGCTCGATGCGCAGGTCTCCCGGGACGATCTGGTGGTGGGCCAGGGCGAGGGTGACGGCGGGCGCGAGGTTGCCCGAGCCGCTGACGATGACCTGTTCGCCGCTCCGCGTGACCTCGCGCACCTCGGGCAGCGCCAGCAGGACGGCGTCGTCCACCGGCGCGGACGGGCGGAAGCGCAGCCGCTGGTCGCCGCCCACCTGGGCGATGAGCCCCTCGGGGGTGTCGGTGGCGACGACGCGGCCGGCGTCGATGAGGGCGAGACGGTCGCAGAGCCGCTCGGCCTCCTCCATGAAGTGGGTGACCAGCACGATGGTCACGCCGGATGCGCGTACCTGCTCGATCAGCTCCCAGGTGTCCCTGCGGGCCTGCGGGTCGAGCCCGGTGGTCAGCTCGTCGAGCACGGCCACGCGCGGCCTGCCCACCAGGGCCAGCGCCACGGAGAGCCGCTGCCGCTGCCCGCCCGACAGGTTCCTGAACGTGGTATCGCGCTTGCCGCCGAGTCCCACCCGGTCGATCAGCTCGTGCCAGTCGGCGGGGTCGGGGTAGAAGGAGGCGTACAGGTCGAGCGCCTCGCGTACTTTGATCTTCTCCGGCAGCGCGGCGCTCTGGAGCTGCATGCCGATCACGCGGCGCAGCTCGTCGCGGTCGGTCGCCGGGTCGAGGCCGGCCACGCGTACGGTACCGCCGTCGCGCTGCCGCAGACCGGCGACGCACTCGACGGTCGTCGTCTTGCCGGCCCCGTTGGGCCCGAGGATGCCGAAGATCTCGCCCTCCGCCACCTCGAACGACACGTCGTCCACCGCGAGGTGATCGGGGTACTGCTTGCGCAGGTTCCTGACCTCGATGATTTTCATGCCATTGACGCTAGGGACGCGGACAAGAGGGCGGAATCTCGCTAGATGCCCGGCAAGGGTGTACTTAGGTGCAGTGACCTGACCCCTCCTGGTGCCGCAGACTGATGTCATGCTCAAGAGGTACGGTCACGTCGTCACGCTGCTGGCACTCGGTGTCCTGCAGGTGCCCATGATCGTCGTGAGCGGTTTCCTGCTGATGCTGTCGTTCGCGCTCGGCATGGTGTTCCTGTATCCGACGCAGGTGATGCTGGTCAGGCGGATGGCCGAGCTGCACCGCAGGCTGGTCACCGAACGGCTCGGCGTCACCATCGAGTCGCCCTACCTGCCCGCGCCCCCGCCTCCCGTGCCGCAGCCCGACGGCTTCTACCGCGCCGACCGTACGCTCTACAAGACGCCCCGCGTGCCCGAGTGGAACAACCGGTTCAAGTGGCTGCTCGGCGACCCGGGCACCTGGCGCGACCAGAGCTGGATGCTGCTCGACCCGCTGGTCAAGCTGCTGCTCCTCCCGGCGCTCCTGCTGGTGCCGAGGCGCGGCCTGGCGATCTACGCCCGCTGGTGCCGGCTGCTGCTGGACGCCACCGCCGCCAGCCGCCTGGCCGGCCAGGTCAGCCATCTCACGCGCACCCGCAACCTGGCCGCCGACTCCCAGGCGGCCGAGATGCGCAGGATCGAGCGCGACCTGCACGACGGCACGCAGGCCAGGCTCGTCGCCATCGGCATGACGCTGGGCGCGGTCGAGGAGCTCGTGGAAAAGGACCCGGCCGCGGCCAAGGCGCTGCTGGCCAGAGCCAGGGACGCCTCGTCGGAGACGCTCACCGAGCTGCGCAGGGTCATCCGCGGCATCCACCCGCCGGTGCTGGCCGAGCGCGGCCTGATCGACGCCGTACGCGCCCTCGCCATGGACCACCCGATGCACGTCACCGTGGACGCCGACCTGCCGAAACGGGCGGAGGCGCCGGTGGAGGCGGCGGTCTACTTCGCGATCAGCGAGCTGCTGACCAACGCCGCCAGGCACGGCGACGCCCAGAAGGTCAGCGTGGACATCAGCGCCCACGGCGCCGACCTGCGCGTCACGGTCATGGACGACGGCATGGGCGGCGCCGACCCGTCCAAGGGCAGCGGCCTGTCCGGCATCGAGCGGCGGATCGCGGCCTTCGACGGCGTGCTCGCCCTGCACAGCCCGCCGGGCGGCCCGACCACGGTCACCATGGAGCTGCCTCGCGTGCTGCCGGTGCCCGAGGCCGCGGCCCGCAAGATGCCGCGCTGGAAGATGGTCGTCGTGACGGCCCTCTGGGCCACGGCCTGGTGCCCCACCTTCCCCCAGGGGATCGTGGCGGCCGTCTTCAAGATCTTCGGCGTCGAGGAGAAGACCTGGTTCCTCGCCCTGCACCTGCCGCTGCCCTGGCAGTGGCCGACGATCATCGGCATGATCGCGGTAGGTGTCTTCATGCACGTCATGGCCATCCGCATCCCGGCGACCCACGACCACGGGCGTCTCATGCAAGACTTCTCCCCGCTCACGCTCGTCAAGCCCTGGAAACCATGAACCGCGTCCTCGTCGCAGAAGACCTCTACCTGCTCCGTGACGGCCTCGTCCACCTGCTGCAGGCCCACGGATTCACCGTCGTCGCCGCCGTCGAGAGCGGGCCCGAGCTGCTCAAGGGCCTGCTGGAGCTGCGCCCCGACGTCTCCATCGTCGACGTACGGCTGCCGCCCACCCTCACCGACGAGGGCCTGCAGGCCTCGCTCACGGCCAGGCGGCAGGTACCCGGGCTGCCCATCCTCGTGCTGTCCCAGCACGTCGAGCAGCTCTACGCCCGCGAGCTGCTGGCCGACGGCTCAGGCGGCATCGGCTACCTGCTGAAGGACCGCGTCTTCAACGCCGAGCAGTTCATCGACGCCGTACGCCGGGTCGCCGCAGGCGGCACCGCCATGGACCCGGAGGTGATCGCGAAGCTGCTGGCCAGCAACGCCAAGCGGGAGCCGCTCGGCGGCCTCACCCCACGCGAGCGCGAGGTCCTGGAGGCCATGGCAGAGGGACGCTCGAACGCGGCGATCTCCCAGCGCCTCTATCTGAGCGAGAGCGCCGTGGCCAAGCACACGGCCTCCATCTTCGCCAAGCTCGGCCTGGCGCCGTCCGACGACGACAACCGGCGGGTGCTCGCCGTGCTCGCCTACCTCAACAGCCGCTGACCGCCTGTCCCCGAACTGCGCTGAGTTGTCGGTGGCACCGGCTATTTTCATAGGGCAGGCGGCGACGAGAAGGTGGTATGAGGTGAAAATCCGGGTTAACCGCGATGTTCTGGCAGATGCGGTGGCATGGGCTGCCCGAGTCCTGCCCAGCCGTCCCGTGGTGCCCGTGCTGTCCGGGCTGCTGCTGGAGGCGACCGACGAGCTCACCCTGTCGGCGTTCGACTACGACGTCTCCGCGCGCGCCGCGATCGAGGCCGAGGTGTCCGAGGAGGGCCGCGTGCTCATCCCCGGCAAGCTGCTCGCCGAGATCAGCCGCAGCCTGCCCGCCGACGACGTCGAGCTGGTCACCGAGGGCGCCGAGGCGGTGCTCACCTGCGGCAGCGCCGAGTTCGGCCTCATCACCATGCCGGTCGAAGACTTCCCCGCCCTGCCCGCCATGCCGCCGGCCATCGGCGCCATCGGCGGCGGCGTGTTCGCCTCCGCGGTCGGCCAGGTCGCGCCGGCCGCCAGCCGCGACGACACGCTGCCCATGCTCACCGGCATCAGGGTCGACATCGAGGGCGAGTCGGTGGCCATGGCCGCCACCGACCGCTACCGCATCGCCGCCCGCGACTTCACCTGGCGTCCGGCCGCCCCCGACGTCGCCGTCTCCGCCATGGTGCCCGCCCGGGTGCTCGTCGAGGTGGCCAAGTCGCTGCGCGGCGGCGAGGTCTCCGTGGCCATGGGCGACGGGGTCGCCGGGTTCGAGAGCGTCGGCCGCAGCACCACCGTGCGGCTGCTCGACGAGCAGTTCATCGACTACCGCGCGCGGCTCACGTCCGAGTGGTCGATCAGGGCCGACATCGCGGTGGCGCCGTTCGTCAACGCGATCAAGCGGGTGGCCCTCGTGGCCGAGCGCAACACCGCGGTGCGGCTGTCGTTCAGCCAGGGGCAGGTGCTGATCCAGGCGGGCGGCGGCGACATCGGCCGCGGCACCGAAGTCGTGCCGTGCGAGCTGCGCGGCGACGACATCCAGATCGCCTTCCAGTCGCAGTTCCTGCTCGACGGGCTCACCGGCATCGAGACCGAGCTGGCCCGCATCAACCTCGAGTCGCCCACCAGGCCCGCGCTCATCCAAGACGTGCCGGGCGACGCCCAGCCGGCCTTCCGCTACCTCGTCATGTCCCTGCGTCAGACGTGAGCGCCGCCTGACGGGCGGCGACCAGCCTGAAGACCCGCTTGAACTCCGCGTACGCCTGCTCGCCCACGGCCCGCGCGTGGGCCGCCTCCAGCTCGGCCAGGATGGCGTCGGAGCGCGCGATGAAGTCGCGCCCCCTCTCGGTGGGCACGATCAGCTTGGCGCGCCGGTCGGCGGGGTCGCGCCGGCGCTCCACGTAGCCGAGCTCGACCAGCTCGTCCACCAGCGTGCCGATCACCTGCTTGTGCCGGCCCGAGCGCGCGGCGAGGTCCGTCGCGCGGCTGCCGTCGTCGTCGAGATAGGCCAGCACGGCGCCGTGGCGCGGCCGCAGCCCCGGATGCCCCTGCTCGGCCAGCGCGGCGAACAGCTCCCGCTGCAGCCCGAACAACGTGCGCCCGCTCAGCATCCCCAGATCGGGGTCCTCCTGGGTGCGCCGGCTCCTGTCCATGCTCCCCGCGCTCCCCGCGAGCGGCTCAGGACTCGGTGAGCGCGATGAGGATGTGCTCCATGCAGGCGTGACCGGCCCGCTCCGCCGCCGCGGCGTCGCCGGCCGCGATGGCCCTGGCGATGGCCTCGTGGGGGATGTAGTTCTTGTTCAGCGACGTCCCCGCGGCCGTGATGCTGGCCCGCAGGGCCGCCGAGAAGTCCTCGTAGAGGTCGATCAGCACGAGGTTGTGGGTCGCGTGCGCGACCGCCATGTGGAAGGCCAGGTCGGCCTCCACGAAGAAGTCGGGGTCGTCGAGCTCCCAGGCCCGCTCCCGCTCGGCCAGCGCCGCCTCGATGCGCCGGATGTCCTCATCCGTACGCCGGGTGGCGGCCAGCCGGGCGGACTCGACCTCCAGCGCACGGCGTACTTCGAGGATCTCCAGCTGCTCCGCCTGGCGCAGCCGCCGCAGCATCGCGCCGGACAGCTCGCTCGTCGCGCGGACGTAAGTGCCGTCCCCCTGACGGCACTCGAGCAATCCGGCGTGCGTGAGCGCGCGCACGGCCTCCCGAACGGTGTTGCGACCCACTCCGAGCTGCTCGGCGAGCGCGGTCTCGGTCGGGATCTTGCCGTTCATCGGCCACGACCCTGAGGTGATCTGCTCTTTGAGCTGATCGATCACCTGGTCGACGAGCGAAGCCCGCTGCGCCGTACGCAGACTCACAGTCCGCCTCCTCCGGGAAAGCCAATCATCCTATGAGTCAATGACTGGTAGACCCTAATTATTCCAGACTCAATAGGCCAAATCTGGAGCTCCCGGAGGGTCAGCGAGAAACTGTGGCGTCAATCGTCACCCCTGCCATGGCGGAGCGAACTCCGGCAGCTTCGAGGGCTTTACGATATGCCGCCGTCTGAAGTGCCCTGGACTCGCCCCTGCCATAAAGGTCGCCCAGCTCACGCCAGCACCGCGCGGCCTGCCGATCGGAGCCGAACACCGGCCGGTCGAGGGTGTCGAGCAGCTCGTACGCGTCGCGCAGCTGACCGGAGGCGTCGCCCGCCTGCTCGAAGGCGACGGTGGCCAGCACCAGGTGCGCCTCGGCCGCGGTGGTGCCGCTGCCGTCGTGGTCGAGCCCGGACGCCTTGACGGCCAGCTCGCCCGCGCCCACCAGGTCGCCGGCACGCAGCCTCACCCGCGCGTGGACGATCAGGCTCTCGCCGTATTCGCGCGCCGTGGCGGGGAAGACGGAGAACGCGCTGACGGCCTCGCCGGCCAGCCGCTCGGCCTCTTCGATCGGTCCCACGCCCATCCTGGCCCAGTGCATGGCGGCCCCGGCCAGCACCAGCGCGAGCCGGGTCGGCCGCCCGGCCATGATGGCGTCGTCGGCCAGCGCGACGGCCAGCGCGGAGTCCTCGCCCGCCGCGGCGGCGGCACTCGCGTGCCACAGAGCCCGGATCTCGGCGGAACGGTCCACAACCTGAGGCACGCCCGCCGTGTCGAGCACCTGCTTGACGTAGGCCAGCGCGGGGGAGTCGGTCTCGCTCTCACCACGCGCCTCGACAAGGGCCGCGGCCAGCTCGACGGCCAGCTCGCCCTGGGTGATCCGCAGCCGTTCGGCCTGCGCCAGCGCCGTGGCCGCGAGGTCGCGGGCCCGCAGCCGGTCGCCGGCCTGCTGGTAGCAGCGGCTCAACGCGATCGTGAGCGGCAGGTCGGCCAGCCGCTCAGGATGAGCCGCCGCCTCTCTGCGCAGCCTCTCGAACGCCTCCACCGCCTGCCCGAGCCGCCCCTGGGCCTCAAGGGCACGCGCCCTGCCGAACCGCGCCTGCGCGGTCAGCATCGCGTTCTCCTCGTCCGCGGCCTTCACGATCTCCGTGAACCGGTCCGCGGCGGTGGCGGGGTCGCCGTGCTGGAGTTCTAGCTCGGCATGGCGCAGGCCGAGCTCGGTGTCGATGCGCTGGCGAGGCTCGATCCCGTGAAGGAGGAACTCCGTCGTGCATCCGAGCCGCTCGGCCAGGAGCCGGGCAACCACAGGAGTCGGCGTACGCTTACCCGACTCAATGAGCGAGACATAACTGTCCGACAGGTCGGGTCCGGCCAGCTGGGCCTGAGACATCCGCCTGTTCAGCCGCAATCCACGGACGCGGTCACCGATGGTTCCCTGACTCGGCATCTCATCTCTCAAGGCGGGGAAGGGTCAACAACACGCAATGATTGCATGAAGTACCCGAATCTGGTATCCCCGCGTGAAGAATTTGCCACGTCGAGATTAATCGTCCCCGTCGTCCTTGCCGGGGAAAAGCATCTGGCAGACCTCTAGGTAGAGCGTCTCCGGATACGGAATGTATTCGACCGTTGACAGAGCCTGATCCTGACCGGCCGATTCGAGGATGAACTCACCGTAACCGAGCATGCGCCCAAGCAGAGATCTCTGGAAGCTCATGTCGGTGACCTTGCCCAATGGCATCATCGCGACCTTGCGCGTGATGAGGCCGGTGGTGAGCAGCATTCGCTTGGATGTCACCACAAAGTAATCGACCGACCACTCCGCGACTTTCCACACGAAACGGATCAGCAACAGCAGCCACAACCACCAGACGACGACCAGGGCCGTGCCGCCCGCCTCGCCACCGCCGAAGAATCTGCTGAGGAGCCCGGCGACGATGAGGCCGCCGAGCACCTCGGCGACCGGGCGCAGCAGAATGGCGGGATGCCGCCGCACCATGATGACCTGTTGTTCCTGGGGGAGGAGGTAGCGGTTGACCGACGATGGAGCAGAGTCCCCGTGGGTCACAAGTCTCATGAGAGGCTGTTCACGAATTGGGCCAGCGAGTCGGCCGCGTTGAACACCGTGTCGAACGCTCCCTTCACCGCGTCTGCGGCGTCAGCTGGTCGCGCGAACAGGTAGTACGCAACAAATGCGATACCACCGTATGTGAGGACCTTTTTGACCTGCACCGTCGCCTCCGTACCCACTTACCCACTCCACCCGCCCTATACATTACCCACCCGGATGCCGGGGTAAAGGTAACTTGGCAGGTAAGTTCTGATCTTGCTTAGCCGCGGTCGCTGGCCACCAGAGCCAGGACGTGTAGATGTTTACGCGCGATGCGCTCCACGAGGCTCGGATGGGCGTAGCCGGTGACCTCCAGCGCGCCGTAGTGCGCCGCCTCCACGCAGCGCGTTACCGTGGTCGCGGAGTGGATGCCGGCGAACTCGTCGCACAGCACCGTCTCCACGTCGGCGTACGGAGTCGGGTCCGCCTCGGTGTGCTCGCTCATCGTGCCCCCACGCGCATGCGGAAGATGTCTTCCAGTCTCTTCGTACCCACCCAACCACAGTATGTAACGAAGTGATGACGTGTCGTGACGGGTCGTGGACTTTTCCGAGAGAACTTTCCCGGGGCGGATGGGCGCCGCTCCGGAGAGGGCGGCGCGTGGGGAGGCTCGTGGGGGCGGGGGTTCGGACGTGGGGGTGAGGCTCGGAGAGTACGTCAGACGACGCCGTAGAGCCGGTCGCCGGCGTCACCGAGCCCGGGAACGATGTAACCGTTCTCGTTGAGCCGCTCGTCCAGGGCCGCCGTGACCACCCGGATCGGCTTGCCGGAGTTGGCGAACACCTTGTCCATGTGCGCCAGCCCCTCGGGGGCCGCCAGCAGGCACAGGGCCGTGACGTCGACCGCGCCCCGGTCGAACAGGAACTGCACCGCCGCCGCCAGCGTGCCACCGGTGGCCAGCATGGGGTCGACGACGTAGCACTGGCGCCCGGACAGGTCGTCGGGCAGGCGCGTCGCGTACGTCTCGGCCTGCAGCGTCGACTCGTTGCGGATCATGCCGAGGAACCCGACCTCGGCCGTCGGCAGCAGCCGCATCATGCCGTCGAGCATGCCCAGCCCGGCCCGCAGGATGGGCACCACCAGCGGGTACGGCTTCGCCATCCGCACCCCCTCGGCCTGCGCCACCGGCGTCTGCACGGTGACCTCGCTGACCCGGACGTCGCGCGTGGCCTCGTAGGCGAGCAACGTCACCAGCTCGTCCGCGAGCCTGCGGAAGGTGGGCGAGTCGGTGCGGACATCACGCAACGTGGTGAGTTTGTGGGCCACGAGCGGATGATCGACGACGAGGGTCTCCATGGCACCCAACGCTATCTCCTGCCCAACCCTGCTATCGACCCCCCACCAGCCCCTCAACCCGCCATGCCAGCAGCACGGGAAAGACCAGCCTCCGCCCCTCCTTGGAGGCCGGAAGGTCCCCCGTTCCGGGGAAGCGGCCTGCCTCTCCTCCCTAGAGAACGGAAGTCCTACGTCCGGACAAGCGGCCCTCCCTTCAAGGGACGGAGAGTCCCGTGTTCGGGGGAGCGGCCTCCTCTTCTGCCCAAAGGACGGAAGTCCTACGTCCGGACGAGCGGCCCTCCCTTCAAGGGACGGAGAGTCCCGTGTTCGGGGGAGCGGCCTCCTCTCCCTCCTAGAGGACGGAAGTCCTGCGTCCGCGAGAGCGGCTCTCCTCCCCAAGGGATGGAGAGCCCCATGTCCGGGGGGGGAGCGGTCACCTCTCCTTCCAAGGGACGGAGAGCCCCGCATCTGGGGAGCGGCCTCCTCTCCTTCCTAGAGGACGGAAGGCCCGCGTCCGGGAGAGTGGCCCTCCTCTCCAAGGGACGGAGAGCCGCGTGCCCGGGGGAGCGACGGTCACCTCCTCTCCTTCTCAAAGGACGGGAAGTCTCGCGGCCGGGGAGTGGCGGGCGTGCGGGTGGGGGCGCTGGGCTGCGCTTCCTCCTCCCTCCCCCCGAAGGCCGGGAACCGGCGCGGCGGGGAGGGTCGAACGTGACGGGAGGGGTGCGGGGGCATCACATCTTTGGTTTTGATCACAATTTGGTCGGAGAGGCACACGCCCGGTGGCCGGTTCTGGAACGATTGGGTCCTGGTGATATCTGCCGTGTCAGAGGTCGGGTGGGGATGGCGATGACAGACGAAGACGCTCTCGACTTCGCCATCGTGGTTTATCGCGAGGACGAGTGCTGGCAGGCCGAGCTCCTGCCGGTCACGCTCACGTCCGACCTGCACGGGCTCATCCATGCCCTGAAGCAGCAGCCGAGCGAGAGCGGCACGATCGGGCTGATCGCGGTCGGCGACGAGTTCTTCGTGGCGCTCAGGGTCATCGGCGACCGGGTCGACGTGTTCCTGTCCGACATCGCCGCCTCGTGGGACTTCCCGCTGGCCCGTCAGGTCCTTCACTACCTCGACGTCCCCGTGCCGGACGAGGAGGAGCTCGACGAGATCCTCCAGGACGAGGAGACCGTGCTCCCCGCAGGAGATCTGTCGATCTTCGCCGATCTCGGGTTGGACGAGATGGAGCTGGGCATCCTCTCCGGCGACATTGACCTGCTTCCCGAAGATGTGCTGTCCAGCATCGCCGCGCGGCTGGGGTTCTCCGAGCCGTTCGAGCGTGCCATCGAATCGGTCTTCGGCTGACCCCCCTGGAGCGCGGACATGGCGTCCAACACCTTCTCTGCGGCCTTCGTCAGGACCTCTGACGGCTGGAACGGTGCCGAGGTCGATCTCGGGGACGCCGAGATCGTCGACGACTTCGGTGACGCCGTCACGGAGACGCTGGGACTCTCCGGCGACGAGCTAGCCCTGCTGTGCGTCGAGGTCGAGGACGAGTGGTTCGCGATCGCCCGCTATCACGGCATCGAGGAGCCGCGGGTCTTCCTGTCCGACGTGCACGCCGTCGTGGCCGACAATCTCGGCGAGCTGTTCGCCGAGTTCGCCGGGGTGGCGCCCGACAAGGAGGGCAACGGGCTCGGCGTACGCCCGGCGGGCGACTTCGAGCTGCTCAGCGACCTGGGAGTGAGCTCCGAGGAGCTGCTTGAGCTGAGCATGGAGGAGGGCATGCTGCCGGCCGACATCCTGTCGGTGATCGCCGAGCGGCTGTCGTTCGCGGACGAGCTCGACCGGTTGCGGTGACGTACGAGGACGCCATGCGTCTGGCCCTGGCGGAGGCCGGTTCGGCCGCCGCGAGGGGTGAGATCCCCGTCGGCGCGGTCGTGCTCGACGAGCACGGCGAGGTGCTGGCCAGGGCGGGCAACGATCGCGAGTCCACGGCGGACCCGACGGCCCACGCCGAGGTGCTCGCGCTGCGCGCGGCCGCCGCACGGCGCGGCGAGTGGCGGCTCGGGGGCTGCACGCTCGTGGTGACGCTGGAGCCGTGCACGATGTGCGCGGGCGCCGCGGTGCTGGCCAGGGTGGAGCGGATCGTGTACGGCGCCACGGACGAGAAGGGCGGCGCCGTGGGCTCGCTCTGGGACGTCGTACGCGACCGCAGGCTCAATCATCGGCCCGAGGTCGTCATGGGCGTGCTCGCAGAAGAGTGCGGTGCGGCCCTAAAGCGGTTCTTCGCTACGCGCAGGATCCGGTAAGCTCTTCCGCGGTGGTGTCGCCTAGTGGCCGAGGGCGCACGCCTCGAAAGCGTGTGATGGGGCAACTCATCCGTGGGTTCAAATCCCACCACCACCGCCACGCCGAAGGGCCTCCGAGATCTCGGGGGCCCTTTCGCATGTCCGAGGACCATGCGGCGGGCGACAACCGTAATCGTGTTCACCGGTCGTTCACGGCCGGAAAATGATGTTGGCGGAAAAAAAATCAAAGGGGGCGCCGCGAGATTCGCGGCGCCCCCCTTTCTCAGTTGGGCAGTTCGAGGACCCTGGCGTGCAGGATCGATCGTTGGTGCAGCGCGGCCCGCAACGCTCGGTGCAGGCCGTCCTCCAGATAGAGCTCGCCCTGCCACTGCACCACGTGCGGGAAGAGATCCCCGTAGAACGTGGAGTCGGCCGCGAGCAGCGAGTGCAGGTCCAGCATGGCCTTCGTGGTGATCAACGAGTCGAGCCGGACCTGCCGTGGAGGGATTTGGGCCCAATCGCGGTTCGTCAGACCGTGGTTGGGATAAGGGCGTCCGTCGCCGACCAGCTTGAAGATCACCCCCCCGATTTTAGGAGAGAATCCGATTCCTCGCGTTGTCCGGTCGCGTCAGGCCGGGTTCTGGAGATCGCAGTCGGTGGGGGCGCCGTTTTCGTATCCGCGCTTGAACGCGGCCACGCGCTGCCCTGAGCTGCCGTGGGTGAACGATTCAGGATCGATTCTTCCGGTCGTGCGCCGCTGGATGCTGTCGTCGCCGACCGCCGCGGCGGCGTCGAGCGCCTCGGAGATCTCGGCGGAGGTGAAGGGCTGCTCGTAGAAGCCGGTGCTGACCGCGTTGCGGGCCCAGACGCCGGCGTAGCAGTCGGCCTGCAGCTCGACCGCGACCGAGCTCCCGCCGTCGAGGGCGCCGAGGAGATTCTGTACGTGGTGTCCGTACTCGTGGGCGATCACGTACGCCTGCGCGAAGGGCCCGCCCTTGGCGCCGAACTGGGATCGGAGCTGGTCGAAGAAGCTGAGGTCGAGGTAGACGCGCTGGTCGCCGGGGCAGTAGAAGGGGCCGGCGGAGGAACTCGCGGAGCCGCAGGCGGTCCTTAACCGTCCCGAGTAGAGGACGGTCTTCGCCGCCCGATATTCCGAAATGTCCTGCTTCCAGTAGTCCTGGATGCTGTTGACCACGCCCACCACCCGGCACTTCTCCGACTGGTCCGCGTCCTTGCCCTTCTGACACCGCGCCGACAGATCGGCGGGCGGCCTGCCCTGCCCCGGCTCGGCGCTCACGTTGTTGAGGACGAACACCAGCACCAGCACGATCAGGCCGACGATCCCGCCACCGCCGACCACCACACCCCCGGGGAAACCGGAGAAGCCGGAGAAGCCGCCGCCTCCTCCCGCGTCCTCCACCTGCGAGGCGTCGAGGTCCGCCTGGTCCCTGAAGTCCATGCTGACATCCCTTTCTGGGGTATTGCCCGCAGGACAGACTGCCCCGAACCAGGACCTCTCTATCGAGCCAGGCTCAGATCCGCCCGGAGAACGTGTCGCACCGCTGGGGGTCGCCGCTGTCGTACCCGGTGCTGAACCACTTCTCGCGCTGCTCCGACGTGCCGTGCGTGAACGCGTCCGGCGTCACGCGGCCCTGGGAGCGCCGCTGGATGCTGTCGTCGCCGACGGCCGCCGCCGCGCTGAGCGCCTGCTGGATGTCGTTCTGCGAGAACGGCTGCTCGTAGAAGCCGGTCTTGACCGCGTTGCGGGCCCAGACGCCGGCGTAGCAGTCGGCCTGGAGCTCCAGACGTACGGAAGGGCTGTCGGCGCCGGGCCGGCTGTCGCGGCCCCGCTGGTCCATGGTGCCGAGCAGGTTCTGTACGTGGTGTCCGTACTCATGGGCGATCACGTACGCCTGCGCGAAAGGCCCGCCCTCGGCCCCGAAGTCGCGCTGGAGCGTGTCGAAGAAGGTCAGGTCGAGGTAGACCCGGCGGTCGGCCGGGCAGTAGAACGGCCCCACCGCCGAGTCCGCCGCGCCGCAGCCCGTCTCGATGGCCCTGGTGAACAGCACGGTCTTGGCCGGCCGGTACGTCTCCCCGCCGTCGCGCAGCGCCCGCCGCCAGTACGTCTGGATGCTGTTGACCGTCCCGACCACCCGGCAGTCCTCCGACTGGTCGGCGTCGGCGCCGGTCTTGCAGCGCTCGGCCAGGTTGCCGGTGGCGGGGGCGCTCGGCGCCTGCCCGCCGCCCTGCCCGCCCGGATCGCCCTGCTCGCCAGGATCTCCGGTGAAGGACGTCGGGATGATGCCGAACAGGAACATCGCCCCCACCGCCAGGATGAGCAGCAGGCACCCGCCGCCCCGGCCGCTGATCGGCAACATGCAGCCGCCGGGCATCCTGCCGAACCCGCCGCCGGGCCGGGGGCCCGACGCGCGGGCGTCCTCGACCTGCGACGGGTCGAGCGGTTTGTCGTCGTCGAACTGCATCGAAGCCTCCGGCCGCAGTCCTGCCCCGTAGTGGAATGATTACGCAGAGCAATCTGTACGGATGCGATTTTTCCCGATATGTCAGTTACTCTGCCGCTATGACTGCTGGCATGATCGGGATCGCGCTGGTCTCATTGGGCATGGTGCTGACGCCCGGGCCCAACATGATCTACCTGGTGTCGCGCTCGATCACCCAGGGCCGCAAATCGGGGTTCATCTCGCTGGTCGGGGTGTTCCTCGGGTTCACGACGTACCTCATCGCGACCTGCCTCGGACTGACGGCGGTCTTCGCGTACGTACCGGCCGCCTACACCGCGCTCAAGCTCGCCGGCGCCGCGTACCTGCTCTGGCTGGCCTGGAACGCCGTCCGCCCGGGCGGCGCCTCCGCCTTCGAGCCGCGCGAGCTGCCCGTCGAACGCCCCGGCAAGCTGTTCACGATGGGCCTGCTGACCTGCCTGCTCAACCCCAAGATCGCCATCCTGTACCTGTCGTTGCTCCCGCAGTTCGTCGACCCGTCGATGGGACACGTCCTGCTGCAGAGCATCGCGCTCGGCTCGGTCCAGGTGGCCATCGGCACCCTGGTCAACGGCCTGATCGTGATCACGGCCGGCAGCCTCGCCGCGTTCCTCGCCCGCCGCCCCGTCTGGGTCCGCGTCCAGCGCTACCTCACCGGCACGGTGCTCGGCGTCTTCGCCGTCACCATGGCCACCGACCGCTCCAAGGCCATCGTGGCCTCCTGAACGCTCACGAGGCGAGTGCCGCGCGCAGCAGGTCGGCGTAGGCGCGGCGGCGGTCGGCGGGGAGCCAGCCGGGCTGCGGGGGTGTGCGGTAGAGGTCGTCGCCCGGGTAGCGGGGGAAGAGGTGCTGGTGGAAGTGCCAGACGTCCTGGTTGCCCGCGGGCTCGTTGTGCTGGCGGGTGGAGACGCCGGCACAGTCGTACGCGGTGCGCATGGCGCGGGCCAGCAGCTGAGTGGCGTCGAAGATGGCGTGGCCGTCGGCGGCGGGGAGGTCGTACAGATTCTCGTGGTGGGCGACGGGGATGATCAGCAGGTGCCCCGGGTTCCGCGGCCACCAGCGCGGACAGATCATCGCGAAGACCCGCTCGTCGCGGTAGACCACGTCGGGCTCGCGCTCCGAGGGGAGGTCGCAGAACGGGCAGTCGTAGTCGGCGGGTGCGTGGTTGTGCACGGGGGCACCTCCCAGTGGCGTTCGTCTCGGCTGCGGATCATGGTGTCAGGGGCTCAGCGGACGGCGTCGTCCGGCCCGCTGTCAGCAGTTGACCGCGACCGTGGTCTTGGGTCGGCCGGATGCGGGATCCAGGGACACGGGGAACGTCCGCTCATCGTTCACCCTGATCTCGAATGAACTCGTCCCCGTCCACCTGACCGACTCGTAGGCGTCGGCCGGGTCGTCACCGTTGAAGCAGGCGACGTGCCACTCCCTGCTGAGGAGCCCGTCGTCCCTGCGCAGGCTGAGCCACGTGATGCTGTCCGGCCCGAGCCCGGCCATCGACTGCTGGAGCCGGACCCGGTACGGGTCAGGGCCGTCCACGAAGCCGATGTCCTCCTGCGAGCCGAGTGCGGCGAGGAACAGGCCGATGAGCAGCGCCCCACTCCCGGCCAGCCCGGCGAGGATGATGACCAGTGCCCGTAGCCACTTCCACCGGAGCCCGAGCGCGGCCAGCACGACCAGCGTGCAGGCCAGCACGCTGAACGCGAACGGATGATTGAGATGCTCCCGCAGGAGCACCAGGCTCGAGTCCTGGACGTATACGAAGGCCGCGAGGCCGCCCAATAAGAGCGCGGCGATCAGCAGCACGAGCGAGCGAGCAGGCATCGGGGATCCCATCGACGAGGCGCCACCGAGATCATGACACCACCCCCCGGGGGGCGGTCCTGCAGTTCGTCACGCGGTACTTCAGCTGGAGTTCGCCGGCAGATCGTTCACGGCCGGGAGCCGTCGGTGAAGTGGTCGGCGCCGAGCGGATCGAGCGCCGGCTCCGCTGCATGCGGCCGAGGCCGGGAACGACGAAGGGGCCGACTTGGATGGGGTCGGCCCCTTCGCGTTACTGCCTCAACCAGGCGCGGAGGATGGGGGATTTGAACCCCCGATAGGTTGCCCTATACACGCTTTCCAAGCGTGCGCCCTCGGCCACTAGGCGAATCCTCCGCCGACGAGCTTACCGGACTTCCAGGGGTGCCAAGACCATGAATTTCCGGCCGGGCGGGTTCGCGCGGGGTGGAGCGAGCACTGCGGCATCCGGCTAGACTGTCCAGGGACCCCTCGCGCGGCGTCATCCTGTGAACCTCCCCAGGGCCGGAAGGCAGCAAGGATAAGCGGGCTCTGGCGGGTGTGCGGGGGGTCTCTTCGTTGAGAGCCCCCTCGCAGGCGGGATGGTCGCATGAGCCTTGCGCTTTACCGCAAGTACCGACCCGGGACCTTCGCCGAGGTCAAGGGTCAGGAACACGTCACCGACCCGCTGCGGCAGGCGTTGCGTACGGGCCGCATCAACCACGCTTTCCTCTTCAGCGGCCCCCGAGGGTGTGGCAAGACCTCCAGCGCGCGCATCCTGGCGCGTTCGCTCAACTGCGAGCAGGGCCCGACGCCCGACCCCTGCGGCGAGTGCGAGTCGTGCGTCGCGCTCGCCCCCACCGGCCCCGGCCACCTCGACGTCATCGAGATCGACGCCGCATCGCACGGTGGCGTCGACGACGCGCGCGACCTGCGTGAGCGGGCCTTCTTCGCCCCCGTGTCCGCGCGCTACAAGATCTACATCATCGACGAGGCGCACATGGTGACCCGCGAGGGTTTCAACGCGCTGCTCAAGCTCGTCGAGGAGCCCCCGCCGCACCTGAAGTTCATCTTCGCGACGACGGAGCCGGAAAAGGTCATCGGCACCATCAAGTCGCGTACCCACCACTATCCGTTCAGGCTCATGCCGCCCGCGACGCTCCGGGGGCTGCTGGAGGAGATCCTCACCTCCGAGAACGTGCCCTTCGAGCCCACCGCGCTGCCCCTCGTCGTACGCGCCGGCGCCGGCTCGGCCCGCGACTCCCTGTCGATCCTCGACCAGCTGCTCGCCGGGGCCGACGACGACGGCATCACCTACGCCAAGGCCGTCTCCCTGCTCGGCTACACCGACGGCGACCTGCTCGACGAGGTCGTCGGCGCGTTCGCGGCCCGTGACGGCGGACGGG
Source organism: Nonomuraea salmonea (assembly GCF_042428605.1). NCBI lineage: Bacteria > Bacillati > Actinomycetota > Actinomycetes > Streptosporangiales > Streptosporangiaceae > Nonomuraea > Nonomuraea salmonea. The sequence goes on from NZ_JBHMCF010000040.1 coordinate 431,463, forward strand.
TCTTCCACACGGTCAACCGGGTCATCGAGGGCGGCCACGACCCCCGCCGCTTCGCCTCCGACCTGCTCGAACGCTTCCGCGACCTGGTGATCCTGGCGAACGTCCCAGAGGCGGCCACCAGCGGGCTGCTCGACCGGCCGGCCGACGAGCTCGAACGCCTGGTCCAGCAGGCGTCCTCCATGGGCCCGGCCGAGCTGACCCGCGCGGCCGAGGTCTTCAACGCGGGCCTCACCGAGATGCGCGGCGCCACCTCGCCGCGGCTGCTGCTCGAGCTGATGTGCGCGCGCGTGCTGCTGCCCGGCGCCGAGCAGGGTGAAGGGGCGTTGCTCGCGCGGCTCGAGCGGCTCGAACGCGGTGGCACCGTGGCCCAGATGGCGGCCCGCGCCGCAGCCGCCCCGGCCGTCCCCGCTCCTTCCGCCGCGCCCGTGGCTCACGCCCCCGCGGCGGCCGCGACGGCTCCTGCCTCCTCCGCCCCCTCTGCCACGCCTGGCGCCTCCGCTGCGCACGCTCCCGTCGCTGCCGGTGCGCAGGGGCCGGGGGCGGGTGCGCGGGCTCAGGTGGCGGGTCCCGGCGGGTCGGACGGAGACGCGAAGGGCGCCGGGCAGGCTTCCGGTGATGACTGGCCCGAGGCGGTTCGTCCGGGGGCCGGTGCGGCGTCCGCAGGGACCGCTCCATCGAGCGCCGCCGCCAGTGCGGCTCCTTCCGGCGGTACGCCTCCGGCCGCGGCCCCGAGCGCCGGCGGAGCCGGTGGTCTCCAGTCGCAGTGGCCCGCCGTGCTGGCCGCGCTCAAGCAGCGCAGCATCGTCGTCTGGGCCAACGTGAGCACCAACGCTCAGGTGGTCGGCGTGGAGGGCAACCTCGTCACGCTCGGCTTCACCCAGGTCGGTGCGATGAAGAACTTCACCGGCGGTGGCAAGGACGCCGTCGTGGCCGCCGCGCTGGGCGACGTGCTCGGCGGCACGTGGCGGGTCGAGGCCGTGGTCGGGGGCTCCCCGATGCCGCAGGCGTCCCGTGGCCCCGCCCGTCCCCCTGCGCAAGGGGGTCCTCAGGGCACGCCCGGCGGTCAGGCGAACGGCCATCAGGGTGCGTCCGGTGGTCAGGCGAGCGGTCATCAGGGTGCGCCGGGCGGTCAGGCGAACGGTGCTCAGGGTGGTCACGGGCCCTCCGGCGGGCACGGGCCGAACGTCCAGAGCGCGCAGGGGTCCGCCGGTTCGCCCGGGGCCTCGGACGCCGCTCAGGGCGGCGGGCAGGGCGCGTCCGGCTCTCAGGGACGTACGGCCTCACACGGGTCCTCCGACGACGGCGGCGGGCAAGACGCCGACCAGCCTCCGGCCGGCCCATCGGCGGCGGCCCCCGCGACCACCGACGAGTCCTGGCCCGACGCCCCCGACGACGACCCGGGCCCCGGCTCCCCACCCGGGCCTGACCTGACGCAGACCGTCCCCGCCGGGCAGCGCGTCTCCAGCGGTCCGGGCAGCGGTCTCGCCGCCGCCCGTTCGGCCGCCAAGGCCGCGGCCGCGGCCGGTCCCCGTGCCCCGGGCGCCAGGGGCGGCGCGTCCACGTCCATGTCGACGTCCGCGTGGCCGAGCGCGATCCCCGGCCGCGGCACCAAGGCCACCGACTCCGACGACGTCGACCCACTCAACGACGCCGACGCCGACACGGTCGCCCTCTCAGGCATGGCCCTCCTCGAACGCGAACTGGGCGCCAAGGTCATCGGCGAGATCGATCACCCCTGACCCTCGCCGGGCGCTTCGGCGGGCGTCTTGAGAAGAGGGGGAGGGTGACTGCGGGCCGCAGCGGGCGGCCGAGCCGGCAGGCGACTGCCCGGTAGGAGGGGCGCGGTCCGTCTGGTAGCTCGGTCGGGCGGCCGGGGCCGCAGGTGGCTGCCGTATAGAGGAGTGGCTCCTAGGCCGGAGGCGGGTCGGCTGAGCGCGGCGGGGTTTCGCGTAGCCGGTGGTGGGCGGGGTCAGGAGAGCAGGCGGGAGCGGGCGGCGGCGCTGCGGGGGTCGGTCGGGGGGAGGGCGGCGAGGCGTTCCAAGATCTCGTAGTCGTCGCGGCCGTTGCAGGTCTGTGCGTACGTCCACAAGTCCTCGGGTGTCCCGTGCCGCAGGAGGCAGGCGCGGACCTGGGCTTCGAGTTCGTCGCGTTCGCGGCGGATCTCCGGTGACTCCGAGCGGGGCAGCAGTGGGCCGGGGTAGGAGCGGGCGAGGCTGGCGGGGTCGCCGGCGGGCAGCATGCGGCGCAGCGCGAGGAAGTCGGCCTCGACGGGGCAGGTCAGCCGGTACGGCTTCGCCGCGATGGCGTCGCCGAGCTGGGCGCGGAGCCGGTGGATCTCGGCCCGGATGGTGACGGGGTTGCCGTCGTCGCCGTAGAGGTGGAAGGAGAGCTGCTCGGCGGTCAGGCCGTGGGGGTGGAGGGCGAGGAGCGTGAGGATCTCGGCGTGCCGCAGCGACAGGGGGCGGTCGCGGTCGCCGTAGGAGGCGGAGGGCGGGCGCTCGCCGAGGAAGGACAGCGTGAGCAGGGGTGGGGCGGTGGGCAGAGCGGGCCGCAGGAGGTAGCCGTCGGAGAAGGGCTCGAGCAGGGCGACGCTGCCGTCCCTGAGGATCATGCGCCGCCCGGCGAAGTGGGTGCGCTCGTCGAGGTGGACGCGCTCGCCGAGGTCGCCGGCCGGGTCGCCGGAGATGACGCGGCCGGTGGCCGACAGCAGGACCCCTGGCCGGCTGCGCAGCGACTCGTAGCGGCGGCGCAGGCGTTCGTCGCGCTCGTGCATGCGCAGCGCGAGCTGCGTCTCGGCGAGCTTGGCCGTGGTGGCGACGAGGGCGACGGTGGCGGGGTGGAGGCTGCGGGAGGTGCCGCTGATGTCGACGCAGCCGATGACCCGGCCGGAGTCGGGGTCGGTGATGGGGGCGGCGCTGCAGGACCAGACGTGCAGCACCCGCATGAGGTGCTCTTCGGAGAAGACGTGGACGGGCCGGCCGGTGGCGAGCGCGGTGCCGATGCCGTTGGTGCCGACGTGCTGCTCGCTCCACTGGTGACCGTCGGCCAGGCCGATGCCGTCGGCGCGCGACAGCGTGGTGTGGTTTCCCTCGCGCCACAGCACGTGCCCGTCACCGTCGGTGACGATCATGACGTGGCCGCTGGCGTCGGCGAGCCCGGCCAGGGTCTGGGCGAGCAGCGGGAGCAGCGGGCGCAGCGGGTGGTCGTCGCGCAGGTCCCTGATGTGGGAGGGGTCGATGACGAGCGGCGCGCTCGTGCCTTCGAGATCGATGCCGGCGTCGAGCGAGCGGAGCCAGGATGCCTTGATCAGGCGGCGGGGCGCGTGCGGCCAGCTCTGGCCGGCGGCGACGGCTTCGTAGGCCCCGCGCAGCAGGCGGGAGTACGCGTCGAGATGGGGGTAACTCATCGGTCACTCCAAGTAGTCAAGTAGAGCATCCGTCTTATGAGCCATAAGCGCAAGTCGTTCGGGGGATTGCGGAGGGTGATTGAATGAACGCAACGTGTGTGCAACGTTGCCCCCGCTAGCCTTCTTGACCAACGCGTCGGCGTGGTGCGGCCGCTCCGCCGACGTGGTGGCCGGGTCTCGGACGCTGGAGGGGGGCCGAGATCCGGCCAGAACACGCCGACACACGACAGAACATGGTCATGAGGGCCTGGTCAGGACGGCGCTTCTACACCGGAAAAGCCCGCCATGAGGGGCATCGAGGAGCGCAATTCGCATCTCGTACGGGGAAAAGGCCACGAAACAAGGGGACACCCCAGTACATGACGCCGCCCAAACACCGTAGGCTCGTGGCAGTCAAGAACGCGGAGCCACGAGGAGCGCACGACGGTGAACCCAGGGGATGTCAACCTGCAGCAGCTGCTGGAGCAGGCCCAGCTCATGCAGCAGCAGCTCGTGAGCGCCCAGCAGGAGCTCAACGACGCGCAGATCGAGGGCTCGGCCGGCGGCGGCCTGGTCACGGCCGTCGTCAACGGCTCGGGCGAGCTGCTGGAGCTCAAGATCGACCCGAGTGTGATCGACGCGAGCGACGCGCAGGACACCGCCGACACGATCGCCGACCTGGTGATCGCGGCCGTCCGCGACGCCGTACGCGCGGCCGCCGACCTGCAGCAGGAAAAGCTCGGCCCGCTCGCGCAGGGGCTGGGCGGCGGCGGCCTCGGACAGTTGCCAGGGTTCTAGGCATGTACGAAGGGGTCGTCCAGAACCTGATCGACGAGCTGGGGCTGCTGCCCGGCGTCGGTCCCAAGAGCGCGCAGCGGATCGCGTTCCACCTGCTGGCGGCCGATCCAGCCGACGTCAAGCGGCTGGCGCACGCGTTGCTGGAGGTCAAGGAGAAGGTGCGCTTCTGCCGCGTGTGCGGCAACGTGGCCTCCGAGGAGGAGTGCCGCATCTGCCGCGACGCCCGCCGCGACACCCACGTCATCTGCGTCGTCGAGGAGTCGAAGGACGTCGTGGCGATCGAGAAGACGCGCGAGTTCCGCGGCACCTACCACGTGCTGGGCGGCGCCATCAGCCCCATCGACGGGGTCGGCCCCGACGACCTGCGCATCCGTGAGCTCATGACGCGCCTGGCCGACGGCCGGGTCACCGAGCTCATTCTCGCCACCGACCCCAACCTCGAGGGCGAGGCGACGGCTACCTACCTCGCCCGTCTGGTCAAGCCGATGGGCGTCAAAGTGACACGACTGGCCAGCGGTCTGCCTGTGGGCGGTGATCTCGAGTACGCCGACGAGGTCACCTTGGGCCGCGCGTTCGAAGGACGGAGGCTGCTGGATGTCTGACCAGTGGAGTGCTCTGGCGGAAGAGATCTCCGGGCACGCGCAGAACTACGTGGACGGTCTGACCAGGATGGCGGGCGGCGAGGGCGGCGACGCCATCTGGTCGATCCTGCTGGTGGAGGTCGCCCAGGTGAGCCTCGCGGGCGCCAAGCTGGGCGCGAACCGCGACGTGATCCTGTCGGGAAACTACGAGCCGCCGATGAGCGAGGACCCCGACATCGACGGGGTGCGCACGGCGCTGGCCGAGCGGCTGGAGGCGGTCGACGACTACGTCGAGGTGTTCGACCCGTACAAGGACACGGCCGTCACGCCGTACCGGCTCTCCGACGACCTGACCGCGGTCGCCGCCGACCTCATCCACGGGCTGCGCCACTATCACGCGGGCCGGCCGCACGAGGCGCTGTGGTGGTGGCAATACTCCTACTTCAACACGTGGGGCAACCACGCGGGCGCCGCGATGCGCGCGCTGCAGGCCCTCGCGGCGCATTCCCGTCTCGACGTGGCGGAGGAAACGACCTCGGTCTGAGTATCCACATACTGGTACGACCCACCAGCCGCACGAGACGCCCCGGATAGACTGGCAGCTCACAGTCCAAACCGGGAGACTCTCGTGGCGCTCGTTGTGCAAAAGTACGGTGGTTCGTCCGTCGCCGACGCGTCCTGCATCAAGCGGGTCGCGCAGCGGATCGTCGCGACGAAAAAAGCCGGCAACGACGTGGTCGTGATCGTCTCCGCGATGGGCGACACGACGGACGAGCTGCTCGACCTGGCCGAGCAGGTGTCGCCGCTGCCTCCTGCACGCGAGCTCGACATGCTGCTGACCTCGGGCGAGCGCATCTCGATGGCGCTGCTGGCGATGGCGATCGCCAACCTCGGCCACGAGGCCCGCTCGTTCACCGGTTCGCAGGCGGGCGTGATCACCGACTCCACGCACGGCAAGGCGCGCATCATCGACGTGACGCCGAGCCGCATCAAGGAGGCGATCGACCAGGGCCACATCGCGATCGTGGCCGGGTTCCAGGGCGTCTCGCAGGACACCAAAGACATCACGACGCTCGGCAGGGGCGGCTCCGACACCACGGCGGTCGCCCTGGCGGCGGCGCTCGAGGCCGACGTCTGCGAGATCTACACCGACGTCGACGGCATCTTCACCGCCGATCCGCGCATCGTGCCCGCGGCTCGCCAGATTCCGCGGATCTCGTACGACGAGATGATGGAGATGGCGGCCTGCGGCGCGAAGATCCTGCACCTGCGGTGCGTCGAATACGCGCGCCGCTTCTCCCTGCCGATCCACGTACGTAGTTCGTTCAGCACCAAGGAAGGCACGTGGGTCGTAGCCGACCCTTACACCGAAGGAACCGAGATGGAGCAGCCGATCATCTCCGGCGTGGCGCACGACCGGAGCGAGGCCAAGATCACTGTTGTCGGGGTGCCCGACAAGGTCGGCGAGGCTGCGACGATCTTCAAAACGCTGGCCGACGCCGAGATCAACATTGACATGATCGTGCAGAACGTCTCGGCCGCGGCCACGGGCCGCACCGACATCTCCTTCACGCTTCCTACGGCCGACAGCCAGACGGCGCTGGGGTCGCTGAAGAAGATCCAGCCCCGGATCGGTTTCGAGTCGCTGCTGTTCGACGACCAGATCGGGAAGGTGTCGCTGATCGGCGCGGGCATGCGCTCGCACCCGGGCGTCACCGCGACGTTCTTCGCGGCCCTCGCCGACGCGGGGGTCAACATCGAGATGATCTCCACCTCGGAGATCCGCATCTCTGTTGTGGTCGGGCAGGACGGTGTCGACGCGGCCGTGGCGGCCGCCCACCGCGCCTTCGACCTCGACGCCGACCAGGTCGAAGCCGTGGTGTACGGAGGTTCAGGACGATGAGCAAGAGGCCCAATCTGGCCCTGATCGGCGCGACCGGCGCCGTGGGCACCGTCATGCGCGACATCGTGTCGACGCGCGAGGACATCTGGGGCGAGATCCGTCTCGTCGCCTCGGCCCGTTCGGCGGGCAAGGTGCTGTCCGTACGCGGCGAGGACGTCGTGGTGCAGGCGCTGGCCCCCGAGGTGTTCGACGGCATCGACATCGCCATCTTCGACGTCCCCGACGAGGTGTCGGCCGTGTGGGTGCCGATCGCGGCCGAGCGCGGCGCGATCGCCATCGACAAGTCGGGCACGTTCCGCATGGAGCCCGACGTTCCGCTGGTGGTGCCCGAGGTCAACCCGCTCGACGCGCGTGAGCGGCCCCGGGGCATCGTCTCGACCCCCAACTGCACGACGCTGTCGATGATGGCGGCCATGGGGGCGCTGCACGCCGAGTTCACGCTCAAGGAGCTGGTCGTCGCCTCCTACCAGGCGGTGTCCGGGGCCGGCGTGGCGGGTTCCGCGCGGCTCTACGACGAGATCGAGGCGCTGGCCGGTGACCGTACGGTGGGGCAGAGCGCGGGCGACGTCCGCAAGGCGCTGGTCGACAAGCTGCCGGCCGACTCGCCGTTCCCCGCACCCATCGCGTTCAACGTGGTGCCGTGGGCGGGCTCCGACAAGGGTGACGGCTGGGCCTCCGAGGAGCTCAAGCTCCGCAACGAGTCCCGCAAGATCCTCGGCATCCCCGACCTGAAGGTCTCCGCGACCTGCGTGCGCGTGCCGGTGATCACCACCCACTCGCTGGCCGTGCACGCGCGCTTCGAGCGCGAGATCACGGTCGCCGAGGCGCACCGCGTGCTTGAGGCGGCGCCGACGGTGGTGCTGATGGACGACCCGGCCAACGGTGTCTGGCCGACGCCCGTCGACGTGGTGGGCACCGATCCGACCTACGTCGGTCGTGTCCGTCAGGCGATCGACTTCCCCAACACGCTCGACCTGTTCGTCTGCGGTGACAACCTGCGCAAGGGCGCGGCGCTCAACGCGGCGGAGATCGCCGAGCTGGTGGCGGCCGAGTTCCGGTAAGCCGTGTTCCGGTAAGCCGTTCTTCGAGGTGGCGCCGTACGTCTTCGTGCGGCGTCACTTTCTTTTCCGGCGGCTGCGTGAGCCGCGGCCCTGTCACCGGAAGAGGATGTCCCAGTGGTCGCCCTCGTCGGCGAAGACCTTGCCTGAGCCCTTGTAGAGCCGGGCTCCGTCGCTGCGTACGCCGGCCTTGTCGTAGTGCTTGTGGATGTGCCGGTCGATGCAGGCGTTGTGGGCGATGTCCAGCTTGTAGCCGTTGCCGTGGCTGTAGTGGCCGGGCGCGTGGCCGTGCTCGGTGCCGCCGGTCACCAGGATCGGGCAGCCGCTCTTGTGCTTCAGCCGGATGATCTCAGCGATCGTGCCGGTCCGTACGCGCTCCAGCGACGTACAGTGGCGCATGTGCTTGCTGGTGCAGCGGCCGGTGGACTTCGTCTTCAGCCCGGCGTGCCTGAGCCAGTGGGCGGCGGTCGTGTGGGACATCGTCACCGCGGCCGTCCTGGGCAGGACCCGGGTCAGATCGACCTGAGCGTGCCGCTGCGCGGCGTGTGCCCGCATACGAGGCATCGTGGCGGCCCTGGTGTGGACGCGCTGCTTGTGCGCCTTCCTGGCCCCTGGCAGCGCCTTGGGGCGCGCCTTGGGCTTGACCGGCTTGGCCTTGGTCTCCGCGACGCCGGTCCTGACCGCCTCGACGGCGGCCGGCCTGGCCGGCTCCACGAGGTCGGACGCCTCTTCCCACGCGGGTTCCTGGGTGTCGTCGCTCTCGTCCCACGACGGCCACTCGCTCATCGCGCCGAGCTCCGCGCGGGCCTCGATCAGCCGCCGGTGCGCCCAGGCGATGCGCGGCCCGATCTGGTACGCGTCGGAGAAGACCGCGCTCAGCACGGCCGGGCTGTGCTCCCAGCCGCCGGGCCCGTGCAGGCCGCTCGGTGCCGGCACCTTTTCGGGGTAGGTGGCGGCCGCGGCAGCGGTGGCCAGCGCGATTATGGTGATCTGAATGCCGAGGAGCGCGACTATCAGGAGCCGCACTGTTCCACGTATCCACATGTCGATGCCTTTTCGCGGAAATAGCCCTTCCGCCTGAAACGACAATCCCACCATTCACTGGAGATAACTCGCACCGCGAGTGCAACTTTGCCTTGTGGCGGTGATCACCGTGCGGCTCCATGACCTAACCGTGTTCGACGACGTAAAGTGACGTGCGTGTCCGAAGCCCGAAACAGAGGAGCGGAGAGCACTCGAGAGGTCATCGTCGAGACGGCCTTGCGACTGTTCAGGGAGCGCGGCTTCGACGCGACCACCATGCGGGCCATCGCGGCCGAGGCCGGTGTGTCCGTGGGCAACGCTTACTACTACTTCGACAGCAAGGAGGCGTTGATCCAGGCTTATTACGACCGGGCGCAGGCCGAGCACGAAGCCGCGTGCCGGGAGTTCCTCGCCACGGAGGAGTCGTTCGCGGCCAGGTTGAGCGGGGTGCTGCGGGAGTGGGTGCGGGTTTCCGAGCCCTACCACGAGTTCGCCGTGAAGTTCTTCAAGCACGCGGCCGAGCCGACCAATCCGCTCAGCCCGTTCAGCAAGCAGTCCTCGCCCGCGCGTGAGGCGTCGATCGCCATCTACCGGGAGGTCGTCGAGGGCTCGCGCGACCGCATGAACGCCGAGCTGCGCGAGGAGCTGCCCGAGCTGCTGTGGCTGCTGTCGATGGGCATGGTGCTGTTCTGGGTGCACGACACCTCGGAGGGGTGCGCGCGGACGTACCGGCTGATCGAGGTGACGGTGCCGCTGGTGGACCGGCTGGTCGGGCTGTCGCACCTGCCGGGGTTGCGGGGCATCACGAAGGACTTCATCGCGGCGGTGCACGAGCTGCGGGCCTAGGGCGACATACCGAGCGGTTGGTATGGTCCTCCTGATGTGGCATCTGGGAGGCCGTGTATGACGCAGAACTGGGGCATGACGATCCCCTTCTACGATCGCTCGCTGTCCAAGGCGCAGGACCTCATAGCCGAGCTGCCCGCGCTCGGCTACACCGACGTGTGGTCCGCCGAGGTCAACGGCACCGACGGGTTCGTGCCGCTGGCGCTGGCCGCGCAGTGGGCGCCGCAGGTGCGGCTGGGCAGCGCGATCGTGCCCGTCTCGACGCGCGGCCCCGGGCTGCTCGCGATGTCGGCCGCGACGCTGGCCGACCTCGCGCCCGGCCGGTTCGTGCTGGGCATCGGGGCGTCGTCGCCGGCGATCGTCGAGCGGTGGAACGCGGGCACGTTCGCCAAGCCGTACGCGCGCACCCGTGACACCCTGCGCTTCCTGAAGCGGGCGCTGGCGGGGGAGAAGGTCTCGGAGGCGTACGAGACGTTCGAGGTCAAGGGCTTCAAGCTGGAACGCGCGCCCAAGACGCCACCGAAAATCGTGCTGGCCGCGCTGCGGCCGCGGATGCTGCGGCTGGCCGCCGAGGAGGCCGACGGCGCGATCACGAACTGGCTCGCGCCCGCCGACGTCCAGAAGGTCCGCGCCGAGATCGGCCCCGACACCGAGCTGATCGCCCGCCTGTTCGTCTGCGTGGACGAGGACACCGAGCGGGTCCGCGAGACCGCCAGATGGATGCTCGCGAGCTACCTCACCGTCCCCGTCTACGCGGCCTTCCACGACTGGCTGGGCCGCGGCGAGGTGCTGCGCCCGATGCACGAGGCGTGGGCCGCGGGCGACCGGCAGGCCGCGCTCAAGGCCATCCCCGACGAGGTGGTGGACGACCTGATCGTGCACGGCGACGCCGCCACCTGCCGGGCCCGCATCAAGGAGTACGTCGCCAACGGCCTCGACACCCCGGTCCTCGCGCCGCTGCCCGGCGCGATGCCCATCGACCAGGCGGTCCGCGAGCTGGCACCGGAGGCGTAGGCGATGCGCGACTTACTGCGGCTGGACGCGACCGGCCAGGCCCAGGCGGTCAGGGACGGTCAGGTGTCGCCGCGCGAGCTGGCCGAGGCCGTGATCGCGCGCATCGAGGAGACCGACGGCGTGCTCAACGCGGTCGTCCACCGGCGGTTCGAGCGGGCGCTCGCCGAGATCGACGCCATCCCGGCTGGCGCGCCCTTCCGCGGGGTGCCGATCCTGCTCAAGGACCTCGGCTGGCGGGAGGCGGGCGAGCCGTACAGCGCGGGGTCGAACGTGCGCGACGGGGTCGAGGACGCCGCCGACGCGTACGGGGTCGTCCGGCTGCGCGAGGCCGGGTTCGTGCTGCTCGGGCGGACGAACACCCCCGAGTTCGGCAGCACGATCACGACGGAGCCCGTCGCGTTCGGGGCGACGCGGAACCCGTACGATCCGGCGTACTCGGCGGGCGGGTCGAGCGGCGGGTCGGCGGCGGCGGTGGCGGCCGGGATGGTCGCGCTGGCCACGGCGAGCGACGGCGGCGGCTCGATCCGGGTGCCAGCGTCGCTGTGCGGGCTGGTGGGGCTCAAGCCGTCGCGCGGCCGGGTCAGCCTCGGGCCGGCGATGGGCGAGGGGTGGAACGGCTTCTCCTGCCCCGGTTTCGTCACCAGGACCGTACGCGACACCGCGGCGGCCCTCGACGCCGTCTCCGGCATGCACCCGGGCGACCCGTACGACGCCCCGCCGCTGCCCGGCAGGCTCGCCGACGAGGTGGGCCGCGACCCGGGACGGCTGCGCGTCGGGTTCCTCACCACGCACCCGCGCGGCGACATCCCCGAGGCGCCCGAGGTGACGGAGGCGGTCACCGGGGCCGCCGCGCTGCTGGAGTCGCTGGGCCACGACGTCACCGAGGGCGGGCCACCGGCCCTCGCCGATCCCGACTTCCCCCGCCATTTCGGCGCCATCGTCTCCGACAACCTCGCCGCGCTGGTCGCCGCACTCGGCGAAGCACGGGGCAAGCCGGTGGAGATGGAGGAGCTGGAGCTGCGCAACGCCGCCATGGTCGGCGCGGGCCGCCAGCGCGGCGCCGCCGACCACCTGCTGTCCACGCAGTGGATGGACGGGTTCCGCCGCAGGATGGCGGCCTGGTGGAGCTCCGGCTATGACCTGCTGCTGGTGCCGTCGGTGGCGGCGGCGCCGTTCCCGCTGGGCTGGATCCCGCCGGACGACCTCAGCACCGCGTTCGGGCGTACCGCGTCGGTGGTCGCCTTCACCTCGCCGATCAACGCGACCGGCCAGCCGGCCGTCTCACTGCCCCTGCACAGGACCTCAGCGGGGTTGCCGGTGGGCGTGCAGCTCGTGGCCGCCGCCGGGCGCGAGGACCTCCTCGTACGGGTGGCCGCCCAGATCGAGCAGGCCAGGCCGTTCGAACATCCCTGCCTGCCCTGACCTGAGGACAGGAACCCCTGGCCTTTCCGACGCGTTATGTCGTGAGAGACCGGGGGTAGGGGGTTGCACATGATGGCGAAAGCAGCACGGGCGGCGGCGGCGTGGAAGACCTACCGCGAGGTGACCAGGCCCGGGTCGCCGCCACTGATGACCAGGGTCAGGGCGATCCCGCGGATGCTGGGCGCGGTCATGCGCGGCCAGTACGCGGGCATGGGCAAGGGCAAGCTGGCCCTGATGGGGCTCGGCGTGGTCTACCTGATCTCGCCGATCGACGTCATCCCCGACTTCCTCATGCTGATCGGGGTGGCCGACGACTTCGGCGTGTTCCTGTGGCTGATGGCCTCGCTGCTCGGCGAGAGCGGCCGCTACGTCCAGCGGGAACGCGAGGTCATTCAGGGCCGGCTCGACGAGGTCTAGATCTCCTCCATCCGCAGCCAGGCCCGCGACGGCAGCGGGTGACCGAACAGGCGGGCGGCGTTGCCGTAGGCGACCCTGGCGATGTCGGCCGGTGGGAGCGTTCCGAGATTCTGGGCCACCGACTTCTGCGTGTCGGGCCAGGTCGAGTCGGAGTGGGGGTAGCCGCTCTCCTGCAGCACGTGGTCGAGGCCGACCGCGAGCCGCACGCCCGACAGCGCGTGGTCGTCGAGGGTGCCGAAGAAGAAGTTGCGGCGCAGCACCTCGCTGGGCTTGAGCCCGCCCTCCCACGACGCCTCGCCGGCCACCGGGTGGTCGAGGGCGTAGTCGGCGCGCTCGGCCAGCATCGGCAGCCAGCCCACGCCGCCCTCGACGATGAGGATGCGCAGCGCGGGGAAGCGCAGCGGCAGCCCTGACCACAGCCAGTCGGCGCAGGCGAACATGGCGCTCGTCGGCATGAGCGTGGTGATGGCCTCGATGGGGGTGTCGGGCGACGGCACGGGCGACCAGGAGGAGTCGCCGGCGTGCAGGCAGACGACGGTGCCGGTCTCCTCGCACGCGGCGAAGAACGGGTCCCAGTGGCCCGAGTGGATCGACGGCAGCCGCAGCCTGGTCGGGAACTCGGGGAAGACGACCGCCTTGAAGCCCCTGGCCGCGTTGGCCCTGATCTCCTTGGCCGCCACGTCGGGGTCGGGCAGCCAGGGCAGCTGCAGGCCGATGATGCGCTCGGGGTAGGTGCCGGCCCAGACGTCGATGTGCCAGTCGTTCCACGCCCGCACCAGGGCGAGGCCGAGCTCCTGGTCGCGGGTCCTGGCGAACGGCATGCCGGCCTGCCCGGCCAGCATGCCGGGGAAGCAGAGCGCGGCCCAGATGCCGGCGAGGTCCATGTCCTGGATGCGGGCCTCGATGTCGTGGCAGCCCGGACGCATGTTCTCGAACCTGATGGGGTCGAGCGTCCGCTGCTCGCGTGGCAGCCCCGCGCCGACGTCGATGCCGGCGCACGGATAGGTCGCGCCGCCGTAGCGCCAGACTTGGTGACCGGCCTCCGTCTCCACGACCTTGGGCGCGACCTCGGCGTATTTCTCCGGCAGGCGCCCTTCGAACAGGTCGGGCGGCTCGATCAGGTGATCGTCTGCTGAGATGATCACGTAGTCGCGCCGCCTGGGGTCAGGATCGGGGAGCAGCGGCGTAGTCACGCACGTAACCGTACGACGGCGGCATAACGTCGAACAAGCTGCGACGTATCCGTTGGGTCTCTGCGCGAAGATGTTGACCCGGGACCGCCGGGAGGGGGATGGCTGGCGATCCCGGGATGAACGGGCCCGCCTCGCGCAGCAAGCAGGCCCTGCGCTCCACTACCCAGCGCCGTTCGACTCAGTCAGCAAATGTGCGCGGAGTTCGGCGACCGCGTCGGGGGAAAGTTGGAGCACCTGAGTGACATACCTCTCGATGCTGCCGTGACGGGCCGTGAGGTCGGTGAGGAAGAGCCGCATGGTCTCGGCGGGAGCCAGCCCGAACCCCGGCCAGAGCGGCGTGTCAGGGTGGCGCCTGCGCCAGTCGGCGATGAAGCGCTCGGTGGCGCGGCCGGTGAGCGCGTAGTCCGCCACGATGTCGTCCTCGTCCACGCCGACCAGCGACAGCACGAGCGCGGTGAGCACGCCCGTACGGTCCTTTCCCGCCGCGCAGTGCACGACCACGGGCGCGTTGTCGGCCGCCGCGACGGTCTCCAGGGCGGTCCTGAGGTTGGCGACGCCGTCCTCGGTGATCTCCAGGTAGCGGTCGGCGAGGTAGCGGGCGATGCCCACCTCCTCGTTGTACGGGGTGAGCTCCCAGCGCCGGCCCTCGATGGGCAGGTTCTGGTAGTGGGGGCAGTCGCTTTCCGGCACGCGTCCGGCCTTCTCGACCTCGAAGGGGTGACGCAGATCGATGACGCTGCGCACGCCCAGCGCCCGGTAGGCGGCGAGGTCGTCGCCGGCCAGCCAGCCGAGGGAGTCGGCGCGGTAGAGCCGCTGCCAGCGGACCATACGCCCGCCTTGGGCGGCATATCCACCTACGTCGCGGAAGTTGCACAGATTGGTGAACTCAATGTGGCGGATCACCCTCAACACCTTAATTGGCGACGCTCTTCGTCTCCGAGGTCGCCGTTCCTTCCGAGGCCGCCTTTTCTTCCGAGGCCGATGCCGATGCCGAGGCCGATGACGCCCGGCGCTCGGCCGCCTCGCGCCGGATGAGCAGCAGCCAGCCGCCGATCGCGATGCCGATGAACAACCACCACTGCACGCCGTAGGCCAGGTTGAGCCCGCCTCCGGAGCCGACGTCGGGCGCGGGCACGGGCGCCGGCGCGGTGGCGGCCGCGGGCTGCTGCTCGGTCAGCTCGACGTAGCCGCCCACCAGCGTGTACGGCAGCCCCTTGCCGATGGCGCCCGCGTTGATGAGCAGCACCTGGCCGGGCGGCAGCCCGCCACGGTCGCGTACGCCGCTGTTCTCCTCGGTCTCGCTGGGCCGCAGCCGGCCGGTCACCGTCACCTGCCCGGTGGGCGGGGCGGGCACGTCGGGCGGGGTGTCGGCGGTGGCGCCGGCGGGCACCCAGCCCCGGTTCACGATCACGCCGGTGCCCGGACCGGTGACGAGCGGGGTCAGCACGTAGTAGCCGTTGCGGCCCTCCTGGGGGCGGCGGCGTACGACGAGGGCGTGGGCGGTGTCGTACGTGCCCGCGACCGTCACCTTCCTGAACCGGTCGTCCTCCTTGACCGGCTGCCCAGGCGCGGCGAGCCGGTCGAGCGGCACGGGCGGCGCCTCGATGTTGGCGGTCACCCGCTCGCTGTTGGCCGAGCGCTCTTCGAACCGGCCGAACTGCCACCGCCCGAGCAGCACGAAAGCGGGGATGACCAGCAGCAC
This sequence comes from Nonomuraea salmonea, assembly GCF_042428605.1. Taxonomy (NCBI): domain Bacteria; kingdom Bacillati; phylum Actinomycetota; class Actinomycetes; order Streptosporangiales; family Streptosporangiaceae; genus Nonomuraea; species Nonomuraea salmonea. Next base: position 446,805 of record NZ_JBHMCF010000040.1, read on the forward strand.
CACGACGTGGAGCACGAGCCATCGAGGCGTCAGCAGGAACCGGTACACGCCTTCAAGACTAGGCACCGGCACCGGTGGTGCCGAACTCAGGCACGGGTGAGGTGGGCGCCCTCGCCGGGGACGGGGGTGACCTCGCGCGGTCCGGCGACCTCATGGCCGTCGGCGCAGCGGAAGCGCAGCTCGATGGGGGCGCCGCAGTCGCGGTGGGTGAGCAGCACGGGAGGGCCGTCGTCGCCGGCGAGGTATTTGTCGCCCCAGTGCATGAGGGCGACCAGCAGGGGATAGAGGTCGCGGCCCTTGTCGGTGAGGCGGTATTCGTCGCGCTGCCGCTGGCCCGGCTCGCGGTAGGGCACCTTGCGCAGCAGGCCCTCGTCGACCAGCCGGGACAGGCGCGCGCTGAGCACCTGGCGGGGGGCGCCGGTGCCGGCCTGCATGTCGGCGAACCTGCGTACGCCGCTGAACGCCTCGCGCAGCACCAGGAAGGTCCATTTCTCCCCGACGATCTCCAGGGTGCGCTCGATCGAGCAATTGTCCACTGGGAAATCCATGCGATAAGGCATGTTCATTTTTGCATTATACCTGAGTTTGATTGACAGACTCAGCTTCCCCGGGCAGGCTGAGTCCATGCAACGAACTCAGGTGCGGACGGTGACCCCTGACGACGAGGAGCGGATGCGGCGCTTCCTCGCCGGGCTGTCGCTGCACACGCAGACGCTGCGCTTCTTCACCGGGGTCTCCGCGCCGTCCGCCGCGCTCGTGCGTACGCTGCTGGCCGTGGACGAGCAGCGCGAGGCGCTCGTCGCGACCGACGGCGACGGCGAGATCGTCGCCCACGCCATGAGCTTCCAGGGCGGCGGGTGCTCCGACGTGGAGATCGCCGTCGTGGTCGCCGACGCCTGGCAGGGCCAGGGGCTCGGGCCGCGGCTGGTCGACGCGCTGCTGTTCGGCGCCGCCCTGCGCGGGGCGCGTACCGTGGGCATGGACGTCATGGGCGAGAACCGCCGCGTGCTGAGGCTCGTCCGCCGCCTCTGGCCGGACGCCAGGATGCGGGTCGAATCCGGTACGGTCGAAGTGACCGCTATGATCGATCAGCTGGCCTATTTGCGGAACAAGGTTCTGGTGCCACACCATTGACAGTGTGAAGAGTGTGAAGAACGGACGCGACGGCCGCACCAGGATCATCGAGGGCGCCCTCCGCCGTTTCAGCCAGGACGGCGTCTCGGCCACCACCCTGGCCAGCCTCCGTGAGGAAAGCGGCGTCAGCGTCGGCAGCTTCTACCACCACTTCGCCAGCAAAGAGCACGTCTTCGGCGTGCTGTACGGCGAGATCCTCGAGGCCTACCAGGCGGCGTTCCTCGCCGAGCTGGTCCGTCACGACGACGCCAGGGCGGGCATCGAGGCCATCGTGGCCTTTCACATGCGCTGGGCCGGCGAGCACCCCGAGAGGGCCAGGCTGCTGATCAGCGAGCGTCCGCCGCGCAAGCACGAGCCGGGCGGCGCCGAGGTGGCCGAGGCGCGGCGCGGGTTCTTCAAGCAGGTCTCCGACTGGTGGCGGCCGCACATGAAGAACGGCCGGCTCCAGCCCGTGCACCCCACCATGTGCTACGTGCTGTGGCTGGGGCCCGCCCAGGAGATGTGCCGGCTGTGGTTCGCGGGCGCGCACACGCCGACCGAGGAGGAGATCAAGGCGCTGGGCGAGGCCGCCTGGCAGAGCCTGCGCCAGCCCGCCTGACCCGTACGTCCGCGCTGGTCAGAGCCCTCCGCGCCGATACGGGGAGCCGGCCGGGACGCTGGTGGAGGACATCGCGCGGCTGCTGCGCGGCGAGGGCCAGGTGCCCGCCTGCACGGGCTGCCCCAGCCGGGTTGGAACGCGCCAGATCGACCGGTTGAGCGAGATGTCCAGCCGCAGCTCGCCGCGCTGCCTGCGCAGCCCCGGCACGCGTACGCGGTCGAGCACGTCGAACCTGCCGCGGCTCGGATAGCCGAAGCCCAGCTCGCCCGGCAGCACCCGCAGGTCGTCGCGGTTGCCGCAGCACGGGCAGGTCCACGAGACGAGGTCCAGGCCGCGGTTGTAGTCGGAGCAGGCTTCGAAGTACTCGTCGGGGCGGAACTTGGAGTCACAAGCCAAGCAGGGGATGAGCATGGTCCTGCTCCTGGGGGTGGTGACGTGAGGTGCATCTCCAGAGATATCGCGCATCCCTTGTCCGCCGCTTGCAGAACGGTTGGGAGTCTTAGTAACAGTATGAACACTCTCGGTGTCGGATCAAGCGGGCATGTCCGCGGTGAAAGGATGGTCAGGTGGAACGACTGCGCCATCACCTCCTCGACACCGGCTACACGATCGACGGCGTCCGCGAGCGCCTGGGCGCCACGGCCGCCTCGGCCCTGGCGCGCGAGGAGCTGACACCGGCCCTGCGTGCCACCGCCGGCGGAGACCCGCTGGGCACGCTGATCAGGCTGTGGTGGCTGGGCGTGCCCGTGCCGGCCAAGGGCGTCGCGTCAGAGGTGCTGGAGTCGGGCCTGGTCGCGGCCGACGGCGACCAGATCACCGCGACCGTGCACCTGCAGCCATGGGAGACCGGCGGCTACGTCGTCTCCGACAGGAAGGTACGTCCGGGCGACCCCGCGCTGCGGCCCGACCACGTGGTCGGGGCAGGCGGCGCTTCGGCGAACCTGGCCCAGCTCGTCACCCGCCGCCCGGCCGGCAGCGCGCTCGACCTCGGCACCGGCTGCGGCGTGCAGGTGCTGCACCTCGCCGGGCGGGCGGAGCGCGTCACCGCCACCGACGTCAACCCGCGCGCGCTGGAGCTGGCCCGGCTGAGCTGGGAGTTGTCGGGGGTCTCCGGGGTCGATGCGCGGGTGGGGTCGATGTACGAGCCGGTCGAGGGTGAGCGGTTCGACCTGGTGGTGAGCAACCCGCCGTTCGTGATCGCGCCCGAGCGGGAGGGGCGGCTGACGTACCGGGAGTCGGGGGCGTCCGGTGACGACTTCTGCCGCGAGCTGGTCCGGCGCACTCCCGCCTACCTCAACCCCGGCGGGCAGGCCCACTTCCTGGCCAACTGGCTGCACGTCGCGGGCGAGGACTGGCACGACCGGGTGGGCGGCTGGCTGCGCGAGACCGGGTGCGACGCCTGGGTGGTGCAGCGCGACGTCCAAGACCCGGCCGAATACGTCGAGCTGTGGCTGCGCGACGCCGCAGAGCAGGGCAGCGCCGCCTACACCGAGCACTACGACCGGTGGCTGGCCTGGTTCGAGGAGCGCAGGGTGGAGGGCGTCGGGTTCGGCTGGATCACGATGCGCAACTCCGGCACGCTCGACCCCGTCGTCCGCGTCGAGCACCTGGACCACCAGGTCGCGCTCCCGGTCGGCGACTACGTGGACGGCGTCATCGACGCCATCGCGGCGGCGCACCGGGCGCAGGGCCTGGAGTCGGCGCTGCTGCGGACCGCCGACGGCCTGCTCGACGAGCGCATCGGCCTGCCGGGCGCCGAGGACCCGATGCGCATCGTGCTGCGCCAGACGCAGGGCCTGCGCCGCAGCAGGGAGGTCGGCACCGTCGAGGCCGCGCTGGCCGGCGTCTGCGACGGCCAGCTGGCGCTCGGCCCGCTGCTCAACGTCATCGCCGAGCTGGTCGGAAACGGTGAGGTCACCAACGCCGACGCGCTGCGGCCGCTCATCGCCGAGGGCTACTTCCTGCTTTGATTCGCTGTTGATCGGACGTTGACACCGGGGGTGGAGTCTCTGGGACAGGACACGGACCTGGGGGGTTCGAGGGCCGTGTCAGGTCCGGCCGGTCGTCTTGTGTGAGGCGGCAGGCCGTCATACGGAGCATCCGGATAACCGGGCCCCCTAGCGACGTGTGGCGGCCGAAGATGGCCGGCCGGGCTGAACTCCATCGATCACGAGCTCTTCGTGACACCCTAAGGACAGCCTTGATCAACCATGTGTGGATGACACGTCTGGACGACGAGCTGTACTCAGGACTCGACGACGGAATCGGCGCCGCTCCTGCTGCCGGGCTCGTCGGCGGGGATGCTGTCGAGCAGGACCTTCAGATCGCCGGCCTCGGGAGCGCCGAGCCTGGTGAAGATCTCGAAAGCCCGGCGTAGGCAGTCGCGGCTGCGCGTCGTGCTGCCGAGCCCGCGCAGCGCCTTGCCGAGCACGGTGAGCGACAGGGCCTCGCCGTACGGGTGGCCGATGTCGCGGGAGACCACCAGGGCTTCCTCGGCGTGGCGGACGGCGTCCGGGTACCGCTCGGCGGCGATGAACGTCTCGGCCAGCCGGGAGCACACCCGCTGCTCCCACACCCGCTGCTTGCTGGCACGGAAGAAGGCCAGGCACTCGGCGTGGTGGTGGACGGCCTCGGTGAGCCGGCCGACCCGCGACAGGACGATGCCGAGGTGGTAGCGGGCGCGGGCGGTGCCGGCCCCCGAGCCCATCTCGGTGAAGATGGCGAGCCCCTTCTCGGCGGCGGCGATCGCGTCGTCGGGGCGGCCGAGGCCGAGGTGGTCGCGGGCGGAGTAGCTGAGCACGAGCGCCTCGCCGGCCGGCACGTCGTTGTCGCGGTAGAAGCGCATCGCCTCGTCGAACAGGCCGAGCGCCTCGGTGTGGCGGCGCTGCCTGCCGACCACGACGGCCAGGGCGTTGAGCACCTCGCCGGTGACGACCTTCTCCCTGCGGGCGACCGACAGCTCGTGGACGATCCTGAAGTGCTCCTCGGCCTCCTTGAGCCGGTTGGCGGCGAACAGCACCCGGCCGAGCACGTACCGGGAGCGCAGCTCGCTGCCCTGGTCGCCGTTCTTCCGCGCGGCGGCGAGCACGGCGCGGGTGCTCTGGTCGAACTCGCGGGTGTGGGTGCCCGACTCCAGCAGCGGCTCCATGGCCACCAGCAGGTCGGCGGCGGGCAGCAGGTGCTCGGGCGTGCGCGCGCAGGACGCGGCCTGGCTGATCGTGGCGAACAACGAGTCGCCCTCGGCGATGAGCCAGGCGACGGCCTCGTCCACGGTGCTGAACGTGCGCCCGGTGCCGACCACGACCAGGTTCGCCGAGATCATGCTGCCCTCGTACGCCAGCGCGTGCGCCGACTGCGCGGAGGCCAGGTAGAAGCCCAGCAGGCGGCGCAGCGCCATGGTGCGGGCCTGCGGGCGTTCTGTCCGGTCGAGCGTCCGGCGGGCGAAGAGCTTGAGCAGGTCGTGGAAGCGGTAGCGGCCGGGCGCGGGCGCTTCGAGCAGGCTCGCGTCCACGAGCGACTCCAGCACCTCCTCCGTCTCGAACGCGTCGGCGGCGAGCACGGCGGCCGCGGCGCCCGCCGAGATGTCGGGGCCGTTCGACAGCGACAGCAGGCGGAAGGCGCGGGCCTGAACGGGGGTGAGCTGCCCGTATCCGAGCGCGAACGTGGCCTCCACCGCCAGGTTGCCCACCCGCAGCTCGTCGAGGCGGCGCTGCTCGTCGGCCAGCCTGGGCACCAGGGAGGCGACCGTCCAGGAGGGGCGGGCGGCCAGCCGGGCGGCCACGATGCGGACCGCGAGCGGCAGGAAACCGCAGGCCGCGACCACGTCCATGGCGGCGCCGTGCTCCGCCGAGACGCGCTCGGCGCCGGCCACCGCGGCGAAGAGCTGCAGCGCCTCGTCCGGCTCCATGACGTCGAGGTCGATGAGCCGGGCGGCGGGCAGGTCGGCGAGCTTGCCCCGGCTGGTGACGATCGCGGCGCAGCCCGGCGAGCCCGGTAGCAGCGGGCTGACCTGACCGGCGTCGCGGGCGTTGTCGAGCAGCACGAGGATGCGGCGCTCGGCCAGGATCGAGCGGAAGAGCGCGGAGCGTTCCGCGAGGCCGTCGGGGATGACGTCGGGCGGGATGCCGAGCGCGCGCAGGAACGCGCCGAGCGCGGACTCGGGCGCGGTCGGCTCCTCGCTGTAGCCGCGCAGGTCGGCGTAGAGCTGCCCGTCGGGGAAGACGTCGGCGAGCAGGTGGGCCACGTGGACGGCCAGCGTCGTCTTGCCGACCCCGCCGATGCCGGAGATTGCCGCCACCGGCACGCCCTCGGCCGACGGCTGGGCCGACAGCATCGTGCGCAGGCGTACCGCGACCTCCTTGCGGCCGGTGAAGTCGCTGACGGCGGCGGGCAGCTGGGCGGGTCTCGGCAGATCGAGCGCGGCGGGCTGCTCGTCGTCGGCGGCCGGCGGCTCCTCCTCCTCGTCCTCCTCGGCCCGATGCGGGGCGGCGAGCGCGGGGTCGGCGGCGAGTATGCGCTGGTGCAGCGCCGTCAGCTCGGGCCCTGGCTCGATGCCCAGCTCGTCGATGAGCGCCTCGCGGGTCTCGGTGAAGACGTTGAGCGCGTCGCCCTGCCGGCCGCAGCGGTAGTAGGCGAGCATGAGCTGGGCGCGCAGGCGCTCGCGCAGCGGGTGCTCGGCGGTCAGCGCGATCAGCTCGGAGACGACCTTGGCGTGCTCGCCCAGCTCCAGGTCGACGTCCATGAGGGTCTCGACGACGCTGATGCGCCGCTCGATCAGGCGGTCGCGCTGGTGCTCGGCGTACGGGCCGACGGTGCCGGCCAGCGGCTCGCCCTCGAACAGGGCCAGCGCGGCGCGCAGCTCGCGGGCCGCCTCGGCGAGCCTGCCGGCCTTGCGCGCGGCCTCGGCCTGGGTGACGCCGCGTTCGAAGCGGGTCAGGTCGAGCGCGTCGTCCGGCAGGCGCAGCGCGTAGCCGCGGCCGATCGAGGTGAGCAGCTCGGGGCGGGAGCGGGCGGGCCTGCCCGGTTCGAGCACCGTACGCAGGCGCGAGACGTACGTGCGCAGGGCCCCGAGCGCGCGCGGCGGCGCCTCCTCGCCCCAGACGGCGTCGATCATCTCGTTGGGGGTGACCGCGTGGCCCTCGCGCAGCAGCAGCATGCCGAGGATGGAACGCTGCAGCGGGGTGCCCAGGTCGAGCTCCTGGCCGTCATGCCAGGCGCGGACAGGACCGAGCACGGCGAACCGCAGCCCGCCTTCGCCGCTCTGACCAGCCATGCCGTTCGTCTCCCAGCCAGCGAGATAATTTGTTCCCAAATGATAAGTCCAACGACCTTTGCCACCTAGATCCCGGCAGATCCGTTCATTTTCCTGTTGATCCGTCGTCAATCCGGTGTTGAACCCGCCCCTGGATGATGAGAACCGGCAAGCAGGACACGCATCGCGGGGGCGTGTGTCTCTAGGGAGTGCGGGCAGGGCCGGAAAAATACCGGCCCCACCCGGATTTCCGGATGGGGCCTTGGATGGACGGGTTTCAGGCTGCCTCGACCAGGCCGAGCCTCATGCGCAGCCGGTCGCGGACGGCCGGCCATTCAGAGTTCAGGATCGAGTAGAACGCGGTATCTCGGACCGTGTCGTCGGCGCCTCGGCTGTCCGCTCGCCGCACCCCGTCGAAGTGTGCGCCGAGTGCCTCGATGGCGGCCCGGGATCTGCTGTTGCGTACGTCGGCCTTCAGAGTGATGCGGTGGACGTTCCAGTCCTCGAAGGCGTGCGAGAGCAGGAGGTATTTGCTCTCCCGGTTGACCCCGGTGCCCTGGGCGCTCGCGCCCAGCCAGGTGTAACCGATGTCGGCCACGGACGGGATGTCGCCCACCGCACCTCGTGTACCCGGCGGCCAGGGCATGGGGCCCTGCCAGTACTCCAGGTGCATGAGACGGGTGGCACCGACCACGCGGTCGGTGTTCAGCCACCGGATGGCGAAGGGCAACGAGCGGCCCTCCGCCTGCTCAGCCATGGCGGCCTCCACGTAGGAGACCACCTCGTCCCGGCCTTGCGGGACGCGAGTGAAGGCATAAATGGTGCGGTCTTCACTCGCCGCGGCGACCAGGTCATCGACCGCCGCGAGGCTGAGAGGTTCCAGGCGCACGAAGCGCCCGGACAAGGTGACAAGAGCGGGCATGAGCACATGATGGAGGCTGCCGGGCATCCCTGTGACCAGGCGTAATGGGACAACTTTTCACCGGTGTGACAGTGGCATCGTTTCCGCAGGTCAGAGGCCCCTTTTGGGGGAAGGTAAACCCGCTCTTGGGGAAAGATTCGCCTAACCGTGACATGGGGCGGGGACGAGGGCCGGATGCGGCCTGCTCACTGCCCCGTGACGGACCAGGGCCAGCTCTTTGAGGCCCGTCGTCAGGAAGTCGAGGTTGTCGGCGATCCACGGCAGTCGCAGCGGATCGGGACTGTCGAGAGCGGCCTGCCGCTGCTCGGCGGAGTCGCCGTAGAGCAGGCTCACCGCGACGCGGACCCGGGCGGCCGAGGGGTCGTCGCCGAAGGCGTGACCGGGCAGGACGCCGAGGCCGTGCTCCTCAAGCAGGATCTTGGTGATCTCCGCGGAGCCGCCGAGCCTGAGGTGGCCGAGGTCGGGATAGAGGTAGAAGCCGCCCTGCGGGACGGGCACGTCGGCGCCGATCTCCGCGAAGCGCTCGTGCACGGCCCTGGCCAGCCTGCCGTGCAGGCGGCGGCTGCGGGTGATGCGCTCGGTCAGCTCGGGCGGGTCGCCGAAGGCGTACGTCGCGGCCTCCTGCACGGGCGCCGCGGGCGCCGACCAGATCTCACTGGCCACCGCGAGCAGGCTCCTGCGCAGGTCGCCGTTCTCCGGCAGCCTGGCCACGCCGATCCGCCAGCCGCCCAGCGCGAGGCTCTTGCTCAGCCCGGTCGTGATGATCGTGCGCTCCGGCGCGAGCTCGGCCGGCGAGGTGTAGGTCAGGCCGGGCTCGTGCACGAGATCGCGGTAGATCTCGTCCGAGATGATCGTCAGGTCGAGCTCGCGGGCGACCTGGGCCAGGCGGGCCACCGTCTCGGGTGTGGCCAGCCGGCCCGTCGGGTTGTCGGGCAGGGTCACCACGACCGTGCTCACGGTCCTGCCGAGCGACCTGGCCCTGCGCACCTCGGCCGCCACCGCGTCCGGGTCGGGCACGCCGCCCTCTCCTGGCGGTGCGGGCACCAGGATGGGACGCGAACCCACCAGATCGGCCTGCGCGGCGTAGCTGACCCAGCTGGGCACCGGCAGGACGACGTCACCGCCGATCGCCAGGAGCAGGCCGTAGAGCAGCGACTTGCTGCCCGGGCCGCAGACGACCAGGTCGGGATCGGTGATGAGCCCCCGTCGTGTCCAGTAGCCCGCCGCCGCGGCGCGCAACTCGGCCGCCCCCGCGACCGGCCCGTAGCCGTTGCAATCGGATGCGGCGGCCAGCCTGTCGCGCAGCGCCGGGTGGACGGGCAGCCCGGCCTCGCCGAAGGCGAGGTGGAGCACGCGTTCCCCGGCGCGCCGTCTTCGCTCGATGTCCTCGTTGGCCGCCAACGTGGCGGACAGGGTTACGGTCATGTTTGTCACGTTCCCAGGGTGATTGGATGAAGGCATCAGCACAAGCGAGGCTTTTTGTGGGTAGGCATAAGGAAGTCTGATGCTCGAATTGCGACGTTTGGTCCTGATCTGCGAGTTTGCAAGGAAGGGAAGTATCGCGGCGGCGGCCGAGTCGTTGGGCTACAGTCCTTCGGCCGTCTCCCAACAGCTCGTCGCGCTCGAACGCGAGACGGGCACGGCGCTCATCGACAGGACGGCGCGCAGCGCCGAGCTGACCGACGCGGGACGCCGGCTCGTCATGCACGCCGAGCGCATCCTGTCGATGGTCGAGGAGGCCGAGTCCGACCTGTCCGCCCACGCCGGCAAGCCGGCCGGCCGGGTCGTCGTCACCGCCTTCCCCACCGCCGCGGTCGCCTTCGCGCCCGCGCTCGCCCGCTCCCTGCGCCGCCACACCGAGCTGACGCTGCGGCTCGGGCAGAGCAGGTCCGGGCGCGGCCTGCGCGAGGTGCAGTCGGGCGAGGTGGACATCGCGCTCGTGGACGACTGGTACGGCCGCGTCCGCGACAGCGACAGCGTGCGCGTCTTCCCCCTGCTGCGCGACCCCCTCGTGCTCGTCGTGCCGCGCAAGCACCGCCTCGCCGACCCCGACGTGCCGGTCGACCTGCGCGAGCTGCGCGACGAGCCCTGGATGGCCACCCCCGACGGCGAGCCCTCACGGCTGGCCGTGGACCGGCTGCTCGTCGACGTCGGCGGCACCCGGCCGAGCCCCTGGGAGTTCGAGGGACTCGGGACCATCCTGTCGCTCGTCGCCAAGGGCATCGGCATCGCCGCCGTGCCCGCGCTCGCGCTGGCCGCCGGCGTCCGCGGGCTGGCCGTGCGGCGGTTCCCCGGCAACCCGGTGGGGCGCGACGTGCACGCCGTCGCACGCACCTCCAGCGTGCACCGGCCTTCGGTGTCGGTGACGCTGCGGGCCATCCACGTGGCCGCCCGCTACATCGCCGCCGACCTCGATCCGGTACGCCCGGCCGAGCGCTCCCAGGTGGGCCAGCCGTCGCTGGACGGGCTCGACCTCCCCGTACGTTCGGCCAGCGACGTGGTCGGCCGATCGTTCGGAGAGTGACGCGCGATCGCGATAACGTCTGCGCTCATGGCGCCTACGTACGACATCGAGCGGCTCCTGCTCGCCCAGCCCAGCACGCGCACGGTCGCCGGCGTCGACGAGGTCGGCCGCGGCGCCTGGGCCGGGCCCGTCCTGGTCTGCGCGGTCGTCACCGACCTGTCGGAGCCGCCCGCCGGGCTCACGGACTCCAAGCAGGTCTCCGAGGTCAGGCGCGGGCCGCTGGCCGCCGAGCTGGCCGAGTGGGCCGCCGGCGTCGGCTACGGCGAGGCGAGCCATCAGGAGATCGACACGCTCGGCATGACCGAGGCGCTGCGCAGGGCCGCCCGCCGGGCCCTGGAGGCCCTGCCGGTACGCCCTGACGCGGTGATCCTCGACGGCAAGCACGACTACATCGGAGCGCCGTGGCCGGTGCGCCTTGAGGTCAAGGGGGACGCGGCCAGCATCTCGGTCGCCGCCGCCTCCGTCCTCGCCAAGGTCCGGCGCGACGCCTACATGGCGACGATCGGCTGCGACGAGTACGGCTTCGCGGAGAACGCGGGCTACCCCTCACCCGCGCATCAGGAGGCTCTGGCACAGCTCGGGCCCACTGCGCACCACCGGCTCTCCTGGTCATACCTTGACGAACTGCCCCAATGGCGGCATTTGAAGCATCACCGCGACCCACTCGTCGGAGAAGGCCAGGCCAGCCTCTTCTCCTGACGGGTATCGGCGAGCTCCGCATGTCTGCCCGCCTTCGCGGCGGTCATCGGTCACTATTTCGTGCATGCGGATCGGGATCTTTGTCGTCGCGGGGCTCTTTCCCGGGCAGGAGGCCGGGCGGGTGCTGGCCGACGCCGTCGAGTGGATCGTCGCGGCCGAGCAGGCGGGGTTCGACGACGCGTGGATCGCCGAGCACCACTTCATGCCGTACGGCGTGTGCCCGTCGCCCACCACGCTGGCGGCCGTCGCGGCCGGGCGGACCGGCCGCATCGGGCTGGGCACGGCCGTGAGCGTGCTGTCCACGCAGCATCCCGTCGCGCTGGCCGAGCAGGCGGCCGTCCTGCACCACCTGTCGGGCGGGCGGTTCACGCTCGGCGTCGGCAGGGGCGGGCCCTGGGTGGACCTCGAGGTGTTCGGCGCCGGGCTCGACCGGTACGAGCGGGGCTTCCCCGAGTCGCTCGACCTGCTGCTCGCCGCCCTGTCGGGTGACCGGGTGGCGGCGGACGGGGAGTTCTTCCGGTTCAGGGAGGTCGCGATGGTGCCGCCCGCCCGGATGCGGCCGGTCGTCGCCTGCACCTCGGAGCCGACCGTGCGGCTGGCGGCCGAGCGTGGGCTGCCCATGCTGCTCGGGCTGCACATCGGGGACGACGACAAGGCCGCCATGGTCGAGCGGTATCGCGCCTTCGGCGGGCCGCCGGTCGAGCACGTGGCCGCCGGGGTGGCGTACATCGCGGACTCGACGATCGGGGCGGCTCGCGACCTCATGCGGGCGATGCCGGCCTGGCTGGGGCCCGGGCTCGACGGGTACGAGCCGGTGGACGACCGGCCGCGGCCGCACCGCGACGTGGACGACTACGTCGAGCTGCTCACCAAGATCCACCCGGTGGGGTCGGCCAAGCACTGCGCCGAGACGCTGCGGCGGACCGCGGAACGCACCGGGATCGAGCACTTCGTGCTGCTGGTCGAGGGGATGGGGTCGCACGAGCGGACCCTGGAGAACATCCGCCGCTTCGGCGCCGAGGTGCTGCCCCTGCTGCGCGACTGACACGCGACCCGGCTCGCTCCGCCTCGCTCAAGCCTGCGCGCCTGCGTGGGCCCTCTTCGGCCTGCTCGGGCCGCTTCGGCTCGAAGAGCCGCCCGGCGAGCCGGGCGGGCGCCCGGCTCGCCGGTCAGGGGTCAGCAGTCGACGAGCTCCGGTTTCTGGTTGAGTATCTGCGCGCGCGGGGTGACGAACTCGGCGAGCGCCTGCGTGGCCGACGGGTCGAAGACGGCGACGCGGTGGCAGTTCTGGAAGGCCAGGCGCACGCCGTAGTGGCGCTCGAGCGCGCCGCGCATCGAGTCGCTCGCCATGCAGCGCAGGAGCTGGCCGCGCGCCTCCTCCGACGGCGGCGGCACCTCGTTGTCGGCGAACGCGGCCCCGCTGTGCTCGCGCTGCTTGACCAGCTCGCTGATCAGCGACCACGCGTAGGGGAGCGAGTCGCGGACGCAGGCGAGGAACGCCTCGTCGTCCACCTCGCCGGCTCTGGCCTGGTCGAGCAGATCGTTCGGAACGGTCAGCGACATGCTGTCTCCTCTCGGATGGGTCAAATCGGACGTTAGATCGCTGGAGCGGGCACGCTCCAGAGCCTTGACGGGCACAGTCATGTGGTCGCCGGGCCGTAGACGAAACCGGGGTCGATCTGCTCCGCCAGGTCGAGGCCGGTGCGCTCGTCGCCCCACGCCTTGGCGTTGCGCAGGTGGAACTCGACGGTCTGGCGGCCGAACCTGGCCCAGTCTTTGTCCTGCTCGTCGAGGGTCTTGCGGAGCACGGCCAGCGCGTCGGCGTTGGCCGGTTCGAGGTCGTCGAGGGTGAAGTGGCGGCCCTGCTCCATCGCGCGTACGGCGGCGGAGTGCTCCATCCAGGTGAGGAGATCGTCACCCACGTGCTCGCGCAGGAACGCGACGTCGGACTCGCCGTGCACCTTGTTGCCCACCACGGCCAGGGCGACGTCGTATTGAGCCGCGTAGTCGCGGTATTGGCGGTAGACGCCGACGCCCTGGCGGGTCGGCTCGGCCACCAGGAAGGTCAGGTCGAAGCGGGTGAACAGGCCGGAGGCGAAGGAGTCGGCGCCGGCCGTCATGTCGACGACGACGTATTCGCCGGGGCCGTCGATCAGGTGGTTGAGCAGCAGCTCGACGGCGCCGACCTTGGAGTGGTAGCAGGCCACGCCGAGGTCGTCTTCGCTGAACGGGCCGGTGGCGAGCAGGCGCAGGCCCTCGGGGGTGGTCAGGCCGTGGGGGTCGGTGGCGAGGTCGTCGAAGCTCAGCAGGGTGGAGCCGCGGCCGGGAGGGGTGGTCTTGACCATGGCGTCGGCGGACGGGATGCGGGGGTTGGTGCCGCGCAGCCGGTCTTTGATCTCGGTGAGGTGGGCGCCCAGCGGCTCGGGCTGACGGTCCAGGCCGAGCACGAGGGCGAGGTGCTGGTTGATGTCGGCGTCGATGGCGACCACGGGGGCGCCCTGGGCCGCCACGTGCCTGGCGAACAGGGCCGACATCGTGGTCTTGCCGCTGCCGCCCTTTCCGACGAAGGCCACTCTCACGGGATGCTCCAAGAATGATGATGAAAACCGTTTCCACTGGGGACGGATATCATCATGCCACAGCGCATGCGGGATGAGGGCGTGTTCGACCTGGCGTCGCGCGGACTGCGGGCGCTTTGGGGTGGTTCGCGGCTTATCTGCGGCTGCTCAGTGGCAGACCGCGTCCAGCGTCAGGGGGTCGTCCGGGGTGGGTGTGGGCGTGGTGGAGGCGGCGTGGGCGGGTGCGGTCCTGGTCGCGGCGGGCGGGTCGAGGGCCTCCTTGACCTTGCGGCGGATGAGGTGCCAGTCGGGGTAGGCGGTGTTGATCAGCGGCGGCACGAAGCTCAGGCTGCGCAGCCGCGCGCTCTTGACCTTGCCGGCCAGGTCCACGACGGCGGGCAGCAGGTCCTGGGGCAGGTCGGTGGAGATGGCGCGCTTGGTGGCGGCGGCGAGGCGCTCGAAGCTGTTCAGCACGGTCACCGGGTCGGCCTGTTTGGCGACGGCGTTGAGCAGGCACTTCTGCCGGCCCATGCGCACGTAGTCGTCGCTGTCGGTGCGCGAGCGGCCGTACCAGAGCGCCTCCTGGCCGGAGAGCCTGCGGGTGCCGGCAGGCAGCAGGCCCTCGCGGTACTTGCCGTACACGATGGGGTCCTTGATCGTGACCTGGACGCCGCCCATGGCGTCGATGATCTCGGCGAAGCCCTTCATGTCGACCATGGCGTAATAGCTCACCGGGATGCCGAGGATGTCGCTGATGGTGGCTTTGAGGAGGGTTGATCCGCGCTTGCCCTTCTCCACGCCGGGCACCATCTCCGGGTGATCCTCGCCGAACTGGTAGATCTCGTTCAGCAGGCCCGGCGTGTCGGGGCCTTCGCCGGTGAAGCCGTACGGGAAGCGGTCCCTGGCCGGTCCCGTGGGCAGCTGCACCCGCTGCAGGTTGCGCGGCAGGCCGAACAGCACGGTGGCGCCCGTCTCGACGTCCACGCTGGCCACGGTCATGCTGTCGGTGCGCACCCCGGGCCGCCCCGGCGCGGCGTCGCCGCCGAGGAGCAGGAAGTTGACCCGCTCGGCCCCGTTCCACGGGTCCTGGGCGAGCACGGGCGCGGCGGTGCTGCTCGGCGTGAACAGGGTGTTGACGACGTCGCGGGAGAGGTAGGCGAGGCGGGTCGCGTACGCGGTGGGCGCCAGGACGAGCGCGCACAGGGCGACCGTGAGCGTGGTGGTCAGGAAGCGGCCGACGGTGTCGGAGCGCTCGGGGCGTACGAGGAGGAACGACCAGACGATCACGCCGGTCCAGGCCAGCGCGATCACCGCCACCCCGACGGTGAACCAGGCCAGCCAGTACGGCTGCACGGCCAGCGACAGCAGCTTGGTGCTGTACGCGGTGAACACGGTCAGCACCCCGGCCAGCATCAGCACGTACGCGGCCATCAGCGCCAGCCCTGTTCTGCGGCGCTCCACGGCGAGGTGAGCGACCCCCCACAGCAGGGTCGATGCCACTGTCAGCGCCAGGCTCGCGCCGAGCCCGAAGCGTCGATCTACTCCCGTCATGCCTGGTCAAACCCCCATAGACGGCCCATCCAAGCAACCCTAGTTATGCTGCGCGCCCGGCCTCCGGAGCAAAAGGGAGGGGTTGGGTCAAATAGCGGTCAAGCGAAACTTGAGATATAACGTGAATGTGCGGAAGCGACACGGCCACTACGGCTTCGACGCGCCCTGGCCCCTCGTGGGCCTGCTCATCGGAGCGATCGCGCTGCTGGCCCTGGCGGCGCTCTCGTTCGTCCTCGACATCCTCGCCGCGGGCGTCGCCTTCGCCTTCGGCGGCCTCTACACCCTGGCCAGCGCGTTCAGCTACCTCTACACGACCAGGCGCGGCAAGTTCGCCGTCTGGGACGCGGAACTCGGGCGGCTGCGCGGCGACGAGCGGGTGGTCGACCTCGGCTGCGGCAGGGGCGCGGTGCTGCTGGCCGCCGCCGCGCGGCTCACCGACGGCGGCCGGGCGACCGGTGTCGACCTGTGGCGCTCCAAGGACCAGACGGGCAACACCGAGGCCGCGGCCAAGGCCAACGCCGGAGCGGAAGGCGTCGCGGAGCGGGTGGACCTGGTCACCGGCGACCTGCGTGACCTGCCGTTCGGCGCGGACGCGTTCGACGTCGTGCTCTCCAGCCTGGCCCTGCACAACATCCCGTCGGCCGACGGGCGCGCGCAGGCCGTGCGGGAGGCGTACCGGGTGCTGCGGCCGGGCGGGCTCATGCTGCTCGCCGACTTCCAGCACACCCCCGACTACGAGCAGGCGTTGCGCGACCTCGGCGTGATCGACGTACGGCGGCGCGACGCCGGCTGGCGGTTCTGGTACGGCGGGCCCTGGTTCGCCACCACGATCATCGAGGCCAGGAAGCCGACCGGATAGAAATTCCGTTCACCGGGTAGCCACGGGTCCTTATGAGCGATGTTGAAACCGGCACCATCACCACGAAAGTGCCAGCCCGGCTTGATCGGCTCCCATGGTCCCGCTGGCACTGGATGATCGTCATCGGCCTCGGCACCGTCTGGATCCTCGACGGTCTCGAGGTCACCATTGTCGGTAACCTCTCGGCGCAGCTGGCCAAGCCGGGCAGCGGACTGGACATCACGCAGGCGCAGGTGGCGGGCGTGGCGGCCGCACTCTACGTCGCGGGAGCCTGCGCGGGCGCGTTGTTCTTCGGCTGGCTGACCGACAAGTTCGGCCGCAAGAAGCTGTTCATCATCACGCTGGTCGTCTATCTCGTGGCGACGCTGCTGACCGCGTTCTCCTTCAGCGCGTGGTGGTTCTTCCTGTTCAGGTTCATGACGGGGTTCGGCATCGGCGGCGAGTACGCGGCCATCAACTCCGCCATCGACGAGCTGATCCCGAGCAGGCACCGCGGGCGCATCGACATCATCATCAACGGCAGCTACTGGCTCGGCGCCGCCGGCGGCGCGCTGCTGACCGTGCCGCTGCTCAACGACCTGCCGGTCAACATCGGGTGGCGAGTCGCGTTCGGGCTCGGCGTGGTGCTGGGCCTGGCCATCCTTCTCGTACGCCGCAACGTCCCCGAGAGCCCGCGCTGGCTGTTCATCCACGGCAGGGACCGCGAGGCCGAGCAGCTCGTGGACGAGGTCGAGCGGCAGATCGGCCGGGACGACCTGCCGGAGCCCGAGAAGTCGATGACCATCCACCAGCGCAAGTCGATCGGGTTCGTCCGGATCGCGCACACCATGGTCGCGCTCTATCCCAAGCGCACGGTGCTGGGGTTGTCGCTCTTCATCGGACAGGCGTTCCTCTACAACGCCATCACCTTCGGGTACGCGCAGATCCTGTCCACCTTCTTCAACATCGACACGCACACCGGCTACTACTTCGCGGTCATCGCGGTCGGCAACTTCCTCGGGCCGCTGCTGCTCGGGCACCTCTTCGACACCGTGGGCAGGGTGCCGATGATCTCGGCCACGTACATCGGGTCAGGGGTGCTGCTGCTGGGCACGGCGTGGCTGTTCAACCAGGGGGTGCTCACCGCCGTGACGCTGACGGCGTGCTGGTCGGTGGTGCTGTTCGTGGCGTCGGCGGGGGCGAGTTCGGCGTATCTGACGGTGAGCGAGATCTTCCCCATGGAGACCAGGGCGATGGCCATCGCGTTCTTCTTCGCCATCGGCACGGCGGCCGGTGGCATCGCCGGTCCGCTGGTGTTCGCCACGCTGGTGGAGAGCGGGGTGCCGGGGGACACGGCGCTGGCGTTCACCATCGGCGGGCTGGTGATGATCGCGGGCGGGCTCGTGGAGCTGTTCCTGGGCGTCAAGGCCGAACGCAAGGGGCTGGAGGACATCGCGGCGCCGCTCTCCGCCGCCGAGGCGACCAAGGCCACCTGACGGTCGTTTCGTCATTCCCGGTGAAATAGGGGATGCTGGCGTGGTGCGTGTGCTCTACCTCGTCGTCTGCGCCGCCGGTGCCGCCGCTGACGTCAGCCGGTTGGTCACCCTGGCGCAGGACGACGGGTGGGTGGTGCAGGTCGTGGCGACGCCGTCGGCGCTCGACTTCATCGACGTTCCCGCACTCGAACGGCAGACCGGCAGGCCCGTGCGCAGCCGCTACCGCAAGCCCCATGAGCCGAAGCCGCCCAGGGCCGACGCGTTCGTGGTGGCGCCGGCGACGTACAACACGATCAACAAGTTCGCCCAGGGGATCGCCGACACGTACGCGCTGGGCGTGCTGGCCGAGGCGCCCGGGCTGGGCATCCCCGTGGTCGTGCTGCCGTTCGTGAACGAGGCGCTGTCGGCGCGCACCGCGTACCGGCGCAGCCTGCGCGACCTGCGGGCCGACGGCGTGCGGGTCGTCCTCGACCAGGACGGCGGCGACCCGTGGCGGCGGGCGCTGGGCGAGCTGCGTGCGGCGACCGCGGGCTCTCTGGAGGGATGAGGATGGGGCTGACCGAGCGGGTGGACGCGGCGCTGGACGCCGGGCGGGCCCCGGGAATGCACGGGCTCGTCGTGCTGCGCGACGGGCAGGTCGTGCTCGAACGCTACGGCGCCGGCCCCGACCACCGGCTGGATGAGCCGCTCGGGCACGTCGTCTTCGACCGCGACACCCTGCACGACCTGCGCTCGGTGTCCAAGAGCGTGGTCGGGCTGGTGTACGGCATCGCGCTGCGCGAAGGGCTGGTGCCCGAGGTGGGGGCGCCGTTGCTCGCGTCGTTCCCCGAGTGCTCGCCCGCCGGGCGCGAGCACCTGACGATCGAGCACGCCCTGACCATGACGCTCGGCCTCGAATGGAACGAGGACGCCCCCTACACCAGCGCGGCCAACAGTGAGATCGCCATGGAGCTGGCCCCCGACCGGCACCGGTACGTGCTGGAGCGGCCCGTCGTCGAGGAGGCGGGCAAGCGGTGGCACTACTGCGGCGGGGCCAGCGCGCTCATCGGCGAGATCATCACGAGGGGAGCGGGGCGGCCGCTCGCCGAGTACGCCGCCGACCGGCTCTTCGGCCCGCTCGGCATCACCCGGTACGAGTGGTCCAGGGGCGACGACGGCGTCACCAGGGCCGCGTCCGGGCTGCGGCTGCGTCCGGTGGACCTGGCCGCGATCGGGCAGCTCGTGCTCGACGGCGGCCGCGACATCGTGCCCCGCTCCTGGATCGAGGAGACCCTGCGCCCCCGGGTCGTCCTCGACGCCGGCACCCGCTACGGCTACCAGTGGTACCTCCACGACGGCCGGGCCCAGGCCATCGGCAACGGCGGCCAGCGCCTCCTCATCGCCCCGGACGACCGGTTGGTGGTGGCGGTGACGGCCGGCGAGTACGACCGGGAGCAATCGAGCGCCGAAGCGGCCCTGGACGCCGTCCTCGGCCGCTGACGCCCCGCAGCGGCAGACGGGGGCCGCCGCGCGCCGCGCCGCGGCTCAGAGGGGGAGGGCCGCGGTGGCGGTGCGGAAGGAGGCCACCGCTGCCTTGATCGCCGGGTGGGCGCTGTTGCCGCGCCTGAAGGCCGCCAGAGTGCGGCGGCTCAGGTCGAGGCGGGTGAGGGTCACGCCGTTCGGCGGGGTGGTGGCGGCCAGGTGGGGGACGAGGGCGACGCCCTGGCCGGCGGCGGCGAAGGCCAGGACGGTGTCGAAGTCGTCGATGTGGTGGCGGACGCGCGGCTCGAAACCGGCCGCCTGGCAGGCCCTGATCGCCATCGTGTGGCAGAGCGTGCCGGGCTTGCCGGTGATCCAGGCGTCGGCGCGGGCGGCGGCGATCGAAGGCCGGTCGGTCAGGTACATCGGCTCGCTGAACAGCGGCTCCGTCTCGATGGACGCGTCGGTGACGGGCGGCACGAAGTCGTACTCGTGGACGAGCGCCACGTCCAGCTCACCGGCCCGCAGCGCGGCGGAGACGTCCGCCGGGTCGATCTCCGAGACCATCGGCTCCAGCCGGGGATGCGCGCCGGCCAGCTCGGCGAGGGCGGGCGGTAGCAGCACGCGGGCGGCGGTCGGGAACGCGCCGATCCGCAGCGCCCCCGCGGGGCCGCCCTTCACGGCGGCGAGCGCGGCCGAGGCGCGTTCGAGCTGCTCCAGGACCGCGTCGGCGTGCTCGACGAGCAGCCGCCCGGCCGGGGTCAGCGTCACCGTACGGCCGGTGCGCTCCAGCAGGGGCACGCCCGCCTCCCGCTCCAGCGCGCCGAGGTGCTGCGAGACGGCGGACGGGGTGAACGTGACCGCCTCGGCCACGGCGGTGATGGTGCCGCGGCGGGCGAGTTCGCGGAGCAGGCGGAGCTTACGCGGGTCGAGCATAAGTTCAGCTTAAGCTCGAAGTCAGAAATCCGTGCTGGACCTAACGGGTCGGCGGGCGGCAGGCTCGGAGCATGCTGACAGGAATCCACGTACCGCTGATCACTCCCTTCGACGCCGCCGGCGCGGTGGCCGTGGACGCCGTCGAGAAGCTCGGCAGGCACATGCTGGACGAGGGCGCGTCCGGGCTGGTCGCGCTGGGCACCACCGGCGAGGTGGCGGCGCTCACCCCGGAGGAGCGGGCGCGGGTCATCGAGGCGTGCGCGCGGGTCTGCGAGGAGCGGCAGGCGCCGCTGACCGTGGGGGTCACCGGCAACGACACGCGGACGACGGCGGCGGCCCTGCGCGAGCTGCCCGCCGGGGTGAGCGCGGCGCTGGTCACCGTGCCGTACTTCCTGCGGCCCGGCGAGCGCGGCGTCGTCGCGCACTTCGAGGCGCTGGCCGAGGAGTCGCCGGTGCCGCTGGTGATCTACCACATCCCCTACCGCACCGGGCAGGCCGTCGGTGCCGCCACGCTGCGGCGGCTCGCCGCGCACCCGAGGATCGCCGGGGTCAAGTACGCGACGGGCGGCGTCGATCAGGACGCCATCGACCTGGTGGGCGACGTGCCCGAGGGCTTCGCGGTGCTGGGCGGCGACGACGCGGTCATCTCGCCGCTGCTGGCGCTGGGCGCGGCGGGCGGCATCCTGGCCTCCGCACACCTGGAGACCAGGAGCTTCGCCGACCTGGCCGACGCCTGGCGCGCCGGGGACGCCGGGGACGTCGCGCGCGCCCGCGACCTCGGGCGGCGGCTGGCCCGGCTGTCGGCGGCGCTGTTCGCCGAACCCAACCCGACCGTCATCAAGGGCGTGCTGCACGCGCAGGGGCTGATCCCGACGCCGGACGTCCGCCTGCCGCTGCTGCCCGCCGCCGAGGAGACGGTGTCCCGCGCACTGGCCGCGCTAAGGGCTTGACCATGAAGGGGGTATCGGGCTAAGTTCTCCCCCCAATGGGAACTCTGTGATCTTCGCCCCCGGGGCGCACGCGCGTCGAGCCTGAGCTCCGCCCGTGCCGCCCCGCATCGGTCATCTTCCGTACCGATCAAAGGGGAACGCGCTTTATGCGTACCGCTGCCCAAGCCCAACTGACTTTTCACGACATCACCAAGCGTTACGACACCCGGCTCGTCCTCGACCGGGTCTCCTTCACCGTCAGCCCCGGCGAACGGATCGGGGTCATCGGGGACAACGGAGCGGGCAAGTCCACGCTGCTCAAGCTCATGGCGGGCGCCGAACGGCCGGACAACGGCGACCTGACCGTCGTCGCGCCGGGCGGCGTCGGGTACCTGCCGCAGTCTCTGGAGCTGCCGCCGGACGCGACCGTGGCCGACGCGATCGACCGTACGCTCGCCGACCTCCGCTCACTGGAGGCCAGGATCAGCGAGGCCGGGCACGCGCTGGCCGCCGGCGGTTCCGCCATGGACGCCTATGCCCGGCTGGTCGCGGAGTTCGAGGCGCGCGGCGGGTACGAGGCCGACGCGCGGGTGGACGCCGCGCTGCACGGGCTCGGGCTGCCGGGGCTCGACCGGTCCCGGCCGGTGGCCACGCTGTCCGGGGGCGAGCGCTCCCGGCTGGCGCTGGCCGCCACGCTGGCCGCCGAACCCGAGCTGCTCCTGCTGGACGAGCCCACCAACGACCTGGACGACCGGGCCGTGGCCTGGCTCGAACAGCGCCTTCGCGCCCACCGGGGCACGGTCGTGGCGATCACCCACGACCGGATGTTCCTGGAGCGGGTGACCTCCACCGTGCTGGAGGTCGGCGAGGGACGGGTGCGCCGCTACGGCGACGGGTACGACGGCTACCTCGCCGCCAAGGCCGCCGAGCGGGCGGCGCGGCTGCGGGCGTACGAGGAGTGGCGCCAGGAGCTGGCCCGCCACTCCGCGCTGGTCGCCGCCAATGCCGGCCGGCTGGCCGCGGTGCCGCGCAAGCTGACCCTGGCGAGCATGGGCACCGGCGCGTGGCGCGCCCGCTCCCGCGCGCACGGCGCCGCGGGCCGCATCCGTCAGGCGCAGCAGCGAGTGCAGCGCCTGACCGCCAACCCGCTGACCCCGCCCCCCGACCCCCTACGCTTCACCACCGTCCCCTCGGCCACCGCCGTGTCCGCGACCGGCGAGCCGGTGGCGGTGGTGGTGCTCGATGGGGTGGAGGTGGCAGGGCGGCTGCGGCTGGACGCCCTCACCGTACGGGCCGGCGAGCGGCTGCTCGTCACCGGGCCGAACGGGGCGGGCAAGAGCACGCTCATGCGCGTCCTGGCCGGGGAGCTGCGGCCGGACGCCGGGACGGTCGTGCGCACGGGCCGGGCCGGCCTCCTGCGCCAGGACGAGGCGGCCGGGCCGCCGGAGCGCACCCTGCTCGCCGCCTACGCGCACGGGCGGCCGGGGTCGCTGGACGAGCACGCGGACGCGCTGCTGGCCCTGGGGCTGTTCCGGCCCGCGGACCTGCGGCTGCGCCTGGGCGAGCTGTCGTACGGGCAGCGCCGCAGGGTCGAGCTGGCCCGCCTGGTCAGCGACCCCGTTGACCTGCTGCTGCTCGACGAGCCGACCAACCACCTGTCGCCGGACCTCGTCGAGCAGCTCGAAGCGGCGCTGGCCTCCTACGAGGGCGCGCTGATGATCGTCACCCACGACCGCCGCCTACGCGCCACCTTCACCGGCTCCCACCTGGAGCTCCGCAACGGCGCCCCAGCCTGACCCACGACCGCCCCGCTGCCCCGCCACTCGCCCGCCCGGCCGCGGACCGGCCGCCGGGCGGCGGCCGGGCGGCGGGCTGGGGCGGCGCCTGCCTGAGGCCCGGCCGGCTTCGGGCCGGCGGGCGGGCGGTCAGGTGCAGGGCAGCCGGGTGGGGTCAGTGGTCTGATGCTCTGATGGCGGTGCCTACCTCGCCCACTCGGTCGGCCAGCAGGCCGAGGGCGCCCACCGCGCGGGTCATCGGGTCGTCCTCGGCGCCGCCCAGTGCCTTGTCCCTCAGGTAGGCGGCCTTCACCGCGGCCCATCGTTCCGCCTGGGCGGGGGACAGGCGGTTGCGGAGTTCGGCCAGTTTGAGGAGGTTGGCCTCGGCGTCGGTGGTCAGCGTTTGGGCCTCGCCCAGGTAGTGGTCGTCGATCAGGGCCTCCAGCTCGGCGTCGTTCATCGCGGGCACGATGCGCTCGGCCAGCTTGTTCATGTTCCGGTACGACCCCTGCAGCCGGTACGGCGGCTCCGTGCGAGCCGCGTCCGACTGCCCGGCCGAGGCGATGTAGGCCCGGTTGTTGGCCAGCACCACCTCCTGGACGCGCACCAGCTTGGCGAGCACGCCCAGGATCCGCTCCAGCTCGGGCTTGGTGTACGGGTGCGTGAGCTGGTCCGGCCGGACGGCGGTGTCGCCCTTGGCCAGGCGTACGAGCAGCTCGACGTCGGAGCGGTCGCGGCCGGAGAGGGACGCGAGCACCGGGTTGGAGGTGAGGGCGTTGTCGATGTAACTCAGCGCGAACAGCTCCTCGCGTCCGGCCAGCACGTCGCCCAGGTTCCACACGTCGGCCCGGTTGGCGAGCATGTCGGGGATGCGGAAGCGCTGCCCCGACTCGGTGTACGGGTTGCCCGCCATGCACACCGCGAACCGCTTGCCGCGCAGGTCGTAGGTGCGGGTGCGGCCGTTCCAGACGCCCTCCATGCGGCGCTGGGCGTCGCACAGCGAGATGAACTTCTGCAGCAGCTCGGGCGAGGTGTGCTGGATGTCGTCCAGGTAGAGCAGGGTGTTGTTGCCGCTCTCCAGCGCGAACGAGATCTTCTCGACTTCCTGCCTGGCCGTGGCGTCGGGCGCGTCGGCGGGGTCGAGCGAGGTCACCGCGTGGCCCAGGGCGGGGCCGTTTACCTTGACGAGGACCAGGCCGAGGCGGCTGGCCACGTACTCCATGAGGGTGGTCTTGCCGTAGCCGGGCGGCGAGATGAGCAGCAGCAGGCCGTTCTGGTCGGTGCGTTTGCCCGCGCCCGCCGCCCCGAGCTGCTTGGCGAGGTTGTCGCCGATGAGCGGCAGGTAGACCTCGTCCAGCAGCCGGTTGCGGACGAAGGCGCTCATGACCTTCGGCTTGTACTCCTCGAGGCGCAGGCGGCGGCGCTCGGCCTCGACCAGCTCGCTCCGGCGGCGCTGGTAGGCGCGGAAGGCCGGCACCCGCTCGGCCGCGAACCGCCTGATGCGCGGCAGGATCTCGTCCAGCCGCAGCTCCAGCGCGCGGTCCCGGATGCGGGGATGGCTGCCGAGCAGCCCGTGCACGGTCTCGGCGGTGGCGGCGCTGGAGTCGTGGCGGGGCAGGTCGCACAGCAGCACGGCGACCGCCTCGGGCAGCTCGGGACCCTGGCGGTAGGCGGTGAGCCAGGCGCGGGCGAGCTGGAGGCGTTCGGGGAGGGGGAGCGCTTTGAGGTCGTCCTCGAACTCGCGGTTCTTGGCCGGGCCGAGCTCGTGCCTGAACCCGTCGAGCAGGTCGCGCGCCGCCTTCCCGGTCACGAAACCGGCCGGCGTCCCGCCCAGCTCCTCCACTAGGTACTCGCCGGCGAGCCCCGCGACCCCACCCTGATCAGGGGATCCTGAGGTCTCGGAGGAGAAGCGGGCGATGGCCGTGCCCAGTTCCTCGGCCAGCTCGGTCACGGCGGGTGCGGAGCCGAAGAGCTCACGCGCGCGCACCAGCGACACGGCCCGGGTGGCCAATGTTTTACGTGAAACCTCGTCGGTCCCGAAGGCCCAGAAGAGCTGCGCCGCCGCCCGTACCTCCGCCGGATAGCGCAGCAGCCCGGCCCCCTCGCGCAGCCGGACGAGCGTGTCGAGGATGAGCGTGGCGTCGTGGTCGTGGACGCCGCGCTCGTACCCCTCGTCGTAGCGCGACTCGGCGGCCTGCCTGACCAGGTCGGCGAGCGGCGCGCCGGCCGTGACGCCGTCGAGCAGGGAGACGGCGAGGTACTCCGCGCGGTACACCTCCGGCGTCTCCGAGACCAGCGACTGCTCCCAGAACGGCCGGGTGTCGGCGAACGACTCGGGCACGGGCGCCCGGTAGTCGGTGCCGGTGATGGCGAAGAACATCGAGCCGTCGTGGGGCACCAGCGTCAGGTCGATCGGCTGGGTGTTGACCGCGAAGCGGTGGTGGCCGAGGCGCAGCGTCTCGCCGCCGTCGTCGTACAGGTCGAGGCGGTCGCGCAGGGCCCGTCCCGCCTCCTGCTGCACCGACTTGACCCGGCCTTCGAGCTCCTCCGCTCGTACGGCGTCGCCCAGCTCCCGCAGCTCGCCGGCCGCCGAGCGGACCCGCGCCACCATCGGGTCGGTGGCGAAGTAGGTGTTGACCTCGTCGAGCGACCCGAGCGTGCCGAGCCGCCTGGTGACGCCGGCCAGCACCCGTTCCGCGGAGGCGAAGACGCGGTCGGCGCGCCTGGCAAGCTCGTCGAGCTGGGTCTGCTTGCGGGCGGAGAACGCCTCGTAGACGTCGTCGCGCTTGGTGGCGAGCTGCGCCGCGAAGTCGTCGAACTCGCCGAAGCGCGACTCCAGGGTCTCGATCTGCAGCATCAGCCGGCCGAGCTGCTCGTCACACCGCGCGGGCGTGTCGGCCATCGCGAGCGCGCCGGTGACGGCCTGCCCGAGCAGCGCGAACTCGGCGGCGAACGCGGCCCTGCCCTCCGCGCCGAGCAGCTCGCGGCGGCGGCCGTCGAGCACGGCCCGCGCCCGGTTCACGCCGCCGAGCACCTCGGCGATGCGGCCCAGGATGGAGGTGCGGACGGTCGCGTCGGCGATGTCCAGCGACCCGACGACCTCGGTGACGACTTCGAGCCCTTCTGCCTGCTCGGCGAGCCGGTCGGCGACGGGCGCGGCCTCGGCGGCGGTGCCGATGGCGGCGGCGTCGGCGGCCAGGCGTTCGACGGCGGCGTGGTAGGCGGTGAAGGCGTCCTCGCCGGACAGGAACGCGACGGCCCGCTGCCCGGTGCCGGCCACCGCCTCGGTGACGGCGGCGGACAGCTCGTCGAGCGCGGCGAGGTCGATGTAGCGGGTCTCGCGCAGCGTCACCAGGTGGCCCTGGGCGCGGCGCAGCGTGGCCAGCAGCGTCACCCACGCGTCGGCGGTGTCCGGGTCGTCGGCCTGGGCGCGGCGGACGAGCTGGGTGGTCTCCTCGGTGGCCGACTCCAGCGTGCGCGCGGCCTGGCGGGTGAGCTGCTCGACGTTCTCGTACTCGTCGAGCACCTGCTCGGCGGTGGCGCGGACGTCGGTGAGCGGCCCGAGCAGGCCGTGCTCGCCGAGCCAGTGGTAGGAGTCGAAGGCGCGCGTGCAGGCCCCGATCAGCCCCTCGAACGTGCCGGCGGACGGCGCCATCTCCTCGACCATCCGCGCCACCGACAGGCAGTCGGAGATGCCGCGGACCAGCTCGGCGTTGCCGATGCGCTCCAGCGGCCCGGTGCCGACGGGCTGGGTGGCGGCGTAGGTGTCGGACACGTACGGCGTCTGCCACACCTGCATCGGGTGCACCCGGGTGGGCTCGTCGGAGGTGGCGCGGAAGACCACCATCGTGCCGTCGTCGAACAGCGAGTACCCGTGGCAGACGATCGGGGTGGCCACCTCCTTCCTGATCACGTTGTACGGCAGCAGCAGCGAGCGCCCGTCGCCCCTGGCGTGGAAGACGTACAGGACGTCCTCGCCGTTGGGGGAGCGCACCATCCGCTCGAACTCCAGGTCCGTCACGTCGGTGTCGAACGTCTTGCTGACGCCGGTGGCGAGGTAGTAGCCGCCGGGGAAGATGAGCCCCTGGTCCTCGGGCAGCCGCTGGCACGCCTGCCCGATGCCGTCGAGCCGCTCGACGCCCTTGGTGCGGGTGTTGAAGACGAGGTGGCGCCAGTCGGGCTCCTTGTACGGCCGGATCCGCATGAGGATGAGCGGCCCGACGCGGGCGTACTCGACGTCGGCGTCCCCGAGGCTCTGCAGCGGCTCGGCCACGGGCTCGGAGTAGATGCCGGCCCCTGTCTCGGTGTTGTCCTCGACCTTGATGGTGAGGTCGCCGCCGACGGTCTCGACGAACACCTCGCCGTCGATGGAGATGTGCGGGTGGCGGCCGAGCACGTGGTCGTCGCGGGTGGTGGCGGTCCACTCGAAGTCGTGGGACGGGGGGAACTCGTGGTCGCGCTCACCCCTGTTATCCAGATATTTCGAGACTCCGGCGGTGCTGACCGTCCAGCGCAGCACCCGCGTGTCCCCAGGACCGGTCCTGAAGACCGCGAGCAGCTTGCCCTCGACCCGCCTGAGCTGCTGCAGCCGGGTCTCCTTGTAGTAGCGGTAGAGCTCGGCGAAGTCCTTCCTGAACGCCGGGTCGTCCAGCGCGGCCAGCCGGTCGGCGTCGAACCTGAAGGCGTCGCCGTCCCTGGAGAAGCGGTGCACGGCGAACACGTCGGCCACCGTCGTCTCCGGCTTGAGCCCGATGAAGACGTTGTAGCCGAACAACATCACGTCGCCCAGGGAGACGATGTCCCTGGGGACGCAGTTGTGCTCCGTACGGATGCGCTCGGTGCCGAGCAGGCGCAGCTCGGCCCCGCCGAAGACCTTCAGCCGCGCGTCGTTGAGCCTGGCCGCCGCCTCCGCGAGCGCCTTGGCCTGAGCCTGGAGGCGGTTCCTGAGGACCTCGTACGTCCCCGCCTCCAGACTCGCTTCGAGCGTGCTCACTTCGCGCCGGCCAGCGCCGCCACCGGCGAGTCCGCGACACCCAGCCTGCGGGCGGTCTCCAGCAGCTCACCGAGGGCCGACGACTGCGGGCCGCCGTCCTGGATGAGCTTCATGAGCAGGGCGGAGACGGTGACGTTCCTGAGGTCCTCGGTGCTGACGCCGCCGACCACGCGCGCGAGGTCGGACGCCAGGCTCGCGCTGCCGTTCACGTACGGCGACACGACCGCCTCGGCGACCTGCGAGTGGCCCACGAACCCGTCCACGACCTTGCCCGCGGTGATCGAGCCGACCACCTTGTCGAAGAACATGGTGTCGCCGCCGACGATGTCGATGTTGGCCTTGGCCAGACCGGCCGCGAGCACGCTGGCCTGCGACTCGGCGACCTGCCTGTTGACGTCGATGTGCTTGAGCCTGATCTCCTTGTCGGCCTCCAGGCGCAGGCGGTACTCCTCGTGCGCCCTGCTGGCCTCGTCCAGCGCGGCCATCGCGGCGGCCTTCTCGGTCAGACCCTCGGCCTCGGCCTTGAGCTTCTCGCCCACCGCCGCGGCGCCGGCCAGCGCCATGGCCTGCTCGCCTTCGGCGCGGGCCTTGAGCCGCTCGCCCTCGACCAGGGCCATCGCCTTGGCGCCGTCGGCCTCGGCGGCCAGCCGCTCCTTCAGCGCCAGAGCCTCGGCGCGGCCCACCTTCTCGATGGCCTCGGCGTCGCGCTCCTTGATCTGCACCTCCGCGAGGCCGGCCGCGGCGGTCTCGGCCTGGATGCCCTCGGCCAGCCGGATCTTGGCGCGCGCGTCCAGGTCGGCGGCCTGCTGCCTGGCCTCGGCCAGCACGAGCTCCTCGCGGGCCCTGAACTTGGACGCGGCCTCGGCCGCCTCGGCCGCCTTGATGTCCTTGACCAGGTTCTCCTGGGCCTCGGCCTCGGCGGCGATGATGACCTGCTGGCGGGTGCGCTCGGCCTCCTCGACCACGCGCAGCCGCTTGATCGACTCCTCCTGCTCGGCGACGGTCTTGTCCACCGCGATGCGCTCGCGGATGACCTCGGCGATCGACCGCTTCTCGGTCTCGACCTCCTTGTCCTTCGCGATGCGCGACAGCTCGGTCTCCCGCTCGCGGGCGATGACCTCCAGCAGGCGGTCCTTCTCGATGCGCTCGGCCTCGATGGCGATCACGCGCTCGCGGTTCTTCTCGGCGACGGCGACCTCGCGGGCCCTGTTCTCGTTCGCGACGCCGAGCTGCTCGTCGGTCTTGAGGTTCGCGGCGTGGGCGCGCAGCCGCTCCTCGGCCTGGACGCGGGCGATCTCGGCCTCTTCGCGGGCCTTGACGGTCTCGATCTCGCGGCGCTGCTTCAGCTCGGCGTCGGCCTGGCGGCGCTCCAGCTCCAGGATGGCCTCGCGGGCGTCCACGTTCTGGCGGGTGATCTCCTTCTCCTCGTTGCGCTGGTACTCGTTGGTCCGCACGTGCTCGATCGCCGTCAGCTCGGTGATCTTGCGGATGCCCTGCGCGTCGAGGATGTTGCTCTTGTCGAGCTGGTTCAGCGCGGTCTGCTCCAGGTAGTCGATGGCCGCGTCCTCAAGGCTGTAGCCGTTGAGGTCGGTGCCGATCAGCCGGACGATCTCGTCGCGGAACTCGTCGCGCTTGGTGTAGAGGTCGACGAAGTCGAGGTGCTTGCCCGCCGTCTTCAACGCCTCGGAGAACTTCGCGTTGAACAGCTCCTGCAGGGTCGTCTCGTCGCTGGCCCTGGCGGTGCCGATGGCCTGGGCGACCTTGATGACGTCCTCGGCGGTCTTGTTCACGCGGACGAAGAAAGTGATCTTGATATCGGCTCTGATGTTGTCGCGGCAGATCAGGCCCTCGCGGCCGGTGCGTTCAATCTCGATCGTCTTCACCGAGATGTCCATGATCTCGGCTTTGTGGACGACCGGAAGGACCACCGCGCCGGTGAACGTCACGTCGACCTTGTTGACCTTCGACACGATGAGTGCCTTGCCCTGTTCGACCTTGCGGAAAAGGCGGCCGATCACGAGCAGCAGGCCGATCACGATGACGAGGACGACGGCGAGGAATACGCCGAAGCCGGTGGAGATGACGTCCATCAGTGCTCACTTTCGTACGGCATGACCAAGAAGAATTCGCCGTCTTTGTCGTAGTCGAAGATGAGGGCGGCGTCGCCGCGCTTCAGGCGGTCGGCGCCGGTCGTACGCACCTGCACGATCGCGGACGAGCCGTCGGCGGAGGTGACCTCGGCCTGGCCGAAGTCGGGGGTCGCGGTGCCGGTGCGGATCACGCACGGCTGGCTCACGAACTCGTCGCGCGAGCGGGTCTCCCCTTGGGGGAAGAGTGCGCGCAGCGGTCTCAGCAGGGCACGGACGGCGAGCCAGGCCGCCGCCGACGCGGCGAGCGGCACGACGATCAGCAGGCCGCCGCTCGTCAGCACGGCGCCGATGAGGCACAGCAGCCAGGCCAGCGCGACGAGCAACGACAGCGCGACGCCGGCGGGAACTCCCCCGAACCCCAGCCAGGCGGCGTCGTCCTCGATCTCGAACAGACCGGTGATCACGGCCAGCCAATAGGCGACGACCACCCCGAGCAGGAAGGTGAAAATGACAGTCGGAAAACCTAACGCGATGCTGAAGAAGTCGGTCATGCCGCCCCGGTGTTGCCCCGTCCCCGTGTGTGTCCAATAGGACTATATCTAGATAAAGCACAAGTAAAGGAAAAAGTTCCCGAGTCGATATGGTGTTGACCTCAAGCCAAGTTGAGGTAGCAGGCTTGATCGCATGAGCGATCTGATGAGAGCGGCCGCCTTCACGGAAACGGGCGGACCGGAAGTGCTGAAGATGATGGAGCTGCCCGCTCCCCAGGCGGGGCCCGGCCAGGTGCGAGTCCGGGTGCGGGCGGCGGGCGTGCAGCCGTTCGACACGGCCATCCGGGCGGGCTGGATGCCCGGCTACCTCGATGACATCCCCTTCCCGCGCATTCCAGGCAACGAGTTCGCCGGCGTGATCGACCAGGTCGGGCCGGACGTGACCGGGTTCTCGGCGGGCGACGAGGTGCTCGGGTTCAACGTGCTCAACTGCTGCGCCGAGTACGTCGTGGTGCCGGCCGCCAACGTGACGCCCAAGCCGGCCGGGGTGCCGTGGGAGGTGGCGGGGAGCCTCACCGCCGGGGTGCAGACGGCCGAGCTGGCGCTCGACAACCTCGGGCTGGCCGCCGGCGAGACACTGCTCGTGCACGCGGCGGCGGGCGGCGTGGGCACGGCGGCGGTGCAGATCGCCAGGCGGCGCGGGGCCACCGTGATCGGCACCGCCCGCGAGGCCAACCACGACTACCTGCGTGAGCTGGGGGCCATCCCCGTCACCTACGGCGAGGGACTGGCCGACCGGGTCCGCGCGCTCGCGCCCGGCGGGGTGGACGCCGCCCTCGACGGGGCCGGCGGGCACGCGCTTGAGGTCTCGCTCGACCTGGTCGCCGACCGGCGGCGCATCGTCACCATGGTCGAGCACGACAAGGCCGGCGCGCTCGGGGTGCGGCTGGTGCAGGGGGAGCGGTCGGCCGAGCGGCTCGGACGGTACGCGCGGCTGTACGCGGAAGGCTCCTTCTCCTGGCGGGTGCGGCGGACGTACCGGCTGGAGGAGGCGGCGGAGGCGCACCGCGACGTCGAGGGCCGCCACGGCGCCGGCAAGGTCGTCATCACCCCCTGACGCCCCCACCCCGTCATGGGGCGGGCCGCCCGGGCGGCCGGCAGGCGTTCGGGGTGGGTGGAGTGTCTCTGGTCGCTCGGCCGGTCACCAGCGCGTGTGCACGGCCTCGGCGATCGTGAGCTGGACGTCGTCCAGTTCGCGATCGCCTTCGCGGACCAGCCAGAGGCAGTTCTGCAGCACCCGGCCGAGCGTCCAGCCGGCCGCCCTCCGCCGGTCGGCGCGGAGTGCTTCGGTCATGAGGTCGAGGCGGCGCAGCGTCTCCCTGCGTACGTCGCCGGTCGCCACCGCCTCGTCCCAGCGGTTCCACAGGGCGGGCAGCAGCTCGAACCCTGGATCGCCGGCCAGCGGCTTCGGGTCGATGACCAGCCACGGCTCCCGATCGGCGGCCAGCACGTTGGCGTAGTGCAGGTCCCAGTGCAGCAGCCGGTCACGATGCCCGCCCGCCAGCTCGGGAACCAGCTCGGCGACGGCATCGGCGCACCGCCGCAACCAGGCGCGGTCCCGCTCGCGCGGCAACGCGGCGACGGCCGCGTCCACCTCGTCCAGCATGCGCCACGCGATGTCCTCCAGCCGCCGCCACCCGGACGCCGGCGCGGGATGGGAGGAGAGGCGGCCCAGGAGGGCGGTGAGGGTCTCCAGGGCCGCGGTGACGTCGGGGACGTCCTCCAGGGAGCGGCGGGCGTGCAGGCGTTCGAGGAGCAGAGTGCCGGTCCCGGGGTCGGCGGCGAGGAGGCGTACGGCGCCGTCGCCCGCCCACGTACGCAGCGCCAGGGCCTCGCCGGCGGTCTCCTCCGTGACGGGCTGGAGCTTGAGCGCCGCCCGCGTCCCGTCGGCCCGCACCACGGGCAGCACGAGCGCCACGATGCCGTGGCTCGGCTCGCCGTCAGGCCGCAGCTCCCACTCGTCGAGGAAGCGCTCGGCCAGCCCGGGCAGCGCGGCCACCCAGGCGGGCCCCGCGTCGTCCGCGTGACGCAGGTGCGAGGCGGTCAGCGCGGCGGGCACCGTGATCCGCATGGCTCCGGATCAGTAGTGCCAGGGGTAGGGCGACCAGTCGGGCTCGCGCTTCTCCAGGAACGCGTCGCGGCCCTCGGCCGCCTCGTCCGTCATGTACGCCAGCCGCGTCGCCTCGCCCGCGAACAGCTGCTGGCCCACCAGCCCGTCGTCCACGGCGTTGAAGGCGTACTTGAGCATGCGCTGCGCGGTCGGCGACTTGCCGTTGACCTTGCGGGCCCACTCCAGCGCGGTCGCCTCCAGCTCCGCGTGCGGCACCACGGCGTTGACCATGCCCATGCGGTGGGCGTCGGCCGCGCTGTAGGTCTCGCCGAGGAAGAAGATCTCGCGGGCGAACTTCTGCCCGACCTGCCGGGCGAGGTACGCCGAGCCGTAGCCGCCGTCGAAGCTGGCGACGTCGGAATCGGTTTGCTTGAAGCGGGCGTGCTCGGCGCTGGCGAGCGTGAGGTCGGCGACGACGTGCAGGCTGTGCCCGCCGCCCGCGGCCCACCCTGGCACGACGCAGATGACGACCTTCGGCATGAACCGGATGAGCCGCTGCACCTCGAGGATGTGCAGGCGGCCGGTGGAGGGGGTGCCGTCGGCGTACTGGTAGCCGTCCTTGCCCCTGATGCGCTGGTCGCCGCCGGAGCAGAAGGCCCAGCCGCCGTCCTTAGGCGAGGGGCCGTTGCCGGTCAGCAGCACGCAGCCGACGTCGGTGGTCTGCCGGGCGTGGTCGAGCGCGCGGTAGAGCTCGTCCACGGTCTGGGGCCTGAAGGCGTTGCGCACCTCGGGCCGGTTGAACGCGACGCGCACGGTGCCGTGGTCGACGGCCCGGTGGTAGGTGATGTCGGTGAAGTCGAAGCCCTCGACGGGCTGCCACGCCTTGGGATCGAACAACTCGGAGACCATGGCCGAGAGCCTAACCGATCTGGTTTTCCGCCCATTCGCCCCACTGGCGCCGGCTCTCGGCGAGGCGGCGGCCGTAGATCAGCCTGGGACCACCCGCGCTTCCTCCGGCTCGACACCGTGCTCACCCCGGCCTGGGCGGTGGCCTTCACCGTCGCCGCCATCGCCCTGACCGTGGTGCTGCACGCCTCCCTTCACGCGACGGCGACGGTGGTCGCCATCAAAGTGCTCTCGTTCGTGGTGCCCGCCGCCTTCACCGCGTGGTATCCCGGCCACGTGCGGCGGGTGTCGGCTAGGTGACCTCGGCGCGCAGCTCCGCGAGCAGCTCCCCCTGGTCGGCCAGCATGTCGGTGAGGATGCGTCGGGCGGCGCCCAGCAGGTCGGCGAGCTCGGGCGTGGCCAGCGTGTAGACCACGGTGCTGCCCTCGCGGATCGCACTCACGATGCCGGCCCTGCGCAGGACGGCGAGCTGCTGGGAGAGGCTCGAGGCCTCGATGTCGATCTGGGCCAGCAGGTCCCTGACGGGCAGTGGCCCTTCCTGGAGTAGCTCCAACACTCGGATGCGAGCGGGGTGGCCGAGCGTTCGGAAGAAGTCGGCCTTGGCCTGGTAGACCTCCACGTGCATAGCTTCAGAGTAATCTAGTTCAGTTGCATAATTCTTCAAGTCGCTATGTTGTTGGATAGCATGACAGCGGGGACTAGGGAGAAGCCATGGGCCGAGGAAGAGCCAAGGCGAAGCAGACGAAGGTCGCTCGCCAGCTGAAGTACGCCAACCACAACATCGACTACGACCGGCTGCGCGAGGAGCTGGGCGCCGACACGCGACGCGAGGAGATGTACCCGCCTACGCCGTCGGAGCAGGAGTCCGAACGCGGGCGTTGACCAGGGGCCCGCTGCGCGGATCGCCGGAGCCCTGGGCTCCGGCGACCCCCATGACGCCGCGTCCACCGGTCAGGTGGCGCAGGTGTCGTGCGTGGCGTCGAAACCCTTGAGCGCCTCGGTGTCGCCCGCCCGCAGCGGCTTGAGCCCCTGCCAGTCGTCGCCGATGACCAGCACCAACCGGCTCGTACGCGCCGCCGCCAGCTCCTTCGGCCGGCTCTTGAGCACGTCCTTGGACAGGGTGGGCACCCGGGTCTCTCCGTTGGGCCCGTAGAAGACGGTGGTCTGCTTCTGCGGCTTGCGGGCGGTGTCGCCGATCTTGGCGATGTGATAGCCGCGCTGTTCGAGGGCGGCGGCCACCTCGGTCGCCAGCCCCGTACGCCAGGTGCCGTTGCGCAGCTCGACCTGGATCTTCGAGCGGGCCACCTTCTCCTGGCCGCCCTTGACGCCTTCGACGCTCTCGTCCTTGGCGACGATCTGGAACAACTTGCGCGCCTGCGGCTGCACCCACTCCACGCGGCCCGGCTGGGTGAGCGAGTAGTGCCACGGGGTGGTGATGAAGCGGATCTTGCCGACGTCGATGCCCTGGAGGCTGGTGGCGAGGTCCTTCATGACGCCGAGGGTCAGGCCGCGGTCGGTGGTGACGGCCTGGGTGGCCGCGTCGAGGATGGCGAGCAGCCTGGCGGGGTCGGTGAGCGTCTCGCCGCTCAGCACCTTCTTCACCATCGAGGCGATGAACATCTGCTGGCGCTGGATGCGCCCGATGTCGGAGCCGTCGCCGAGGCTGTAGCGGGCGCGTACGTAGCCGAGCGCCTGCTCGCCGTTGAGGCTCTGCCGCCCGGCGGGCAGGTGCAGCAGCGCCTTCTTGTCGTCGACCGGCTCGGGCAGGCACACCTCGACGCCGCCGACGGCGTTGACGATGCCCTTGAAGCCGGTGAAGTCGACCTTCACGAAGTGGTCGATGTGGATGCCGGTGAGCGACTCGATCGTCTTCCAGGTGCAGCCGATGCCGCCGGAGTTGAACGACTCGTTGATCATGCCGAGGTGGGCCTGCTGGCCGGGGAAGGCGCCGGTGGCCCGGCAGGCGGGCAGCTGGACGAGCGAGTCACGCGGGAAGCTGATCACCATCGCGTTGTCGCGCTGCGACGACACGTGGACCAGCATGATCGTGTCGGTGCGCTCGCCGGCGACCCGGCCGTACTTGGCGTTCTTGCCGTTGCGCTGGTCGGAGCCGACGACCAGGAGGTTCATCGCGGTGCCTGCCACCTTGGGCGGGCGGGTGGCGCCGAGGTCGTCGGCCGTGAGGTCGGTGTGTTTGACGTTGCCGGTCAGCCGGGCGAAGACGCCCACCGCCACCCCGACGACGAGGAGCACGACGACCACGCTGATCGTGATGACCCAGCGCAACCAGTGGCGGCGCCGCCGCGGAGTGCGGTGACCGGACGGTGGCACCTCGACAAGCCCGCTGCTCACGTGACTTCCCCCTAGACCGGGGCCGAGGGTAGCCGCCCGTGGCCAAGAGCCTCGCCGTACAGATCTCGGCCGGTGAACAGTGCCAGAGTGTACTCAGTCAGGCACGCTCATGCGCAGGGATACGCTGCCTCGCAGGTCGAGCCAGGCGGTGCCGGGGCCGCGCACCAGCCTGAGCACCACCTCGTCGCAGCCGGGGCAGCGGGCGACCAGGCCGGGCTCCGGCCCGTACACGCGCAGTGACGCCACCGGCCCGGTGAGGCCGCAGCTCGCGCAGCGGCCGGTCGCGGAGACCACGTCCACCGCGAAGATCTCGCCGAGCGGGCCGGCCAGCGCGTTGCCGTCGAGGTGTTCCGCCGTCATCAGATACCTCCGTGGAAACCCCCGCCTTCAGGCGGGGAAGGATTCGGACCCCTGCGGGGCAGGACAGGGGCAGCCGGTTCGCCGTCAGGTGAACCGGTGTATCGAACACAGGAGCGAGCTTTGGTTGATCGTTCGGTAGCATGTGGGGCGTGGCGCAGATCGTGAAGCGGGCCTACAAGTACCGCTTCTATCCGACCCCTGAGCAGGCCGGCGAGCTTGCCAGGACGTTCGGCTGCGTCCGTCTCGTTTACAACAAGGCACTCGAGGAGCGCACCCGCGCCTACCGGCTGGAAGGCCGCCGTGTCTCCTATGTGGAGTCCTCCGCGCGCCTGACGGAGTGGAAGCGCAGCGGAGACTATGACTTCCTGTCGGAGGTGTCGTCGGTCCCTCTTCAGCAGGCGCTGCGGCATCTTCAGGCGGCGTTCGCGAACTTCTTCGCCAGGCGCGCCAACTACCCCACATTCAAGTCCCGCAAGAAGTCCCGGGCGTCGGCGGAGTACACCCGCTCGGCGTTCCGCTGGCGTGAGGGCCGGTTGTG